>NZ_JBEYVM010000002.1:0-883026 GCF_040643995.1 Streptomyces sp. NPDC047049 | reverse complement strand
GTCCACCCCCCCGGGCATTCAACCCCCCCCCACCGGGTGGGGACGGGCCGGAGCGGGTGGGGTGCCGGACGTAAAGCGAAGCAGTCCGGCACCCCACCCGCGGAGGACCGTCACCGCACCCCAACAGCCCCGCGCAGCGGACCCGCCCCGCGCAGCGGACCCGCCCGCCGCCAGGCACAGGCACAGGCCCAGGCACAACGACGGTAAAGCCAAAATCGTGAGCCAAAGGCAAACCGCAGCGACTAGCCGTGACGGAAGACCGCCACCGTACGGCCCGGAACGGTGAACGTGCCCGACGCCCGGTCGTACGACGTCGTGGCGGTGGCCCGGTCCGAGCCGTGGGCCTGGACGGGGTGCAGGGCGTAGCGCTCGCCGGCGAGGGCGGGGACGGTCTGGTTCTGGCGGTGCGGGGTGGCGTTGAGGACGACGACGAGGTTGCCGAGGCGCATGGTGATCACGCCGGGGGTCTCGTCCTTTCCGGAGAGCGGGAAGGACAGCGCCGACTGGACCCGGGCGGTGGTCGGCAGGCCGAAGGCCGGTTCCGTGGCGTGGATGCGCAGCAGGTCGCGGTAGGCGGCGGAGGCCTGGCGGATCGCGGTGCAGCCGGGGCGGAGCGCGGGGTCGGCGAGGAGGGGCCGGGCGTGGGGCCACTTGTCCTTGTTGTCGGCGGCCGGGGGCAGTCCGCGGCCGAAGCCGTTGCCGTCGGCGCAGTTCCAGTGCAGGGCGTTGAACCAGTCGCCGCTGTCGAAGGAGTTGCGGTCCAGGGACTTGGAGCGCAGGAGGTCGGAGCCGGCCTGGGAGAGCGCCGGGCCCTGCGAGAGGGCGGCGGTGGCGAGGGCGAGGACCTGCATACGGGAGCGGTCGGCGGCGCCGGTGCGCTGCGGGAGTTTGTAGGCGAGGGCGTCGTAGAGGGTTTCGTTGTCGTGGGCGTCGGCGTAGGCGAGCGCGTCGCCGGGGGCGGTGGCGTAGCCGGCCGGGGTGCCGTTGTAGTCGATCTGTGAGCCCTTGACGCGGTGGCCGGTGGTGTCGGTGAAGGTGTAGTCGGCGAGGTTGCCGGTGAGGCCGACCTTGATGAGGTCCTGGTAGTGGAGAAGCCGGGCGCGCTGCTCGGTGGGACTCCCGTTCTCCTTGGCGGAGTTGGGGTCGGTGTAGAGGCCCGAGGCGAAGCCCTGGACTCGGGGGTCTGCGTCGAAGGGGCTGCCGCCGCGTACCGCGTCGCGGGCCCGGTCGCTGAAGGTCGCGATGCCGGTCCCGGCCATGTTCCGCTGGGTGGCCTGGACGAAGCGGGCGTCGTTCGCGGCCTCGCCGAAGTTCCAGCCCTCGCCGTAGAGAATGATCTTCTTGCCGTCGACGCCGTCCTTCTCGGGGGTCAGCGCGTCGAGGGCCTTCCTGACGGCCAGGATGTTGGCCTTGGGGTGGTGGCCCATGAGGTCGAAGCGGAAGCCGTCGACCTTGTACTCCTTGGCCCAGGTGACGACGGAGTCGACGACGAGCTTGCCCATCATGGTGTGTTCGGGGGCGGTGCCCGAGCAGCAGGTGGAGGTGGCGACGCCGCCGTCGTCCATGAGCCGCTGGTAGTAGCCGGGGACGATGCGGTCCAGTACGGAGTGCGGGTCCTGGCCGCTCGCTGCGGTGTGGTTGTAGACGACGTCCATGACGGTGCGCAGCCCGGCGCCGTTGAGGCCCTGGACCATGCGGCGGAACTCGACGGTGCGGGCGGTGCCGTCGGGGTCGGAGGCGTAGGACCCCTCCGGGACGGTGTAGTGGAGGGGGTCGTAGCCCCAGTTGTAGGCGTCGCGGCCGGCCGTCTTGCCGACGCAGTCCTGCTGGCGGTCGGAGTCGGGGGCGTACGAGGCCAGATCACAGCCGGGACGGGCCTGGTCGGCGGGCCGCTCGGGCGTGGTGGCGAAGTCGAAGGCCGGCAGGAGGTGGACGTAGGAGGTGCCCGACCGGGCGAGGGAGGCCAGGTGCCGCATGCCGTCCGAGCGGCGGTCGGTGAAGGCGAGGTACTGACCGGGGTGGCGGGAGGTGCGGTCCTCGACGGAGAAGTCGCGGATCTGCAGTTCCTGGATGCGGGCGCGGCGCAGCGGCACCGCGGCGGGCTTCGTCAGCCGTGACCAGCCGGGCGGGGCGAGCTGTGGGTCGTCGAGGTCGGTGACCAGACTGCGGGCCGAGTCGGTGGTCAGCGCGGTGGAGTAGGGGTCGGTGACCTTGTTGGTGACGGTCTTGCCGACGGTGGGCGCCCAGACCGTGACGAGGTAGCGGTACGGCTTTCCGGCCCAGTCGCTGGTGCCGGTGGCGCGCCAGATGCCGGTGCTGTCCTCGCGCCGCATCGGGACGGTACGGCCGTCGAGTTCGAGGGCGACGGTGCGGGCGGTGGGCGCCCAGACGGAGAGGGTGGGGCGGCCGTGGTGGAAGACCGGGCCGAGCGCGGCGTGCCGGGCGCGGGCGCCGTAGAGGTCGTCCAGCACGCCGGGTATCTGGACGCCGGTCGTGGCACGCCCCCCGTCGGCCGTGCGCTGGGTGGCGAGGAGCCTGCCGCGCAGCGCGGTACGGGCGAGGTGGCGGTCGCGGGGGTCGACGGTGAAGGCCGGGTAGCCCGTCAGATGCGGATAGGCGAGCCGTTCGGACGGGCTGAGGGTGCCGGGCGTGAGCCGTATCCGCTTGCCGTGCGCCCCGAACTCCAACTGGGAGGCGGTGTGTTCCGCGCCCTTCCAGACGACGGTGTCGCGGTCGATCCACTGGGCCCGGGCCTGCTCCGGGCCGGCCGCCCGCGCAGGGGGCGGCGGGGACGAGGCGAGCAGGGCCGCCGCGCCGAGGGCGACGGCGAGGGCGGCGGCCAGGCCCCGGCGGGGGCGGCGCGCGGCGGGGAACCGGCGTGTGGTGGAGGACATGGGTCATGGTTCTATCCGCGCCGATTCCTTGCTGCAAGACCTTACGCAAGACATTGCAAGGGTGTTACGTTCCCGCAGTAGCCGGTCCGGCCGACCGGAGGCCCGCCCCGCGGGCCCACGCGCCCGGTCGGCCGGACCGGCGCCACGCACTGCCCCCAGCGGGTGCAGCGCACGCCCTCATGAGGAGCCGGACTGCGCGGCAGCACCCACAGATTCCACGAACTTGATCATCTTCAGGTGGTAGGTGCTTTTGCTCGGGTCAGGAAAGCGAATGCTGTGCCGGTAGTAGCGGTGGAACGCGATGATGCACGCCGCGTGCTCGATTTCCAGGGGCAATGCGGCTGCATCTGCCTCCGACAGGGGCGCAAGAGCCTGATATCCCGTCACCAGAGCATTCAGCCGTTCGGGCACCAGGACGTCATCCTCCGCTGCCAGTCCGACCGCCGCCATGCCGAGATCCAGCAGAGGATCGTCCAGCGAGACCGTTTCCCAGTCCAGTACGGACAGCGTCCCATCGTCACGCACGATCACGTTGTCGGCGAAAAGGTCCCCGTGTGCGACCTTCCGAGTACGTTCACTGTCGGCCTCGGCGCTGTGCACCCGTTTCAGGTGAGCCGTGAGCCACGCCGCGAACTCCCGGTCGGCGAACTGCGGAATGACGTCCAGCTGCTCAGCCGAGAGGCGGCGCGTCCCGACGGGAAGGTCACCGAGCCCTTCCGACTCCGGCGCCAGGGAGTGCAGTTGCGCAAGAATGCGCCCTGCCTCGGGCAGCAACGGAATCGGAAGCGGCTGGCGTACCTCCCCCGCAATCCACTTCTTGAGCATGACCGGACCGCCGTCGTCGAGGGTAGTGATCAGTGCTCCGTCAAGGGCAGGAACAACCTCGGTTGTCGGCACCCCCAGCCGATACACGGCCTGCGTGTACGTCGCGAGGTTCTGGGCGCTGACGAGGTCGTGGTTGTCGAGGATGGTCAGCGTGAAGTCCCCGGATGGACTGGACACGTGGAAGCTGGAGTTCGCTGCGCCGCCCTTGAGGGGTTCCAGTTGCGGGTCCTGTAGTCCGTAGCGCTCAGACACAGCGGGCAGGTCGATCTGGTCCAGCTTGGTGTACGTGGCCACCCGGCTCAGTCTCCTCTGTGTGCGGCGGCCTCTCGGCGCCGGTCATCGACAATCGCGGCCCAGCGTGCCCGCACTCGGCTTCGCTCGTCCACCCACTCGGCGCGCGGCAGATCTGCGGGCGGTTCTTCGCCCGCCATCAGATACGACAGTTCGGCCAGGTAGGCGAACTCCTCGCCCCGTACACACTCGTGCAGCCTTTCCCGCGCCTCGTCCTGCAGGGCCGACTCCCCCAGGACCGTGGCATGGAGACAAACCGCGAAGCGCACGTACGCGACGGACGACGTGAGTCCCGCCTCACGCGCCTCCTCGACGACTGCCTCAGCGTGGGCCGGCAGGTCCGTGCTGACACCTGCATCTCGCACGAGTGATGCGATCTTCGTTTGAAGCTCCGCCCACCGGATCGACACCGCGCCCAAGGCGTCCTGCGCCCGCGTGATCTCCTCCCCGGCGCGGGGGCGATCCCGGAACGCGGCGGCGAAAGCCAGGCATGCCTGTGACAGCGCGGCCTCGCCCTGCTGGCCGAGCCGCAGCGCCTCGTCCCGGTTGACCGCGTACGAGGAACAGGCGAGCGCCATATTCCCCTGGGTCCACCAAAGGTCGCCGAGGGCCCGGTCCCTGCGGCCCTCCGCCCCAAGGGCCTCGGCTGCGGCATGCACCTGCGGGAACTGCCCCACGCGGCGCGCGAGGTGCACCAGGCCGCGGGCCGCAGTGGGGGCTAACCGTCCCCCGGCGTCGACGACCTGCCGCATTCCCTCCAGCGAGGGTGCGAAGTTCCCGAGATCGCGGTCGCACTCCGCCAGGAAGTAGCGTGGCAGCTCCAAAAGGGGCTCGGGCAACCGCCCGGATGCCAGCACCTCGCGCAATTGCTCAGCGGTTTCGCTCCGGTGACACCGCTGCCGCCGAGCGATCGCGGACAATGCGATGGCCAGGGCCTCCGCCGCACTTCCGATCCGGGCGTTGTGGCTCGCTTGCACGGCCGGGGCCGGCAGTTCAATGGGCTCCCACACGAAGTCGTCGACGTAGCGGAACGCCGCGTCCTGCAGCCATCCGAGCTCCAGCCCGTAGTCGCGAGCGAGCGTCAGTCCCTGCCTCAGGGCGGCGACCAGACGCCTTCGGTCTCCGTCCGCCTCACGTTCCAAGGCATCGACCGTGCGTTGAGCAGCCCGCCGCCAGTCCGCCGGGCTCCACCGGTCCTCGCTCGTCGAATCCGCCTCCCGCATGGCATCGCGTACGAGATTGTGCAGCCGGTAGGGCCAAGGAGCGCCGGGATCCAGATCCACGAAGGGGCGCTCCACCAATTCCAACGCGGGGGCGTCGTGATCGAGACCGGCGCCGGCCGCGGCCAACTCGACGGAGAACGAGTCGAGCAGGCTCACCGCTCTCAGGACCTGCCGCACGCTCGGTGTGAGATCCCGGAAGGTCCGTGCCACGAGTGCCGGGAAGTCCAGATTGAACTCGCTCGCCACCGGGGCGCGCCCGTTCTTGCGGTACATGTCCAAGAACCGCATCACCGCAAGGTCCAGGTACAGCGGCAGCCCGTGCGAATTGGCCGTGATCAGGTGTCGCGCACTGTCATCCATCAGCGGTCGGCTGGAGACGGTCAGCCGCTCGCAGAGGTACCTCTCGCAGTCCTCCGCGGAGAGGTACCCGACAGTGTGCTGGCGCGGTTCCTCCACCGCACCACCGACGAGCAGCGGCCAGAAGTCCGCTCCCGCCCAGTCCAGTTGCCCCTCCAGTTCGGCGTCGTCCCACTGCAGACGGTTTCGGCCGGTGATGATGAAGAGGGCATTCGGCATCAGCCATGCCACCCGCTGGATCAGCCGCTCAAGATCGCGGTGCACCCGGTCCCCGACGTCCTCGAAGGTGTCCAGCAGGACGACGAGCGTGGCCCGGCGCTTCGCCGAGACCCGGCTGAGATCCCAGGCGAGCAGATGGGAGTAGTAGCTGAGTGCTTCGACGTCCGGTTCAGCTTCCAGCAGGTCGGCCAAACGGCGGCACTCGGCGAGCGAACGGACCTGATGACGCCGGTCCCGCAACGCACGGACAAGCGACCGAAGCCCCCTTCCGACGAGCACGCCCGCGGTCCCGGGCAAGGACGCCGCCTGCGCGACGTCCGACAGCACCGACTGCATCTGCCCGGACAGCGACCGCGATCCCGGGAACCGGCTGAACCACGTGCGGCGCCGCAGATACTCCTCAAGCGGCTCTCCGGGATGGTTGCGCTCCCAGTAACGCTGGAACGCGAGGTCGAAGGCCGGCATCGGCTCCCCCAGCTCGACGACCGCGAGCCGCAGGGCAAGCATCAAGGACTCGAAGTCACTGCCGGAATCACGCGACAAGTCGATGCGTACCGGGACCACCCGCCCCACCCGGGGGTCCAGCGGAGGCCAGTCGGCGCCGCGCGCTTCGCCGTCCACCAGGTGCTCGGCGACGCCACGCGACAGCGTGGACTTGCCGATACCGCCGACCCCGTAAAAAGCGAGCACATTGCGCCGCGGGGTCTCCAGATCCTCGACGTCGAAGCCGGCCTCGTGCACCCGTCGGGTATGGCGTACGAGGCTCTCCACCACCGTGGCCCACTCGTCACGTCGGTCGGCGAAGTAGTCAACGGCTTTCAGCTCACGATCATTCGACCGGAATAACGCGCGAAGATCCGACCTGGACACCTGGGCAACCTCCGACTGGCTGACTGGAAACAGCCAGCCCAGCAGTCGCTTGACGGTCCGTCAAGCGCCGGTCACTCTTCGGACGGAGGCAGGCCGGTCCCAGGGTCCATACAGAGCCGGGAGACGCTACAGGTCCAGTTCGGCGCGGACCGCCTTGCCCACCGGGACCCGGTCGACGACCTCCCAGCGGTCGGCGAGCGCGGCGACCAGCGGGAGACCGCGCCCGGTTTCGCAGTCCGGGGGCGGGAGCGTGAGCGCGTCGGGGGACGGCGGGCGTTTCTCCGTGCGGGTGTCGGCGACTTCGATGCGCAGGGTGGCGGGGCGTGCGGCGGCGGCGCCGGGGTGGGCGCAGGACAGGGTCGCGAGGCGCAGCTCGAAGTCCCGGCCGGGGACCCGGCCGTGGGTCACGGCATTCGCGGCGAGTTCGGCGACGACCGCGGCGGTCGTATCGGACAGCTCACTGCCGTAGGGGAAGCCCCACTGATCGAGCCGGTGCACGGCCAGGCGACGGGCGAGACGGGCGCCGAGGCGGGTCGCGCTGAAACGCATGGTGAACACACGTACGGTAACCGGGGTTTGGGTAGCCCGGAAGGCTGACTGGACTGGCATGCGCCCTACGGTGACGCCCCCAGGGCAGCCATGGCCAGGGTTTCCGCCCCTACGGAGCTCGTACGCAGCGTCAGCGTACGAGTGCAAAGGGTAGACACCGGCGATAACGGACCGTAACCATGGGTGCGTTGTGCGTGGGGCACGACAGACGCATGGGAGGTGGCCGGTATGGCCGGCAAAAGGGGCACCAGCGAGCCCGAAACCACCGACAGCCTCAGGGCCTTCGGGGCCGTGGTCAAGGCGTTCCGGAAGCGGGCGAAACTGACGCAGGAAGGGCTGGCGCGGCGGGTGGGATTCTCCGTCGGGACCATTGCCTCGATCGAGCAGGGGCGCAGGCTCCCGCCACCGGAGTTCATCGAGCGGGCCGAGCGGGTGCTGGACGCCTTCGGGGTACTGCGGGCGATGGCGACGCAGCTGGCCCGGCAGCCGGGATTAGCCGCGTGGTTCCGGCAGTGGGCCCGGCTGGAGGAGCAGGCGATCAGCCTGTACACGTACGAATGCCGGTTGATGCCGGGCCTGTTGCAGACCGAGGCGTACGCGCGCGAGCTGTTCGAACACCGCATTCCGCTGCTGACCGACGAGGAGACCGAGACGAAGGTGACCGCCCGCCTGGACCGGCAGAAGCTGCTGCGGGACCGGCCGAACACGGCGTTCAGCTTCATCATCGATGAGCATGTCTTCCTGCGCCGGACCGGCGGGGCGGACGTGACCCGGGAGCTTCTTGACCAGGTGCTGGAGACCACCGGACACCTTCGGAATGTCGAGCTGCAAGTCATGCCGCTGGCGAGGGGTGTTCATGCGGGGATGGATGGACCGCTGCAGCTTCTGGAGACGCCGAGCAACCGGTGGTACGCCTATTGCGAGGGGCAGCGAAGTGGCCAACTCATCCCTGACCCAAAGAGCATCAGCACACTGCACATGCGCTATGCGAAACTGCGTTCGCAGGCCCTCACTCCGGAGGACTCCCGGAGCCTGCTGACGCAGATGCGAGGAGCGCTATGAGCAGCACCGAACTGGCCTGGTTCAAGAGCAGCTACAGCGGCAGCGACGGTGACAGCTGCGTGGAGGTCGCCCTCTCCTGGTACAAGTCCAGCTACAGCAGCGGCGATGGCGACGACTGCGTCGAGATCGCCGCCTGCCCCACCACCGTCCACATCCGCGACTCCAAGGACAAGGGCGGTCCGCAGCTCGCCGTACCGGCCGGTGCCTGGGCGGCCTTCGTGACGTACGCCGCCGTGCAGGAGGCCTGAAGGTTCAGGCGGGCGGCCACGACGCACCCGACGTTCGCCGCGGCGGGCCGCCCCCTCCGCGGCCTACCGGCCCGCGCCCTCCGCGAGGGTGTGGGCGACCAGGGCGTTGGCGTGGCCGTGGCCCAGGCCGTGTTCGGCTTTGAGCCAGGCCACCAGCTCCATGTGCTTGGTCAGCGGTGAGGCGGTGATCAGGCTCTTCCACTCGGCTATCGGACGGCCGTACTTCTTCTCGATCGACGGGAAGTAACTCGCGGGGCCCTGCACGGTGTTGGTCATGGGTGCAGCATGACACCCCCCACTGACAATCCGGCGGGCCCGCGTCCGCCCCGGGCCCGCGTCCGTCCCCGGGCCCGCGTCCGCCCCCGGGGCCCGCGATCAGCCCCGCACCGCCCCCGTAGACCCCCGCACCACCAGTTCCGGCTGGAAGACGAACTCGGTGCGGCGGGGCGGTTCCCGGCGGCCCGCCGCCCGTTCGTGGATCTCCTCGATCAGGGCGCCGACCGCCGCCGTTGCCATGGCCTGTACCGGCTGGCGGACGGTGGTCAGCGGCGGGTCGGTGAAGGCGATGAGCTGGGAGTCGTCGAAGCCGACGACGGAGAGGTCCGCCGGGACGGCCAGGCCGCGCCGGCGGGCCGCGCGGACGGCGCCGAGCGCCATCAGGTCGCTGCCGCAGACGATGCCGGTGCAGCCGTCGTCGAGCAGCGTGGCGGCGGCCGCGTGTCCGCCTTCCACGCTGAACAGGGTGTGCCGGACGCGCCGTTCGGCCTGCCCCCTCGACAGGCCGAACGACTCGCCCAGCGCCGCCGCGAAGCCCTCGGCCTTGCGGCGGGAGGGCACGTAGCGGGCCGGGCCGACGGCCAGCCCGATCCGCTCGTGTCCCAGCTCGGCCAGGTGGCGCACCGCCATCCGGGCCGCCGCGCCGTCGTCCGGTGAGACGAACGGCGCGTCGATGTGCTCGTTGTAGCCGTTGATGAGCACGTACGGGACGCCCCGGGCCGCCAGGCGGGCGTAGCGGGACGGGTCGGCGCCGGTGTCCGCGTGGAGGCCGGAGAGGAAGACGATGCCGGTGACGCCGCGCTCCTCCAGCTGCTCGACGAGTTCGTCCTCGGTGGCTCCGCCGGGCATCTGGGTGCAGAGGACCGGGGTGTAGCCGTGGCCCGCCAGTGACTGCTCGATGATCTGGGCGAAGGCCGGGAAGATCGGGTTGGTCAGTTCGGGGATGACCAGGCCGACGAGTCCGGCGCTGCGCCGCCGCAGCCGGACCGGGCGCTCGTAGCCGAGCACGTCGAGCGCGGCGAGCACCCGCCGCCGGGTGCCCGCCGCGACGCCCGCCTTGCCGTTCATGACCCGGCTGACGGTCGCCTCGCTGACCTGCGCCTGGGCGGCGATATCGGACAGCCGGGGGGTGGTCGGGGCGCCGGCGGGATCGGACAGGGTCATTCCTCCCACCAGACGGCGGTGTCGGCGGGCAGCTCGAAGGCCCCCTCGGGCGTGTGCGGTGCGGCGCCGCCCTCGGGCGTGTGCAGTACGGCGCCCCCCTCAGGCGTGTCCAGTGGGCGGGAGGACAGCAGCAGTCGGCCCGGGGCGGGCAGACGGGCCGGAGCCCCGGTGGTGTTGACGGTGCAGACCAGGCCACCGGGGCGGCGGAAGGCGAGGACGCCGTCGGGGGCGTCCAGCCACTCGACCGCGTCGCCCGCGCCGAGGCCGGGGTGGGCGCGGCGCAGGGTCAGGGCGGTGCGGTAGAGCTCCAGGGTGGAGGCGGGGGCGCCGGTCTGGGCCGCGACGGTGAGCGGTGCCCAGTCGGCGGGCTGGGGCAGCCAGCTGCCGCCGTCGCCGAAGCCGTAGGGGGCCGCGTCGCCGCTCCACGGGAGCGGGACCCGGCAGCCGTCGCGCAGGCCCTCCTGTCCGGTGTCCCGGAAGAAGGAGGGGTCCTGGCGGACCTCGTCGGGCAGGTCGGTGACCTCGGGCAGGCCCAGTTCCTCGCCCTGGTAGAGGTAGGCGGAGCCGGGCAGGGCCAGCATCAGCAGGGTGGCGGCGCGGGCGCGGGCGAGGCTGCCGCCGAGGCGGGTGGTGTGGCGGACGACGTCGTGGTTGGACAGCACCCAGGTCGTGGGGGCCGCCACCGGGCGCATGGCGTCGAGGGAGGAGTCGATCGCCTCGCGGAGGGCGGCCGCGTCCCATTCCGCGTTCAGGTAATGGAAGTTGAAGGCCTGGTGGAGCTCGTCGGGGCGGAGATAGAGGGCGGTGCGGTCGGCGGTGGGGGTCCAGGCCTCGGCGACCGCGATCCGTTCGCCGGAGTACTCGTCGAGGACGGTGCGCCAGGAGCGGTAGATGTCGTGGACGCCGTCCTGGTCGAAGAACGGCAGGACCTGGTTGCCCAGCAGCTTCAGCTGCTCGCCGTGGCCCATGTCGGGCAGGCCGGGGGCCTTGACCAGGCCGTGGGCCACGTCGACCCGGAAGCCGTCCACGCCCAGGTCCAGCCAGAAGCGGAGGATGGAGCGGAACTCGTCCTGGACGGCGGGGTGGTCCCAGTTGAAGTCCGGCTGTTCGGGGGCGAAGAGGTGGAGGTACCACTCGCCGTCGGGGACCCGGGTCCAGGCCGGGCCGCCGAACAGGGACTCCCAGTCGTTGGGCGGCTCCTCGCCGTTCTCACCGCGTCCCTTGCGGAAGTGGAAGCGCTCGCGCAGTACCGAGCCGGGGCCCTCCGCCAGTCCGCGGCGGAACCATTCGTGCTGGTCGGAGCAGTGATTAGGGACGAGGTCGACGATGATGCGCAGACCCAGGGCGTGGGCGTCGGCGATGACGGCCTCGGCGTCGGCCAGGGTGCCGAACATCGGGTCGATGGTGCGGTAGTCGGCGACGTCGTAACCGGCGTCGGCCTGCGGGGAGGCGTAGAAGGGGCTGAGCCAGACGGCGTCCACGCCCAGGTCGCGCAGGTACGGCAGCCGGCTGCGGATGCCCGGCAGGTCCCCCATGCCGTCGCCGTTGCCGTCGGCGAAGCTGCGCGGATAGACCTGGTAGATCACCGCGTGGCGCCACCAGTCGGTGGCAGGAGTGGTGGTGTGCTGTGAAGTCATGTCAACCCTTGGTGGTGCCGGCGGTCAGTCCGGCGACGAGGTGGCGCTGGGCGAAGGCGAAGACGAGGGCGGCCGGCACGGCGATGATCACGGCGGCGGCGGTCATCGAACCCCAGTCGTTGGTGTACTGGTTGACGAAGGTCTGCAGGCCGCCGGCGAGCGTCAGGTTCTCCTCGCCGGTCATGAAGGCGGAGGCGTAGGCGACCTCGGCCCAGGCGGTGACGAAGGTGTAGAAGCCGGTGACGGCCAGGCCCGGTCTGGCGAGCGGCAGGACCAGGCGCCAGAAGGTGCCGAAGGGGTTGAGGCCGTCGACCCGTCCGGACTCGTCGATCTCCACCGGGATGGTGTCGAAGAAGCCCTTCATCATCCAGGCGCAGAAGGGGACGGCGATGGTCAGGTAGGTGATGACCAGGCCGGCCGGCTGGTTGAGCAGGCCCAGGCTCGCCAGCAGGTTGTACAGCGGCACGATCAGCACCGCGACCGGGAACATCTGGGTGATCAGCAGCAGCCACATCAGCGGGCGCATCCCGGGGAAGCGGAAGCGGCTGACGGCGTAGCCGGTGGTGGCGGCGATGAAGACGCCCAGGACGGTGGTGAGCCCGACGATGATCACGGAGTTCTTGAACCAGGTCAGGAACTCGGTGCCGGCCAGGACGTGGGTGTAGTTGGCGAGGGTGAAGTGGGTGACGATGCTGGTGGAGAAGGCGTCGTTGGTGGGTTTGAAGGACGTCACCAGCAGCCAGAGCGGCGGGAAGACGGCCACGGCCGCGGCGATGATCAGCGTCGTGTGCAGGGCGATCGAGGCCGGGCGGGACCGCCGGCCCCGCTTGCGGGGCGTGGGCCGGTGCGGGGCGGGGGTCCGGGTCGCGGGGGCCCGGTTGTTCCGTGTGCGGGTCAGGGTCATGGTCACCACACTTCTCCCTGCTTGCGCAGCGCCCGGCGGTAGACCACCGCGACGACCGAGAGCAGGACCAGGATCAGGACACCCCAGGCCGCGGACTCGGAGAAGTTGCGGGGGCTGTCGAGGAAGGAGAGCCGGTAGGCGTAGGTCACCAGGATCTCGGTGGCGTCGCCGGGGCCGCCCCGGGTCAGCAGGAAGATCACCGGGAACATGTTGAAGGTCCAGATGGTGGAGAGCAGGATCACCGTGCTGCTGACGGCGCGCAGGCCGGGGACGGTGATGTTGCGGAACCGCTGCCAGGGGCCCGCGCCGTCCATCTCGGCGGCCTCGTAGAGCTCGCCGGGGATGGACTGCAGTCCGCCGAGCAGCGCGACGAGCATGAAGGGCACGCCCAGCCAGACGTTGACGGTGATGACCGAGAGCTTGGCCCAGGTCGGGTCGTTGAGCCAGGGGACCGCGTCGATACCGCCGCCGGCCAGCAGCTTGTTGAGGATGCCGTTCTTCTCGTTGTAGAGCATCCGCCAGGTGAAGACCGAGATGAAGGCGGGGATGGCCCACGGCAGGATCAGCGCGAGCCGGTAGAAGGTGCGGCCGCGCAGCGTGCGGTTGAGCATGTTCGCCAGGGCGAGGCCGGTCAGGAACGTCAGCGAGACGCAGCCGACGGTCCACAGGACGGTCCAGCCGAGGCGGTCCCAGAAGACGCCGTCACTCAGCACGGCCTTGTAGTTGTCCAGGCCGGTGAACTTGTAGGTGGCGGGGAGGTGGTTGACGCCGATGTTCCGCTCGACGTTGGCCTCGTTGGCGTCGGTGAGCGAGAGGAAGACGCCGCGCACCAGCGGATAGCCGATGATCACCCCGATGACGAGTACCACCGGGGCGACCATCGTCCATGCGTACCAGTGGGTGCCCAGCGCCCGGCGCACCCGTACAGCGAAGGTCACTTGTAGTCCTTGAGCAGCTTCCGGTAGGCGTCGCCGGCCGCCTTGGCGGCCTGCTCGGGCGAGGAGGCGCCGGTGAGCACCTTGTTCATCTGCACCTTGATGGGCTCGAAGAGGGAGTTGCCCTCGGCGATCCAGGGGCGCTGGACGGCTCCGTCGACGGCGGGCTTGAAGAACTGGACCATCTCGTTGTTCTTGACGGCCGGCACCTCGTACACGGACTTGCGGGTGGGCAGCAGGCTCAGCTTCTCGTTGGTCTGCTGCTGGACCTTGGCCGAGCTCATGTACTTGACGAAGGCGTAGGAGGCCTGGAGGTTCTTGCTGCCGGCGTAGACGGAGAGGTTCCAGCCGCCCTGCGGGGAGCCCTGGGCGGTACTGCCGGCGGGCACGGGGGCGACGCCGAGGTTGTCCTTGTTCGCCGGGGACTTGAAGGCCTTGCCGGCGCGGGCGCCCTCGATGTCCCAGGGGCCGTCGACGGCCATCGCGACCGTGCCGTCCTTGAGGGCCTTGAGCTGGTTCTCCTGGCCGTCGGTGGCGTCGGTGACGGCGGCCTTGGAGTCGACCAGGCTCTTGATCGTCTTGAACGCCTTGACGCCGGCACCGTCGTCGATCTCCACCACCTTGTCGCGGGCGTTCACCAGGTCGCCGCCCTCGCCGTAGAGGTAGGGCAGGAACCAGTAGGGGTCGTCGCCGCGCAGGTAGAGGGCGGTGGCGCCGGTCTTCGCCTTGATCTTCTTGGCGGCGGTGGCCAGTTCGGCGAAGGTCTTGGGCACCTCGACGCCGGCGTCCTTGAGGAGCTTCTTGTTGTAGAAGAGGCCCAGGGTGTCGATGACCTGGGGTGCGGCGTAGGTCTTGCCCTTGAACTTCGTGGAGCCGACGGCCTGCGGGAGGTAGTCGTCGGTCCTGTCGAGGGCGGGGGTGCCGTCGAGGGGCGCGAGGTAGCCGAGGTTGGCGAAGTCGGCGACCCAGGCGACCTCGGTGCGCATCACGTCGGGGGCGCCGGAGTTGCCGCCGGCCGCGTTCTTGAACTTGGCGTTGGCGTCGCCGAACGGCACGTTCACATACTTGACGTGGACCTTCGGGTGCTCCTTCTGGAAACCTTCGGCAAGCTTGCGGTACGTCGCCTTCTCGGCGTCGTTGGAGGTGTCCCAGAAGGTAACGGTTCCGGACAGTTCGCCCCCGCTGTTGCCGCCGCTGCCGCCGTCACCTCCGCCGCACGCCGTTGCCGCCAGTGCCAGGCCCGCTACCAGCGCGGTGGCCGTTGCGCCCCGTATGCCACGCCGCATGTGAACTCCTTAGGGAAATGCCTCAGATGGCGGTCAGGAACGTAACAGCGCGGAAAACAAACCGAAAGACCTTGCGGCAATTTTCTGCAAGACTGCGGGAACGAAGTGCAACGAGATGGCCGGAAGGGGACCCTCCAGGCGCTCCCGGCACCGTCACCCCGCGCCCGCCCGAGCGTTGATTCCTTGAAGGCACCGACGCCTCTTGACCGCGACAGGGACGGCAGATGACCCAGGAGCTCACTTCCCCCAGCCCCGCCCCCCAGGCCCCCGGACCGGGCCGAGGTCCCGGATGGTGGCGCGACGCCGTCATCTACCAGGTCTACGTCCGCTCCTTCGCCGACAGCGACGGCGACGGCATCGGCGATCTGCGCGGAATCCGCGCGCGGCTGCCGTACCTCAAGGACCTGGGCGTGGACGCCGTCTGGCTCACCCCCTTCTACGCCTCACCCCAGGCCGACGGCGGCTACGACGTCGCCGACTACCGCGCCGTCGACCCGCTGTTCGGCACCCTCCAGGACGCCGGCGAACTCCTCCGTGACGCCCATGACCTGGGCCTGCGGGTGATCGTCGACATCGTCCCCAACCACACCTCCGACCGGCACCCGTGGTTCACGGACCCGGAGCTCGCCCGGCAGCGCTACCTCTTCCGCCCCGGCCGGGGCGAGGGCGGCGAACTCCCGCCCAACGACTGGGAGTCGGTCTTCGGCGGCCCGGCGTGGACCCGCACCGACCGGGGCGACTGGTACCTGCACCTCTTCGCTCCCGAGCAGCCCGACCTGAACTGGGAGAACCCGGAGGTGCACGCCGAATTCGAGGCCATCATGCGCTTCTGGCTCGACCTCGGGGTCGACGGCTTCCGGGTCGATGTCGCGCACGGCATGATCAAGGCCACCGGCCTGCCGGACATCGGCCACGGCGCCCAGGCCCAGCTCATCGGCAGCCAGGTCCTGCCGTTCTTCGACCAGGACGGCGTGCACGCCATCCACCGCGCCTGGCGCCGGCTGCTGGACGGCTACGGCGAAGCCCGCGGCAGGCAGGTCATCGGCGTCGCCGAGGCCTGGGCCCCCACCCCGGAACGCCTCGCCCTGTACGTACGCCCCGACGAGCTCCACCAGGCCTTCAACTTCCAGTTCCTGAACGCCGCCTGGCAGGCCGACGCCCTCCGCACGGTGATCGACGCCTCCCTCGCCGCCACCGCCTCCGTCGGCGCCCCCACCACCTGGGTGCTGTCCAACCACGACGTCGTCCGCCACACCACCCGCCTCGGCGGCAGCCTCGCCCGCGCCCGCGCCGCCACCCTGCTGATGCTGGCCCTCCCCGGCTCCGCCTACCTCTACCAGGGCGAGGAGCTGGGCCTGCCCGAGGTCACCGACCTGCCCGACGAGGTCCGCCAGGACCCGGCGTTCTTCCGCGGCGGCCGGGCGACCGGCGCGGCGGGCCCCGGCACCGACACCGAGTCCGCGCCGGACGGTGTCGCCTCCACCAGCGGCCAGGACGGCTTCCGCGACGGCTGCCGGGTGCCGCTGCCCTGGTCCGGCGAGGCGCCGCCGTACGGCTTCGGGCCCGGCGGCAGCTGGCTACCGCAGCCCGCCGACTGGGGCGGCCTCACCGTCGCGGCCCAGACCGGCGACCCCGCCTCCACCCTGGAGCTCTACCGCACCGCCCTCGGTCTGCGGCGCCGGCTGCCGGGACTGGGCGACGGGGCGATGAGCTGGGCGCCCGCCCCCGACGGGGTGCTCGCCTTCACCCGCCCCGGCGTGCTGTGCACCGTCAACACCCTGGGGCACGACATCGAACTCCCCACCCCCGGAACACCGCTGCTCTCCAGCGCCCCGGTGACCGTCGACGGCGCCGCCGCCCGCCTCCCCGGGGACAGCTGCACCTGGTGGGCAATCTGACAGCAGACCGGTACAGTCCCACCCATGACCGCCCGGCTCTCCGATATCGCAGCACAGGCGGGTGTCAGCGAGGCCACCGTCAGCCGGGTTCTCAACGGGAAGCCCGGTGTCTCCGCCACCACCCGCCAGTCCGTGCTCGCCGCCCTCGACGTGCTGGGCTACGAGCGCCCGGTGCGGCTGCGGCAGCGCAGCGCGGGGCTGGTCGGGCTGATCACACCGGAGCTGGAGAACCCGATCTTCCCGGCGTTTGCGCAGGTCATCGGGCAGGCACTGACCCGCCAGGGCTATACACCGGTCCTCGCGACCCAGACGCCGGGCGGCTCCACCGAGGACGAGCTGACCGAGATGCTGGTCGACCGCGGGGTGGCCGGCATCATCTTCGTCTCCGGGCTGCACGCCGACACCTCCGCCGATATGCAGCGCTACGAGCAGCTGCGCGGCCAGGGCGTGCCGTTCGTCCTCATCAACGGCTTCTCCGACAAGGTGCAGGCGCCCTTCGTCTCCCCCGACGACCGGGCCGCGGTGGACCTGGCCGTCACCCACCTCAGCGCGCTCGGCCACCGGCGGATCGGGCTGGCGCTCGGTCCCAAGCGGTTCGTGCCGGTGCAGCGCAAGATCGAGGGCTTCGTACGCGCCATGCAGGAGCGGCTGCAGACCGGCCCGGCCGAGACGGAGCCGTTCATCCAGCACTCCCTCTACACACTGGAGGGCGGCCAGGCCGCGGCGGGCGCGCTGATCGAGCGGGGCGCCACGGCCCTCGTCTGCGCCAGCGACATGATGGCGCTCGGCGCGATCCGGGCGGCCCGGCAGCGGGGGCTCGACGTCCCGCGCGACGTCTCCGTGGTCGGTTTCGACGACTCCCCGCTCATCGCCTTCACCGACCCGCCGCTGACCACGATCCGGCAGCCCGTCACGGCCATGGGGCAGGCGGCCGTGCGCGCCCTGCTGGAGGAGATCGGCGGCACCCCGGCCCCGCACAGCGAGTTCGTCTTCCACCCCGAGCTGGTGGTGCGCGGTTCGACCGCCTCGGCCCCGAAACCGGCCCGGATCCCGAAGCCGCTGCGGACTTTCTGAGGGCTGCCCGAGGGCTGCTTCCCCCGGAATTACGGGGGTCGCGCGTCCCTCTTGAGACCGATATGCGGCTTCGAATACCCGACCGAAGGATGATCGCCGGTACGCCCCTTTCTGGCAGACTGTCTGCCTATGGGTGAAGCGAATACGAGGACGCTGGACGGCCTGCCGACCACCCCGCCACCCAAGGGGGAACGCGCGGACCACCCCGTGCCCGAGAGGCGGATGGCCCGTCTGCGTGCTCCTCGCACCCCCCGGCTCCGGTTCGAGATCCTGCTGATCGCGGTCAGTTACTGGACCTACTCGCTGATCCGCAACGCGGTGCCCGAGCAGAAGGCCAAGGCCCTGAGGAACGCCGACTGGATCTGGCAGGCGGAGCACTCCCTCGGCATCGCCGTCGAACACACCGTCAACCACGCCGTGAACTCCGTGACATGGCTGATCGTCACGATGAACTACTACTACGCGACGCTGCACTTCATCGTGACGATCGGGGTGCTGGTCTGGCTCTACCGCTGGCACCCCGGCCGCTACGCCGCCGCCCGGCTGGCACTCTTCGCCACCACCGGCATCGCCCTGACCGGCTACTACTTCTACCCGTTGGCGCCACCGAGGCTGATGCCGGACGGCGGCTTCATCGACACCCTCGTCAACCACGGAACCTGGGGCTCACTGGCGTCCGGCAACCTCGCCTCGATGTCCAACCAGTACGCCGCGATGCCGTCGATGCACATCGGCTGGTCCCTGTGGTGCGGCATCACCATCGCCCTGCTGGCCGGGCCCCTGTGGTGCCGCGCCCTCGGCCTCCTCTACCCCGCCACTACCCTCCTGGTCATCGTCTCCACCGCCAACCACTTCTGGCTGGACGCGATGGGGGGCGTGCTGTGCCTCGCCTTCGGGTTCGTGGTGGCGAGTGTGTGGTACGGGACGCTGCCGCACCGGCTGTCGCGTGTGTCACCCGTGACGGCGTGAGCCGGGGCCGCCTGCGGCCCGCGCACGAAGCCGCCCCCCGGCCGAGCGCGCGGACCGGGCCGGCGCGGCCACCGGGTCAGTCCCGGACGACGCCGTCAGCAGCGGGCGGCCGCCTTTTGGCCTCGGTGTGGTACCACTCGATGAGGTGCGTACGGAACAGCATGGAAGCGAACTCCGGGTCCCAGTCCGCGCTCAGATCGGGCACCACGTTCCGGTTCCACTCGAAGACCACCCCGGGGTGGCTCGCCATGGAGAAGGTGACAGTTATCCAGATCCCCTTCTCTCTCCGGTCGGCCCTCACATCCCGTAAGGAGCCCTGATCCTCTTCCGAGGCCAGACTCTCCGGCAGGGAAAGCTCCAGGGATCGCTGGAATCGCCCGAACCACTGACCCACCTCCAAGCCACCACGCGGCGTGTGGTCCATGCCCCCTCCTTTCGGTCCTGTCGTTCAAGGGACGCGTGATGATGCCGTGGGGGCGGCCACGAGGCCCGCCCCCACCCGGGTTTCTTCCCGGCGACCACCCCCACGGCGGGAAAGCCACAGAGGGGGAGACGACTACGCCCCGTAAAACAGCTGTTCCACCACGCCCCGCGCCCGCCTCGTCACGCGGCGGTAGTCGTCCAGCATCTCGCCGATGTGGCCCTCCTCGTAGCCCAGGTAGCGGCCCACGGCCGCCAGTTCGCGGCCGTCGACGGGGAACGTGTCGCCGGGGCGGGCGCGGACGATCATGACGGCGTTGCGTACACGGGCTGCGAGGACCCAGGCCTCGTCGAGGGTCTGGGCGTCCTCGGTGTCGATCAGCCCGGCGGCGTGCGCGGCCGCCAGCGCCTCGCGGGTGCGGGTGGTGCGGAGGCCGGGGACCTCCCAGCCGTGCTGCATCTGCAGGAGTTGCACCGTCCATTCGACGTCGCTGAGGCCGCCGCGGCCGAGCTTGGCGTGGGTGGTGGGGTCGGCGCCGCGGGGCAGCCGCTCGGCCTCCATCCGGGCCTTGAGCTTGCGGATCTCGCGGACCGCGTCGTCGCCCAGGCCCTCGGCCGGATAGCGCAGCGGGTCGATCAGCTCGATGAACCGCTCCCCCAGTTCGGCGTCGCCCGCGACCGGTTCGGCGCGCAGCAGGGCCTGGGATTCCCACACCAGCGACCAGCGCCGGTAGTAGGCCGCGTACGAGGCGAGGGTCCGTACGAGCGGGCCCGACCTGCCCTCCGGGCGCAGGTCGGCGTCGATGGGCAACGGCGGGTCGGAGGAGGGGAGTTCGAGCAGCCGGCGCATCTCGTTGGCGACGGCGTGGGCGGCCTTGGCGGCCTCCTGTTCGTCGGCGCCCTCGCGCGGCTCGTGGACGAAGAGGACATCGGCGTCCGAGCCGTAGCTCAGTTCGCGGCCGCCGAAGCGGCCCATGCCGATCACGGCGAAGCGGGTGGGCAGGGTGTCGCCCCACTGCTGGCGGACCGCGGCGCGCAGGGCGCCGGCGAGGGTGGCGGCGTTGAGGTCGGAGACCGCGGAGCCGACGGCGTCGACGGAGCGGCCGTGGTCGGTGTCCGCCGGGCTGAACTCGGTGCCGTACGCGCCGATGACGTCCGCGGCGGCCGTGCGGAACAGCTCTCTGCGGCGCACTCCGCGGGCCGCCGCGGCCGCCGCTTCCGCGCCGTCCGCACGGCCGACGGCGGCCAGCACCTCCTGCTCCAGCGCGGCCCGGCCGCGTGGCTGCAGCCCGTCGGGGGCACCGAGCAGGGCGACCGCCTCGGGGGCGCGCAGCAGCAGGTCGGGGGCGAGCCGGCCGGCGGACAGCACCCGGGCGAGGTTTTCGGCGGCCGCGCCCTCGTCGCGCAGCAGCCGCAGGTACCAGGGCGTCTTGCCGAGCGCGTCGGAGACCTTGCGGAAGTTGAGGAGTCCGGCGTCCGGGTCGGCGGAGTCCGCGAACCAGGCCAGCAGCACCGGCAGCAGCGTCCGCTGGATGGCGGCCTTGCGGGTCACGCCGGACGCCAGCGCCTCCAGATGCCGCAGCGCGGCCACCGGGTCGGCGTAGCCGAGCGCTTCGAGGCGGTGGCCGGCGGCCCGGGCGGAGAGCCGGGTCTCGCCGGGCTCCAGCGTGGCGACGGCGTCGAGCAGCGGGCGGTAGAAGAGCTTTTCGTGGAGCCGGCGCACTTCCCGGGCGTGCCACTTCCACTCCTTGCGGAGGGTGTCGACCGGTTCGGTCCGCAGGCCCAGCGAGCGGGCCAGGCGCCGCTGTTCGCCTTCGTCCTCGGGCATCAGATGGGTACGGCGCATCCGGAAGAGCTGGATGCGGTGCTCCAGCGTGCGCAGGAAGCGGTAGGCGGCGTCCAGGGCCGCGGCGTCCTGGCGGCCGACGTAGCCGCCGGCGGCCAGTGCCGCGAGGGCGTCGAGGGTGGTGGCGCTGCGCAGCGTGGCATCGCTGCGGCCGTGCACCAACTGCAGGAGCTGGACGGCGAATTCGACGTCGCGCAGGCCGCCGGGGCCGAGCTTGAGCTCCCGCTCGACCTGGGCGGCGGGGATGTTCTCGACGACCCGGCGGCGCATCTGGCGCACATCGGCGACGAAGTTCTCCCGCTCGGCGACCTCCCACACCATCGGCGCCAGCGCGTCCACGTACTCCTGGCCCAGCTGCAGGTCACCGGCCATCGGGCGGGCCTTGAGCAGCGCCTGGAACTCCCAGGTCTTGGCCCAGCGCTGGTAGTAGGCGAGATGGCTGGAGAGGGTGCGCACCAGCGGCCCGTTGCGGCCCTCGGGCCGCAGGTTGGCGTCCACCGGCCAGATCGTGCCCTCGACGGTGTTGTCCGAGCACAGCCGCATCATCCGGGCGGCGAGCCGCGTCGCGGCCTGCAGCGCCTGGGCCTCGTCCACGCCCTCCTTGGCCTCGGCGACGAAGATGACGTCGACGTCCGAGACGTAGTTCAGCTCCCGGCCGCCGCATTTGCCCATGCCGATGACGGCCAGCCGGCACACCGCGGCGTCGCCGGGCGCCTCCTCGTAGCTGACCTCCAGGGCGGCCCGGACCGTGGCGGTGGCCAGGTCCGCGAGCTCGGCCGCGGCCTCGGCGACATCGGTCGTGCCGCACACATCGCGGGCGGCGATGCCCAGCAGGGAGCGGCGGTAGGCGGTGCGCAGCGCGTCGGCGCGGGGCCGTTCGGCGTTCCGGCCGCCCCAGATCCCCTCGGCGAGCGCCAGCTCGAACTCGGGGGTGGTGGGGTGCAGGTCGACCGACTCGTAGGTGACCAGCGACTGCCAGACGCGCGGGTGCCGGACGAGATGGTCGGCAAGCGCCTCGGAGGCACCCAGCACCCCCAGCAGCCGGTCGCGCAGCGGTTTCGCCGCGACGATGGTGCTCAGCAGCGTCTGCTGCTCGTCCCCTTCCTGCGCCTCCACCAGCCGGACCAGGCCGTGCAGTGCCAGGTCCGGGTCAGCGGTGGCGCCCAGGGCTTCGAGCAGCACCGAGTCATCACGTACGGAGGCGAGTTCGGGGACGTCGAGCAGCCGGCCGGCCGCCGAGGGGTCGGTGAAACCGTGCCTCAGCAGCCGGGTGTAGGTGCTGCTCCGCCGGCCCTGCGGAGCGGGAAGTGCCATGGTGCAGCCTCTCGGTGGCGCGGTGGCTCAGAGCACGGGCAGCATCTTGCGCAGCTCGAAGGCGGTGACCTCGGAGCGGTACTCCTCCCACTCCTGCTTCTTGTTGCGCAGGAAGAAGTCGAAGACGTGCTCGCCCAGGGTCTCGGCGACCAGTTCGCTGCGCTCCATCAGCTCGATGGCCTCGCCGAGGTTCTGCGGCAGCGGCTCGATGCCCATCGCCCGGCGCTCGGAGTCGGACAGCGCCCAGACGTCGTCATCGGCGCCGGCCGGCAGCTCGTAGCCCTCCTCGATGCCCTTGAGACCGGCCGCGAGCAGGACCGCGTAGCTCAGGTAGGGGTTGGCGCCGGAGTCGATGGAGCGGACCTCGACCCGTGTGGAGCCCATCTTGCCGGGCTTGTACATCGGGACGCGGATCAGCGCGGAGCGGTTGTTGTGGCCCCAGCAGATGTACGAGGGGGCCTCGCCGCCGGCGCCCGCGGTGCGGTTGGCGCCGCCCCAGATGCGCTTGTAGGAGTTGACCCACTGGTTGGTGACGGCGGAGATCTCGCCCGCGTGCCGCAGCAGTCCGGCGATGAACGAGCGCCCGACCTTGGAGAGTTGGTACTCGGAGCCGGACTCGTGGAAGGCGTTGCGGTCGCCCTCGAAGAGGGAGAGGTGGGTGTGCATGCCCGAGCCCGGGTATTCGGAGAACGGCTTGGGCATGAACGTCGCCTGGACGCCCTGCTCCAGGGCCACCTGCTTCATGACCAGCCGGAACGTCATGATGTTGTCGGCGGTCGAGAGGGCGTCGGCGTAGCGCAGGTCGATCTCCTGCTGACCGGGGGCGCCCTCGTGGTGGCTGAACTCCACCGAGATGCCCATCGACTCCAGCATCGTGATCGCCTGCCGGCGGAAGTCCATGCCGACGTTCTGCGGGGTGTGGTCGAAGTAGCCCGAGGAGTCGCCGGGGGTCGGCCGCTGGCCGTCCACGGGCTTGTCCTTGAGCAGGAAGAACTCGATCTCCGGGTGGGTGTAGAAGGTGAACCCGAGGTCGGAGGTCTTGGCCAGGATGCGCTTGAGGACGTAGCGCGGGTCCGCGTAGGAGGGGGAGCCGTCCGGCATCAGGATGTCGCAGAACATCCGGGCGGTGCCGGGGGCCTCGGCGCGCCAGGGCAGGATCTGGAAGGTGCCGGGGTCCGGCTTGGCGATCATGTCGGACTCGTACACCCGGGCGAACCCTTCGATGGCCGAGCCGTCGAAGCCGATGCCCTCGTCGAAGGCCTGCTCCAGCTCCGCGGGAGCCACCGCCACGGACTTGAGGAAACCGAGGACATCGGTGAACCACAGCCGTACGAAGCGGATGTCGCGCTCCTCGAGCGTGCGGAGCACAAACTCCTGCTGCTTGTCCATGGGTCACCAATCCTTGCAGGTCAATCGGCCTGTCCCCACGCGCCGGATCACGCGAGGTGGCACACCAGTATCACGTGAGGGGGTTACCGTCACATTACGCACCCTTGGCCTGAATCAGAACCGCCGTCCCGTAACCCTCACCCCGCATCCTTCCCGCGGCGAGCGGGCTCAGCGCAGCGGACGGGGGCAAACGGGGGGCTTGGCGGAGTCTTGAAGCGGGCCTGAGCGGTCATTGACCCGGCGTTGAAGGCTCCGTTCCCTGCCCTTCCTGAGCAGCGGTCGGGCCCCGCGGCGGAGAGCCCTCCGGCCGAGCGCCGGAAAGGTACGAGGAACGGCGCAGCGGCACTCCGTTCGGCGGGCCACCGCGAGACCCATACCCCTCGGGGGTAGATTGCGTCAAGCGGACCTCCTCCCGCGTCCGCCGGTTCGCCGTCCGTCGAGAGGTCCGCGATGCAGGAACAGGGCAAGACCGCCGCGTGGTGCGGCCGTCTGCTGCTGTTCACCGCGGTGCCTGCCGCCCCCGCCACCCCCCTCCGGACGCCCGGGCAGCCCATGACCGGGCACGGCGAATGCGGCGGGCACGGCGGTCGCGGCGAACGCAGCGGGCACGGCAGGCTCCCGGCCGCGCGCACCCGTCCGCCACGCGGCCGGTGGCCGATATCCGGGCCGCCGCGCCCCGCACTCCCCGCCTGACCGTCGGTGCCGCGCGTGCAGGAGCGCGCCCCGCCGCCGACGCCCACCGGAGCCCGCGGCAGTGCCCTCACCCCGCCCAGATCACCACCGACATCGTCTCGAGGTGTTCCTCCCATGCGTACGCACTCCCGCCGCGCCCTGCTCGGCGCAGGTCTCGCCGCCGCCGGCAGCGGTCTGCTGTCCGCCTGCGCCACCGGCAAGGCCGGCGCCGGCCCGCACTCCGGCATGGACGGCATGAACGGCATGGCCCCTTCCGCCGCCCCGGACGGCCGCCCCCCGTCCGGCTACGTGTCTCCCCACGGCCCGGAGGTCGCCGAGGCCGAGCGCCTGCGGGGTGCGGGCCCCGTGCGCCGCTTCGCGCTGACCGCCGGGGTCAGCCGGTTCGACCTGGGCGGCCGTACCGTCGAGACCTGGGCGTACGGCGATGCGCTGCCCGGCAAGATCATGCGCGTCACCGCGGGCGACCGGATCGCGCTGACCCTCACCAACCTCCTTCCGCAGCCCACGACGCTGCACTGGCACGGGCTGACGGTGCGCAACGACATGGACGGCGTACCCGGGCTGACCCAGCGGTCCGTCAGGCCCGGCGGCACGTTCGACTACCACTTCGCGGTCACCACCCCCGGAACCCACTGGGTGCACCCGCACTCGGGTCTCCAGCTGGACCGCGGGCTGTACGCCCCCCTGATCGTCGACGACCCCAGGGAAGCGCTCTCCTACGACAGGGAGTGGATCGTCCTGCTGGACGACTGGGTCGACGGGGTCGACGGCAGCACCCCCGAGGACGTGCTCAAGCAGTTGCACGGGGGCGTGGACCGCGGGCCCATGAGCCATGGCGAGACGGAGATGGGCCACCCACGGGGCAGCAGGGGCGCCGCTCGCGCCATGAGCGGCGCACTCGCCCCCTCCGACGGCCCGTCGCGGATGCTCAAGGGCGCCCGGAGCAGGCTGCTCGGCCACGACGCGGGGGATGTGGACCACCCCTACCACCTCGTCAACGGCCGCACCTTCCATGACCCGCGGACCTTCCGCGCCAGGCCCGGCGACCGCATCCGGATCCGCTTCATCAACGCGGGCAGCGAGACCGCCTACCGCGTCGCCCTCGGCGACCACCGGATGACCGTGACGCACACCGACGGCCTGCCGGTCGAGCACGCCGAGACCGATGCCCTGCTCATCGGGATGGCCGAACGCTATGACGTCCTGGTCACGGCCCGGGACGGCGTCTTCCCGCTCACCGTGCTCGCCGAGGGCAAGGGGCGCTCCGCGCTGGGCCTGCTGCGCACCGGGAGCGGCGAGGCACCCGGCCCGTCCGCCCGGCCCAAGAGCCTGTACGGCCGGATCATCACGGCGGACCGGCTCATGGCCGCCGAGTCGGTACGGTCCCGGCCGCGCCGCCCCGACCGCACCCTCGAAATGACCCTCACGGGCACCATGGAGAAGTACGACTGGGCGATCAACGGGAGCCCGTACACGCCCTCCCAGCGGTATCCCGTCGAGGCCGGTGAGCGGGTCCGGATCATCTTCCGCAACCACACCAGGATGTGGCACCCGATGCATCTGCACGGCCACACCTTCACCCTGCCCAACGGCGGGCCCCGCAAGGACACCACGATCCTGCTGCCCGGCCGCAGGGTGGACGTCGATTTCCACGCCGACAACCCCGGTCTGTGGATGGTCCACTGCCACAACATCTACCACTCGGAGTCCGGGATGATGACGGTCATCGGGTACCGCAAGAAGTACCGGAATTAGCGGAAGCAGCGGCCCGGGGGTGGGGAAGGGCGCCTCCCGGTCCTTTCCCACCCCCCATTGCGTCAGAAAGACGATTACACTGGCGGGGTGCCTCAACTTCGTCTCGCCCTCAACCAGATCGACAGCTGTGTCGGCGCCCTCGACCGGAACGCCGAGACGATCCTGCGCTGGACCCGGCACGCCGCCGACCAGGGCGCACACCTCGTCGCCTTCCCCGAGATGGCGCTGACCGGCTATCCCGTCGAGGACCTGGCGCTGCGCCCCTCGTTCGTCGAGGCGAGCCGCGCGGCGCTGCGGACGCTGGCCGGCCGGCTGGCCTCGCAGGGCATGGGCGACCTCCCGGTGATCGTCGGCTACCTCGACCGCGGCGCACAGGCCAAGCCGCGCTACGGCCGGCCCGCGGGCGCCCCGCAGAACGCCGCCGCCGTGCTGTACCGCGGCGAGGTCGCGCTGACGTTCGCCAAACACCACCTTCCCAACTACGGCGTCTTCGACGAGTTCCGCTACTTCGTCCCCGGCGACACCCTGCCCGTCGTGCGGGTGCACGGGGTCGATGTCGCGCTCGCCATCTGCGAGGACCTGTGGCAGGACGGCGGACGGGTGCCGGCGGCGCACAGCGCTGGCGCCGGGCTCCTGGTGTCGGTCAACGCCTCGCCCTACGAGCGGGACAAGGACGACACCCGGCTGGAGCTGGTCCGCAAGCGGGCCCAGGAAGCCGGCTGCACCACCGCCTACCTGGCGATGATCGGCGGCCAGGACGAGCTGGTCTTCGACGGCGACTCGATCGTCGTCGACAGGGACGGCACCGTGATCGCGCGGGCGCCGCAGTTCGCGGAGGGCTGTGTGCTGGTCGACCTGGACCTGCCCGCGGCGGCGCCGGTGCCCCCGTCGGGCGTGCTGGACGACGGGCTGCGCGTCGACCACCGCGTCCTGTCGCCCGACCCGCTGCCGCCCTACCCGCCCGAGACGCCCGGCGGCGAGGCCGAACGCCTCACGGACCTGGAGGAGATCTACACCGCGCTGGTCGTCGGCCTGCGCGCCTATGCCGCCAAGAACGGCTTCGCCAGCGTGGTGCTCGGCCTCTCCGGCGGCATCGACTCGGCGCTGGTCGCCACGCTCGCCTGCGACGCCCTGGGGGCGGAACACGTGCACGCCGTGGCGATGCCCTCCCGCTACTCGTCGGAGCACTCCCTCACCGACGCCGCCGAACTCGCGAGCCGTACGGGCCTGGCCTTCCGTACGGTGCCGATCGGCCCGATGTTCGACGCCTATATGGCGGCGCTGCCGCTGACCGGGCTGGCCGAGGAGAATCTGCAGTCGCGGCTGCGGGGCACCACCTTGATGGCCCTCTCCAACCAGGAAGGCCACCTGGTCCTCGCCCCCGGCAACAAGTCCGAGCTGGCCTGCGGCTATTCGACCCTCTACGGCGACTCGGTGGGCGGTTACGGCCCGATCAAGGACGTCTACAAGTCGGTCGTCTACCAGCTGGCCCGCTGGCGCAACCAGGCCGCCGCCGACCGCGGCCGGATCCCGCCGATCCCGGAGAACACCCTCACCAAGCCCCCGAGCGCCGAACTGCGCCCCGGCCAGGTCGACACCGACTCGCTGCCCGACTACGACATCCTGGACCGCATCCTGGAGCTGTACGTCGACCACGACCGCGGCCGGGAGGACATCGTCGCCCAGGGCTTCGACGAGGCCCTGGTGACGCGGGTCCTGCGGATGGTCGACCACGCCGAGTACAAGCGCCGCCAGTACCCGCCGGGCCCCAAGATTTCCGCGAAGGGCTTCGGCAAGGACCGGCGGCTGCCGATCACCAACCACTGGCGGGAGGGGAGCTGACGGGGCGTCGGCTCCCGGGCGGCGGGGCCCGCACGGCAGTGCGGGACGTCCGGCCGGGCGGGACGTCCGGCCGGGCTGGCCGCGGGCGGTCAGCCGGTGTGGCCCTCGGCCGCGACCGGCGCACCCGCCGCCGGCCCGGCCTCCGTCTCACCGCTGCGGGTCTGGCCGCTGCGGGTCTCGCCACCGTGGGTCTCGCCGCCGTGGGTCTCTCCGCCGTGGGTCTCTCCGCTGCGGGCCACGATCCGTGAGGCGTCGTGAGCACCACGGTCCAGGAGACCGGCCACGACGGCGACGGCCAGGCCCAGGGCGGCCAGCACCGCGCCGACCAGGGTCGGGGAGGTCCAGCCCCAGCCTGCCGCCAGGGCCAGGCCGCCGACCCAGGCGCCGCCGGCGTTGGCGAGGTTGAATGCGGACTGGTTGGAGGCGGCGGCCAGCGTCGGGGCCTGCTGGGCCTTGTTCATGACCAGCATCTGCAGGGGCGTGGTGGTCAGGAAGCCGACCGCGCCGATGAGGACCACCGTCACCAGCGCCGCCCACTTCACCTGGGCGGTGAAGTGGAAGGCCGTCAGGACGAGGGCCAGGGCGGCCAGCGAGCCGTAGAGGGTCGGGCGCAGGGCCCGGTCGGTGAGCGGGCCCGCGGCGAGCGCGCCGAGGGTCATCCCGATGCCGAAGAGGGCGAGGACCAGCGGCACCGAGCCCGCGGCGAAGCCGGTGACCTCGGTCATCATCGACGCGAGGTAGCTGTAGACGGCGAAGATCCCGGCGAAGCCGAAGACGGTGGTGAGCAGGCCGAGCAGCACCTGGCGGTGGCCCAGCGCCCGCAGCTCGCCGGCCAGGCCGGTGCGCTCCTCGGCCGGCAGCGGGGGGATCAGCCGGGCCAGGGAGGCCATGGCGGCCAGCCCGATAACGGCCACGACGAGGAAGGTGGCGCGCCAGCCGAGCTGCTGGCCCAGCAGGGTCGCGGCGGGGACGCCGATGATGTTGGCGACGGTCAGGCCGAGGAACATCGTGGCGACCGCACGGGCCTGGCGGCCCTCGCGCACCAGCCGGGCGGCGACCACCGCGCCGACGCCGAAGAACGCACCGTGCGGGAGCCCGGCCAGCAGCCGGCCGGCGATCAGCAGTCCGAAGGTGGGAGCCAGGGCGGAGGCGAGGTTGCCGACCGTGAAGACCGCCATCAGGCCCACCAGCATCCGCTTGCGCGGGATACGGGAGCCGAGGGCGGTCAGGAGCGGGGCGCCGATGACGACGCCGAGGGCATAGGCGGAGACGAGGTAGCCGGCGGTGGGCACGGAGGTGTGCAGATCGTCCGCGACGTCGGGCAGCAGGCCCATCATCACGAATTCCGTGGTGCCGATACCGAAGGCCGAGATCGCAAGCGCGAGCAGAGCCAAGGGCATGAAAGACCTTTCGGGGTTTTGCGTGCGGCGGGCACGCAGCGCACGGACCGTCCTACGTAAGTTCTCTTACGGAACAAAGTCTCTCAGGCGCAGAATTCCCGCGGGGGAACGGGGCGTGACGAACCCGCGTCGGATCCCCGTCGGCAGTCCGTCGCGGTCACCGCCGGCAGTGCGCCGGTGCGCCGGTCAGATCTTCACCCTCGCCGCGACCGGAAGGTGGTCGCTGCCGGTCTCGGGCATCACCCAGGCCTTGACCGGGTCCATCCCCTTCATCATGATCTGGTCGATCCGGGCCATCGGGAACGCGGCCGGCCAGCTGAAGCCGAAGCCGTCGCCCGCCGCGCCCTGGGCGGAGCGCATCTGGGAGGTGACCGGGGCCAGCGAGCGGTCGTTCATGGTGCCGTTGAGGTCGCCGAGCAGCATGACCTTCTTCTCCGGGTCGGCGGCGATCGCCTCGCCGAGCGCCGCGGCACTGCCGTCGCGCTGGCCTGCGGTGAAGCCCGCCTCGACCTTGACGCGTACCGACGGCAGATGCGCGACGTAGACGGCGAACTTCTGGCCGTCGGCCGCGGTCACGGTGGCCCGCAGCGCGCGGGTCCAGCCCATCTTGATGTCCACCGGCTTCGTCTCGGACAGCGGGCGCTTGCTCCACAGCCCGACGGTGCCCTCGACCGTGTGGTACGGATACGCCTTCGCCAGCCCCTGCCGGTAGACGGGCAGGGCGTCGCCGGTCAGTTCCTCCAGGGCCACCACATCGGCGCCGGAGGCCACGATGTCCCGCGCGGTGGACGCCGGGTCGGGGTTGTCCGCATTGACGTTGTGGGTGGCGACCGTGAGATTGCCGCCGTTGCCGGCCTTGTCGGTGATCTGCCCGCCGAAGAGGCTGATCCAGGCGAACACCGGCAGCACCAGCGCCACCAGCGCGGTCGCCGAGCGGCGCAGCACCGCGACGACGAGCAGCAGCGGGATGCACAGCCCCAGCCACGGCAGGAAGGTCTCCAGCAGACTGCCCAGGTTCCCCACGGTGTTGGGGATCTGGGAGTGCAGCATCATCAGCAGGCCCACCAGGACCGCGAGCACCGCGAGCACGATGCCGCGGCGCCACATGCCCTCGGGACGCCACCAGTTCCGCAGGCGCTCGGCCCGGGAACCGGCCTGTCCGGGGTTGTGCCCCTGTCCCGGTTCCGTCATGTATGCCTGCGCCATGTAGCTGTCCTCACTGCGTTGCCTCGCCGCGCCTGACCTGTGGTCTCCGACCCTAGGCGATGGTCCGTAATGCGCTTTCTTAGAAGTGAGGACGGCATGGTGGCGGGTCGGGGTTCCGGTACCGGGGTTCGTGACAACGGCTGTGACAGAACAGGCATGCGCCGGTCATACGGGGCCGTTTGCGCACGGCGTCCCGGGGCGGGTGTCCTTACCCCCAAGGCCCCTGCCGCGCCGCGGAGTTCGGCCCGCCGCGGTATCCGCCGCTCTCGTATCCGCCACCGTCACCTCCGGTGCCGTCGCATCCGGTGCCCCCGGCCGTACGCCCTCCAGGACCATGTCGACGATGTCCGCCGGAAGGCTCTCGGGCAGTTCCTGCCACTCGTGGAGGAGGGCGCGGGCCAGCATCGGCCCGACGAAGAGGTCGGCGACGGTCTCCAGGTCCCGGTCGGTGCGGATCTCACCCTTCGCCACCCCTCGCCGGAGCACCCCGAGCAGCGCCTCGCGGCGGGACCGAACGACGGTGTCGTGATATTCCGCCCACAGCTCGGGCTGTGCCTGGACGTGGCTGACGAGGGTGCGCAGCAGCGCGGAGCTGCGCTTGGCCAGGCCGCGGTGGCGCAGGAACTCCAGCAGCGAGACCAGGTCGTCGCGTACCGAGGTGCCGTCCAGGAGCGGGCCCGGGACGTCCAGGGACCGCATGACATCGAGCATCAGTGCGCTCTTTCCCGGCCAGCGGCGGTAGACCGTGGCCTTGCCGACGCCTGCCTCGCGGGCGATGCGCTCCATGGACAGCTCACCTATGGAGGCCCCGTCCTCGATCAGGCGCAGCACGGCCTCGATGATGGCCGAGTCGGCCGCGGCGCTGCGCGGCCGGCCACGCCGCCCGGGGGCCGCCGGGTCCGGCCGCCCCCCGGCCGCCGCCCCGGAGTCCGCCGCCGCCCGGCTCATCGCTCCGCGCCCGCCTTCCGCTCTTCCTGCGGCTCGGCCGGCTGCGGCACCGGTGCCGTCTTGCCCGGCAGGAAGGCCGCGGCCACGACCAGCCCCAGCAGCGCGACGGCGGCCGAGCCGAGCGCGGTGATGTGCATGGCGTGGATGAAGGCCTCGTCGGCCACGGCGGTCAGCGACCGGCCCGTCGGCCCCATCCTGGCCGCGAGCCCCATCCTGTCCGCGAGCCCGTGGGTCGCCTCGATGGATTCCCCGGCCGCGTGCCGGGCGGCCGGCGGTACTCCCGGCAGCCGGTCGAGGGTGTCCTGCATACGGTCGCGGTAGCTCGTCGACAGCAGCGAGCCGAGGACGGCGACGCCGAGGGTGCCGCCGACCTGCCGGAAGACGTTGTTGAGCGCCGAGCCGGAGCCGGCCTTCTCCCGGGGCAGCGCCTGCATGACCGCGACGGTGGCCGGCGGCATGATGTGCGCCATCCCGGCGCCCTGCAGGAAGAACAGCGCCTCCAGGACCCAGATCGGGGTGTCGGTGTCCAGCAGCAGCATGCCCGACATGGTGGTGGCCACCACGAACATGCTGAAGGTGCACACCGCGCGGGCGCCGTACTGGTCGACGGCGAGCCGGGCCCGTGGCGCGAAGATCGTCTGGGCGGCGGCCAGCGGCAGGAACAGCATCCCGGCCTGCAGCGGGGTGTAGCCGCGCACGCTCTGGATGTAGAAGACGGTGAAGAACGCGACGCCCATCAGCGCGAAGAAGACCAGCGCGATGGCGGCGATGGCGGCCGAGAAGGCGGGGCTGCGGAAGTAGCTGATGTCGATGGACGGGTGGTCGCTGTGCTTCTGGTGCAGCACGAATACGACCAGCACCGTCAGGCCGCCGGCGATCGTGCCGACCACCTGCGGGTCGGTGAAGTCGGCGAGCTGACCGCCCTTGATGATGCCGTAGACCAGCAGGACGAGTCCGACGACGGACAGCAGCACCCCGAACGGGTCCAGCCGGCCGGGGCCGGGGTCCTTGGAGTCGGGCACCAGGATCACCATCGCGATCAGCGAGACCACCACGACCGGGGCGTTGATCATGAAGACCGAGCCCCACCAGAAGTGGGCGAGCAGCAGCCCGCCGGCGATCGGGCCGACCGCGATGGCCAGCCCCACCCCGCCGGCCCAGATGCCGATCGCCCGGGGCTGTTCCTCCCGCTCGAAGACGTTCATCAGGATGGCGAGGGTGGACGGCATCACGAAGGCGCCGCCCAGCCCCATCAGCGCGCGGAAGGTGATCAGCTCCGCCGGCGATCCGGACACCCCGGCGAGCACCGACCCGGCACCGAAGACGGCCAGGCCGAAGAGCAGCGTCTTCTTGCGGCCCACCCGGTCACCGAGCAGGCCCGCGGTGAACAGCAGACCGGCGAAGACCAGCGTGTAGGAGTTGATCGCCCACTCCAGCTCGCTCTGGGTGGCGCCGAGGCCGAGCGGGGCCGGAGTCGCGATCGTCTTCATGGCGACATTGAGGATCGAGTTGTCCAGCACCACGATCAGCAGGCTGAGCATGAGGGTGGACAGGATCGCCCAGCGGCGGCGGTGGACGGGTTCCGGGATCTGTCGGGCCGGCGGAGCGCCCGGGGTGCTGGAGGAGGAGGCCATGCCCGGCACCCTAGGGTCGTTCCGATACGGGGCCGTTCCGTATCGGGAAGCCGCGCGGAGGGGGCCCTCCTTCGGGCGAAGCGGCAGCCGTCTTCCGGCCGAAGCGAGGGCGGTCGTCCGGGCGACGAGACCGGTCGTCCGGGCCGGGCAGGGGTGGCTTCCGGCCGAAGCGAGGGCGGTCACGTCCGTTCCCCTTTTCCTTTGTGCGCGGGCCGTGCCAGCATGGTCAGGAGTCCGGGGACACCGTCAGGGTGCCTCGAGATGACGAACAGGAGCCGTCACCATGACGCAGCCTTCGCCTGCCCAGAAGCCGGTTGCCAAGTCTCTGTACGGGGGCTCGGGGTCGCGCCGGATCACCGTCCGGGACATCGCCGCCGCCAAGGAGCGCGGCGAGAAGTGGCCGATGCTCACCGCCTACGACGCCATGACCGCCTCCGTCTTCGACGAGGCCGGCATCCCCGTTCTGCTCGTCGGTGACTCGATGGGCAACTGCCACCTCGGTTACGAATCCACCGTGCCGGTCACCATGGACGAGATGACCCTGCTGTCCGCGGCGGTCGTCCGGGGCACGAAGCGCGCGCTCGTCGTCGGCGATCTGCCGTTCGGCTCGTACCAGGAAGGCCCGGTACAGGCGCTGCGCAACGCCACCCGGCTGGTGAAGGACGCGGGCGTGGGCGCCGTCAAGCTGGAGGGCGGTGAGCGCTCCGCCGGCCAGGTGGAGCTGCTGGTCTCGTCCGGCATCCCGGTGATGGCGCACGTCGGGCTGACCCCGCAGTCGGTCCACGCCTACGGGGGCTACCCCGTCCAGGGCCGCGGCGAGGAGGCTGCCCAGCAGCTGCTGCGGGACGCCAAGGCGGTGCAGGACGCCGGTGCGTTCTCGGTCGTCCTGGAGGCGGTACCCGCCGAGCTGGCGGCCGAGGTCACCCGTTCGCTCTACATCCCGACCGTCGGCATCGGCGCCGGCCCGGACTGCGACGCCCAGGTGCTGGTATGGACCGACATGGCCGGCATGACGGCCGGCCGGGTCCCGAAGTTCGTCAAGCAGTACCTGGACCTGCGGGCGCAGCTCGGCGGGGCGGCGAAGGCGTTCGCCGAGGACGTCGTCGGCGGTGCGTTTCCGGCGGAACCGCATCTCTTTCACTGAACGGTTCAGGTCGGCTGACCCGCCGTAGGGGTTTCTCGCCGTTGCTCCCCCACTGCCTAAAGGGCGTGGGAGGGGCCCCCTGCGGCGGGCGTGGGTGGTCGGGTGCGGTGCCGCTCCTCCGGACTTCGTCCTGCGGCGCGGCCCCTCCCGTGAGTGGGTGGAAAAACGTGGGTGGGGGTGCACGTAAGTGACTACGTGCACCCCCACCCACGTTCACTTATCCACCCACGGGAGGGGACGGGCCGGAGGGGCCTGGTGTGTGGACGTAAAGCGAAGCAGTCCACACACCAGGCCCCGGAGGCCCGTCACCGCACCCACAGCCCCGCGCAGCGGCCCCGGCCCGCCGCCAGGCGCAACGGCGGGCGCACCCGCGCAGCGGGGCGAAGAACGGCGAGCCACCCCCACGGCGGGACAGCCGAAAAGCCAAGCGCAAGGCCCTGTCGGCAATCTATCGGCACGATGTCGGTGGCGGCTGACACCTTGGTCTCATGACGCGACAGACGATATCCACCAAGGGCGGCAACGCCGTGGAGGTGCGCGGTCTGGTCAAGCACTTCGGCGCGGTCAAGGCCGTCGACGGGGTGGACCTGGACGTGAAGGAAGGCACCGTGCTGGGCGTGCTGGGCCCGAACGGCGCCGGCAAGACGACCCTCGTGCGGTGCCTGTCCACCCTCCTCGTGCCGGACGCCGGCAGCGCCGTCGTGGCCGGCTTCGATGTGGTGCGCCAGCCCCGTGCACTGCGCCGCACCATCGGCTTGACCGGGCAGTACGCCTCGGTCGACGAAAAGCTCTCCGGCTGGGAGAACCTCTACATGATCGGGCGGCTGCTCGATCTGTCCCGCAAGGACGCCCGCCGCCGCGCGGACGAGATGCTGGAGCGGTTCTCGCTGACCGAGGCCGCCAAGCGGGCCGCGGCCAAGTACTCCGGTGGTATGCGCCGCCGGCTCGACCTGGCCGCTTCGATGATCGGCCGGCCGGCGGTCCTCTACCTGGACGAGCCGACCACCGGCCTGGACCCCCGCACCCGCAACGAGGTGTGGCAGGAGGTCCAGCGGATGGTGCACGACGGTGCCACGGTGCTGCTGACCACCCAATACATGGAAGAGGCCGAGCAGTTGGCCAACGAGCTGACGGTCATCGACCGCGGCCGGGTGATCGCCGAGGGGCGGGTGGACGAGCTCAAGGCCAAGGTCGGCGGGCGGACGCTGCAGATCCGGCCGGCGGACCCCGGCGAGCTGGACCGGATGGCCGAGGCCGTCGCCCGGGCCGGCCTGGACGGCATCGCGGGGGCGACCGCCGACCACGACGGGGGTGTGGTCAACGTGCCGATCACCAGCGACGAGCAGCTGACCGCGGTGGTCGGTGTGCTCGGCCACGAGGGCATCGCGCTCGCCGGGATCAGCACCCATCTGCCCAGCCTGGACGAGGTGTTCCTGGCCCTCACCGGCCAGAAGACCTCCGAGGCCGAGGCCGAGGCCGGGTCCGGGTCCGAGGACGCCAGGGACGAGCAGTACGCGGGGGTACCGGCATGAGTACGGCAACGATGACGGCGCCACGGGTGAAGGCCGGCGCCGATGAGGGCCGGATCGGTCTGCGGGCCAATCTGCGGCACATCGGGGCGCTGGTGCGGCGCAACGCCCTGCAGATCAAGCAGGATCCGGAGTCCATGATGGACGTCCTGCTGATGCCGATCATCTTCATCCTGCTGTTCACCTATGTCTTCGGCGGCGCGATCGCCGGCAAGGGCAACCAGCACGAGTACATCCAGCGCCTGGTGCCCGGCATGATGGCGATGCTGGGCATGAACATCGCCATGGCGGTGGGCAGCGGCGTCAACGAGGACTTCCGCAAGGGCGTGATGGACCGCTTCCGGACGATGCCCATCGCCCGGTCCTCGGTCCTCATCGCCAAGATCGTCGTCGAGATCGGCCGGATGCTGATCGCCACCGCGATCCTGCTCGGCATGGGCTTCCTGCTCGGCCTGGAGATCAAGGGCAGCATGCTCGCGTTCTTCGCCGCGGTCGTGCTGTCCACCGTTTTCGGCGCCGCCCTGATGTGGATCTTCATCCTGCTGGGGCTCACCGTGAAGACCCCGCAGGCGGTCCAGGGCATGGCGATGCTGGTGCTGATGCCGCTGCAGTTCGGCTCGTCGATCTTCGCGCCGACGACCTCGATGCCCGGCTGGCTGGAGGGGTTCACCAAGGTCAACCCGCTCTCCAACCTGGCGGACGCGTCCCGTGCGCTGATCAACGACCAGGGCGCCGTGGCCCACCCGGCGCTGGTCACCCTCGGCTGGGCGGTCGCCATCACGGCCGTCACCATGCCGCTCGCGGTGGCGAAGTTCCGCAAGAAGACCTGACGCGCGTCCCGCAGGGGGCTTCCCTGCGGGACCGCCTTCGCCCGGCTCGCGTCAGATGAGGGCGGTGGCCTCTTCGAGGGAGAGGTCACCGCCTTCGGCGTACGCCTGCGCATAGGCCGTATCGCCCACCAGCGCCCGCGCGGCCGCCTCGGTACGGGCCCGGTCGTCGCGGATGAGCCGTGGCGGGACATGGCTGGTCGCCCGCAGCGCGTCGTACGCCCCCACCAGGCGCGCCGCGTCCCGCCCCGCGGCCTCGCCGCGTACCGCCATCAACGCCCGTGCACCGGTGAGGAGTTGCACCACCGGGAGGTCCGGCGCGATCATCTGCGTCAGGGAGTCCTGCATACGGTCCATGGCCGTCCGGAACCTCGGCAGCAGGCCCTCCTCGCGGTGGCCCTCGTCCAGGTCCAGCGAGATCAGCAACGACTCCAGCATCCCGGCGAACAGGTCCGGGGCGCGCGGGGCGAAGAGCTCGCGCACCATGTGCAGTTCCGCCCGCGCCCCCTGACGGTCCCCCTTCAGGGTCAGCCACATCGCGAGGGTCAGCCGGGCGAACGGCTCGGTGTCCCGGCCGCTGTTGCCCTTCGCCGCCTCGGCCAGCACCTCGCGCAGCATCCGCTCGCCGGTCTCCGCCTGGCCGTCCTCGATCAGTACGGCACCCAGCCGGCAGCGCAGCAGCAGGGTCTGGCCGTGCGCCCCCAGGTTCTCGGCGTGCACCATCGCCGCCCGGTAGTCGCGCGCCGCCTGCGCGTACGCGCCCCGCTTCTCATGGGTCTCCGCGCGTCCCGCCAGCGCCTCGGCCGCGCCCCATGCGTCGCCGAGCCGCAGGAAGGTGCGCAGCGCCTCGTCGGCATCGCACGTCGCCTGCGCCAGCCCGCCGGCGCGCTCGTTGAGGATCTTCGAGCGGAACTGCAGGATGTAGGCCAGCTCCCACTCGTAGCCGAGGTCGCGGCAGGCCTGCACCGCGCCCTCGACCAGCTCGGCCAGCTCGTCGAACCGTCCGGTGATCAGCACCGCGTAGTACCACAGCGCGCCGGGCACCTTGCAGGTCTGCGGCATACCGGTGCGGTAGACGGTGAGCATCCCGGCCAGCTCTTCCTGCATCGCCGGATCGAGCAGCGCCTCGATATCGCTGTCCCGGCTGGAGAGCGCGACCAGCCGGACCTCGCGGCGGGCCTCCAGCAGTTGCTCAAGAGCCATCGGCGGGGGCGCGTCGATGGGTCTCTCGTGCAGGTCGGGCGCCGGTTCGGCGGGCGGGGTGAAGGGGTTGGGGCCGAGCGCGGCGGCCGCGCTCGCCCAGTGGCGGGCGTCGCTGCGGTGGTCGCGCAGCGACCAGAACCACTGCAGGGACAGCACCAGGCACAGCGCCTCGTGCTCGTCCCGTGCGGCGAGGGCGCGGCGCAGCGCGGTGCGCAGGTTGTCGTGCTCCAGCTCCAGCCGTTCCATGCCCGCGCGCTGGCCGGGGCCGCGCAGCAACGGGTCGGTGGTACGGGCCAGTTCGCGGTAGGCGACGAGGTGGCGGCGCTCGGCACCGGCCCGTTCCCCGGCCTCGTCCAGCCGCTCGCCGGCGTACTCCCCCACCGTCTCCAGCAGCCGGTAGCGCATCTCTCCGCCGCCGGAGCGGCTACCGCCCGGCGCCCGGCCGGCCGGGGCCGCGACCACCAGCGACTTGTCGATCAGCGAACCGAGCAGCCCGGCCACCTCGCGCCGGTCCACGCCGTCGCCCGCGCACACCTCTTCGGCTGCCGCCAGGTCGCAGCCGCCGGCGAAGACGGACAGCCGGCGCAGCACCGCCCGTTCGGGCTCGTCGGTGAGGTCCCAGGACCAGTCCACGACCGCGCGCAGTGTCTGCTGGCGGGGCAGCACGGTCCGGCTGCCGCTGGTCAGCAACCGGAAACGGTCGTCGAGCCGGTCGGCGAGCTGCCGCGGCGTCAGCAACCGCAGCCGGGCCGCGGCGAGTTCGATGGCCAGCGGCAGCCCGTCCAGCCGGGTGCAGATCTCGGTGCAGGCGGCGGCGGTCTCCTCGTCGGCGTCGATACGGAAGCCGGGCAGGGCGGCGGCCCCGCGGTCGGCCAGCAGCCGCAGCGCGACGGGGGCGGGCAGCGGCTCGACCGGCCGCAGCACCTCGCCCGGGACGGCCAGCGGCTCCCGGCTGGTGGCCAGCACCGTCACCCCGGGGCAGTCGGCCAGCAGCCGCTCGGCGAGCTCGGCGGCGGCGCCGATCACATGCTCGCAGTTGTCGAGGACGAGCAGCATCCGGCGTCCGGCGCAGTGCTCGGCGAGCCGGCCCAGCGGGTCCAGGGCGGTCGGGTCGGCGGCGGCCCGCAGGCCTTCCGCGGTGGTGCCGCGGACGACCGTCTCCCGGGCCCCGAGCGCGGTCAGCACCGCCTCGGGCACGGTCTGCGGATCGTCCACCGGTGCCAGCTCGGCCAGCCATACGCCGTGCGGCCAGGCGTCCGGCAGGGCGGCCGCGGCGGCCTCCGCGCCCTCCTGCGACAGCCGGGTCTTGCCGGCGCCGCCGGGGCCCAGCAGCGTCACCAGCCGGTGCTCGGCCAGATCGGCGCGGATCGCCGCCAGGTCGGTGTCCCGCCCGACGAAGGAGGTGAGCCGGGCACGGAGGTTGCCGGGGCGGGGGCGGGGCGGGGTGAGGTAGGGGGCGGGGACGGTTGCGGGGGCGGCCGGCGGCTGTGCGGTGCCGGGAGCGTGGGGGTGCGCGGGCGGCGGGGCCGTCCGCGCCGGCGGACGGAGCAGTTCCGCGTGCAGGGCGCGCAGCTCCGGGCCCGGGTCCGCGCCGAGGCGGTCGGCGAGGCCGGTGCGTATCTCCTCGTAGGCCGCCAGTGCCTCCGCCGTACGGCCCGCGGCACGCAGCGCGCGCAGCCGCAGGGCCTGGAGGGGTTCGTCCAGCGGATGGTCCTGGCACAGCGCGAGGAGGGTGGGCAGCGCGCGGTCGGCCCGGCCGAGGGCGAGGTCGGCGGCGAGGCGGGTGCGCTGGGCGTCCAGGCGGCGGCGTTCGGCGCGGGTGGCCTCGGCACCCGCGTCCGGCAGGTCCGCGAGGGCCGGACCGCGCCAGAGCGCCAGGGCGTCGTCGAGCAGGGCGGCGGCGCCGGCCGGGTCCGCCGCGGTCAGCGCCCGGCCGCCCTCCGCCGCAAGCCGCTCGAAACGGTGCAGATCGACGGCGTCGGGCTCGGCGCACAGCAGGTAGCCGCCGTCGGCCGAGGCGACCGCGGCATGCCCCAGGGCACGGCGCAGCCGGCCGACCAGCGCCTGCAGCGCGCCGGCCGCGTCGGCGGGCGGGTCCAGGCCCCAGATGTCGGAGATCAGCACGTCCGGGGAGAGTGCCCGGCCGGGGCGCAGCGCGAGGGCGGCGAGCAGCGCGCGCAGGCGTGGTCCGCCGATCGCGACGGGGGTGCCGTCGGGCCGGTCGGCCTGGGTGGTGCCGAGAATTCCGTAGCGCACCGGCCCATTGTCGTCGAAGGCCACAACTCCCCAGGCACCGAGCGTCGTTTTCGGGCGCACGGGACCTGGGCAGGGGTCCGTGCACGAGCCCGCAGGCCTTCCGCCGTGCGCCGGCCGCCGTGACGCGGTTACGGTCATGGCTGCCCTCACCAGACATCCAGGAGCCGTGCACCATGACCACAGCAATCCGACGCGCCGACCGCCGCATCAGCCCGGTCTTCCTCGCGCTCGTCGCCGTCATGGCGGTGTCCGGCTGGGCGGTGTGGAGCCAGACGCTCGCGGCGAACACCGGCTTCGCGGTGTTCTTGTTCGTGGTGTCCGGCTGGGTGGTGTCGCTGTGCCTGCACGAGTACGCGCACGCCAGGACCGCGCTGCACAGCGGCGACATCTCGGTGGAGGCCAGGGGCTATCTGACGCTGAACCCGCTCAAGTACACCCATGCGCTGCTCAGCATCGTGCTGCCGGTGATCTTCGTGATCATGGGCGGGATCGGGCTGCCGGGCGGCGCGGTGTTCATCGAGCGGGGCCGGATCCAGGGGCGCTGGCGGCACAGTCTGATCTCGGCGGCCGGGCCGCTGACCAACATCGTGTTCGCCGCGGTGTGCACGGCGCCGTTCTGGCTGCACGGGCTGGACGGGGTGCCCGCCCCGTTCCGTTTCGCGCTGGCGTTCCTGGCGCTGCTGCAGGTGACCGCCGCGATCTTGAACTTCGTGCCGGTGCCGGGCCTGGACGGCTACGGGGTGATCGAGCCGTGGCTGTCGTACAAGCTGCGGCGGCAGGTGGAGCCGTTCGCGCCGTTCGGGCTGCTGGCGGTCTTCGGGCTGCTGTGGGTACCGGAGATCAACCAGGCCTTCTTCGGCCTGGTGGACACGATCCTGCACGGCCTCGGCGTCTCGTCGCTCGACAGCTACCTCGGCCAGCAGCTCTTCCGCTTCTGGCAGGGCGAGCCGCAGCTGCCGCAGGGCGGCCTCTTCTGAGGGCCGGGGCCCGGCCGGCGTGACGGACCGGGCGCCGCGGGCCGACGTGAGGGGCCGGGCTCAGCGGGAGGGCCCGCGGCGCCGGGTTCAGCCGGCCTGCTGCGCCCGCTGGAGCTTCGCCCTGCGCAGGTAGAACCACGCCATGTTGCTGGAGATGCCCGCCATCAGGATCCAGACGATGCCGACGAAGCTGCCCTGGACGAACGCGACCACGGCCGCGGCGACGGAGAGGACGCACACGGCGAGGGCCATGAGAGCGAGCCGGCGGGCCGGGCCGGACGGGGGCAAGAGGGGCATGGAAGCGGCTCCTGTCGGGAGTGGTGCGGTCCTCCCCAGTGTCCCCCATGCCCCGTGTGCGCCGGTCGGCGGTCCGGGAGCGGCCGCCGTAACCGCTGTCGCCGCGGCCGGCCGGCTCAGACGTCGGTGAGGCGCAGCCCCGCGTGTGCCTTGTAGCGCCGGTTGACCGAGATCAGGTTGGCGACCAGCGACTCGACCTGGTGCGCATTGCGCAGCCGGCCGGCGAAGACGCCCCGCATACCGGGGATACGGGCGGCCAGCGCCTGCACCAGGTCGGTGTCGGCACGGGACTCACCGAGGACCATCACATCGGTGTCGATCCGCTCGGTCTCCGGGTCCTGCAGCAGCACCGCGGACAGGTGGTGGAAGGCGGCGGTGACCCGCGACTCGGGCAGCAGGGCCGCGGCCTGCTCGGCGGCGCTGCCCTCCTCCGGCTTGAGCGCGTAGGCGCCCTTCTTGTCGAAGCCGAGCGGGTTGACGCAGTCGATGACGAGCTTGCCGGCCAGCTCCTCGCGCAGCGCCTGAAGGGTCTTGGCGTGGCCCTCCCACGGCACGGCGACGATCACCACATCGCTGCGCCGGGCGCAGGCGGCGTTCTCCGCGCCCTCGATGCCCAGGCCGAGTTCGCCGGCGGCGGTCTCGGCGCGCTCGGCGGCCCGGGAGCCGATGATCACCTTCTGACCGGCCCGGGCCAGCCGGTAGGCCAGGCCCCGGCCCTGGTCGCCGGTGCCACCGAGGACGCCGACCACCAGGCCGGAGACGTCCGGGAGGTCCCAGGGGTCACGCTTGAGGGCGGCCTTCGCACGCGTCGCGGCGTTCGGGGAGAACCGGCCATCATCAGGAGTAGTCATGACAGCGATCCTGTCACGCGCCCACCACGAACCGGGCGGGCCCTCGGCACGGAACGGGTCAGGCACTCGGCGCGGCGCCGGTCGGGGCGGTCGCGGCGACCCCGTCGTGACGTCACGGCGAACCGGTCACGCCGTCACCGCGGACCGGTCGCGCCGTCACCGCGGACCGTCACGCCTTCACGCTGCCCTCGGTCAAACCCGTGCGCCAGTACCGCTGGAGCACCGTCATCAGCACCATCAGCGGCACCACGGACAGGAAGGCCCCGCCCACCGTGTACTGGTAGAGCACCGGTTGGCGGTCGGCGTAGCCGGTCCAGGAGGTCAGGCCGAGCTGGACCGGGTAGAGGTCGGAGTCCGAGAGCATCACCAGCGGCAGGAAGTAGTTGTTCCAGATGTGGACGAACTGGAAGAGGAAGACGGTCACCAGCGCCGGGGTCATCAGCCGCAGCGCGAGCCCGCCGAAGATCCTGGCCTCGCCCGCGCCGTCGATCCGGGCCGCTTCCAGGAGCGAGTCGGGGACCGCCGCGGCGGCGTAGATCCGGCACAGATACACGCCGAACGGGCTGACCGTGCTGGGGATCAGCACCGCCCAGTAGGTGTTGGACAGGCCCAGCGCGCTGAAGAGGAAGTAGAGCGGCAGGGCCAGCGCGGTGCCGGGGATCAGCACGCCGGCGAGCACCACGTTGAAGACCGCCTCCCGGCCGCGGAACGGGAAGGTGGCCAGCGCATAGCCGGCCGCGGCGGACAGCAGGGTGGCGCAGACCGCGCCGGTCCCGGCGTAGAAGAGGGAGTTGGCGAACCAGCGGGCGTAGATGCCGTGGTCGTAGGTGAGGACGTCGACGAGGTGGCCGACGGGGTGCGGGTGGCCGGAGAACCAGAAGCCGAAGGTGCCGAAGAGGTCGGCGCTGTTCTTGGTGGCGGAGACCGCCAGCCAGTAGACGGGCATCAGGAAGTAGAGCGCGGCGACGGTCAGCAGCGAGGCGGTGACGATCCGGTGGCGGACCGGGGGCGGTGTCATCCGCGCTCCCCCGTGTGCTCCCCGGCGCGCCCGCCGGCCAGCCGCAGAAAGCCGAAGGACACCGCGCAGGCCACCAGCGCGAGCAGTACCGCCTCGGCCGCCGCCACCTGCTGGTTGTTGCCGACGAACGCCTCGCTGTAGGCGTGCAGGTTGGGCGTGAAGCCGGAGTCGATGGAGGAGGCCAGCGGGCGCAGCACCATGGGTTCGGCGAACAGCTGGAGGGTGCCGATGATGCTGAAGACACCGGTGAGCACGAGCGCGGGGCGGAGCAGCGGGATCTTGATGTGCCGGGCGACCTGCCAGGCGTTCGCCCCGTCGATCCGTGCCGCCTCGTACAGCTCCCCCGGTACGGCCTTGAGCTGGGCGATCAGTACCAGCATGTTGTAGCCGGTGAACTGCCAGGTGACGATGTTGGCGAGAGACCACAGGACGGTGCCGCGGGAGAGGAAGTCGAGGCTCCAGCCCACGGATTCGGCGATCTTCACCAGCGGGCTGATGCCCGGCACGTAGAGGAATCCCCACAGGATCGAGGCGATCACTCCCGGCACGCCGTACGGCAGGAAGAAGGCGCCGCGGAAGAACGGGACCGCGCGGGCGCTCGCGCTCTCCAGCAGCAGCGCGAGGGCGGTGGCCAGCACGATCATCAGCGGGATCTGGACGGCGCCGAAGAGCAGCACCCGGCCGAAACCGGCCAGGAACCGGTCGTCCGAGAGGGCGTGGGCGTAATTGGCGAGACCGGCGAAGGCCTGGTGTGCCTGGCCGCCGAGGCCGAGCGGGCCGGTGCGTTCGGTTCTCTGCAGGCTCTCGTAGAGGGCGTAGCCGATGGGGGCGAGGAAGCAGAGAGCGAAGAGGACGAGGAACGGCAGGACGAATCCGGCAGCGGCGCGGGCGTTGCGGGCCTCGGTGCGGGGGCGCGGCGCGGGCGGCGGCCGGTGCTGTGGCGGGTCGCGCCGCGGGTGACCGGGCCCGGCCGGATCGGCGTGGCCCGGCTCACCCGCTCTCCACCTTCAGGCCCTTGCCCTTGAGGTCGGCGACGGTCTGGGCCTGCACTTTCGTCAGGACCGCGCGGAAGGAGCCGCCGTCCGCGAGCGCATCGGTGAAGGCGTCGCCGAGCCGCTGGTAGAGGGTGTCCACGCCGGGTCCCCACCGCCAGCTGGTGTCCACATGCGCCCCGGCGGCCGCGAAGACCTTGCTGTACGCCTGGCCGCCGAAGAAGTCCTTGTCCACGTCGAGATCGGTGGCGGCATAGCCCTTCTTGGCGCTGGGGAAGCCGTAGCCGCCGTCGATCAGCAGCGCGATCGACTCGGGGTCGGTGTTGAGCCAGACGGCGAAGTCCAGGGCGTCCTTGGGGTAGCGGGCCTTGGCGAAGACGGCGGTGGTCGAGCCGCCCCAGTTGGCGAAGGCCTGCTCGCCCGCCTTCCACTGCGGCAGCGGCGCGGCCCGCCACGTCCCCTTGGTGCCCGGCGCGTTGCCGGCCAGCAGCGCATCGCCCCAACTGGCGCCCACCCAGGCCGGGATGGCGCCGGTCTGCAGATCCTTGTACCAGGCGTTCTGCCGGTCCGGGATGGTCTTGACGAGCTTCTGCCTGACGAGGGATTCCCAGTAGTCGGCGACCTTGCGGGTGGGCTCGTCGTCGAGGTGCACGATCCAGGTGTCGCCGTGCGTCCGGTACCACCTGGCGCCCGCCTGCCAGGCGAGGCCGGCGAAGCGGTTGCCGTTGGTGGGGGCGAAGGTCTCGATCCAGGCGCCCTTCTTCCGGACGGCCTTGGCGGCGGCCTCGTACTCGTCCCAGGTCCGCGGGGCCGGCACGTCCCAGGTGTCGAAGAGGTCCTGGCGGAGGAACAGCCCCATCGGCCCGGACGCCTGGGGGATGGCGTAGATGCCCTTGCCGAAGACGGACTGCTGCCACTGCCAGCCGAAGAACTCGCTCCGGTGCCGGGCGGCACCGAGCGGGGCGAGGTCGAGCAGCCCGTCGTCGAGCAGGAAGCCGGGGAGGACGGGGAACTCGATCTGGCCCAGGTCGGGCGGGTTGCCGGCCTTGATGGCGGCGTGCATCTTCGCGTATTGCTGGCCGTTGACGGCCGACACCTTCTCGACCTTGACCTGGACCTCGGGATGCTTGCGGTTCCAGAGGCCGACGGGCTTGTCGATGCCCGGCACCCAGGACCAGAAGGTCAGCTGGATCCGCTGTCCCTTCTTGCGCTCCCGGGGCGGGCTGCCGTCGCCGCCCTCGCCGCAGCCGGTGAGCGCCCAGCCGGCGGCGACGGCAGCCGCCCCGCCCAGGACCGTTCTGCGGTGCACGGTGCGGTTGCTCATACCGGCTCCCCCACGAGGATGCGGATGCGGCGAAAGGTGATCGTCGAGCACGCGCTGCAGTCGCCCGCCCCGTGGAGCGGTCGGGCGCCCCCACGGGCGGGGACGTAGGATGTCCCTCGTCCTGCGGCGACCATAGGGAGTACCCAACTTGCCGTCAAGACACCGCACATGGGGCATTCCCGCATCGGCAAAGGCGCCGTCGACACGGGGTGGCCTCCCGGTGAACGGGGACGGCGACGGGGCGATCGCGGCGGCACCTTCACCGCACCTCTGCACGGCGCCCCTGCCGTACCACTGCCGCGCCCTCGGCCGGCCCGGCTCCCTCACCGCACCGTCAGCGGGGCTCCCTCAGCACTCCGTCAGCCGGCGCCGGATGCCGTCGAAGTGGCGGTGCATCGCCTCCACGGCGCGGTCGCCGTCACCCGCCTCCAGCGCATCGACGATCTCCTGGTGCTGGCGGTACGTCACCTCCGGGTCGGGGCCGTCGTCGGACAGGTCCTCCCGCACCCGGCGCAGCGCCGCCCAGAACGCGTCCAGCACCTCGCTCAGCAAGTGGTTTCCCAGCGAGCGGTACAGGGCGAGATGGAAGGCCCGGTCGGTGGCGCTCTGCACCTGCCCGCCCCGCGCCTCCTCCGCCATCCGCTGCACCAGCCCCCTGAGGACGGCAAGATCCTCGGCGGGCAGGTTCCGGGCGACGGCGCCGATCAGGCCCGCCTCCAGCGCCTCGCGGACCTCCATCAGCTCGTACAGGCTGGACTCGCCCTGGTGGTGGCGGACCGCGGCGCGGAAGGCGACGCCCTCGACGAACGGCTCCAGGGTGAGCGGGCCGACGTAGGTGCCGAAGCCGTGCCGGATCTCCACGATGCGCATCGCCTGCAGCGCCTTGAGCGCTTCGCGCACCGAGTTGCGGCTGACGTCGAGCAGGCCGACCAGCTCGGCCTCGGTGGGCAGCGGATCGCCCGGCGTCAGTCCGCGCCGCAGGATCAGCTGCTTGATCTGCGCCTGCACATCCTCGGCCATCGTCCCTCGTGCCATGGAAACTCCCTCTCCCGCTCCCGCGTCTGCATACGGCCCGCCCCCGTCCGTCACCCGCACCACCGGGCCGCGGTTCCTTGACCGACCGCCTGTGAACAGGTCTATTGTGCTCGACATAGGACATGGGATGTCCTATGTCGGACTCGGAGCCCCCGGAGCCCCCATGGCACTGCCCGCCCCCCTGCACGGCGTCATCCCGCCGGTCTGCACCCCGCTCGGCCCGCGCGGCGAGATCGACACCGTCTCGCTGACCCGCCTGGTGCACCACCTCCTCGACGGCGGCGTCCACGGACTCTTCGCCCTCGGCTCCACCAGCGAGGCCGCCTACCTCACCGACGCCCAGCGCGGCACCGCGCTGGAGACCGTCCTCAAGGCCGCGGACGGCAGGGTCCCGGTGCTCGCCGGGGTCATCGACACCACCACCCCGCGGGTGCTCGACCACGCCCGGACCGCCGCCGCCCTCGGCGCCGACGCCCTGGTCGCCACCGCGCCCTTCTACACCCGCACCCACCCACGGGAGATCGCCGCGCACTTCCGCCACCTGCGCACGGCCGTGGACCTCCCGCTGTTCGCCTACGACATCCCCGTCGCCGTGCACAGCAAGCTGTCCCCGTCACTGGTGCGGGAGCTGGCCGCGGACGGCACGCTCGCCGGGCTCAAGGACAGCAGCGGCGACGAGGGCTCGCTGCGCCGCCTGCTCACCGCGCTCGGCGGCCGCACCGCCAGGCACACCGGCCCCGCCCCCGGCTTCTCGGTCCTCACCGGCTCCGAACTGACCGTGGACGGCGCCCTGTTGGCAGGCGCGGACGGGGTCGTCCCCGGCATCGGCAACGTCGACCCGGCGGCCTACGTCCGCCTCTACGACGCCGCCCGGTCCGGCGACTGGGAGCGGGCCGCCGCCGAGCAGGAACGCCTGGTCACCCTGTTCGCCATGGTCGACGCCGGCCCCGAGCCGGAGATGGGCCGCAGCTCCTCCGCGCTGGGTGCGTTCAAGGCGGCCCTGCACCTCCTCGGCGTGATCGACGGGGGCGCCACCGCCTTTCCGCAGCGCCCGCTGAGCGAAGCGGCCGTGGCGGAGGTAGGACGTCGGCTCTCCGACGCGGGCCTGCGGCCCGTCCGGCAGCGCCCCGTCCCGTACGGGTGACACCCGCGGAAACCGCCCCCGGACAGCACCGTGCCGCGGCAGGATGCCGGGCCATGGATGCCGTACGGGTCGCCCTGCTGCGCGAAGTTCTCGCCGGGACCGAGTGGGTCCAGGCCACCCGCCGCTTCGCGGGGACGCTGCGCGGCGCCGTCACCCCGCACGGCGGGGGGCTGCTGCTGGTCGGCAGTGCCTCGTACGAGCCCTGGCACCTGGCCGCCCACCTCGACGACGAGGCCGCCTGGTCGGGCCTGCCCGAGCTGTCGCCGACGCTGGTGCGCCACCGCGTCCCCGGCGGGGCGCCGGCCCATCTGGCAGTGGGCCTCGGCCGGTTGGCGGCGGCCGGACGCGGCGAGACGCTGCTGGTCGTGACGCCGGAGCAGCCGGGCGCCGGGCTGCTGGAGCGGGTGCACGACGCCCGCCGCAACGGCGCGACGGTGCTCGCCCTGGACGGCGGCGACCGCGATCTGCACGCCCTGGCGCATGACGCGCTCGCCGCACCCCCGCCCCCGCCCGACGGCACGGACGAGGCGCCGGCCGACCTGGACCTCGACACGGTCCAGCATCTGGTGAGCGCGGCCGCCGGCGAGAACAGCCTGCCCGCGCCCCGCAGGCACCGCCGCTTCCGCGACCGCCTGGCCCGCCTCGCGGACGGACTGACCGCCCCGCCGCCGCCTCGCTGGTAGTCCGGGCCGGCGTCCGTCCCGTCTAGCCCTCCGCGCCGCCCTCCCCCCGGCCCGCGCCGTCGTGCCACTTCGGGTCGGTCTCCCACTCCACATTCCGCTCGTGGGCCGTCTCCATGGCGTGCTCGGCCTCCTCGCGGGTGGAGTACGGGCCGAGGCGGTCGGCGGCGCGGCACTGGGGCCCCTCCTCGACCGTCCGGTGCTCGAGGCAGTAGAACCACTCGCCGGGCTTGCCGACCGTACGCCTCTTGAACAGCGCCATTACCGCCTCCTGTGGGTGCTCTGTGCCACCATCCTGCCCGACGGCCCGCGGATACACTCGCTGGCATGTCTGGCCAGTCACTTCTTGTCCCGGGGAAGATCTCCCCCACCCGCCCCGTCCCCGCCTCGATCCCGCGCCCCGAATACGTCGGGAAGGACGCACCCACCCCGTACACCGGGCCCGAGGTGCAGGACGCCGAAACGATCGAACGGATGCGGATCGCCGGCCGGATCGCCGCGCAGGCGATGGAGGAGGCCGCCAAGCTGATCGCACCCGGTGTGACGACCGATGAACTGGACCGGGTCGCCCATGAGTTCATGTGCGACCACGGTGCCTACCCGTCCACGCTCGGCTACCGCGGCTTCCCCAAGTCCCTGTGCTCCTCGCTCAACGAGGTCATCTGCCACGGCATCCCGGACTCGACCGTCCTGAAGGACGGCGACATCGTGAACCTCGACGTCACCGCGTACATCAACGGTGTGCACGGCGACAACAACGCCACCTACCTGTGCGGCGACGTGGACGAGGAGTCCAGGCTGCTGGTCGAGCGGACCAGGGAAGCGCTCAACCGCGCGATCAAGGCCGTCAAGCCGGGCCGTCAGATCAACATCATCGGCCGGGTCATCGAGTCGTACGCCAAGCGCTTCGGCTACGGAGTGGTCCGCGACTTCACCGGTCACGGCATCAACTCCTCCTTCCACTCCGGCCTGATCGTTCCGCACTACGACAGCCCGCACCACACCACCGACATCAAGCCCGGCATGACGTTCACGATCGAGCCGATGCTGACGCTGGGGACCCACGACTACGACATGTGGGACGACGGCTGGACGGTGGTGACCAAGGACCGCAAGCGGACGGCGCAGTTCGAGCACACGCTGGTGGTCACGGACACCGGGGCGGAGATCCTCACGCTGCCCTGACGAGAGCGGCCGGAACTTTACCGACAGGGCGTCGGGAACAGGCGTAGGCTCGTTACCGACAGGACGTCGGGAACGGGTTGACTCAGGCAAGCCCAAGTATTTGGGTGGCCCAGGGTCGGCGGCTCGGTGGAGCCGGCCTGTTCCCGTCCTCCCCCAAGCTCTCGGATCCGAGCAGGGGGACGCCCACCCCCGGCCCCGGAGGTCCGTCTTGGAAGCGTCCAGCCCGACCCCGCCCGCCCCCGGCACCCCGTTTTCGGCGGTCATCCGCACCGCGTCCCACGAGCAGCACACCGAGGCCGAGAACTCCTCCTTCATGAGCGACCTGCTCGGCGGCAGGCTCGGCGTCGCCGCCTACCGGCGCTACACCGAGCAGCTGTGGTTCGTCTACCGTGCGCTGGAGGATGCCTCCGGACCGCTCGCCGACGACCCGGTGGCGGGCCCCTTCGTCCGTCCCGAGCTGGCCCGCACCGCCGCACTGGAGCGCGACCTCGCCCACCTCGGCGGCCCGTCCTGGCGCACCGGCCTGGAGCCGCTGGCCGCCACCGCCGCCTATGCCGACCGGATAGCGGCCTGCGCCCGCGACTGGCCGGGCGGCTTCGTCGCCCACCACTACACCCGCTACCTCGGCGACCTCTCGGGCGGCCAGATCATCCGCGGCACGGCCGAAAAGACCTGGGGCTTCGCCCGCAAGGGCGACGGGGTGCGGTTCTACGTCTTCGAGGACATCGCCAACCCTGCCGCCTTCAAACGCGAGTACCGGGCGCTGCTGGACGCCCTGCCGGTGGACGATCTGGAGAAGCAGCGGGTGGTCGACGAGTGCAAGCGCGCCTTCCGGCTGAACAGCGCGGTCTTCCAGGAGCTGGGCGAGCAGTTCCCGTTGAGTGCCTAGGGGCCACCCCTACGGGCCCTACGGGCTCCGCCCATGACCGCTAGCGCGTGCCGGGACACACCCGTCCGCCGACGGCGATGGTGCCGTCCGGATGCGGGCGGGTGAGGATCCGGGAGCCGGTGCCCTGCCGGATGTCGAGCGGGCGCCCCAGTTCGTGCGTCAGCAGGAGGGCGGCGGCGCCGGTGGCCTCGTCCTCGATGACCGTGTCGCCGCGCCGCGGGAAGGCCCGTGCCCGGACCACGCCCGCGGCCTCGTCCTGCCAGGCCCAGGCGTAGAGCCAGCCCTCCCCCGGCGGCGGTGCGGGCAGCGCGTCGACCTCGGCCGCCGAGGCGTACCGCCGGGTGGTGCGGGCGGTCACCCACTCCGCGCGCCCGTGCACCCAGACCACGTCCCCCTCGAAGCGGACCGCGACCTCACCGGCCGCCGGGCGCAGGGTGCACGGCGGCCGCCCCAGGCTCCGCAGCAGCCAGGCCAGACCCACCAACGGGTGCCCGGCGAAGGGGAGCCGGACGCTCGGGGTGTGGATGTCCACGGTGCCCCGGTCCGCGTCGTCGAGGAACACGGTTTCGCTGAAGCCGAGTTCGGCCGCGAGGGCGGCTCGCTCGGCGGCGTCGGGGACGGCCGCCCCGTCGCGGACGACGCCCAGCAGATTGCCGCCGGCGCCGTCGGGCCCGCAGAACACCCGGAGCACATCGAGTTCGGTCATCCGGACAGTGAAGCGCGGGGCGGTGCGGAGGAGGTGAGCGGGGCCACCGCCGAGGGGCCGGCGCCGAGAGGCCACCGCCGAGGGGCAGCCGGCCGTCCGCGGGCCGTCGCGGACCGCAACTCCGCCGTCATCACCCGTCGCACAGCGTGACCCTTACCTTGACCGACGCATGACGTTTCCGTGACCGGGTGCGGGCCAAGCCGTGATCGAGTCGTTGTCCATGAGAGCGGGATCACTGGACGGGGCGGGCGAAAACAGGTAAGCCTCAGATAAGTTAGGGCCGCCTTAGTGGCGAACTTCTTGACTGTTTATCGTTCGCGTAGTCGTTTCCGTTCCACCGAGCCCGCTTGGAGCCCCCGTATGCGAGCCCACCGCTCCTCCGTCGTCGTCGCCCTCGCCGCGGCCACGGCCGTCACCGCCGTCGCCGGCTGCGCCGCGAAGAACGAGGGCAAGGGCGGCGGCAAGGGCGCCATCGAGGTGACCGCGACGGACTCCAGCTGCGAGCTCTCCGCCAAGGAGTTCCCCGCCGGACATGTCCGGTTCTCGGTCCAGAACAAGGGGTCCAAGGTCACCGAGGTGTACGTCTACGCGCCCGGCGACCGGATCGTCACCGAGCGGGAGAACATCGGCCCCGGCACCCACGCGGAGATCACCGCGGAGATCAAGGCCGGTGCGTACGAGGTCGCCTGCAAGCCCGGCATGAAGGGCCACGGCATCCGCCAGAAGGTGACCGCCAGCGGCAAGGGCGCCAATGCCCAGCGCGACCCCAAGCTGGATGCCGCGGTCGCGGCGTACCGCACCTACGTCCAGGAGCAGGCCGACGAGACGCTTCCGGCGGCCCAGAAGTTCGCCGACGCGGTCAAGGACGGCGATGTCGAGGCCGCCAAGAAGGCCTACGCACACTCGCGGGTGGGCTGGGAGCGCACCGAGCCGGTCGCCGAGTCGTTCGGTGACATCGACCCCAAGGTCGATGTGCGCGCCGACGGTGTGGAGAAGGGCCAGAAGTGGACCGGCTGGCACAAGCTGGAGAAGTCCCTGTGGGAGGAGAAGAAGATCTCCGGGGACGACAAGAAGCTCGCCGGGCAGCTCATCACCGACCTGAAGGACTGGCAGAAGCGGGTCGGCAAGGCCGAGATCACCCCGACCAGCATGGCCAACGGCGCCAAGGAACTGCTCGACGAGGTGGCCACCGGCAAGGTCACCGGTGAGGAAGAGCGCTACAGCCACACCGACCTGGTGGACTTCCAGGGCAATGTCGAGGGTGCCGAGAAGGCGTACGAGCTGCTGAAGCCGGTCGTCGGCAAGAACGACCCGGCGCTCGCCAAGGAGCTGGACAAGCAGTTCAAGGCGATCCACGCGCTGCTCGACGACCACCGCGACAGCAAGTCCGCGGACGGCTTCGCCTCCTACGACTCGGTCGGCAAGGACGACCGCAAGAAGCTCTCCGACGGCGTCAACGCGCTGGCCGAGCCGCTGTCGAAGCTGGCCGCCGCTGTGGCCACCACCAAGTAGTCCGCCGCGGGCGAGGGAGCACGATGACGCAGGAGAAGGGCATGACCGGCACGGACGGCCCGGCCGTCGACGGCCACACCACCACCGAGGACGGCACGGCCACCGAGGGCAGCACGGCAACCGCCGACGGCACGGCCGCGCGGACCGCCGACGGGCGCGCCCCGTCCCGGCGGTCCCTGCTCGGCTGGGGAGGCGCGGGCCTGGCGCTGGGCGCGGTCGCGGCCGGCGGGACGGCGGCGGCGCTGCGCACCGGCGGCGACGCCCAGCCGGCCGGCGCGGACGCGACCTCGCGCTCCGCGATCGCCTTCCACGGCAGGCATCAGGCGGGCATCGCCAGCGCCGTCCAGGACCGGCTGCACTTCGCCTCCTTCGACGTCACCACCGACGACCGCGAGGAACTGATCGCGCTCCTCAAGGAGTGGACGAAGGCGGCGGCGCGGATGACGGCCGGGGACCCGGTCGGGGACGGCGCGGTCGGCGGGCTCGCGGAGGCCCCGCCGGACGACACCGGTGAAGCGCTCGGGCTGCCGCCGTCCCGGCTCACCCTCACCTTCGGCATCGGCCCCACGCTGTTCGAGAAGGACGGCAAGGACCGGTTCGGCATCAAGGCCCGGCGGCCCGATGCCCTGATCGATCTGCCGCAGTTCCCCGGCGACAACCTCGACAAGGCGCGCAGCAACGGCGATCTGTGCGTCCAGGCGTGTGCGGACGACCCGCAGGTGGCGGTGCACGCGATCCGCAACCTGGCCCGGATCGGCTTCGGCAAGGTCGCGATCCGCTGGTCGCAGCTGGGCTTCGGCAAGACCTCCTCGACGACGCCGGACGCGCAGACCCCGCGCAACATGTTCGGCTTCAAGGACGGCACCCACAACCTGGCGGGCACCGACACCGCCGCGCTCGACAAGCACGTCTGGGTGGCGGACGGCGAGGCGAAGGGCAAGGAGAGCTGGATGGCCGGCGGCTCCTACCTCGTCGCGCGCCGGATCCGGATGCACATCGAGACCTGGGACCGCACCTCGCGCAAGGAGCAGGAGGACATCTTCGGCCGCGACAAGGGCGAGGGCGCTCCGGTGGGCAGGAAGCACGAGCGGGACACCCCGCATCTGAAGTCGATGCTGCCCACCGCCCATGTCCGCCTCGCGCACCCGGACTCCAACGGCGGGATACGCATCCTGCGCCGCGGCTACTCCTTCACGGACGGTACGGACGGCCTGGGGCGGCTGGACGCGGGACTGTTCTTCCTCGCCTACCAGCGGGACGTGCGCCATGGCTTCGTCCCCCTCCAGCGCAGGCTGGCGGCCAACGACGCGCTCAACGAATACATCCAGCACGTGGGTTCAGCGGTCTTCGCGGTGCCGCCGGGCGTCCGGAACGCGGACGACTGGTGGGGCCGGGAGCTGTTCGCCTGAGTCCGTCGTCACCGCCGGCACCATCGTCACCGCCGGCACCATCGTCACCGCCGACGCCGGAAAGAAGGGCGTCGGCACCATGAAGGAAGGGAAGGAACCGACGTGTTCGGCAACTACCTGATCGGTCTGCGCGAGGGCCTGGAAGCCAGCCTCGTCGTCTGCATCCTCATCGCCTATCTGGTCAAGACCGGGCGGCGGGAGGCGCTGCGTCCGGTCTGGCTCGGGATCACGCTCGCCGTGGTGCTGTCGTTCGCGTTCGGTGCGGCGCTGCAGTTCGGGTCGCAGACCCTGACCTTCGAGGCCCAGGAGGCGCTGGGCGGTTCGCTGTCGATCATCGCGGTCGGCCTGGTGACGTGGATGGTCTTCTGGATGCGGCGCACCGCGCGGCACCTGAAGAAGGAACTGCACGGCAAGCTGGACGCGGCGCTGCAGATGGGCACCGTGGCGCTGGTGGTCACCGCGTTCCTGTCGGTCGGCCGCGAGGGCCTGGAGACCGCGCTGTTCGTCTGGACCGCCGCGCAGTCCGCCAACGACGGTGTCCGGCCGCTGATCGGGGCGCTGCTGGGCCTGCTGACGTCGGTGCTGCTGGGCTGGCTGTTCTACCGCGGTGCGGTGCGGATCAACCTGGCGAAGTTCTTCACCTGGACCGGTGGCATGCTGGTGGTGGTCGCGGCGGGCGTGCTGGCGTACGGCTTCCACGACCTGCAGGAGGCGGACCTGCTGCCGGGGCTGGCCTCGCAGGCGTTCGACATCAGCGCGCAGATCCCGGCCGACAGCTGGTACGGGACCCTGCTCAAGGGCATCTTCAACTTCCAGCCGGACCCGACGGTTCTTCAGGTCACGGTGTGGGCTCTGTATCTGATCCCCACGCTCACGATCTTCTTCGCCCCCGGTAGGGTGGCGCCGAATCGTGCCACCCCGGCGGCCGCCCCGTCCGCCCCGGTCGCCCCGAAGGAGCCCGAGCCCCATGACACGCAGGTCGCCGTTCCGGGTGCCCGCAACACTGACGTCGGCAGTGGCGGCGATGGTGATAGTGAGCGGGTGCATGACGGTGCACGGCGAGAGGGTAATGCTGCCGGCGGTGTCGACGGCTGAGGGCACCAAGGCCCTCACGCACTTCACCGAGAGCTTCAACAAGACCAACCGTCAGCTCGATCCGGCGCTGAACCCCTCGTTCGAGGGCGGCGCGCTGCTCGCCATCGACCAGGCCGGGGTGAAGGCGGCGCACGCCCTGCGGCCGCAGGGCAATCCGGGCTTCAAAGACCTGGCGTTCACGGATCCGCACTTCACCGTGCCCCAGCAGGCGGGCTGGCCGAAGTACTTCATCGCGGACGCGGCCAGCAACCGTAAGAACGCCCACGGCCAGAACACCCGCTGGTTCCTGGTGTTCAGCCGCAACGGCATCGACGAGCAGTGGCGCGCGGTGTATCTGGCGACGTTCGCGGACAACAAGGCCCCGGAGCTGAAGACGGACAAGAAGGGCTACGCGGAGGCGGTGCCCGCCGGCGCGAAGTCCGGTCTGGCGGTCGATCCGGGCAAGCTGAGCAGTACCTACGCGGACTACCTCAACACCGGCAAGGGCAGCACCTTCGCCTCCGGCCCGCAGACCGACGGCTGGCGGGCGCGGCGCGCCAAGGACGCCAACCGGGCCGGCCAGCGCATCATGTGGGAGGACTCGCCCGCGACCTACCCGCCGGTGGCGCTGCGGACGACGGACGGCGGTGCGCTGGTGTTCTTCTCGACCGTCTACCACCAGCAGCAGACGCTGTTCGCCGGGGCGACGATCTCGGTCGGGAAGCTGAAGGGCCTCATGGAGGGGCCGCCGAAGAAGACCAACCGGATGCTGTTCACCACGGTCTCCGGTCAGACGGTCAAGGTGCCCGCCAAGAGCGCCGGGGGCAAGGTCGCGGTCCTCAACCGGATCGAGGCGAAGACCGCGGTGAAGCCGCTGTAGCCGGCCGGCCGGAAACCGTACGTACACGAAGCCGTATGTACGCGAAGGGCCGACGGGGTGCCCCGGCGGCCCTTCGGTGCGTGCGTACGGGGTGAGCGGAGAGGTGACGGGGCCCGCTCAGCGGCCGATCGGCCAGGCCGCCGCCTCGTGGTGGTGCGGTTCGCGGTCGTTGAACTCGGCGCAGGCGTCGGTGAGCGATTCCAGCAGCGTCAGCGGGTCGGGCAGGGGCAGCTCGGGGCCGCGCAGCCAGGTCACCGCGGGCTGCTCGCCGGGCAGCGCCGAGGGCGGCAGCAGCACATAGCTGCCGCGGCAGTGCCAGCGCAGCCCCGGGTGCTCGTCCATGGTCTCGGGGTGGCAGTCCAGCTCGCAGGGCCACCACTCGTCCTCGTCGTCCGGGGTGCCGCGGGTGGCGGTGAAGAAGAGCATCCGGCCGTTGAAGCCGGCGCCGCTGAGGGTGATCGGCCCGACGTCGATACCCGCCGCGTCCAGCCGTCCCAGGGCGCTGCGGCCCGCCTCGACGGGGACGTCCAGGACATCGTGGGTGATGCCGGTGGCGGTGATGAAGTTGGCCTGCGGGAGGGTGCGGACCCAGGCGGCGACCTTGTCGCGGTCGGTGGTGGCGACGGTCTGCCAGCCGAAGGAGATGGGATGGCGGGCGGGGGTGGGACAGCCGATGCGTTCACAGGAACAGCCGTAGCCGGAGGGGTGCGCCGCCGGAGCCACCGGGAAGCCCGCGTCGGCCGCCGCCAGCAGCAGGTCCTCGCGGCTGCGCGCAGCCGCTGATCCCGTGTCCGTATCGCCGCCGTCCGATCCGCTCTTCGGCCGGCGCAGCCACTGGGAGAACCTGCTCTTGCGTTCCATCTATCCCCTCACTTCGAGCGGTGGTCTGGGATCAATGCTGCCACCATCCTGCTCCTCGGGTGACCGGTGTGCGGATCCGGGGTGAACGAAGCGCGGACCAATACCGGCAATTCAGGTCATCGACGACAGGATGCCGCCCCCGAGCCCGGCCGGCCGGTGCGCTCAGCCGCGGGGGCGCAGGCCGTGCAGCGCCTGGTCGACAAGGGTGTCGACGAAGTCGTAGGTCAATTCACCGGTACGCATCAGCCAGCGCTGTGAGAAGGGACTCAGCATCATCTCGGTGGCGATCCGCACATCGACGCCGTCGGCCACCTCGCCCGCCTCCTGCGCCGCCCGCAGCCGGTCGGTGTAGACCCGGATGCCGGGTTCCATCAGCCGCGCGACGAAGGTGCGGGACAGCTCCTCGTCGTTGGCGCCGGCGGCCGCGAGGGCGCGATAGGGGGCCTGGAACGCCGGATCGTTGAATTCGTCGACGGTGGCGCGCAGCACGGATTTCAGGTCCGCGGCCAGATCGCCGGTGTCCGGCAGCCCCTGTGCGGAGTAGTCGTCGACACCGGCGGTGAAGGCGTCCAGCAGGACCGCGGCCTTGGAGGGCCACCAGCGGTAGATCGTCTGCTTGCCGACCCCGGCCCGGGAGGCGATGCCTTCGATCGTGAGCTTGTCGTAGCCCACCTCGCCGACCAGGGCGAGGGCGGCATCGAAGATCGCCCGGCGGGAGCGTTCGCTGCGGCGGGTGGAGTCGGGGGCTGCTTTCTCGGCCATGCGGCGAAGTCTAGCGAGGGGGAGGCGAGACGTATCGTCTTGACGAGACGACACGTCTCGCGCATAGCGAGGCCCCCTGGGCCGGCTCAGGACCAGTCGTCGCCCCAGGAGGCGTCGCGGGCGTCGCGGTAGTGGGTGCCGTGCCGCTTGGTCACCGTGGTGCGCTGCAGACCGTCCTGCGCCGTGCACAGGTCCAGGAGGACCTGGCCCTTGCGGAGTTGGGGTTTGCGGACGATGCGGGCGGGGGCGGGGCCGGCGTCGAGGGTGGTCGCGGCCACGTAGCTGAACTTTTCGTCCTCGTACGGGAGGGAGCCGCCCTTGACCTGGCGGTGGAGGGAGGAACGGTTGACCCGGGCGGCGAAGTGGCACCAGTCCTGCCCGGGGACGATCGGGCAGGTGTCGCTGTGCGGGCAGGGGGCGACGATGCGCAGGCCGGCCTCGGTGAGCTGGGTGCGGGCCTCGCGGATACGGAGGTAGCCCTCGGGGGTGCCGGGTTCGATCAGGACGACGGTACGGGCCGCGGCGGCCGCCGCGGCGGCCGCCGCGGCGACGACGGCGCGGCGGTCCTCGGGGCGGAGCTCCCCCAGGACGTAGGAGACGGTGACCAGGTCCGTGCCGGCGGGGACCGACAGGCCCTCGCCGATGACCGCCCGCTGCCACGTGGTGTCGGGGAGGGTCTTGGCGGCCAGTTCCCTGCCGAGGTCGAGGGCGGGCTGCGCCCAGTCCAGGACGGTGCTGCGGGGGTCTTCCCAGGTGGCCGCGGTGGCCCAGGTGGCGGCGCCGGTGCCGCCGCCGATGTCGACGTGGGTGGCCGGGGACCAGTCCGGGACCCGGGCGGCGAACGCGGCCAGCGCCGCCCGTACCGCCTCGAAGGTGGCCGGCATGCGGTAGGCGGCGTACGCGGCCACATCCGCGCGGTCGCGCAGGACCGGGGCGTCGGTGGGGGTACGTCCCCGGTAGTTGGCGATCAGCCGCTCGACGGCCTGCGCGGCCTGCTTGGGCGGCAGGCCGTCGAGCAGGCCCGCCAGCGCGGCGCGCAGTTCCTCGTGCATGGGGGAAATTCTACGGGGGCCGGTGGGGTGCCCCGCCTGGTCGTGGGGTGCCTCGCCTGCATCACGGGGTCTTGCCCGGTCCGGTGCCCCGCCCGGTCAGGTGGCGCGGGAGACCGCGCGGGCCAGCCGGGTGGCGGCCGCGGCGCGGGGAGCGCTGCCGCCGTTGTGGCGGCGGGGGTGGACGGTGTTGGCGAGGAGGACGAGGAACGTGTCGGTGGCCCGGTCGAGGACCAGGCTGGTGCCGGTGAAGCCGGTGTGCCCGGCCGCGCCGCGGCCCGCCAACTCGCCCATGAAGTACGGCTGGTCGACGCCGAAGCCCAGGCCCGGCGGGCCGAGGAGGGCGGCGACGGCGTCGGGGCCGAGGATCCGGGCCGTGCCGTAGGCGCCGCCGTTGAGCAGCGTGCGGCACAGCACGGCCAGGTCCTGGGCGGTGGAGAAGAGGCCCGCGTGGCCGGCCACGCCGCCCAGCGCCCAGGCGTTCTCGTCGTGCACCTCGCCGCGGACCAGGCCGCGGTCCGCCTTGGCCCAGGGCCGCCGCTGATCCTCGGTCGCCGCCACGCCCTGCGGCGCCAGCGGGCCGTAGGAGGTACTGGACATGTCCAGCGGGCCGGTGATGCCGTCGCGGATCAGGGCGTCGAGCCGGTGTCCGGTGCGCTGCTCCAGGAGCAGCTGGAGGGCGATGAGGTTGAGGTCGGAGTAGCGGTGTGCGGCGCCGGGGCGGCCGCTGGGGGCCGCGGCCTCGGTCCACAGGAGGGCCAGTTGGGCGGCGCGGGTCCGGTGGTCGTGGAAGGGCAGCTCGGGGGCGAGGCCGGAGGTGTGGGTGAGGAGCTGCCGGACGGTGATGCCGGCGGCGAAGGCGGGCAGATCGGCGCGGACCTCGTCGTCGAGGGCCAGCCGGCCGCGCTCGATCTGCTGGACCGCGGCGATGGCGGTGAAGAGCTTGCTGAGCGAGGCGAGGTCGAAGACGGTGCCGACCCGCATCGGCTCCCACAGGTCGCGGGGCAGATCGAGGCCGCGCTCGCGCCCGGGGTCCCAGGCCCGGTAGCGCAGCGCCCAGCCCGCGGCGGCCTCGGCGGCGACGACGGGGCCGCGGCCGGCCAGGACGACGACTCCGGGTGCCCAGGGCGGACGGCCCTCGGGCAGCGCCCGCACGCCGCGGACCAGCCGCTCCATGGAGGCGGGGTCCAGCCCCGCCCGGGACGGCGTGCCGTAGGTGAGTCTCGGTGCGTTCAGGGCCTGGTCCTCTCGCCGGCCGTGCTCCCGTTGCTCTCCCCCCTACGCTGCCACGGGCGGCACATTCCCAGGAAGCTCACGAGCGCCAATATGGCGCAGGAGAGCTGTACGAGGGCCATCGGCAGGGCCGTTCGCTCGCCGGCGATGCCCACCAGCGGCGAGGCCACCGAGCCGAGCAGGAAGGTGGAGGTGCCCAGCAGCGCCGAGGCGGAGCCGGCCGCATGCGGGGTGCGCAGCAGCGCGAGGGTGTTGGTGCTCGGCATGACCAGGCCCATCGCCGACATGAGGACGAAGAGGCCGGCCGCCACCGGGACCAGGCCGGGGCGGCCGAGGACGCCGGAGGACATCACCAGCAGCCCGGCGGCGGCGAGCGCGATCACGGCCAGCCCGGTGCCGAGCACCTTGTCGAGGCTGACCCGGCCGACCAGGACCTTGCCGTTGAACTGGCCGACACACACCAGGCCGACCGAGTTGAGGCCGAAGAGCAGGCTGAAGGTCTGCGGGGAGGCGCCGTAGATCTCCTGGATGACGAACGGCGAGGCGGAGATGTAGGCGAAGAGGGCGGCGAAGGCGAAGGCGCCGACGAGGAGGTAGCCGGAGAAGGCGCGGTCGGCGAGCAGATCGCGCATGGTGCGCAGGGCCTGGCCGAGGCCGCCGGGGTGGCGGCGGGCGGGCGGCAGGGTCTCGTCGAGCCGGCGCCACACCAGGAGGGTGAGCGCGACCCCGACGGCGGTGAGGACGACGAACACGCCGCGCCAGTCGGTGATCCGGAGAATCTGGCCGCCGATGAGCGGGGCGACCACCGGCGCCGCTCCGGAGATCAGCATCAGGGTGGAGAAGAACCGGGCCATCGCCACGCCGTCGTACAGATCGCGGACCACCGCCCGGGCGATGACGATCCCGGCGGAGCCCGCCAGGCCCTGCAACAGGCGGCAGCCGATGAGGAGTTCGGCGGTGGGGGCGAACGCGCACAGCGCGGTCGCCAGGATGTAGACCACCATGCCGGCCAGCAGCGGCCGGCGGCGGCCCCACTTGTCGCTCATCGGGCCGACGATCATCTGGCCCAGCGCCATGCCCGCCAGGCAGGTCGTCAAGGTGAGCTGGACGGTGGCGGCCGGGCTGTGCAAAGCGGCGGTGACCTGCGGCAGGGCCGGCAGATACATGTCCATGGAGAGCGGCGGGACCGCCGTGAGCCCGCCGAGGACGAGGGTGACGAGGAGGCCGGTGCGGCGGGACGCGGGCAGCGGGGCCGGTGCACCCGGTGCTGCCGGCGCGCCCCGCTCGGCTATGGCGGGTAGGTCCGCGGAATCGGCCGCGCCGGGCTCCGTCATCGGTGTCTCCATGGGTCGTCGAGGGCGGCACCATGGTGTCATGCACAAGGCGGCTCCCGGCAGGTTCCGGACCGGTCCCTTGGACGGAAACCGGACGTGCGGAGGTCCTAGGTCCCAGGTCCCGGCCGGCCCGGTCAGGCGGGCTTCAGCCCCGGAGCGCCCGCCTCGGAGACGAAGGAGGCGGCGGTGTGCACCGGCGCTCCGGGGGTGGTGACGGCGGACACCGTGCGGTAGTCGCCGCGGGCGGTGTCCTGGCCGAGGGTGACGGTGACATAGCCGCGCCGGCCGTTGTAGAACTTCATGTGCGGGTTGGCGTCCAGGTACGTGGCCCAGTTGGCGGGCTTGTCCGCGCCGTCCTTGCCGCTGGCGATCGAGGTGGTGACGAACTCCACCCCCGCGGTGCGCGAGCCGGGGTCCTTGAAGTCCTTCTTGATGTCGAAGGCGTAGTGGACGTGCACATCGCCGGTGAGCACGACGAGGTTGTCCACGCCCGCCGACTCCGCGCCCGCGAGGACCCGGTCGCGGGAGGCCGCGTAGCCGTCCCAGGCGTCCATGCTCAGCTGGTAGCCGGCGCCGGTGGCGTTGCGCCGCTCGGAGAAGGTGACCTGCTGCGGCAGGACGTTCCAGCGCGCGGAGGACTGCCGCCAGCCGTCGATCAGCCAGCGCTCCTGGGCGGCGCCGGTCAGGGTGCGCGCGGGGTCCAGGGACTCGGGGCCCGGGGCGTGCCAGCCGTCGCCGTAGGCCTGGTCGGAGCGGTACTGGCGGGTGTCGAGGATGTCGAACTGGGCGAGCTGCCCGTACTGGACGCGGCGGTAGAGCCGGGCGTCGGGACCGTCGGGCCGCTGCGGGCGGCGCAGCGGCTGGTTCTCCCAGTACGCCCGGTAGGCGGCGGCCCGGCGGACGAGGAACGCGGCGGGCGGGAGGTCGTCCTCGCTGATGTCGGAGGCGTAGTTGTTCTCCACCTCGTGGTCGTCCCAGGTGACGATGAAGGGGTGCGCGGCGTGCGCGGCCTGCAGGTCCGGGTCGGACTTGTAGAGGGCGTAGCGCAGCCGGTAGTCCTCCAGGGTGAGCGTCTCCCGGTTGAAGACCGCGGGCAGCGTGCGGTCGGTGTAGTGGCGGACGCCGCCGGCCGCGTCGACCGGGTACTCGTAGAGGTAGTCGCCGAGGTGGAAGACGACGTCGAGGTCTTCCTCGGCCAGGTGCCGGTAGGCCGTGAAGTAGCCGTCGTGGTAGGCCTGGCAGGAGACCGCGGCGAGCTTCAGCTCGGAGAGCCGGGCGGCGCGGGCGGGCGCGGTGCGGGTGCGGCCGACCGGGCTGATCCAGTTGCCGGCGCGGAAGCGGTAGTAGTAGACGCGGTCGGGTGCGAGGCCGGTGGGTTCGATGTGCACGGAGTGGTGGAACTCCGGGTGCGCCTCGGCGCGGCCCTGGCCGGCCAGCCGCTGGAAGCGCTCGTCGTAGGCGACTTCCCAGCGGACGGTGACCCTGGCGTCCGGCATGCCGTTGTCCGGCTCGTACGGGCGCGGTGCGAGCCGGGTCCACAGCACCACGGAGCCGGGCTGCGGGTCGCCGGAGGCCACGCCGAGGGTGAAGGGGTTCTCGGCGATCTTCCGCGCGTCGGCCTCGGCGGCGAAGGCGCCGCTGCCCGGGAGGTTGGTCGTGAAGGCGAGCGCGGCGGCGGCTCCGGTGACGGTGAGGAAGCGGCGGCGTCCGACGTGTGCGGCGGCGGCCCGGATCTCCTGGTCGTGCGGTGCGTGGTGCGTCATCTGGCCCTCCCCTGGCGGCGGTTGTCCCAGTGATTGCAAGGCCGCGGGACGGCGCGGCGCTGTCCCGTGCACGACGCAGGCATGACAGGTGGATGAGGACCGGTCCCGCAACGGACGCCGTCGGACAATCACGGCACCCGCCGTGCCTCCATAGGATTCGGGGCATGGCTGAACTGATGGTGCGCGACGGCACCTGGACCTTCGACCACGAGGCCGTGCGGATCGTGCCGGGGCACGAGCGTGGGGTGCACAAACTCCGCCGGGACCTCGGTGAGTTCACCGTGCCGCTGATCGCGATAGCCTCGATCGCCTACGAACCGGCCCGCAAGGGCGGCCGGCTGCGACTGCGGCTGCGGGACGCCGCGGACCCGCTGCTCCAGGTCACCGGCGGCGGGCTGCCGGACGAGGCGAATCCGTACCAGGTGGCCGTGGACGCCGCGCGGGCCGATGTCGCCGAGTACTTCGTGGACGCGGTGCGCCAGGCCCTGCTGCTGGAGCAGATTCCGGACGGCCCCGCCGACCGCTATCTGCTGCCCGGCCCGGCCGTGCCGCTGTCGGCCGCCGGGGATGGGGGCACCGCCCTGCTCCTTAAGAGCTTGGGGGAGGCCTTGCCCTCCTTCGACGGCGAGCGGGTGCACCACCGAGGAGGAGTTCACCGCCACGAAGGCCGCGGTGCTGCAGCGCTTCCACACCACGGGCTGAGGCGCGGCGGCTGCCCGTCCGCCCGCCGTACGCCGTTTACGCTGCCGCCATGGCAGAGAACACAGAGCCGGCACGGACCACGCGGACGACGCCGAGGGCACGGGCCGGGCAGGTGGGCGGCACGGCGACCGCGGACCGGCCCACGCTGCCGGCACCGACCTCGCGGGGCGCACAGCGGACGCAGACGGCACCTACGCCACAGGAGGCACGACAGGACGGGGCGCCGCACCGGAAGGTGGCCGTGGTCACCGGCGCCGGGTCCGGCATCGGACGGGCGGTCGCCCATGCGCTGATCGCCGCCCACTGGACGGTGGTCCTGGCCGGGCGGCGCGCGCAGGCACTGGCGGAGACCTCCCGGCTGGCGGGCCCGCTGGACTCCGGCGGCCCCGCGGTGCTGACGGTGCCGACCGATGTCACCCGCCCCGAGGAGGTCGACGCCCTCTTCGCCACCGCCCGCGAACGCTTCGGCCGGGTCGACCTGCTCTTCAACAACGCGGGCACGTTCGGCCCGGCGGCGGCGCTGGAGGAGCTGGCCTACGACGACTGGCGCGCGGTCGTCGACGTCAACCTCACCGGCTCCTTCCTCTGCGCCCAGGCCGCGTTCCGCGCCATGAAGTCCCAGGAGCCGCAGGGCGGACGCATCATCAACAACGGCTCGGTCTCCGCGCACGCCCCGCGTCCGCACTCCGTCGCGTACACCGCCACCAAGCACGCGATGACCGGCCTGACCAAGTCGCTGTCCCTGGACGGCCGTCCGTACGGCATCGCCTGCGGCCAGATCGACATCGGCAATGCCGCGACCGAGATGACCGGCCGGATGCAGACCGGCATTCTGCAGGCGAACGGCCAACTGGCGGTGGAGCCGGTGATGGACGCGGCGGATGTGGCCCGCACGGTGGTGCACATGGCGGAGCTGCCGCTGACGGCCAATGTGCAGTTCGCGACGGTGATGGCCACCAACATGCCCTACATCGGGCGGGGTTGAGGGAAGGGGCCGGGGCGAGGCCGCGGAGGCTGAAGGCGGGCCGGGGCGCCGGTCCTGAGGGCGGCGCCACCGCCGGGGGCCGGTCCGCCGCACCGGCCCGGCGCGCCGAATCCCCGTACGACCCCTGCCCTCCTGTCGCTTCCGGTGGCACCCTTGCCTCGGATCCGCACCACTCATCTGCCGGGGCCGCCCGCGCGCGGCCCCGATCCCTTGCGGCCGTGCGCGCCCCGGCGCGCGCGGCCCCCGCAGAAGGAGTTACGCGTGAGACGAACCGTTCGCGGCATACCGGCAGTTCACGGCATACCCGCGCCCCACCGCGCACGCAGGTCCCGGGCCGCCCTCGGCACCCTGACCGCCGCCGGTACGCTGCTCGCCCTGCTGCTCCCCACCGGCCCGGCCGCCGCCACCGGGCAGGACTCCCCCTCCCACCGCTCCCCCGCCCCGCGGACCGCCGCCTTCTGGACCGCGGAGCGGATGCGCGGCGCCGTTCCCCTGGACCTCACCGCGCCCGCGAAGCACGCCCCCGTCACCACGGTCCCGCGCAGCGCCCCGCTGAAGGTGGCCCCCACGCTCCCACGGCTCCCGCAGGCCCCGATGGCGCCCTCCGCCGCCCCGCTGCTCCCCGGCACGCTCCCCCAGGCCGGCGGGCCCTGGGCCGGCGGCGGCGCGGTCACCAAGACCACCGGCCGGGTGTTCTTCACCTACCAGGGCCGCACCGCCGCCTGTTCCGGTGACGCGGTGACCAGCGGCAACAAGAGCACCGTGCTCACCGCGGGGCACTGTGTGAAGCTGGGCGGCGTCTGGCACACCGACTGGATCTTCGTCCCCGGCTACCACGACGGCGAGGCGCCGTACGGCAAGTGGGCGGCGGCCAAGACGCTCTCCACCCCGCAGTGGACGGCCGGCGAGGACATCAACTACGACGTCGGCGCCGCGGTGGTCGCCCCGCTCGACGGCAAGAAGCTCACCGATGTCGTCGGCGGCCAGGGCCTGTCCTTCAACTCCGGCTACAGCAAGGCGATGTACGCCTTCGGCTTCCCCGCGGCCGCCCCGTACGACGGCAGCAAGCTGATCTACTGCAGCGGCACCGCCTTCAAGGACCCGCTGTTCTCCGGTGACCACGGTCTGGCCTGCAACATGACCGGCGGCTCCAGCGGCGGCCCCTGGTTCACCACCTTCGACGAGAAGACCGGCACCGGACTGCAGTCCTCGGTGAACAGCTTCGGCTACCAGTTCTGGCCGAACACCATGTTCGGCCCGTACTTCGGCGACGACGCCAAGAACCTCTACACCACGGCCCAGTCCTCCTGACCTCCCGCCCCGTCCCCCCGGGGGCCGTACGGCCGGACCGCGTGCGGCCCCCTCACCCGCCGTCCCTTTCCGGAACGACCGGCAGCAGCAGGAAGGACGGATGCCTCCCCCCGCTGATCAGCGTCGTCCGGCCCGCGTAGACGTCCGAGCCCCGGTCCTCGGCGTCGGTGTGCAGGAAGGTGCCGTTGCCCCGCATCGCGACCCCGGACGCCGACGGCCACGGCCCCTCCCCCGGAAGCTCGAAGTCCCGGCCCTGGACCGAGACGCCGAGGCGGTAGCCGGCCGGGACGACCACCGACGTCGGCCAGATCTCGACGTGCAGGTCGACCGGTTCGCCGGGGGTGAGCGGCTGCCGCTCGTCGAAGGTGTGCCAGGGCCGGTACGGCTCGCTGCGCGCGGGGTCGAGCTTGCGGAGCGAGGCCCGCAGCCAGCCCAGTCCGACCGCCCCGTGCGGGTCCATCGCGCTGACGAAGGTGACCTCGCGGCCGCCGGGGTCCTGCACCCGGAGGGTGAGGAACAGATCGGCGTCCGTGGTCGACGAGGCCACCCGCAGCGACGCGGAGGCGGGGCCGGTCAGCTCCAGTTCGTCCGTCAGGGGCTCGGTCCAGAACGTCAGACCCTCGCCGAGCGCGTCGAACCCGGCACTCCGCTCACCGGGGGCCGCCGCCGGCGCGAGCGCCAGGCGGTCGAGATCGAGGTGGAACGCCGTCCACCGGGTGCGCGCCAACGGCCACTCCGCTTCCGGCCGTTGCGCGAAGCCGCCGTCGGCCCGCCGGATGTTGAGGAGGACCGGCGGCTGGTCGTCCCAGCCGGTGTCGCGGCCCTGGAGGAAGTGCCCGAAGAACCGCTTCTGCAGGCCGACCCCGTAGTCCGTGTAGAACTCCACCCAGTGCTGCAGCCCATGCGCTTCGAGCCACTTCCGGTCACTGGCGACCCGCTCATATCCCTCGAAGCCGCCCCGTGTGTGCAGGGGATGCGCCCAGTTGACCGCGGTCAGCACCGGGACGGTGATCCGCGACAGGTCGGCGGTCCGCTCCCGGTAGTACGCGTCGAGCAGCGCATGATCGTGCACCGCGCCGACCGGGTCGGCCGTGTTCTTCGCCCGCTCCTCGTCGCTCAGCACCCCGGGACCGGTGACCGGAACGCCCGTGATCCGGTGCCGGGGACTGCCGCCCACGCCGTGCTGCACCGAGGCGACCCGGGCCGGGTACCACTGCTGCAGGAAGGTGTGCAGGATCCCGCCGTGATGGGTGAGTTCGCGGTAGAAGTCGGTGCCGCCCTCCCAGGGGCAGATGGCCGCGAGGTGCGGCGGCCGCAGCGCGGCGACCTGCCACTGGTTGACCGCGTAGTACGAGATGCCGAGCAGCCCCACCCTGCCGTTGCTCCAGGGCTGGGCGCCCGCCCACTCGATGCACTCGTAGTAGTCCCGCGTCTCGCGCGGCGAGAAGATGTCCAGGTAGCCCGGTGACCGGCCGGCACCGCGCGAGTCGACCCGGATCACCACGTACCCGTCGGGCACCCACTTCTCCGGATCGGCCGTCTCCCAGTTCTGGTAGCGGTTCGAGGACCCGGCGACGGCATCCGGGTGCTCGTCCGCCAGGGTGCGCCACATCGGCGCGAACCCCTCCTGGAAGGCGAGGCCCTTGGCGTACGGCCCATGACTCATGATCACGGGGTGGGCCGCACCGTCGTCCGGCAGGAACACATCGGCGCGGAGCTCGACCCCGTCGTCCATCGTGATCGGCGCATCCCAGTCGACGAGCATCACACCGTCCTCGGAGCAACCCCCCGGAGCACTGAGCACTGCCGCGGCGCCCACCGCCCGAGAGGACGGCCGGCACCGCTCCCGCCTCCCATTGTCCGCGGGGATCCGCGGGGGCGCCATGGCGTGCGGGCGAGGGCGGCCGGGACCGCCGGTTCACCCCGGCGCACCTCTCTGACCAGCAGGTATACAGGTATCCCGCGCGTGATCCGACCCGGAAGCGCCGGGTTTACGTGTCCTCACCAAGGGCCGGGGGCTGCACTACACTCTCGCCAGTCGAAATGGGTTGGACATGCAGCGAATTGCGGGGCGGTGCGGGCGTTCCGGCAGGCGAGGGGGCGCCCTCCAAGCCACCGCGGGAAGGGGTGGCCCCTGTCCGGACCTGCCCCGTCTTTGGCCAAAGAAGGCCTTCCTCCGTCTGGTCCCGCCGGAAACATGCCGTGCGGTATCCCTCGGTAGCCCTACAGTCACTGTGGCTGAGACCGCACCGCCCCCGACCGTCCGGCACCCGCCGAGCCGTCGTCCTCCCCGGCCCCGTACCGTCCCCTCTTCTCCCGTCCCCGTGCCCCGTCCCCTCTTCCCCCCGAGCACAGCGACAGCCGTAGGAGTATCCGTTCATGTGGTGGCCCCGCCGTCATGGTCCAGCGCAGCGAGCAGCGCTGCCGCAGCCCCCTCAGCACCGGCCTCCCAGCTCCCCGTGGACCTCACTCCGAGAGCAGTCGGCGGTCTTCTTCGCCACCTGGTCCGTCACCCGTCTCGTCCACCGCGATCTCCGGCTGTCGGGTGTACGGGACATGCAAGGCCTCGTCGACGCGGTGGCCGTGCGGCGCGACAAGCCGATCACGATCACTGAAGTGCCGCTTCCGCAGCAGGTGTCCGGATTCTGCGCCCGCGGCAAGGACCGTGACTTCATCGTGGTCGATTCCACCGCGAACGAGCTGACCCGCCTCCACGCCAGCCTCCACGAGCTGTTCCACCTGTGGGAGGAGCATCCGTCCGACGACGGCTCCGCCGACCAGCTCATGACCGAGGAAACCGTGCGGCAGCTCCTTCCCGGCCTGAAGACGGGCCCGGTGCTGCAGGTCCTGAACCGGTCGCACTACGACAGCGCCCATGAACGACGGGCCGAGGCGTTCGCCACCGTGATGCTTCAGCGCCACCTCGAACTGCGGCGCGACCAGCACATCAACGGCTTCCTCTCCTCGGCGCTCTCCCACCGGAGGTCCGGTGTCTGAGAGCACGTCGAACGTCGTCTACCTGACCATTGCGCTCCTCGACTTCGTGATCGCCGGGTGGAAGTGCCTGGCGCTGCTGCGCGATCCCACCCCCACTCTGTCCCTGATCACGGTGAACTTCGTGACGTCCGGCCTGGTGTTCACCATGGCCGCTCCGGTGGGGTACCGGCGGCTGGGCGAACTCACCGGCGTCCCCAGCTTCGCCACCCTTCCCGTCTACATCGGCATCCTGACCTGCTTCTCCCTCCTCCACCTGCTCACGATGCTGTGGGATCCCCGGTTGCGGCAGCGTCCCGCGGTGCTGCGCCGCAGGGTCACGCTGTGGTCCGCGGTGTACGTCGCGGCGCCGGCCGTCATGATCGTGGCGTTCTGCTCCGCCGGCCTGTCCGGCCCGGCGGACCCCCTGAAATTCAACACCAACTTCGCGACCGAGCCGCCGGTCCAGGTGTTCCTGGCGGTCTTCCTCGCCACACTGGCCTGCGGAACCCTGAGCACCTACCGGCAGTGCCGCATGGTGAAGCTCGAAGACCCCCGGTTCCAGCGCGCACTGCGCTCCTTCGGCATCGCCATGCTGTTCGTCTTCGGCTATGTGGTGTGCTGCGCCCCCGCCATCACGCTGGCCGCCCTGGGCAACCACACCCTGGACACGGTGGGGGTGCTCGGCTCCACCTTCGGCTCGATCGGTGCCCTGATCACCAGCTACGGCCTCTCGGGAGCCGCGGTGGGCGCATGGCTGCGCGAACGGCGTGACATCAAGGCCCTGCAGCCGCTGTGGGATCTCGTCGTCGAAGGGGTCGACGAAGACCTCGCCTTCAGCGTGGACAGCGCCCGCAGCCATCGCCTGGCATGGAACGTCGGCTTCAATCTGCACCGCCGCGTGATCGAGATCCTGGACGGGATGCGCGCGCTGCGTCCCTGGGTGTCGCCGCTGCCCGCGGCCGCCGTGTACGCCGCGTACGAGCACGAGCCGTCCCAGGGGAAGACGGATGCCCGCCGCCTCTCGGAGCGGGACCTGGAGGCGGCCGCCACGGCCGCTGCCCTGCGGGACGCGGCCCAGCGCCTGCAGGCCGCCCGGCGCGAAGCGGCGCTGCGGGGCCATCCCGGTCACCCCCAGGCGCCCGGGGGCCCGCAGGTGGCGCTGCCCGGCGAGGACACCCCCGCCTCCGGTGAACGCCAACGGCTGTTGCGCGTCGCCCAGGCGCTCACCGCCCCGCTGGTCGCCACGGCCTTGCGGGCGGTGCGCGTACAGCGGTCCGGGAGCGAAGTGTCCGAGGCGACGCCGGACGCCTGACCCGCCGCCCGCCTGACCCGCCGCCCCGCCTGACCCGCCGGACGGCTGCGGCAGAATTGGCCGCTCCCGTGCCGGCACCGGGCACCCGACCATGCCCGGCGCCCCGTGCCGCGGGGCACCATCGAATCACCTAGGGGGACTTATGAAACGAGCTGTGGTCCTGGGCGGGAGCATCGCCGGCCTGTACGCCGCTCGCGTGCTGAGCGACCATGCCGACGACGTCGTCATCCTCGAAGCGGACGACCTGGCGGAAGACGGCACCGGGCGCGGCGCTCCGCACCGGCAGCAACTGCATGCGCTGCTCTCCATAGGGCACGCCCACCTCGAACGCTGGTTCCCGGGCATCACCGGGGAACTCGTCGCGGGCGGGGCACGCTGGGGGACCGGCCCGGAGGTGCAGTTCTACGTCGACGGAGTACTCAAGGCGCCGGTTCCCGACCTCCGGATGCTGGGCGCCAGCCGGCCGTTCATCGAAAGCCGGGTCCGCCGGCGGGTCACGGCCCTGCCGCATGTCCGTGTCGTGCGGGGACGCGCCGAGGATCTGTGCTTCAGCGCCGGCCGGGTCCGCGGCGTGCGCTACTCGACCGCTGAGGAAACGTCACCGCAGGCCGGCCGGACGGACGAACTCGACGCCGACCTGGTGGTCGACGCCATGGGGCGGTCCAGCCGCCTCGGCACCTGGCTGCTCCGCGCCGGGTGGGACCACGCCCCGCTGCACCGGATGAGGATCGACCTCGGCTACGCCACGGCCGTCTTCCGGCGCGGGGACGAACTCCCCTCCACGGTCGTCGCACACGCCTCCCCGGGCCCTGCCAGTGGATACCAGCCCACGCTCAGCGAACCGGGCGCGATGGTGGCGGTGGAGGACAATCGCTGGATGGTGGTGCTGGCCGGCTACACGGATCACCGCCCGGGGCGAGATCCGGCCGATTTTCTGGCCCGGATGCGGCGCTGTGTCTCCCCGCTGCACGAGGTGGCGGACCGGTGCACCCTGCTCGGCGACGTCCGGACCTTCCCCTTCCAGGAGAGCCGCCGCCGCGACTTCACCCGGCTGCGGCGGTTCCCGGGCGGGCTGGTGGCGGTGGGAGACTCCGTTGCCTCGGTCAACCCGGTCTACGGGCAGGGTGTCACCCTTGCCGCGCTGCAGGCCTCGTGCCTGTCCGCGTATCTGCGCGCCGGGTCGCCTCCGCACGATCCGGCCTGGGAGTACTTCCGGCGGGCCGCCGTGGTGGTCGATGCGGCCTGGCAGGTGTCGGCGACCGCGGACCTCGCCCAGCCTCATGTACCGGGCCCGTACCCCCGTGGCTACCGGCTCGCCCGCTGGGCCGGCGACAAGATCGCGGCAGCGTCCGTCCTCGACTCCGGCGTCAACCAGGCGTTCATGGACGTCGTACACATGCGCCGGCATCCGAGAGCGCTGACCCACCCCCGGGTGCTGGCCCGGACGGCACGGGTCCTGGCCACTGCTCGCTGAGGCCCGTCCTCACCTCCCTCCTCACACCGCCGCCTCTCCCCCGTAGGACGCCCCGGCCGAAAGCGTCAACCCCGCGTCGGCCGGGGCGCCTTGCCGTCACGTCCGGGTGGACAGCACACCACCCGGCACGGACCGGCGGTACCGGGACGGATCGGGTCAGCCCCGTAAGGCCCCTCCACCGCGATCACCTAAGGTGAAGTGCACCGCCAACATGGAGGAGAGCTGACGATGGCCACGTGGCCGAAGACGCTCGACCGGGCCGGGATCACGGACCCCTCGCTGCGTCGCGACTACAGCGAGCAGCGCCGGCTGGTGGCGGGGTACGCCCGCGCCGAGTACACCGCCGTGCGCCTGCTCCTTCCCGCCGAGCTCGTACCCGACGTCATCGCCGCGACCGCGTTCATGCACCACAGCGACAACCTCATCGACCAAGGACCGGCCGACGAGCGGATCGCCGCGCTCGCCGACTGGGAAGGCAGGGTGCACGCCGCCCTCAAGAGCGGCGAAGCCGACGAGCCCGTGCTGCGGACGCTTCTTGACACCCTCACCAGGCACCCCCGGCTCCGGCAGTACGTCGAAGACTTCCTCGCCGGCGCGCCCCTGGAGGTGCGGACGCAGGGTTTTGCCTCGGAGAGCGACTTCCAGCACTACATCGACGGCTATTCGCTGCCCGCCTTCATGCTCATCGCGGGCCTGCTCGACGCGGGGGCGCCCGCGGACGCGTACCTGGCCGGCTGCCGGAGCTTCATCGAGGCGAGTCAGCGTCTCGACTTCCTGAACGACCTCGCCGAGGACCTGGGCAACGGGCGGCTGGGCATCCCGGAAGAACTCCTCGCCCGGCACGGTCTGACCCGCACCGACCTGACGCGCACCGGCCCGCCCCGCAAGCGCGGCGCCCCCGAGGGCTTCCGGGGACTGGTCGGCGACCAGGCCCGGCAGATCCGTACGGGGCTGACCGCGTCCTACGGGCTCGTGGATCTGGTGCACGCCCGAAGCCGGCCGTTCGTCCGCGCCCTGATCAGCATCCAGGGCCTGACCCTGCGGGCAGTGGCACGGAAGGGCACCGCACTGCTCGACGGGTCCGCCCGGCCTGATGTGGCCGCGGCGCTCCGGCTTCTGGGCCGGGAGTACGTGGCAGCGCGCCGCCGTCGCGACGCGGCTCCGGCAGCCGGCACCACCGCGCCGGGCGCGGTCGGCGGGAGCTGAACCCCACCGCCTCGAAGTCCACGCGGCCCGCGGGGTGCACGTGCCGTTCAGGTACCGCGGTGCGCGCGTTTCGCGTGCCGTGCAGGTGCCGCGCAGGCGGGGGCCTGTCGTTCAGGTGCCGCGCAGGCGAGGGTCCTGCCGTTCAGGTGCCGCGCCGGGCGGGCGGCGGGCCGTCGTCACTCTCGGGTCGCGCCAGCCCCAACAGCCCCTGGATCAGGGGAAAGACCCGCCTCCTGCTCCTGGTGGGCAGGGAGCACATACGGTCCGTCAGCTCCCGCACTTCGGGATCCTCGCGCTCCGGCCGGCTCAGGGCCTCGGAAAGCGCCTCCCGCAGCTCCCGGTCGATTTTGCTGTCACCGCTGGTGCCGCTGCGCATCGCCAGCCGGTCGATGCCCTTGCCCCGGAGCAGCGCGAGATGGGTCAGCTGCTCGTGCGTCGACTGCAGGGCCCGGTACAGCGCCTGACGTTCGGTGGCGGTGAAGAAGCCGGGCTCGACGCCGAAGAACTTCTCCAGCTTCCGGGTGACGTCCAGCCCGGGGCTCTTCCGTTTCCCGTTCAGGAGGTAGCCGACCTGACCGTGGGAGATGCCGGCCCCCGCACCGATCTCGTCAAGGGTGTACCTCTTCCCGTCGGGCTTGCGGCGGGTGTCCCGCAGGAAGACGAGGCGGTCCTGGAACGAGTCCTGCACGTTCCCGGGCTCCTGGCCGGTGTCGTCGAGCAACGCCTGGACGCGGGGGACCGTGATGCCCGTCCGGTGCGAAAGGTGGTCGAGGTCGATGACGTCGCGTCCCAGACCCAGGTCCCGGAGGAGTTCGTCGATCGCTGCGACGACGGCGGGGAGACCATCCGCCGGGTGCGCGTGGGAGGCATCCATGGCGATGGGCGGTCTCCTGGTCGGTAGACGAGCGGGGGCGGCGGCGCACTCGCAGCCACTCCGAGATTAACGGTCGCCAGCACCGTACGCCATGAACGGCACCACAATTGTGTCGGGTACGACCGCTCGGCGGCCCGGAAGCCCGCAGCCGGCACTCCCGGATTAAACGATTGTTGACAACGCGTTGTTGTTGAAGGATCCTCGCCAGGGCGGTGCCGCTGTGCGACCTGGATTCACCTTGCACGTGGGGACCGATCGCACGGTTTCCGTGCCTCGCAACCGCCGCCTTCCGAGCGGTGGTGCCGGGCTCCACAGGGGAGAGCCCGGCGCCACAACCGCCTTCGGGGCCGGGACATCGGGACGTACGGCCCTCCCCCGTCGGCCCGAGGGGAGCCATGACAGCGAGCAGAGGGCGCAGGCCCTTACCGATACCCAGCAGGCGCACGACGACAGTCGTGGTGGTGGTGCCGGCCGTGCTCGCCGGTGCTGATCCGGGGGCGTAGCCTCCCCCGGATCCTGTCGTGCCACCCTCTGCCCACGCCGGCACGGTGAAGCGTGGCGGCGTTCTCACGGCCGGTCGGCCAGGGGCCTCACTTCACCGTGTACGTGCACATCTTGTCGGACTTGCCCCCCTTGTTGTCCGAGACCTTCTTTCCGTCGACGGTGATGACGCAGGCCGCCGGGCGGAGCGTGCCGTCGGAGGCGGGCACGGAGCCGGGAACGACGGACACCCCGATGCCGATCCGCTTCTCGGCGTCGGTGGTCAGGGCGATGGTCGAGGTCTTCTTCCAGGGCAGCGTCGCCGTCACCATCTTGTTGGTGTCGAGGTTGTAGTAGACCTTCGACGTGCCGGTGCCGAGGACTTCGAGCGTGACCTTGTGCCTGACCTCGCCGCTTGCGCCGTCCGGTCCCGGCTTCCCGCCCGCGTCGGCCTGCGCGTGCGCGGACTTGTCGGCGGGCACGGGCTTGTCGTCACTGCCGCATCCCGTCAGCAGAGACGTGGTCAGGACCAGAGCCGTGCCAATGATGATCTTGCGCATGCTTCCCCCTCGCGAATGAGTAAGCGATCTTAAGGGCGAGGGGGCCGCCATGCGTGCCGGGCCGGGCGGTACCGGCCCGGCCCTCATGCCTTCGGTCTTCTGCGCGCTCCCCCGGCGTCGAGCCAGTAGGTCGCGGCGGTGCGGTCGATGCCGCGGCGCAGGGGGTCGCGGCCCAGGCCCGCCACGAGGCCCGCGGGGACGACGATCAGACAGTAGAGCAGGAGGAGTGCGAAGTTCCTCATGGTCATGGGCGGTTCTCCTTGGTCCGGCGGAGGGTCAGTCGAGGGGGATCTCGTCGCGCCAGTCGCCGTCCTCGCTCCAGGCCGGCTGGTCCTCTTTGAGCAGCAGGAAGCTGCCGAGGACGAGGACGTCGATCCGGGTGCGCATGAAGCACCGGTAGGCCTCTTCGGGCGAGCGGACGATGGGTTCTCCCCGCACGTTGAAGGAGGTGTTCACCAGGACCGGGCAGCCGGTTTCGGCCTTGAAGGCGGTCAGCAGGCGGTGGAAGGCCGGGTTGGCCTCCTGGCTCACGGTCTGGACGCGGGCCGACATGTCCACGTGGGTGACGGCCGGGATGGTCGAGCGGTGGACCTTCAGCCGCTCCAGTCCGCGGGCGCCCGAGTCCTCGGCGGGCAGCCGCTGGGCGGCGGCCACGTCCGCGACCACCAGCATGTAGGGGCTCTCCTGCTTGAGTTCGAAGTAGTCCTCTGCGTCGGTGTCGAGGACGGCCGGCGCGAAGGGGCGGAAGGACTCCCGGAATTTGATCTTCTGGTTCATCGCGGACTGCATCGCGGTGTCGCGGGGGTCGCCCAGGATCGACCGGGCACCCAGGGCGCGCGGCCCGAACTCCATCCGGTCCTGGAACCAGCCGACCACCTTGCCCCGCGCCAGCTCCGCCGCCGCCCTGGCCGCGAGCGCGTCCGCCTGGAACCGGGTGTACGGCACACCGGCGCCGTCCAGGTACGCCTGGATCTCCTCGTCCCCGTAGGCGGGTCCCAGCAGGGCGCCGGACATGGCGTCCCCGCCGCTCCCGAGGTGGGTGCGCTCGGCGCCGCCCTCCATCGCGACGGCGAGCGCCGCGCCCAGGGCGCCGCCCGCGTCACCGGCCGCCGGCTGTACCCACACCCCGTCGAAGATCTCCTCGCGGATCACCCGGCCGTTGGCGACGCAGTTGAGCGCCACCCCGCCCGCCAGGCACAGCCGGGTCTCCCCGGTCCGCCGCTGCGCGGTCCTGGCCAGGCGCAGGACCGCTTCCTCGGTCACCTGCTGCACGGAGGCCGCCAGGTCGAACTCGCGCTCCGTCAGCGGGCTTTCGGGACGGCGGCGCGGCCCGCCGAACAGCTCCTCGAAGCGACGGCCGGTCATCACCTGCCCCCGCAGGTACGCGAAGTAGCGCATGTCCAGGTGGAAGGAGCCGTCGGATTTGAGATCGATCAGCCGTTCGCGGATCAGGTCCGCGTAACGGGGCGTGCCGTAGGGCGCCAGCCCCATGAGCTTGTACTCGCCGGAGTCCACCTTGAATCCGCAGAAGTAGGTGAACGCGGAGTACAGCATGCCGAGGGAGTGCGGGAAGCGCAGCTCGGCCAGTGGCGCGAGCCGGTCCGCGCGTCCGTGCCAGAGCGAGGTGGTCGCCCACTCCCCCACTCCGTCGATGCAGAGCACGGCCGCGGACTCGTAGGGGCTCGGGAAGAACGCGGAGGCCGCGTGGGACTCGTGGTGGCGGCGGCAGATGATGTCCGGCACCGCTCCCAGCCCTAGTGCCGCCAGCTCCCGCCGGACGGTCTGTTCGGCCCGCCGTTTCCAGCGCAGCCACTCCGGCAGGGTGTCCCGGAACGAGCGGAAGCCGAACGGCGCGGCCCCGGCGTACGAGGCCAGCACGCGGCGGAACTTGAGCGCCGGATCCTCGTAGTACGCCACCGCGCTGACGTCCCGCAGTGTCGCGCCCGCCTCGGCCAGGCAGTACGACACCGCGTGGGCCGGGAAGGACGGGTCGTGGCGCCGCCGGGTGAAGCGCTCCTCCTGCGCGGCGGCGACGATGGCCGTGCCGTCGACGAGGGCTGCCGCGCTGTCGTGGTAGTAGGCGGAGATTCCCAGAACGAGGTCAGTCATGGTGAGCGTCCACTCCTGGGATTCCGGTGCCGGTGTCGGTGCCTGTGCCGGGCTTGGCGGGCCGGGGGCCGAACAGTGCGGTCCCCAGCCTCACCTGGGTCGATCCGGCGGCGATCGCCGCCTCGAAGTCGCCGCTCATCCCCATGGAGAGGGTGTCCCACCGGTGCCCGGCCGCGACCTGCTTGGCGAACAGTTCGGCCAGTACCTCGAAGGCGGGCGGGCCGGTCACGGGGGCGGCGGGCACCGCCTTGCGGGGAATGGTCATCAGGCCGCGGACGGTCAGGCGCCTCAGGTCCTGGATTGACTCCAGGAACGGATCGAGCTGATCCGGGGCGAGGCCCGCCTTGGCGGGATCGCCGTCGGCGTTGACCTGGACGCACACCTGGAGCGGCGGCAGGTCGTCGGGGCGCTGCGCGTCGAGCCGTCGGGCCGCCTTCAGCGAGCAGAGCCCGAGCACCCAGGAGAAATGCTCCGTCAGGAGTCTGGTCTTGTTGCTCTGGATCGGTCCCAGGTACACCCATTGGACACCCGAGCCGCGGAGTTCGGCCGTTTTGGGCAGGGCCTCGCCGGCATAGCTCTCGCCGAAACGGTTCAGGCCGAGGGCGTGGGCCTCGCGGATCGCGGAGGCCGGGTGTCCCTTGGAGACGGCGAGCAGTTCCACCGCCTCGGGGCGCCGGCCCGCGGCCGTGGCCGCGGCGTCTATTCGGGCCCGCAGGGCCGCCAGCCGTTCTCGCATCACGTGATCACACTCCACAGCGCGGCCGCGGTGAGGGCGAGGAACACCGCGGGAGGAATCCAGGGCAGGACATTGCGCACGGGGCCGAGCCGGTCGGTGACCGGGGCGAGCTGGTGGCCGAGGAGGCCCGCCAGGGTGTTGACGGTGAATCCGGAGAGGTTGAAGCCCAGGCCGAAGGCGAGGAGCTGCCAGGAACTCGCTCCGGAGGGCACCAGTTGGGGAAGGATGGTCAGGAAGAACAGGGCGATCTTCGGATTGGACACATTGAGCAGGAAGCCCTTGACGAACGGGCGGCCACCGGAACCCCGCTGGGCGACGCCGTCCTCCCCTTCGCCCTGCTTGCCGCGTGGAATGCTCGTCCAGGCCATGTAGGCCAGGAAGCAGATGCCGAGGAGCTGCACCGCGGTGTAGGCGGTCGGGGCCGAGACCAGGAGCGCGGCGAGCCCGGTCACGGTCGCCACGACGTAGACGAAGACCCCGAGTTCCACGCCCAGAGCTGCCCTGATACCGGCCCGCGGCCCCCTGCTGACGCTGCTCGCGACGCAGTGGAGCATCGCCGGTCCCGGTGTCAGATTCACCACCAGGGCGACGGCGATGAAGGCCAGGACGTGACTCAATGAACCTCTCCCTTGTTTCCGTACGGGCGTTTGTTCTCGTATGCGCGTATGGCATGCCGGGCGGCCCTTCTGGCGCGCCGTCCGCCCGGTGGGTTCAACGACCGGTAGCCCGTTCTGACGCGCTCCCAGATCTCCGGTTCGCACCCCGGCCCCAGTACGGAGGGCAGGGTGGCCATATAGGCGTCCACCGCGTCGGCCGCCCAGGCGGAGTGGCCCGTGGCGACGTTGTCGATGGTGTTGTGGATGTCGACGAAACGGGTGCTGAACCCGTACGCCTCCAGGCCGATGCGGGCGCGCCGGTAGCCGCCGCCGACGCCGGACAGCTCCATCGCCACGTTCAGCCCCAGCACCTCCGGCAGGAAGGTGCGTGGCAGCCGGCCGATGCACAGCCAGTACACCGGCAGCTCGAACGACTCCTCACGGAACCCCGGCCACTGCGCGAACTCGCGGGAGGCGGTGGGCGGCAGTTCGACGCCCATCTCCCGCAGCACCTCGCGGTAGATCAGGGGGTGGTTGAGGCCGAGGTCCCCGTTGCCGAGTTCGTCCCAGTAGGTGGAGAACAGCAGATGGCCGACGTCCGAGGAGGCATGGCCGTAGTCCGTGAAGCCCTGCAGCCAGCTGCCGTCTATCAGGGTCAGGGGGGCGAGCTGCACGGTGGCGTCGACCAGCGCCTCCTTGGAGGGCACGGGTGCGCCCGCCCCCTGCTCGAATTCCCGGCCGTGCCGGTCGTGCTGCTCCTGGAGCCACGGGCGCAGCCCCCGCGGATCCCAGTGGCGCGGAGGCAGATGCCCGGCCGTGTCCCAGCCCACGCGGGAGCGCGCCAGCCAGCCGTGTACGTACCCCGTGGCGTACCGGCGCAGCGCGGGTGTGTCACCGCGGCTGAGCAGGAGGTGGTACGCCTCGCGCAGGGTGCCGGGGGCCCGGTCGCGCCGCGCGGCCGGGGCTCGTACGGCCGCCGGGGCGGGGAGGGGCCGCGTGGTGTCCGGGGCCGGGTCCGGGTCCGGGTCCGTGACTGTCACTGTGACCGTGACGGTGTCCGTGTCCGTGGCCGTGTCCGTGACGTCCGTGGCCGTGATGTCCGTGGCTGTGTCCGCGTCCGTGCCCGTGGCCTGTCCACCGCGGTCCGCAACCGCGCCCGCGCCCGCGGGCAGCGAACGGATCCAGCGCCGGATCACGGCCTCGTCCGCAGGGGAGAAGATCCGGAACATCGGGCCGTTCTCGGAGATCAGGCCGCGCAGCAGAGGGCTGCGCCCGGGGTTCCCCGGCCTGACGAGCCGACTGGCCGCGAGGGCCCGGAGCAGTCCGTGGGGTGCGGTACGGGCCTCGGCGAACCAGTCGCCGAGCGGGCGGCCCTCGACCTTGAACTCCTGGTGGTACAGGGCCGCTTCGCGGGCCCTGAGCCTCAGCAGCTCCGCCATGTCATGGGCCGGGTCCAGGGCCGCCGACACCTCCTCGTACAGGCCGCTGCTCCACCGCTGCAGCAGGTCCAGGGCCCAGCGGAATCCCGCGATCAGCGCCGGCGCATCCGGGCCCCCGGCCGGGAACGCGGCGGCGGCAGCACGGCCGAGCGCGAGGCCGGTCGGCGTATCCGCCCGGCGGGCGGCCCCGGGGTCCAGGGCGGTCCAGTCGGCCGCGGCCGGGAGCAGTTCCCGCACCAGGGCGAGGGGCGGGAGCAGCCCGGCCGCCCGCAGGCACAGATCGGCGCCCACCAGCTCCGCGCGGTGTTCGTCGGGCCGTCGGCTCATGGCCAGCAGCGGGCCGGGCAGGGCGAAGGCCAGGTCGGAGACCTGCGGGTCCTGGGTCAGCCGGGTGGCGGGTGCGGCGCGCTCCGCGAGCCGCAGGTGGTGCAGCAGGGCCCGGTACGCGCTGCCCCGGTCGGCGCCGGGATGCCCCGCGCCCAGGTCCTGGGCGTAGAGCGCGAGCGTACGCATCGTCAGCTCGCTGTCGCCGTTGCCGGGACTGCTCAGCCACTGCAGCCAGGCGCCCGAGACCAGCGCGAGCGGGGCCGCGCCGAGGGCCGCCCGGCGGACCAGGGCATCGCGCGACTCCTGGTCGGCGGCCCGGGCCGCGAGCGCCCGGTAGTCGTCGCCGGCCCGGGCCGACCATGCGCCGGCCCGGCGCTCCCAGTCCTCCAGGGTCGGCGCGGATGCCGTCAGCGCACGGGAGTACTCGCCGGGAAGCGCCACCCTCGGGGGAAACCCCTCCGGGTCCGCGGCCTCTACGTACAGCGTGCGGCACTCCTCCGCGACAGCCCGGGGCCGGCGGCCGGCGGTGCCGGCCGCCGCCTGCTGGCGTTGCATCGACGCTCCTCCTGTGGTTCCGGTTCCGGGTCCGGGGTGTCAGAACATCGGGTAGATGGAGGCGTCGTCCTTGGACTTGGTCTTGCGCTTGCGCGAGAAGAAGCCGAGCACTTTACGCAGCAGAGCCATGGGAGGTTCCCTTCAGGAGTGGCGGGTGCGATGCGGGGGTCCGTCGGCGCGGTCAGGACGCGACCGGCCGTCGGGTGCGCCGGGCCCGTGGCCAGGCCGGGGCCGGCCGCTCCGGTGTGCCGGGCCCGTGGTCAGGACAGACCCAGGCCCGTGGCCAGCAGACCGGAGACCAGGTCGTAGCCTTCGTCGGTGAAGTGCGCGCGGTCCACGAACAGCCACTGCCCGGGATCTGCGGCCTCCGCCACGAGCGGGTTGAGATCCAGGAACGCCACGTCGTGTTTGGCGCACGCCTGCGCGATGCCCTCGGCGTAACGGCGGCCGACCTCGGCGGGGGCGATCTCACCGAAGAGCTGCCAGAACGTCGACTGCTTGCCGTCGAGTTCGCGGAAGAGCTCGGCCTCCTCGGGCGAGGGGGTCTCCCGCACCCAGGTGGCCAGTGGCTGGAGGGCGAACGAGATCCGGGTGCCGGAGGTGCCGGCCAGCAGCTTGAAGCGCTCCAGGTCGAGCGCCGTGCGCTCGATGGCGGTCGCCAGCCGTTCGTCGAGGGTCAACGGCGCCTCGTCGGCGGGGGCCGGCGGCGGCTCGGCGGACCGGCGTTCGCCGCGCCCGAACCGGCCGGTGCGCTTGGCCTTGCGGTGGCGCGCGCGCAGCTCCTCCATCTGCTGGTAGTACTCGCCGGAGAAGAAGAAGGCCCCGTAATCGCCCTGCAGGGCCCGCGGGAGGCCGGCCAGCGCGAGGTTGTTCAGCCCGGAGAGGATGACGAGCTGGTCGACCGGCGGCAGCATCTCGCGGTGCAGCAGGTAGAGCATCATCTCCTGCGTGGAGCAGTATCCGCGGGCACCGAGGTTCAGCCAGGGCGCGGAGGGCGCGTGCCGGGTCCACAGCCGCGACGGGATCGAGGCGGCGTCGCTGGTGGTGCCCACGCCGAATGCGGTGGAGCTGCCCGCCAGTACGTTGACCGTGCCGTCGGCGGGTGCGTCGGCGACGGAGGCGGTGCCGGTGGCGCCATGGGAGACGCGGAATCCGAGACGATCGGTGTTCACCACGCCGGAGCGGTAGTCCGCACGGTGGAAGTACATCAGGTAGGGCACCCAGCGGGTCTCCCCGCGATCGACGAAGTCGTCGTACTGGGCCATCTGCGGGGTGAGCGAATAGCGCCTTGCGTTCACGGACGGAACTCCTGTCAGCGGACGGTTGCCGGGGAGGAGGAACGTTCAGTCTCCCCAGCCGAGGTCGGCGGTCATGCCAAGGCCGAGAGCCGACGGGCCGCTGGTCAGGGCGTGGTGTACGGGTACAGCCGGACATCGTGCGGTGAGCGTCATGACCACTCCGTGTCTTCAGGGGACCGGCACCGTAATGAGCCTGCGTGACAACGGGCGGTGCGTACACACACCCGGGGTGTCGTGTCTGCGTCTGGCGCAGATACGTCAAGGGGCGGTGAACGGAGCAGGAGTTGGGGAGCGGAGCGATCCGGTCCGCGCATCCGGCCCGCGCTCCGGGCCGTCCTGTCCGCCGCTCCGCTACGTCGCCACTCCGCTGCGTCGCCACTCCGCTGCGTCGCCACTCCGCTGCGTCGCCACTCCGCTGAAACCAGCCAATTGTGGCGAACATCGAAGCCAGTACGGAGAATTCCTTAACTCGGCATAAAGTATGAGTGATGGGGTAATCGAGGCCGCTTCCGGGTGCTCCGCCTCCGGAGTCGGCCTCCGGCGTGCCAGGTATCGATGTGCCGCGCGGCTCAGACACACCGGGGGTGTGCAACGTGGAGGTATCCGGCCTTCATGCCACAGGGGAATGGCCTGTGCTGAGTGAGGAAGTCCGGGCTGTGTACCGGTTCCTGGCCGAGGTCCCCGAAGGCATCGCGACCCACGAGGTGCGTACGCGGACGCGGATGTCCGACGAGTGCCTGGACCGGGCGATCGACCAGTTGATGACGCTCAGGCTGCTCTGCAGGTCCTCGTGGGAAAAGGGCACCCTGCGGGCCCTCTCACCCGAGAGCGCCAGGGTGCAGTTCGTCTGGCCGATCGTCAGGGAACTCACCCGTCGTCAGCGTGAGGTGGACGCCATCCGCGAGGTGTACTCCGAGCTCGCGCAGGTCTACGAGAGCGCCACGCTGCACGAGGCCGGGGCGAGCCCGCTGGAGATCATTCCGGACCTTCCCTCGGTCCGCCGGGCCCTCACCCAGCTCGCCGCCGAGGCCACCGAGGAGGTGATCACCGCTCAGCCGGGCGGAGCACGGCCGGCCGAAGCGCTCAAGGAATCGCAGGAGCGCACCGACGAGTTACTGGACCGGGGCGTCCGGCTGCGGACCCTCTACCAGCACACCGCGCGATTCAGCCCCGCGACCACGGAGTTCGTCCATCACGTCACCGCGCGGGGAGCCGAAGTCCGCACCCGCAGCGACGGATTCATGAAGCTGCTCCTCTTCGACGGCAAGGTGGCGGTGACCTCGCTGTGCGACGACCGGTACGGCGCATTGATCGTCCGGGATCCCCATGTGGTCGATTTCATGCGGACTTCGTTCGAACCGGCCTGGAGCACGGCCATTCCCTTCCCCTCCAGGTACGACCCGGTGACCGCCGACCAAGTCCTGGACGACATCAAGACCACGATCGCCCACCTGCTGACAGAGGGCCTTGAGGACAAGGTCATCGCCCGCCGCCTGGGCATGTCCCTACGGACCTGCCAGCGCCATGTCTCCGACCTTATGCGAAGGCTGGGAGCAAGAAACCGGCTGCACCTCGGCTACCTCCTGCACTCCCACCAGCTACGGGAACGAGGCCTGGTGCCCCGGCTCTCCTCGCACCTCGACACCGGCGGTTGATCCGGCCCGGCCGGCAGCGGGCAGTCATCGGTACACCGGAATCCGGCAGTCATCTTCCGCATTCTCCGGAAAATGCCAATCCCCCGGTGATTCTGGGGCCACCCGCGCCGACCGTCCAGAAACAGCCCGGGCCACCGACGGGCCCTGGCGGCCCGGTACGGAGTCGTGAGGGCGGACGAGTCGGCCTGTACGCCGGGGATTGCTGGTGCTTTTACCGACAGGCGCCGTGACCTGCGTAGATACAGCCTCAAAACCACCGCGGTGCACATCCGGTGCACGACGTACGGGACGGATCGACGCAACGGCACGCGGCGGACACAGGACGAACGATCAGCATCAGTACCAGATGGCGACCGGGCGCCCGTCGGCATCGCGCTCAGGCGAGTCCGGGAGGGAGCACGCACGGTCGCGCACGGTGACCAGTCCAGCTCGATCGCTGCACGATCCAGACTGTGGCGGGCGTTCGCCACCCGAGTGAGGGGGCCGACGACCGGCTGGCACCCTCAGGTACAAGTCGGCTCGAAACAGACCACTGAGCTCGTTGCTCCTGCTCAACTTGACGTCCTAGGCTCCTGCTTCCGTGTGTTCATAGTGATCACACGGAAGCATCGCCAGGGGGAAGCACGTGACCTACGACCAGGATTGGGACCGCCGGCTCAATCCCTTCCGTTACAACGCTGACGGATCGCTCACGGATTCTGCCAAGGGGCAGAACGTGAAGATGGAACTTAACTCCGCCGCAGGCAAGAGCGCCAGCGGCACGGGGCACCCCGGCCGCCAGACGTCTGTGAGTACTGAGGTACTCACCAAGGCGGCGAACACGCTCGAGCAGTTGCGGAGCGACACGGACAAGGTTGACATGAACGCCCTGTCCGCAACAGACGCGGCATGGAGCGCGCTGAGCGGCTGGCAAGCCGCCAACGGGCTGGACCGGCTGCACAGGCGGTGGGCGGCAGAGGCCGGCAACCTCAGCAAGATGCTGTCCGATGCCACTGCGAAGCTCCACAACACCACCACGTCGTACGCGCAGACCGATCATGCCGAGAAGTCCCGAATGGACGCGCTCAACGGCGGGAGGAACTGATCGTGGTTACCTTCTCCGGCCTCCTCCACGCCAACCTCGGAAAGCTTCAGGCTGCGGCAGACGAGTGGAAGCTGCTGCCGAACAAGTACCAGGGGCTGCAGGAGCTCTTCGAGGCTCGTGTCACCAAGCCCCTGAAATCTGATTGGAAGGGTGAGGCATCTGAGCAGGCGCAGGTCTCGCTCGCCACGATCAAGAAGCAGTATCAGGCGGCGGCAGCAGAGGCGCAGTCCGTCACCTCGCTGCTGCGCGATGCGCATGCGGAGTTCAGCGGCGCCCAGAGGAAACTCCGCAGGATCGTCGATGAGGAAGCGCCGTCGGAGCATCTCCAGGTGGCGGGGGACGGCACGATCACCGATGTCAAACCCGAGCCCGATGACCTTCCAGGGTCGTACTCCCGCATCCGCTACTACGAAAAGCGTCAGGAAGCCATCGATGCGATGAAGCATCGCATCGAAAAGGTCCTGCGAGATGCCACCGCTGCGGACGAAGCCGCGGAGTGGGCCCTGAGTCAGGACTCCAACGGCAAGAACAACGAGTCGTTCAACAAGAACATCTACACGTCGCTGGATGCGGCCCGGGACGCCAAGAAAGACCTGACCGACGCGCTCAGGCTCACCAAGAAGGGGGGCGAAGACCTGTCCAACGATGAGCTGGAGCGTTTGGGAAGTATCCTCTCGAAGCGGAAGAACGACATGGTCTTCGCGGAGAGGTTCGCCACCACGCTGGGTCCGAAGGGGGCGCTCGAATTCTGGCGTGAGGCGTCAGGCCCGAACTCGGGAGAGCCGGGTGCCGAGCGCAACGCCGCCCTCAAGCAGTTGCAGGCCGGCCTCGGCTCCACACTCGGAATCGCCACGCAGAGCGACAGCGTGGCGATGGACGGGTGGAAGGAGAAGATGCTGGCCCTCGGGTCGCAGACGATCGACCCGGGAGGGGCCGGCGGGCCGAGCGCCAAGGGCTACCAGCTCATGAGCAGTCTCATGCGGGGCGGCAGCTACGACACCGACTTCCTCAATGACTACGGCCGGGGCCTGGTGGGCTTTGAACGGTCCCACAAGTCACTGACGCCGCAGCTGTTGTGGGCGCCCGACTCTGTCATGGCTCGGGTCGACTACTCGGGTGAAGGAGGGGGCAGCGACCCCATGAAGGGGTTGATGGACGCCTTGGCGAAGAACCCTGATGCCGCCACCCAATTCTTGGATCCGGGTGTGAACCACGAAGACGATCGCCTCAAGTACCTTGCCGGCGAACGGGAGTGGCCGAAGGACCCCTTTGACGGTAAGACAGGCCATCACTCGTTGGCGTTAGCGATCGAGGCCGGAGCAACTGGGCCCGGAGGCGCCACCGAATACGGCTCGCGTGAACATACCGAAGCGCAGACCAGGGTTATGCGCGACGCTGTCAATGCCTTGGGCGGCGAAACGCCGCCCCCCAATCGTAAAGACGATGACGAGTCTCGTCCGTACAAGCCGCTCCTGAGCGATATGCGGGGCCCCATCACCAACGTCTTGCGTGATTATGTCTCCGAGACGCACGACGCACTTTCCGGCACTCAGGACAATACGGCGGTCCGCCTCGACCCTGGGGCTCTCACCAGGACCATGCGGGGAGTCGCAGAGGACCCTGATTCCTTCCGCGCCCTACATGAAGCCGAAATCAAGCACGCGGCGCATGAGTTGGCCTCGCTTCAGCCCGATGTCAGCCCGAAGGCCATGAACGGCTTCATGAAAAATGCGGCCCATGCCATGGGCGCCTATGACGCGGTTCAGGCAGATGTCATTCTGGATCACAAAGAGAGTGAAGCATCGGCAAAGGCATGGCAGACAAAGGCTGCTCAGCACATAGTTTCCGCCGGCGCTACTAAGATTCCCGTTGCCGGAGACATTGCCGTGCGGCTTATAGACGCTGGATCCAAGGCATGGCTGGACCATGCGACGACCAACATTCAGCTGAACGCCGATGGGGAGCTTGAGGCGAATGCTCGGGCCGGCAGCAAAAGTGTGAATGAGATGGTCGCCACTTGGTACACCGAGCGCGGCCTGGACCCCGACAGCGGGGAAGCCGACGACGACCAGCAGAATACGAACAACACGTACGAAAGCGGCCTCACCGAGGCGGGGCGCTCTCTTGGACGCGGAGACAACTAGTCATGGAATCCACAACGGCTGAACGCCGTATCGGGGACCCTGACCCTCGGATCGTTCGCCGGGAGCGCAAGCGGTGGCTGATCACTGCGGCCATCGTCCTCGTGGTGGCGGTGCCCAGCATCTTCTATTTCAGCGGGGCGTATGACCGTTGGAATGACAGTAGATCCCTTTCCGATGCCTGCCGGGGAAGCATCGAGTCGTCCCAACTGAATCAACTCTTGGGTGTGGACAGTCTAAAAGCAAGGGACGCCTCTATCAACAACGGTCGGGAATTTGACTCAGGCACTCTGCATCGCTGCATAGTCTCCTCCAAAGCCAATGGTAACTATCTCGATGTGTCACTTGACTGGAATGATAATCCGGACGGAGGTGTCGGTGAACTGCGGCATGGGTCGTTTGGCGGGGCTCCCGGTCCGGTTTCGCCGATCGGACATGGCTGGCACGGCGTCGTGGCTGGGACGGAAGATCGAGGTGCCGCTGTCGTCGCAATGAACTGCTCAAATAAGGGTCGTGGACGCAGTCTGCTCGTAACCCTGGACGGAACGTTCAAGGCCGCGAGTTCAAACCAGAAGACGCGGCTGGGATTCACCGCGGTTCACACCGCTGAGCGGGCAGCCGAAGCATGGGGTTGCGAGACACCCCAAGGCCGAGATCAAGTCAATGCCATTCCTGGCAACGATTCCATGAAGCCTGAGCCGCCAGGAAAAGCTGCAGGGACCTGTCAAGGAATCAACGTCAGCACCATTGGATCACGCGCAGACGGAAGCGCACCCATTGAGGATTGCTTCATTCAGTCAAGGGATGGACTCGGAACGCGATACGTCATGAGCGCCTACTACCCTCCGTTCGACAAAGCGCACGCGGGGTACAGCATTTACTCCGACGACGAGGGTGACGAAATGTACCGGGGTTCGGCGACGTGCTCAAATGGACAGCGAGCTCGCTACATCATCGGGAGCTGGAGTAATTACAACGGGCGCGATGCCGATGGGTCCGAAACGTTCTCCGGCGACGCAGCCCAGGGGAAGAGGCAGGCATTGAGGGAATTTGCCACCCGGTCTGCGAAGCGCCACGGCTGTACAGATCTAAAATTGCCGTGACGGTGCTGACCGGACGGTGGTCGCACCCAGGCGTCATCGCACTGGGTGATGGATGCCCGACCGCTCCATCACCGCTGCATCGGGTACACCCCCTTTGGGCGTACCCGGCCACTAGCGCCGTCTTTCCACGCCTCGCGTCAGCCATATCAGCGGCGCTTTCAGGACAGATATGGAACTCCTTGGTAACCGCCAGGAAGCCGGTTGACCTGGGCTTCTGACGGGAGTTACATAAGTCCGCCGCCTGTGGCGTCAGGCGCCAAACACAGCACAGCACCAAGCGTGACACCGGGGGGAGTTACAGATGGCCGAGGAATATCGAGTCGATCTGAGCGCGCTGCAACAGGTCATCACTCGGCTCAACTCGATCGTGGACACCATGGACGGTGTCGGAGCAACCGCGGAGTACAAAACGGAGTTGCCGGAGGGGTACCTCGGGCAGGGTTTCGCTGAAGAGGCCGGGCTCCGACAGGCGCACAGCAAGATGAAGCGAGAGCTCGCCGACATGGTCACCGAGCTGAAGCACATGATCGCCGAAGTCGGCAAGAACACGAGGACCGTGCACGATGGCTACGACAGCCGTGAGCAAGAGGTCCGCGTATCCATGCGCTGAGGTGAACTGCAGCCGGCACATGCAAGCAGGTCGGCGCAACGGGGAGGATTGAGATGGGTAGCGGGGGCGGACATACCACCGACTTCTCAGGCCGTACGCTTGAGTCGCTGAAGGCCATGGTGCGCGACGCGCAGCCGGACAAGGTCGAGGAAATCGCCGACCACTGGAAGCACGTACATGACCAGCTCGCCGGTGATGCACCGGACGGCAGTGTGCGCGATCTACTGGACAAGGCTGTGGCCGATGTCCTGGAGTACTGGCACGGAACCGCTGCGGAGGCCTTCGCAGTACGAGCCAAAACTTTGAGTACGAGCCTCAAGAACGGCTCGCTGTACGCGAAAAACACCTCGCACACGCTGAAGTCCGCCGCGATCGACCTGCGGGAGGCCAAGCGGGCTGTAACCGCGCTACAGGACACCGCGAGTGAGTACAACCACGGGCACTTTATCGGGGCAGCAATCTCGTTCGCAAAAGATGGCTGGGACAAGGTGGAAGACGCCTTCAGCCGCGACGATTCCGGACTAAAGCACGATACGTCCAAGGGAATGAGTGCTGCCGACGCGCGGGCGAAGAATGCCGACTCGCTGTCCCGTGGACGGGAGATCGCCCTACAGGCGGCCGCACACATGGAGAAACTCGGGGCTTCGTACAACATCAAGGCGAATCAGCTTGCGGGACCGCCGATCACCGAGAAGAACAAGCCTGTCCCGGCGCCGGACACCATCGTGCCGCCACCAATTGTGTCAGCTGACCCCGCTCCCACTGTGGCGAGCCCGCGGACAGCCGGCCCCAATTCCTCACGAACCCACAGAACGTCAGGCGGAACGAGGATGCCGGGCGCAGCTGTCAGCTCACCGCATACTGCGAAGACAGACGGTTCTGACACCGGTACTGCCAGCGGCAGGGCGCAACAGCCGATGCCGAAAGCGCCACTTCCTGGGACGGCGTTGGATGGAGTCCGCGGTGGTGTGCCCGCCCCCGCTGATCCTCCTGCCATGCGAGGAGGCCCGGTAGCCGGAACGCCCGGAATTCCGGGTTCAGGGCCTGGTCCGATAGGTATGCCACCTGGTGGTCAGTCAGTGTTTGGGGGGCGTGGTTCGAATGCTGGCAGGCAGGTCGCGCTCCCCGGCATTCCTGGTGTTCCCAGCACGCCTCCTGGAGGTCGTGCGGGTGCGAAGGGGGCTGGTGCGCCGGGGACTCCCAAGCAGCCGGGCCAGACGGGACGCCCGCCGATCGGTGGTGCCGCCGGCCCAGGCGCCTCGAGCAAGGAAGGCATCCGCGGTCGTCAAGGCGGAGGGTTGGCACGACGCCCGGGCGGTGTTGTCGGCGAGCCGGCAAAGCCCGGAATGCCGGGGCGTGGTGCACAAGGTGGATCTGGATTGCATCGCAGTCGTGGCGGCGCCCTGAGTGGGGGTCCGGAGGGCGCATCCCGTGCCCGCGGCCCGATGGGTGTGCCGCACGGTGGACAGCAGGCCAGCGACGACAAGAAACGGCGACAGTCCTCACGCCCCGACTACTTGGTCGAGGACGAGGAGACCTGGGCGTCGCAGCGGGACGTCGTGCCGGGAGTTGTCGGCGTCTCGGCTTCTGAGGATGCTGGTGACCCTGACGGGCCAGTACAGGGCAACCATCAGGCAGAACCAGATCGTTCGGAAGGAAGCGGCAGGGCGTGACGTTCAAGCGATGGATGAAAGCGACGTGCGGGACGGTGCTGCTGTGCGCGGTCGGCAGCGTGCATCTGGCGCCTCCAGCTGCCGCGGATTCCATTCGCGACCACCAGTGGGCCTTGTCGGCATTCGATGCGGATGCGATGGAGAAGGTATCCACGGGCCGCGGGGTGACCGTCGCCGTCGTTGACACCGGCGTCGACGGTACCCACCCCGATCTCGTAGGCAACGTACTGCCCGGAAAGGATTTCCTCTCGGGTGGTGGGCGGGCCGATCGTGAAACGGACAATGTCCATGGCACTGCGATGGCCTCCTTGATCGCAGGTCATGGACATGGACCGCGCAACGCCGCAGGTATCAAGGGTCTGGCTCCCGACGCGAAGATCCTGCCACTGCGAGTCAATGTGGACGGCGAACTGCAATTCGGCTCCACCAAAGGGGTGGCGCAAGCCATCCGCTATGCCGTCGATCACGGCGCGTCGGTCATTAACCTGTCCCTGGCCTCCCCCCACAGGGCCCCAGATCTGGAGGAGTCGGTTCGATATGCGCAGCAGAAGGGCGCTGTGGTTGTCGCCGGCGCAGGGAACGACGGTGGGGGCAAGCCGAACTATCCTGCGAGTTTTCCAGGAGTGATCTCAGTCGGCGCCGTCGATTCATCAGGAAGGATCTGGGAAAAGTCCAACTACGGGTCGAACAACATGCTCGCGGCGCCGGGGGTGGACAATTATTCGGCGGGGTTGAACCACCAGTACCAGACCGAATCGGGAACCTCTGATGCCACGGCCTACGTATCGGCTGCGGCCGCGCTCCTCCGCTCGAAGTACCCGAAGCTCACGGTTGGCCAGATCGCTAATCGTTTGGTGAAGACAGCCAAGTTGCCCGCGTCGATGAAGGGAGCCCAGCTTCCCGACAAGCGCTACGGCTATGGCTTCATCCGGCCATACAGTGCCCTGACCGAGGACATCCCCGCCGGCCCGAAGAACGGACCGCTGCCTGCCCCATCAGCTTCCTCGTCCACAGCGGCGCTTTCCCCTTCTCACTCAGCAGCTCCGGATGCGTCTGCCGGCAAGGGCTGGTCGGCGTACGTCGTGTGGGGTGTCGCCGGTGCGGCAGTGCTGGGGCTCTTTACGGGAGTAGCGGTGGTCGTCGTCAAGCGCCGCCGCCCCGTCGTTCCGCCGCAGTCTCCTTACAGCCAGCGGGCGTCCGGCCCCGACCCGAGGCAGTAGCCGACTCACCTTGGCAACCATCACCATCAAGCGCCCTCCACGTGCGGCGCTCCCTGACTATTCCAAGGTCGACCTACAGCTGAAGGCGCCTCCCGTACTGCCCGAGCGCCAGGGCGAGTCTGCTGTGCTGATGCTGCTGCCCATGGTGGCGATGGTCAGTAGCGCGGTGTACTTCTTCCTGCCCGGCTCACCGCCGATTATGAGGATCATGGGCGGCATCATGGTCGTCTCGGCTGCGGCTATGGGGGTGAGGCAGGTCGTCCGTGCTCGGCGCGGCTCTTCGTCAGGGGTGCGTGCGGCGCGTCAGGACTACCTGAAGTACCTGGCCCGTACGCGGGAGGAGGTGCGGGAGACAGCGCGAGCTCAGCGTCTGGCCGAGTGCCGTACGTTCCCCGAGCCGGGGCAGCTGTGGGCGGTGATTGCTGAGCGCAGGAGGCTGTGGGAGCGCCGGCCGGGGGACGACGATTTCGGTCAGGTGCGTGTGGGGCTGGGACCGCAGCTGCTCGCGACCCGGCTGGTGGTACCGCAGGCCGGGCCCACAGAGGAGTGGGAACCGCTGTCCGCACATGCCCTGGGGTGCTTTGTGGAAGCGTACGAGTACCTGGAAAGGCTGCCCCTGGCGCTGTCCCTGCGTGCGTTTCCGTGGTTGACGATCCGGGGCGATGCCGAGACCGTGCAGGGTACGGCCCGGGCCATGGTCTGCCAGCTGGCGGCGCTGCACTCGCCGGACGATCTGTGGATCGCGGTCGTGACATCTCCCGGTTCGGCCTCGGAGTGGGATTGGATCAAGTGGCTGCCGCACGCGCGCCAGGCCCAGCACGGACCTGCCGATAGTGGGGGCGGGCGGCCGCGGCTGCTGATCTATTCCTCGCTCGATGCCCTCGAAGAGGGGCTCGCGGCGGAACTGTCCACGCGCCCTGCCTGGGAGCGGGAGGCGCGGCCTCTGCTCGACCGTCCCCACGTGGTGATACTTCTGGATCCCGATCCCGCCTCGGCTTTCCTCTGGCCATTCGGCCGGGACGCATACCTGGGTGTATCGGTCGTCGAGCTGGAGCCGGCCATCGGCTCCAAGCGGCAGGGTCGTGCGCGCGAAGGCGGCTGGTCCCAGGATCGCCGCCCTGGGCTGGCTGTTGAGCCGGATGTCCTGAGCCTGGTCTCCAGCGCCGGCTCCGTCTACACCGGGATTCCGGATGTCTTGGGCGCAGTCGAAGCCACAGCGGTCGCTCGTGCCCTCTCACCTCTGCGAACCAGCGACGACGAGGACGACGACCCGCTGCTGAGCAGTGTGGAATTCACGGACCTGATGGGAATGGGCGATCCCACAGCCTTCGATCCCCCCTCGGCGCAGCCCGCCGCGATGGAACGGCTTCGTATCCCTCTTGGTGTCGACGCCGAGGGGAAACCCGTCGTCCTCGACCTCAAGGAAGCTGCCCAAGGCGGGATGGGGCCCCACGGCCTGTGCGTCGGCGCCACCGGTTCGGGCAAGTCCGAGCTGCTGCGCACCCTGGTTCTTGGCCTGGCGGCCTCCCACAGCTCCGAGTCGCTCAATTTCGTCCTTGTCGACTTCAAGGGGGGCGCTACTTTCGCCGGCCTGGCCGACCTGCCGCACGTGGCCGCGTTCATGAGCAATCTCGCCGACGACCTCACCCTCGTCGACCGGATGGAGGATGCTTTAGCCGGCGAGCTTCGGCGGCGTCAGGAACTGCTGCACTCCAGCGGCAACTTCGCCAACATCTGCGCCTACGAGAGAGCGCGGGCGGCAGGGGCACCACTTCAGCCGTTACCCACACTGCTGATCATCCTGGATGAATTCAGCGAGCTTCTGACGGCCAGGCCCGCGTTCATCGACACGTTTCTGCAGATCGGACGCATCGGACGCTCGCTCGGCGTGCACCTGCTGCTTTCCTCACAGCGGGTGGACGAAGGCCGCCTGCGGGGCTTGGACACCTACCTCTCCTACCGGCTGGTGATGCGGACCTTCTCCGCCGAAGAGTCCCGGATCGCCCTCGGTGTCACGGACGCTTACCACTTGCCCAACGTCCCTGGAGCCGGACTCCTGAGCCACGGCGTAGAAGGTCTGACGCAATTCAAGGCCGCATACGTTTCCGGCCCGTACCGCCCCGGGCACACCACGGCCTCCGGACGGCGGGAATGCCTCGCACCGATGCTGTTCACCGCAGAGTCCGCCCTCGAACCTCCAGAACCGTCCTTCCAAGGCCAGGACGAGGGCCCGCAAGACGGTGAGGGGGCCGGCCGTTCCGTACTGGATGTCCTGGTGGACCGCCTCCGGGACCAGGGGCCGTCGGCACAGCAGATCTGGTTGCCGCCGCTGGACGAGTCTCCTTCCCTCGACGATCTGCTTCCCCCTCTCGTGGTGACAGCCGAACGGGGTCTCCAGCCTGCCGACTGGCAGGAGATGTCCCTGGTCATCCCGCTCGGTATCGTCGACGTGCCCTTCGAACAGCGCCGCGAAGTTCTCCGGTGCGACTTTTCCGGCCCGCAGGGCCACGCCGCAGTCGTCGGCGGCCCCCGTTCAGGCAAGTCCACCTTGCTCCGCGCCCTCGTCACGTCCTTCGCTCTGACGCACACACCCCGGGAAGTGCAGTTCTACTGCCTGGACTTCGGTGGGGGCGGCCTGTCGTCCCTGGCTGGTCTCCCGCACGTCGGGGACGTGGCCTCACGACTGGACGTGGCCAAGGTGCGACGGACCATCGCTGAAGTACGAGAGCTCCTCGACGAGCGGGAGCAGTTCTTCCGGGCCCACCACATCGACTCCATCCGGACCTACCGTGGACGGCGTGCCGTGGGACATTATCCCGATCACCTCTTCGGCGATGTCTTCCTTGTGATCGACGGCTGGGGCGCCTTCAAACGGGAGCACGAGCCGCTGATCCCCGATGTCGAGGCAATGGCCATGCGCGGGCTCGCCTTCGGTATCCACCTTGTCCTTGCCGCCGGCCGATACAACGAGATCCGCCCCGCTCTCAAAGATCAGCTCGGCACTCGGCTGGAACTTCGGATGGCCGATCCGTTGGATTCCGAACATGACCGCAAACGCGCCCGTAATGTGCCCACCGACCGTCCCGGACACGGCCTCGCCATCGGCGGGCTGCACTACGCCGCCGCGCTCCCACATGCCAATGACTTCCACACCACGCACGATCATGCGGACAGCACTGCACGCTCCGCCGACCTGATCGCGGCCATCGCGTCCCACTGGTCCGGCCCGGTCTGCCCACCCGTGCGCATGCTTCCGGAACGCCTGCACGCCGACGCCCTCCCCAAGGCAAGCGAAACACCCGGCCTGGGCTTCGCCGTGGGCCTCGACGAAACCGCTCTCGCGCCGGCCTACGTCAACTTCGACACCGATCCGCTCCTGCTTATCTACGGCGAGAGCGAGTCCGGGAAGACCGCGCTCCTTCGCCTGCTTACCCGGCGCCTCGCCGAGCGGCATCAGCCCCATGAAGCCCTGGTGGTCGTCGGCGACTACCGGCGTGCACTGCACGGCCAGCTCCCCGAGAACCACGTACTGCACTACGCGCCCGCAGCGGCGTCGCTCCAAGACGGCCTGGGCCGCCTCGCCCCGATCCTCCAAGCCCGGATGCCGACCGACCAGGTCACTGCCGAGCAGATGCGCGCCCGCAACTGGTGGCACGGCCCCGAGATCTTCATCGTCATCGACGACTACGATCTCGTCGCACTCCCTTCCGGCAACCCCCTCGAAGCACTGACCGAGTACTTCCCCTACGCACGGGACATCGGCCTCCGCGTCATCGTCGCCCGCAACACCGCCGGCGCAGCCCGCGCCTCGTTCGATCCGGTTACCCGACGCCTCAAGGAACTCAGAGCCACAGGCGTCATCTTGTCGGGGAGCCCGGACGAAGGACCGCTGGTGGGCACTACGAGGGCTGAGCCCATGCCACCCGGGCGCGTCCGTTTGGTCGATCCCCGGCAGCGGCCCCGTGTCATCCAAATCGGCTGGTCTGCCCCCCGCTGAATCAATGAGGGAGAGGGCTCAACGTCGCAGGCGCGGCTAACCATCGGCCAGGTGATGCAGGGACTCTCATCTGCTTGGTCAGAACGGGACTCGGCCAGTTGAGTGATGGCATAGAGGCGACGATTCCCTATGTCGTCGGTACCGCGTTGACCCGGGCAATCCGGCTGGACGCACAACGGCCCGCCCAGGGCATTCCCCCAGGTCAGAGCGGTAATGGCGGACGAGTCGGCCTGTACGCCGGGTTCTGTCGCCTCCGGTCCTTGCGGGCCGGGGGGAGACGGCCATCCATCTAGGGCTGCCGTTGCCGGCAGCCTCGTGCGGTCTACCCGCGGACTCGGGCGGGCAGCCCTCGGTCGTCCGCGCAGAGGCATCAGCCGATGCCTCCTCTTGACCTTGCTCCAGGTGGGGTTTACCTAGCCCTCCGAGTCACCTCGGAGGCTGGTGGTCTCTTACACCACCGTTTCACCCTTACCGGAGGCCGAAGCCTCCGGCGGTCTGTTTTCTGTGGCACTGTCCCGCGGGTCACCCCGGGTGGGCGTTACCCACCACCTTGCCCTGTGGAGCCCGGACGTTCCTCGGGGGGATCAGTGATCCCCACGCGGCCGTCCGGCCGGCTCGTCCGCCGTGGTGACCATGCTACCCGTAGGGGAAGACGGTCCTCGCCGGGCTTCCCGGTTCCACCCCGGGCTCCCCCGCCCCCCTCGGGCTTCCCGGTTCCACCCCGGGCTCCCCCGCCCCCCTCGGGCTTCCCGGTTCCTCCTCGGGCTTCCCCGCCCCCCTCGGGCTTCCCGGTTCCTCCTCGGGCTTCCCCGTTCCCTCTCGGGCTTCCCCGTTTTTCCCGCCATGTCCGGGCCTTGACCTTGTCGCAGCGGCAACGTTTGTACTGGGCGCATGAGAATCGGAGAGCTCGCAGGTCTGATCGGCGTCAGCACCCGCGCCGTACGCCACTACCACCACCTCGGGCTGCTGCCCGAACCGGAACGCCGCGCCAACGGCTACCGGGAGTACGGGCTGCGGGACGCGGTCGCGCTCGCCCGGGTGCGCCGGCTGACGGAGCTGGGGCTGGGGCTGGACGAGGTGCGGGACGTCCTCGCCGCCGACGCGGGGCGTGAGCTGCACGAGGTGCTGGACGGGCTCGACGCGGATCTGGCGCGCCAGGAGGAGGAGATCCGGTCGCGGCGGGCCCGGCTGGCGGCGGTGCGGCGGCAGGCGGACGAGCACGGCGGGCTGCCCGCGGAGGGGCCGGTGTCGGACGAACTCGCGGCACTCTTCGCGGAGATGGCCCGCGCGTCCGCCGCGCGCCCGGGGCCGGAGCCCGCGATGGCGGCGAAGGAACGGGAGGTGCTGGCGCTGCTCGAAACGACGGGCGAGGCGGAGGGGAACAAGCGGATGATGGAGCTGCTGGGGGAGGCGGTCGCGGCGCCCGGGGCGATGCAGCGGATGTACGAGGTGTACGGCCTGCTCGACGCGCTGGCGGAGGCCGCGGCGGACGATCCGCGGGTGGAAGCGGCCGCGCGGGCGCTGGCGGACTGCATTCCGGAGGCGGTGGTCGCCGCGGTCGGCGGGGAGGGGCACTGGGAGCGCGCGGCCACGGAGTCCGGTGGTGCGTTCACGGCGGCGTACTACGCGCACTTCGCGCCCGCGCAGGCCCAGGCCGTACGCCGGGCGATCCAGCTGGTCGCGGAGCGTGCGCGGTGAGCCGGGGGGCCGCGCTGCGCCGGCTGGCCGCCTACGAGGCGCGGTGGCTGGTCAGCCTCGGCTGGTGGGTGGCGCGGCGGCGGATCGGGGTGGCGCCGGGTGAGCGGGCTCTGAAGTATGCGGGGGCGCAGGCCGCGTTCGTGTACGGGCTGGCGTTCGTGTGTGTGGTGGAGTCGGTCGGGGTCAGCGTGCTGCTGGCGGACCGTCCGGTGGCGCACACGGTGATGCTGGTGCTCGACGTCTACACGGTGCTGGTGGTACTGGGGCTGCAGGCGGCGGCGGTCACCCGGCCGCATGTGCTGGGGGCGGAGACCTTGTGGCTACGGGCCGGTGCGCGCCGGGACATCCGGATCCCGCTGGAGCTGATCGCCTCCGTGCGTCACGACCTCCGGTTCGTCCGGGAGCCGGCGAAGGACGGCAGCGAGGTGGTGGAGCTGGTGGTCGGCGATCAGACCTCGGTCACCGTCGAGCTGTCCGAACCGGTCGTGGCCGTCGGCTTGCTGGGGCGGCGGGAGACGGTGCGTACGGTGCGGTTCCATGCCGATGACCCGCGGGCGGCGGTGACGGCCCTGCGGGCGCGACTGGCGGCGGTGCACGCGGGGACGGGAGAGGGTACGGGGCCGGGGCCGGGGTCGGGGTCCGGAGGGAGCTCGGCGCCGGGGACGGGAGACGGCGCGGCGCCGGAGAGGGGCGGGGCCGCGGTCAGGCAGGGGTGAAGCGGACGGGGTGGTGGCCCGGTTCGGCTTCGGCGAGGCGGACCGGGATGCGGTGGCCCAAGGGCAGCGCGGGGCCTTCCGGGGCGGTTTCGACGGTGCCGATGACGGCCGGGTCGTAGAGGTGGACGGTGCCGTGGGTGGGGTCCTTCTCCTGGATGTCGACGACCAGCGCCTCGAAGATCTCGCCGACCCGGTCCCGGAGCAGCGCCGCTTCCACCAGGTCGACGCAGGAACGCTCCACCAGGTTGGCGCGCTGGGCACCGGTCTCCATCTCGCGGGGCAGGGCGGGCAGCGCGCTGCGCACCCAGCCGGGCGGTTCGGCGCCGGCCGAGGCGGCCAGGCACAGCTCGGAGGTGTAGCGGTCGGCCAGCCGCCGCAGCGGCGCGGTGGCATGCGCGTACGGGGCGGCGACCGCGGCGTGCAACGCCTGTGAGGACCGTGGCGCGGTGCCGTCGAAGACGGTGTAGCCGGCGCCGCGCAGCAGGGCGGTGCACTCCTGCAGGAACGCGGCCTGGGCGGGGCGCCGCGGGTCGAGGGTGCGGATCAGCGCCGCGTACGAGGTGTGGTGCGGCCAGTCGACGCCGAGCGCGCGGGCGGTCAGGCGGAGCCGGGCGACGGAGCCGTCGGGGGCCGTGGGCAGCGTGCGGAGGATGCCGGTGCCGGAGGCCAGCATCAGTTCGGCCGCCGCCATGCCGGTGAGCAGGGAGAGCTGCGCGTTCCAGCCGTAGGCCGGGAGCGGGGCGCGGTATTCGAGGGTGTAGTGGCCGTCCCGCTCGACGATCTCCTGCTCGGGGACGTGGAGGGAGATCGCGCCCCGGGCGACCTCCAGCTCCTCGCGCAGCAGGCCGATCTCGCGGAGCAGGGCAAGCGGCTCCTCGGCCGTCCCGTCGTCCAGGATCCGCTGGACCCCCGCGTAGTCCAGCCGGGCGCGGGAGCGGACCAGGGCGCGGCGTACGGACGCGGCGGTCAGGGCGCCGTCCGCGTCGAGGTCGAGCTGCCACAGGACGGCCGGGCGGTCCCGGTCGGGCAGCAGGCTGGCGGCGCCCTCGCTCAGCACCTGGGGATGCAGCGGCACCCGCTCGTCGGGGAAGTAGAGGGTCATCACCCGGTGGTGCGCCTCGGCGTCCAGGGCGCCGCCGGGGGTCACGAAGGAGGCGACATCGGCGATGGCGTAGTGGACGCGATAGCCGCCGCCGGGGCGCCGGGACAGGAACATGGCCTGGTCGAGATCGAGGGAGCCGGGCGGGTCGAGGGTGAAGAGGGGGAGGTCGGTGGCGTCCTCCAGGGTGTGCTCGGTCGCCACCGCGCCGTCGGCGGCCGGTATGCGCGGGGCGCGGGCGGCGCTCTCCGCCTCGGCCTGGGCCGTGGGCGGGAAGTGGTCCGGGATCTCCAGCCTTCCACGCAGCTCCTGCAGCGCGACCCGCAGCGGGGCCTCGGCTGCGTCGGTCACATGCATATGGAGACGGGGCATGCCATCGAGCGTATGGCGGGCGGCCGCTCCCGGCGCGGCGTGCGGGTGCCGGGCCGGGGACGTGCGGGAACGGAACCGGGGGCGTGCGGTCGTCGGCCTCGGGGTGACCTGCGGGTACCGGGCCGGGGTGGCGCGCGGTTGCCGGCCGGGTGACGGCGCCTCGCGGGTTCTCGGCCCGTCCGCCGCAGGCCATACCCTGTGCCGGGGCCGCGCCCCGCCGTACCGCCCGTACCGCCGTGAGGGAGAACCACCGTGCTCGTGCTGTTGCCGCCGTCCGAAGGGAAGGCCGCGGGAGCGGCCGGGGCGCCGCTGGATGCCGGTGCGCTGTCGCTGCCCGCGCTGACCGACGCGCGTGAGGCGGTGCTGGAGGAGCTGGTCGGGCTGTGCGCGGCGGACGAGGCCAAGGCCCAGGAGGTGCTGGGGCTCAGCGACGGCCTCAAGGGCGAGATCGCCAAGAACGCGGGCCTGCGGACGGCAGGGACGCGGCCGGCCGGGGAGATCTACACCGGGGTGCTCTATGACGCGCTCGGCCTGGCGTCCCTGGACGCGGCCGCCCGGAAGCGGGCCGAGCGGTCCCTGCTGGTGTTCTCGGGGCTGTGGGGCGCCGTACGGATCGGCGACCGGATTCCGTCCTACCGCTGCTCGATGGGTGTGAAGCTGCCGGGGCTCGGCGCGCTGGGCGCGTACTGGCGGGCGCCGATGGCCGAGGTGATGCCCGAGGCCGCGGGGAACGGGCTGGTCCTCGATCTGCGCTCGGCGGCGTATGCGACGGCCTGGAAGCCCAAGGGCGAGGTGGCCGGGCGGACCGCGACGGTGCGGGTGCTGCAGTCGAAGACCGTGGACGGCGTGGAGAAGCGGACGGTGGTCAGCCACTTCAACAAGGCGACCAAGGGACGGCTGGTGCGGGATCTGCTGTCGGCGGGCCTGGCGCCGGCGGATCCGGCGGAGCTGGTGGAGGCGCTGCGGGGACTGGGGTACGCGGTGGAGGCGGAGCCGCCGGCCAAGGACGGCAAGGCCTGGGCCGTCGATGTGATCGTGACGGAGCTGTAGGGCGGGGGACAGGGGCGGACGGGCGGGGCGGGCCGGCGGCAAGAGCGCCCGGCGGACAGCGAGGGGGCCATGATTGCAGCATGTGCAACGCTCGTTGCGGAGAGTGGGCGAGCGGGCCCACTATGGGCGGCGTGACTCGCGCCGCCCCCTCCTCGGTCCTCGGGCTCGCCCCCGTCATCCCGGTCGTCGTGCTGGACGACGCGGCCGATGCCGTACCGCTCGCCCGGGCGCTCGTCGCGGGCGGGCTGCCCGCGATCGAGGTGACCCTGCGGACACCCGCCGCGCTGGACGCGATCCGGGCCGTTGCCGACGAGGTCCCGGAGGCGGTGATCGGCGCGGGCACCCTGCTCACCCCCGGCCAGGTCGGGGCGGCCCTGACGGCCGGCTCCCGCTTTCTGGTCAGCCCCGGCTGGTCACCGCGGCTGTTGGGCGCGATGCAGGACTCCGGGGTGCCGTACCTGCCGGGGGTCTCCACGGCCTCGGAGGTGGTGACGCTGCTGGCGGAGGGCGTCACCGAGATGAAGTTCTTCCCGGCCGAGGCTGCGGGCGGCACCGCGTATCTCGGGGCGCTGGCCGCGCCGCTGCCGCAGGCGCGCTTCTGTCCGACCGGGGGCATCGGCCTGGCGGCGGCGCCGTCCTATCTGGCGCTGCCGAACGTCGGCTGTGTCGGCGGCACCTGGATGCTGCCGGCCGAGGCGCTGGCCGCCCAGGACTGGGACCGGGTGCGCCGGCTCGCCCGGGAGGCGGCGGCGTTGGCGGCCTGAGGCCGTCGCGTACGACGACGGGCCCGGCACCTCGGTCTGTGAGGTGCCGGGCCCGGTCGCCGTCGCCATGGGGGCCGAGGCCGCGCTGTCGCGCCACGGCCGCTACCGGCTACCGCAGATGCGAGGTGTCGTTCAGCAGCCGCAGCGAGGCGTTGCCGTCGGAGTAGTACGCGACGACCGAGAGCGACGCCGCGGACAGCTCCATCCGGAACAGCGACTCCGGCGGGGCGCCCAGCGCCAGCCGGACCAGCGTCTTGACGGGGGTGACGTGGGTGACCACGAGGACGGTCTTGCCCGCGTACCGCGCGAGGAGCTTGTCGCGGGCGACGGCGACCCGGCGGGCGACCGTCGCGAAGGACTCGCCGCCTCCGGTGGGCGCCACCTTGGCGGAGCCGAGCCAGGCATCGAGGTCGTCGGGGTGGCGCTCGCGCACCTCGGCGAACGTCAGCCCCTCCCACGCCCCGAAGTCGGTCTCGCGCAGGCCCTCCTCGATACGGACCTCCAGGCCGAGCCGGTCCGCGACCGCACCGGCGGTCTCCCGGCAGCGCCGCAGCGGAGAGCTGACGACGGCCTGGATCGTGCCCCGGGCGGCGAGCGCGGCGGCGGTCGCCTCGGCCTGGCGGCGCCCGGCGGCGGAGAGCGCGGGGTCGGTGCCGCCGCTGCCGGAGAACCGCTTCTCGGGCGTCAGCGGGGTCTCGCCGTGCCGCAGCAGGACGAAGGTCGCCGGCGGGCCGAGGTCGGGGGACCCCCAGCCGACGGCCGGGGCGGCCGAGGACGCGGCCTCCTCCGCCGTCGCCACCGCCTCGTCGGCGGCCCGGGCGGCGGCGCTGCGGGCGGGCGCGGCCGCGGTGACGAGCGCCGCCGTGGAGTTGCCCGGCTCCCACTGCCGGCCGATCTTCCCGGCGTCCATCGCCTCGTTGGCGAGCCGGTCCGCGTGCTTGTTCTGCGCGCGCGGGATCCACTCGTAGGTGACCTGGCCGGGCGGGAAGACCGCACCGGCCTCGGCGGCCAGCGGCTTCATGTCCGGGTGCTTGATCTTCCAGCGTCCCGACATCTGCTCGACGACGAGCTTGGAGTCCATCCGCACCCGGATGCGGGCCTGCGGATCGATCGCATGCGCCGCCCGCAGACCGGCCACCAGGCCCTTGTACTCGGCGACGTTGTTGGTGGCGGTGCCGATGAACTCGGCGGCCTCGGCCAGCGCCTCGCCGGACTCCGGGTCGAGGACGACCGCGCCGTAGCCGGCCGGTCCCGGGTTGCCCCGGGAGCCGCCGTCCGCCTCGACGATCAGCGCGCGCGACACGGCCTACAGACCCGAGTCGGGCGTACGGACCAGGATGCGGGTGCAGTTCTCGCAGCGCAGCACCGCATCGGGGGCGGCCGCACGGACGTCGTTGACCTCGGTGATGTTCAGCTCCAGGCGGCAGCCCTCGCAGCGGCGCTGGTAGAGGCGGGCCGCGCCGACGCCGCCCTCCTTCGCGCGGATCTTGTCGTAGAGCTTCAGCAGATCGGCCGGGATGTCGGCGACGGTCAGCTCGCGCTCCTTGGCGACCGTGCCGCGCTCGGCGTCGATCTCGGCGTGGGCGGCGTCGCGGCGGGCGGCGGCGTCATCGACCTTGGCCTGGATGGCCTCGACCCGGCCGGTCAGTTCGGTCACCCGCTCCTGGGCGCTCTCGCGGCGCTCCATGACCTCCAGGACGACGTCCTCCAGGTCGCCCTGGCGCTTGGCCAGCGAGGTCAGTTCGCGCTGGAGGTTCTCCAGGTCCTTGGGGGAGGTGACGGCACCGGAGTCCAGGCGCTTCTGGTCGCGGGCGGCGCGCTGGCGCACCTGGTCCACGTCCTGCTCGGCCTTGGTCTGCTCGCGGCTGGTGTCGCTCTCCTCGGTCTGCGCGGCGACGAGCAGGTCGCGCTGCTGGATGAGGTCGGCCTCCAGGGTCTGCAGCTCGGCCAGCTCGGGCAGGTTGTTGCGCCGGTGGGCGAGCTGGGTGAGCCTCACGTCCAGGGCCTGGACGTCGAGGAGGCGGATCTGGTCGGCGGGCGCGGCGTTCAGCGTGGGGCTCCTGTGGTGTGGGTCGGGGCGAAGAAGGGGGTGGACGCCGCGTGGGCGGTCCAGGGGTCGGTGACCGTACGGGAGACGTGCGTGCGCAGTCCCCAGTCGTGCCGGTCGGAGACCGCATCGAGCTGGGCCGCGGCCTGCTCGCACCACGGCCATTCGGTGGCCCAGTGGGCGGCGTCGAGCAGCGCCGGCGGGCGGTCTCCGGTGGTCTGGACGGCCTCGGAGGCCGGGTGGTGGCGCAGGTCGGCGGTGAGGAACGCCTCCACACCGGCCGCCCGTACGTCATCGAAGAGGCTGTCGCCGGAGCCGCCGGAGACGGCGAGGGTCCGGATCTCGCGGTCCGGGTCGCCGGCCGCCCGGATGCCCTGGGCGGTGGCGGGCAGCCGTTCCGCGGCGTATGCGGCGAGCTCGGCCAGCGTCATCGGATGCGGCAGCTCGCAGATCCGGCCCAGGCCACGGCGGCCCGCCGGATCGCTCGGGTCCGGCACCAGCGGGCCGAGGATACGCAGGTCCAGCGCGCCGGCCAGGGCGTCGGAGACACCGGGGTCGGCGGTGTCGGCGTTGGTGTGCGCGACGTGCAGGGCGATGTCGTGCTTGATGAGCGTGTGCACGACCTTGCCCTTGAAGGTCGAGGCCGCCACCGTCGTCGTCCCGCGCAGATAGAGCGGGTGGTGGGTGACGAGGAGGTCGGCGCCGAGCTGCACCGCCTCGTCGACGATCTCCTGGACCGGGTCGACGGCGAACAGCACCCGGCGGACCTCGGCGCCGGGATCTCCGCAGACCGTGCCGACGGCGTCCCACCCTTCGGCCCGCTCGGGGGGCCAGAGGGCGTCGAGCGCGGTGAGGACTTCAGACAGTACGGGCACGGGTGGAAGATTACCTCCCAGCTGTGACATGGCGCGGGGCCCTCGGGTCGTCTCCCCCGCCCCTGCCCCTCCGCCGCCCTGCCCATGCGGGAAATCCGCACCGGCCGTGCCGGAAATCCGTACCGGCCCGTGCCAGAAATCCGTACCGGCCCGTGCCGGAGATCCGCACCGCCCGTGCCGGAGATCCGAGGCACAACCCTCCTGCCGGGAACCGGCGAACCGGACGATCGCCACCCTTATGCGTGAAGTGTGGCGTCTCCCGGCGATCGGCCGGACGTGCGAAAACTAGCTTCGGTTGCCGACTGGAGGTGACCTTGCGATGACGATCTGCGCCACTGAGGACGCCAGTGCGCGGGACATGCGGGACATGCAGGACATGCGGGACGTGCGGGACGTGCGGGACCGCACGCACCGTGCGGCGCTGACGATCGCCGCCGACGGTTCGTACGCCGCCCGGCTCGCCCGTCACGACGACGCCGCCGGGAACTGGTTTCCGGAGCGCTGGACGCTGAACGGCCCCGAGCCCTACGCCGTGCCGCTGCAGGGCAACCAGCCCGAGGAACCGGACAGCGCGCTGCTGCCGCTCGCGGACGGACGGGTGCTGATCCTGCGTCGGGTCGCCGGCCGTTTCGCCGTCTCCCTGCTCTACCCGGCGGGCCCCGGCACCGGTGAACTCCTGCTGGGCGCCGTGCACGCCCCCGCGCTGACCCTGCTGCCGCCCGCCCCCGGCGGGAAACGGGGCTACGCCCTGGCTCCCGAGGAGCACCACACCACCCTCTGGCTGCTGCACGGCGGTACGGAAGGACCCGAGCGGGCCGCCCGTATCCCGGGACGCTGTACGGGAGGCGTCTGGCTGGACCGCGGCGGCCGGCTGCTGGCGCTGGACCGGGAGACGGACGGCCGGACGAAGACCGTGGTGGTCGATCTGGAGCGGGGCGGCGAGACCGGTCCGCTGCTGCAGATCACCGAGGAGAGCAACGACCGGCTGCTGCTCGCCGATCCGGACAGCGGGCTGCTGCTCCTGCGGTCGGACGCCCCGGGGCACGACCGGCTGGGCTGGTGCGTACTGGGCAGCAGTCTGCCGGTGCGCTTCCCGGAGTGCCTGCGTCCGGCGCAGGCGGCCCTCACACCGTTCGCGATGCAGCCGGGACAGATGCTGGCGCCGGAGAGCTGTGCGGTGGCGTTCCGGGTGGCCGCGGCGAACGGGACATGGCTGGGTGTCTGGCGGCCCGCGGAGCGGCAGTTGCGGCACCACCCGGCGCCGGAGGGGTGGCTGGCGGGTGCCGGGCTGTGGACGGCGGACGGTGAACTGCTGCTGCCGTACGCGACGGGGGCGGAGCCGTGCGGGGTGGCGCGGGTCTTTCTGCCGGTGGGGGTGGCGGAGCCGGTGGGGGTGGCGGAGCCGGTGGGGGCTGTGGAGACAGCGGAGCCGGCGGGGGCGGTGGTTGCCGAGGGGCCGGCATGGGCTGAGCGGCTGGTGGAGCCGCCGGAGCAAGCGGTGCAGGAGGCGCAGCCGGTACCGCCACAACAGCCGGAGCAGGAGGCGCCGGAGATGCAGGCGATGCAGGCGATGCAGCAGGAGATGCAAGAGGCACCTTCCGGGGCGGTGCCCGTGACGGCCGCCGGGAGCGGCGGGGGGATTTTCCCGGATGCGGCGGATACTGACAACCGCTCCACAGCATCTGCACAACCCCGGCCCGCAACCACGGAACCGCGGAGCCTTCCCCCACATCCTGGAATGTGCAGGCCAGTTCCCCTGCAACAGGCACCTCAGGCGGCCCGGTAGACCCGGTGAAGCGCGATTTCCGGCCCCGTTAGAATTTCGGGCGGGGGCTACGCAGCCGGTTGACCGGCCACCGACAGTGCCGCTCGGGTCAGCCTTGGCGGTCGTCGGGCGAGGTCCCGACGCGTACAGCTGTAAGCAATCTGACGGAGTGACTCTTTCCATGTCCGAAGCCCGAACCGACACGACCCAGGCGAGCCCCCAGGAGGCATCCGCCCAGGCCGCCGCGGCCGCAAGCTCCGGCAAGCACCGCGGCCCGGCCGCCGCCGAGGAGTCCGGCTCCGCCGCCCATGGCCGGCACCGCCGGGACAAGCAGCCGCAGGACGCGTAAGGCGGTCCGGCGCGCCCCGCTCGCCGACCGTACGAACGGCCGTGGCCGCCGCACCGCGTCCTCGCGGGCGGCGGCCACGGCCGTGGTGCACGGCGCACCGCGCGGCGGGTCAGTCGTGCTTGAGGGCCAGCACCTCGGCCGCCGCGAAGGTCTCGTCCGGCGGGCGCTGCGCGTAGTACGGGCTCAGCAGTTCATCCAGCTCCTCGAAGCTGAAGAGATCCTTGCCGGTGTCGAACTTGACGGCGATGCGCGGGCGTTCGGCGATGGCGACCATGCCGCCGTGCACGACCAGCAACTGGCCGTTGACCCGGGCCGCGGCCGACGAGGCGAGATAGCCCACGAGCGGTGCGACGTGCTCGGGCGCGAGCACATCGAGCCCGCCCCCCTCGCCCTCCCCTGCCTCCCGGCCCCCCGGATGTGCGGGAAAGCCGGCGAAGACGTCCTCCGTCATACGGGTACGGGCGCGCGGGCAGATCGCATTGGTGGTCACGCCGTATTTGGCCAGCGCCAGGGCCGTGGACGTGGTCAGGCCGACGATTCCCCCCTTGGCCGCCGCGTAGTTGGGCTGGCCCGCCGAGCCCGCCAGGAACGCCTCGGAGGAGGTGTTGATGATCCGGCCGTGCACCGGGCCACCGGCCGCCTTGGCGCGCTCGCGCCAGTGGGCGGCAGCGAAGTGGGTGGTGTTGAAGTGGCCCTTGAGGTGGACGCGGATGACCGAGTCCCACTCGTCCTCGGTCATCGAGAACACCATCCGGTCGCGCAGGATGCCCGCGTTGTTGACCAGGATGTCGAGCCGTCCGTAGGTCTCGACCGCCAGTTGCACGAGGGCGCGGGCGTCGTCGTGGTCGGCGACGTCACCGAGGTGGGCGACCGCCCGGCCGCCCGCCGTACGGATCTCGGCGACGACGTCCTCGGCGGGCGCCGCCGAGGCCTCGCCCGAACCGTCGCGGCCCGGCTGTCCGTAGTCGTTGACCACGACGGATGCGCCGAGGCGGGCGAGTTCGAGGGCTTCGGCGCGGCCCAGGCCGCGCCCGGCACCGGTGACGATCGCGGTCAGGCCCTCCAGTGGCTGTGCCATTCCTGTCCTCTCCAGTCTTCGCGGAGCGCGGTGGGGTGCGGTGGGTGCGGTGGGTCCGGTGCGCGGGGTGCGCGCCGTGAGGCCCGTGAGTGCCGTGAGCGCTGGGAGCGTCGTGAGCGCGGGTGTCAGATCTCGATGCAGGTGCGCAGCGAGGTCCCGGAGCGCATCTGGTCGAGCGCGTCGTTGATCTCGGCGAGCCGGACGCGATGGGTGATCAGGCCTTCGAGGTCGATCCGGCCGGCCCGCCACAGGGCGATGGCCCGCTCGTAGGAACGCAGCACATCCGCGCCCCCGTACAGGGACGGCAGGATCCGCTTCTCGTCGAAGAACAGCTCGAACATATTGACCTGGAAGGTGTCGTCCATGGCTCCCGCGCCGACCACGCACAGGGTGCCGCCACGCCGGGTCATCTCGTAGGCGGTGCGGGCGGTGGCGGACTTGCCGACCACCTCGAAGACGTAGTCGAAGCCCTCCCCCGCGGTGATCCGGGCCTTGGCGTCGGCGAACTCCTCCGGGGCGACGGCTTCGGTCGCGCCGAAGCGGAGCGCGGCCTCCCGGCGGGCGGGAACCGGGTCGACGGCGATGATCTGGGCCGCACCGCAGGCCTTCGCGCCCTGGATGACGGAGATGCCGACGCCGCCGCAGCCGATCACCGCGACCGAGGAAGCCGCCTCCACCTCGGCCGTGTTGAGGGCGGCGCCGAGCCCGGTGGTGACGCCGCAGCCGATGAGCGCGGCGATCTCGTAGGGAACGTCGTCCGGGATGGGGACCGCGCAGTTGGCGGCGACCACGACCTCCTCGGTGAAGGTGCCGGTGCCGGCGAAGCCGAACACGTCACCGCCGGCGCGCCGGAAATTGGGGGTACCGGCGTTCATGAACCCGGCCAGGCACAGATGGGTCTGGCCGCGCTTGCAGGACGGACAGCTGCCGCAGGCGGGCAGCCAGCACATCAGGACGCGGTCGCCCTGGCCGAGCCCGGTGACGCCGTCGCCGACGTCGAGGATTTCGCCCGCGCCCTCGTGCCCGGGGACGAAGGGGGCGGGCTGCGGCAGCACCCCGTTCATCGCCGAGAGGTCGGAGTGGCACAGACCGGTCGCCCGGATCCGGATCCTGACCTTGCCGGGGCCAAACCCCACCGCCTCGACGTCGTCGAGGACTTCGAGCTTGTCCTGACCTGTCTCGTGCTGTACGGCTGCGCGCATGTCACGACTCCTCTCGTACGTACGGCAATTCCGCCCCAGCCCGGGCCGTCCGGGGCGACGGCGCGCCCCGGACGGCACTCGCTACCGGGTGTCTCCCACTGGTGTCCCACTGCTGGGTGTCTCCCTGCCGGGGTGTCTCGCTAGCTGTGCTCCACCACCGTGTCGGCCAGTACCGGCGCGTCGTCGCGGTCGGCGGCCGTGACCGAGACCTGGATCCGGCCGGGCTCTTGCCACAGGCCGATCCGCAACGTCTCCCCAGGGAAGACCACCCCGGCAAAACGGGTCGTGTACGACCGCACGCGGGCCACGTCGCCGCCGAGCAGCGTGTCGACCACGGCCTTGAGGGTGACCCCGTAGGTGCACAGCCCGTGCAGGATCGGCCGGTCGAAGCCGGCGAGCTTGGCGAACCCGGGGTCGGCGTGCAGCGGATTCCAGTCGCCGGAAAGGCGGTAGAGCAGCGCCTGGTCCGGACGGATGTGGCGTTCGGTGCGCAGGTCGGGGGCGCGGTCGGGGAGGCCGAGGCGGGCGGAGGGGCCGCGGTCGCCGCCGAAGCCGCCCTCGCCGCGGACGAAGATCTGGGTGTCGCAGGTCCACAAGGGCCCGTCGTCGTCGGCGACTTCGGAGCGCAGCACGATGACGGCGGCCTTGCCCTTGTCGTACACCGCGGGGACGGACGAGGTCTGGGTGGCGCGGCCGCTCACCGGGAGGGCGCGGTGCACGGTGACGGTCTGGCCGCCGTGCAGCACCGCGGCGAGGTCGACGTCGATGCCCGGGGCGGAGAGCCCGCCGGCGAGGGCCATTCCTTCCCCAAGCTCTCGGCTTCGCTCGAGCAGGGGAGACCCCAATCCCGCGACAGTGGCGAAGCTGGGCAGGACGTGCAGTGCGCTCTCCAGGGTGTAGCGGAGTTCGTCCGGGTCGGTGGCGGGGTGAGGTTTCTCCGGGGTGGCCGCGCCGGCCCCGATGCCGAGGTGGTAGAGCTGGACGTCCTTGTGGTCCCAGGCGAGTTCGGTGGTCCGCGGCTCGGCGGAGGTGGCCTTGGCGGCGTCGATGGGCATGGGGCTGCTTGCTCCTTCACCACGTTGTGAAGACCCCGGCCCGGCCGTCCGCACCGTCGACCGTGCCGGGGTCGTACCTGGTCGGCGCGGCCGCGCTCCGTCGGCATGCCTCTCGGACTTCTAGAACGCGTTCTAGCCGATGGCCCTCATGTATAGCCGATCCGTCCCACGCCCGGAAGCCCCCTGACGCCGCGTCAGATTCTTTCGGATGCGCCTTGATCCCTCGGGTCCCGTCGGATCTCCCCCCCCGGATCACCTGCGTCGGCGCGCCCGCGACCCGTCCTCCCTCGCGTCAACCGTGACATTTGTCAGGGCGGATCACACACATTCGCCTCTAACGCCCCGCAGCAACTCTCCGTAACGTCAAAGACATCGAACGAGAGGCGGGGGGCATGGCACGGATGAAAGAGCCGGTCAGCACTGCGTACACGACAGGCGGCGCCGCGGCGGTGGCATTCTCCGGGGTGACACGGAGTTACGGCGCGGTCAGGGCCGTGGACGGGCTGGATCTGGAGATAGCGGCAGGCGAGACGGTGGCGCTGCTCGGGCGCAACGGTGCGGGGAAGTCCACTACCCTCACCATGCTGCTGGGGCTGCTGCCGCCCGGTACGGGACCGGTGCGGCTGTTCGCCGGCACCCCGGAGACGGCGGTACGGGCGGGCAGGGTGGGCGCCATGCTGCAGGACGGCAAGCCCCTGCCGCGGGTCACCGTCCGCGAACTGGTCACGTTCGTCGCCGCCACCTACCCCCGCCCCATGGCGGTCACCGAGGCCCTGGAGCTGGCGGGCCTGAGCGAAGCCGCCGGGCGGCGGGTGGACCGGCTGTCCGGCGGGCAGGCCCAGCGGGTCCGCTTCGCGGTGGCGCTGGCCGGCAACCCCGAGCTGCTGGTGCTCGACGAGCCGACCGCGGCGCTGGACGTCGAGGCACGCCGCGCCTTCTGGCGCTCGATGCGCGCGTACGCCCGCCGCGGCAACACCGTCGTCTTCTCCACCCACTATCTGGAGGAGGCCGATGAGCACGCCGACCGGATCGTGGTGATGGACGGCGGCCGGGTGGTCGCCGACGGCAGCGGCGAGGCGATCAAGCAGCGGGCCGGCGGCACGCTGGTCTCCTTCAACCTCGCGGGCGCGGCGACCGGGCCGCTGGCCACCCTGCCCGGCGTGAGCGCCGTGGAGGTGCGCGGCGACCGCGCGCTGCTGCGGACGACGGACTCCGACGCGACCGTCGTGGCCCTCGCCGGACTCGGGCTCGTCCGCGCACTGCAGGTCACCCCCACCGGCCTGGAAGACGCCTTCCTCACCCTCACCTCCGGCAGCGCCGCCGGCCACACCCCGGTGCACTCCGCCGCCACCCGGTCCGCGAAGGAGCTTGCGTGATGCTCGACTACCTCCGTCTCGAAGTGCGTCGCACCCTGCGCGACCGGAGCTTCGTCCTCTTCGGCATCGGCATGCCGGTGCTGATGTACGTGCTGATGACCAACATCGGTGCGGGTCCCGGGGGCGCCGGTACGGAGTGGAAGACCGCGTCGATGGTCGGCATGGCCGCATACGGCGCGCTGGGCGCGGCGATCGGCACGGGCACGGGCGTCGCCGAGGACAAACAGCTGGGCTGGCTGCGGCAGCTGCGCATCACCCCGCTGAGCCCGCTACGGGTCGTCGTAGGCCGTGGGCTGACCGGCTCAGTGACGGTACTGCCGGCCATCGCCTCCGTACTGCTGGTGGGCGCACTGGTCAACGGCGTCCGGATGCCGGCCTGGCAGTGGGCCGCGCTGGCCGGGCTGCTGTGGATCGGCACCGCCCCCTTCACCCTGCTCGGCCTCGGCAACGGCTACCGCCTCTCCGCGCAGTCCACCGGCATGGTCAACACGGGCTGCCTGCTGCTGCTGTCGATCACCGGAGGCCTGTGGTTCCCGGCCGAGCTGTTCCCCGCCTGGCTGCGCTCGCTGTCCTCCTGGACGCCCGGCAACCGCTTCGCCGAACTCGGCCAGAGCGTCGCCCAGGGCAGTGCTCCGGACCTGGGCACAGTAGCGGTGCTGGCCGCCTGGCTGGCACTCTTCGGCGGATACGCGGTGTACGCGTACCGTCGGGCCGCACGAACGGTGTGATCGGCGATGGCGCGGACCGGGGAAGTGACAGTGCAGCACAACAAGCAGCGGGCCGCGGGTGACGGCGGGCCCGGCGGCGCGGAGGGCGCCGGCGAGCCCTCGTGCCGGCCGAAGCGGCCGGGCAGGAAGACGGACCGGGGGCCGGGCAAGTACGCCTTCCTGCCGTGGCTGCTGATGGGCCTGGGTGCCTTTTCCAACATCATCCAGGGCAAGACGGGCAATCCGTGGCTGGCCGGCCTCGGGCTGCTCGCCTTCAACTCCCTCTACCTCACCGTCGTCTGGTCCTCCTTCAACCCACGGCTGCGGGACTCCCGCCACCCGGTGTACGCCCTCGGCCTGCTGACCGCCGTCACCTTCGCCATCGCGCTCGGGTTCGGCGGCAACTGGTTCCTGTTCTTCCCGCTGCTGTCGCTGGCCTCGGGCACGGTGCGCGCGCTGCGCGGCAAGAAGCTCGCCCTCTGGCTGATCGCACTCAGCGGCACGGCCGGGTATCTGGTCGGCCGGCACGGTCCCGACCCGTGGGGCTCGTTCGGCATCGGGTACGGCACCTTCCTGTCCGGCATGGTGACGGCCACGGTCCTCAGCCTGTTCGACACCATCCAGGAGCTGAACACCACCCGCCAGGAGCTGGCCCGCAGCGCCGTCGAGAAGGAGCGGCTGCGCTTCTCCCGCGATCTGCACGACCTGCTGGGGCACACCCTGTCCGTGGTGGTGGTCAAGGCCGAGGCGGTCCGCCGGCTGGCCCCGCGCAATCTGGATGCGGCGCTCGCCCAGGCCGCCGACATCGAGGCGGTCGGCCGGCAGGCGCTGACCGAGATCCGTGAGGCGGTCACCGGCTACCGCGAGGGCAGTCTGACCACCGAGCTGGACCGGGCCCGTTCGGTGCTGGAGGCGGCCGGTATCGAACCCGTCGTACGGCAGGCGGGACCGCCGCTGCCCCCGCAGGCCGGTGCGCTGCTGGGCTGGGTGGTCCGCGAGGGCGTCACCAACACCGTCCGGCACAGCGGCGCCACCCGCTGCGAGATCGACGTCCACGCCGACGAGGAGCGGGTCCGGCTGACGCTCACGGACGACGGCCGCGGTCCCGTAAGCTCCGGTGCTGCTGCCCCGGCACCCGGCCTGGCCTGGCTCCGCGACCGCGTTCCTGGGCGCGGCGGCGATCCGGGCGGCGGGCCGGGCGGCTTCGGGGTGGGGGATGACTTGAGAGCTACGGCCAGTGCGCCGGGACCGGACGGCACGGACCGCCCGGAACCTGCCGCGCCGGGCTCCGGGGAGCCGGCCAGCGCGGCGCCGGCCGGCCCTTCGGGACCGGTGGGCGGCACCGGGCTGAAGGGGCTGGCCGAGCGGCTGGCCGCGGCGGGCGGCACCCTGCGCAGCGGCCCGGACGGCCGCCGCGGCTTCCGCGTCACGGCGGAACTGCCGGTCGGCACGGGTGATATGGCGGACGTGGAGGAGTTGACCAGGTGATCAAGGTCCTGCTGGCGGAGGACCAGGGGATGATGCGGGGCGCACTGGCGCTGCTGCTCGACCTGGAGGAGGACATGCAGGTCGTGGCCCAGGTCGCGGCGGGCGATCAGATCGTCGCCGCCGCCCTGGACGCCCGCCCCGACATCGCCCTCCTGGACATCGAACTCCCCGGCCGCAGCGGCCTGGACGCCGCGGCCGACCTGCGCGAACAGCTGCCGTCCTGCAAGGTGCTGATCGTGACGACCTTCGGCCGCCCCGGCTATCTGCGCCGCGCGATGGAGGCCGGGGCCTCCGGTTTCCTGGTGAAGGACGGCCCGGTGGAGGAACTGGCGGCGGCGATCCGCCGGGTGCTCGCCGGCGAGCGGGTCATCGACCCCGGCCTCGCCGCGGCGGCGCTGAGCGCCGGCCCCAACCCCCTGACCCAGCGCGAACGCGACGTCCTCACCACCGCCGTGGACGGCGCCACGGTCGCCGACATCGCCGCCAGACTCCACCTTTCCCAGGCCACCGTCCGCAACTACCTCTCCGCTGCCATCGGCAAGACCGGCACCCGCAACCGCATGGAGGCGGTGCGGGCGGCGCGGCGGAACGGTTGGTTGTAACGGGGAGGCAGCGGGCCGGGCCGGGGGTACCGCGGACGACTCGACTGTGGCCGGCTTCGCCGTGCGCAACTCAGCCGTGGGCGGCGTCCTCGCGTCGCCGGGGCAGCGCGAGGACCATCAGCACGATGCTGCCCAGCAGGATCATGGAGCCGACCTGGAAGGCCAGACCGTAACCGTGCGCCAGGGCCTTCGGACCGCCGTGGCCCACCGCGATGCGGTACGCGGCGATGGTCGACAGGACCGACAGGCCCAGCGCCCCGCCCATCTGGCGGGAGGTGTTGATCAGCCCGGAGACCAGTCCCTGGTCGGCGGGGTCGGCGCCGGACGTGGCGATCGCCGCGATCGGCGTCGCCGTCAGCCCCGCCCCCAGGGCCATCAGGATGCCGGGGCCGAGGATCGTGCCGAGGTAGGTGCCGTCGACGTCCATCGTCCCCTGCCACGCCATACCGGAAGCGGAGATCACCGCACCGGTGACGGCCAGGGTCTTGGCACCCACCCGGTTCATCAGCCGCGGCCCGATCTTGGAGCCCAGCACGATGGAGAGCGAGTGCGGGATGAAGGAGAGCCCGGCCTCCAGGGGCCGGTAGCCCAGCACGTTCTGCACGTACAGCGACAGGAAGTACCACATCGAGAACATCGCGGCGCCGGCCAGCACCATCGCCCCGTTCGCCGAGGAGACCGAGCGCACCCGGAAGAGCCCCAGTGGCATCAACGGAGCCTTGGCGCGCGCCTCGACGGCCAGGAACACCGCGATCACGACCAGCCCGGCGGCCAGCGGCAGCAGCGCGGAGGCCGAGGTCCAGCCGTCCGTCTCGGTCTGCACGATCCCGTACGCCACCAGCGCGAGCCCGGCGGTCACCAGCACCGCACCGGGCACGTCCAGCCGCCGCCCGGTGCCCTGCCGGCTCTCGGTGAGCCACCACACCGCACCGGTCAGCACCAGCGCCCCGACCGGGACATTGATCAGCAACACCCAGCGCCATGACAGGTATTCGGTGAGCACCCCGCCGACCAGGCCACCCACCGCGCCACCGCCGGCACCGACCGCCGTCCAGGTGGCGATGGCCCGGTTACGGGCCGGACCGGGCGGAAACGACGTGGTCAGGATCGTGAGGGTGGCCGGTGAGAGCACGGCGGCGCCGACGCCCTGGACCGTCCGGGCCGCGATCAGCTGCCAGGGCTGCTGGGCCAGCCCGCCGCCCACGCTCGCGACGGTGAACAGCGCCAGCCCGAGGACGAAGACCCGCTTACGGCCGAAGAGATCGGCGGCCCGGCCACCGAGCAGCATGAAGCCGGCGAAGGTGATCACATACGCGTTGACGATCCACTGCAGGCCCAGTTCGCTCAGGCCCAGGCCGGTCCGCATGGCGGGCAGGGCGACGTTCACCACGGAAACGTCCAGGACGACCAGGAACTGCCCCGCACACACCAGCAGCATCACCAGCCACGCCGGTGCGGCCGTCCGGCGCGTGGTTTCGGGCATGGTGGCGGGGGCGGCTATCGGCGGCATGCCGCCCATGCTCGCATTCACCCCTTGGCTCCCGCATCGGTATATCGGTGCATGGACCACCTGACTGGAGACCTAGGACGCGGGACGGAGGGCGTGGGGGGAGGAGGGGCGCGGCAGAGGAGAGGACTCAAGGGCGGGCGGCGGGGTGAGGCGCAGGAGGCCGGGGCCGTAGGGGTGGGCCCCTACGGGATGGCACACCTGGTCACCTGGTCCGGCCACCCGGCCACCCGGTCACCCGGTCACCCGGTCACCCGGCCACCCGGCCACCCGGCCACCCGGTCACCTGCGCAGCAAAGTCACCACCGCGGCGCCGCCCAGGCCGATGTTGTGCGCCAGGGCCACGCGGGCGCCGGGGACCTGGCGTTGGCCCGCCGTGCCGCGGAGCTGCCAGACCAGCTCGGCGGTCTGGGCCAGGCCCGTCGCGCCCAGTGGATGCCCCTTGGAGATCAGACCACCGGACGGATTGACCACCCAGCGGCCGCCGTAGGTCGTGGCACCGTCGGCGACCAGCTTTCCCGACTCCCCGTCCGCGCACATGCCCAGGGCCTCGTAGGTCAGCAGCTCATTGACGGAGAAGCAGTCGTGCAGCTCGATGACGTCGACGTCCTCGATGCCGAGGCCACCGGCCGCGAAGGCCTGCCGGGCCGCGGCCCGTGTCATGGGCTTGCCGACGGCATCGATGCAGGAACCGGAGGCGAAACTTTCCTCGGTGTCGGTCGTCATGGCCTGCGCGACGATCTCCACCGCCCGGTCGGCCAGGCCGTGTTCGCGGACGAAGCGCTCGGAGGCGACCACGGCCGCGGCCGCACCGTCGGAGGTCGGAGAGCACTGCAGCTTGGTCAGCGGCCGGTGAATGGTCCTGGCGGCGAGGACTTCCTCGACGGTGTAGACGTCCTGGAACTGGGCGTGGGGGTTGTGGGCGGAGTGCCGGTGGTTCTTGGCGCCGACCGCGGCGAGCTGTTCGGCGGTGGTGCCGTGGCGCTCCATGTGCTCGCGGGCCGCGTTGCCGAAGATCTGGGCGGTGGGCGGGGTCATCTCGAAGCCGTGGGCGGCAGCCATCACGCCGTAGTGGCGGGCCACCGGCGAGGTCTGGAAATCGCCGCCGTCCGCGCCGCCGCCCAGCGCGCCCCGCTTCATCTTCTCGAAGCCGAGCGCCATGACACAGTCATTGATCCCGGCCTCGACGAACTGCCGCGCCATCATCAGCGCGGTCGAGGCGGTCGCGCAGTTGTTGTTGACGTTGTAGACGGGGATGCCGGTCAGGCCCAGTTCGTAGGCGGCGCGCTGGCCTGCCGTCGAGGCCTGGTAGCAGAAGCCGACCGGCAGCTGCTCGACCGCCTCGTAGCCGATCCCGGCGTCGGCGAGCGCCTTGGAGCCCGCTTCCTTCGCCATGTCCCAGTACTGCCATTCGCGGGTCTCGGGCTTCTCGAACTTCGTCATCCCGACGCCTACGACGTACGCCTTGCCAGCCATGGATGTCCTCCTGGAAGCGGCCGGATACGGGGAGTCTCAGATCAGCGGGCGGGGCTCCGGGTCCCGGGGCAGGCCGAGCAGCCGCTCCGCGACGACGTTCAGCTGCACCTGGGTGGTGCCGCCGGCGATGGTCAGACAGCGCGACATCAAGAAGCCGTGCAGCGCCCGTCCGCCGGCCCCTTCCCGCACCGCGCCGTCCGGTCCGAGCAGTTCCAGCGCCAGCTCGGCGACCTTCTGCTGGTGCGGGGTCTGCACCAGCTTGCGGATGCTGGCGCCCGCCCCCGGCTCCAGGCCCGATACCTGCCGGAGCGTGGCGCGCAGCCCGATGCAGCCCAGGGCGTGCGCCTCGGCGGCCAGCGCGCCCACCTTCGCCCGCACCGTCGCGTCCAGCCCCGCGGCGCGGTCGAGCAGCGCCTCCAGGCCGGTATCGAAGGTCAACTGGTCGGCCATGTGGATGCGTTCGTTGTCCAGGGTGGTACGGGCCACCCTCCAGCCGTCGTCGACCTCGCCGACCACCGCGTCGGCCGGCAGCAGCACATCGTCGAAGTAGACCTCGTTGAAGAGGGCGTCGCCGGTGATCTCCTTCAGCGGGCGGACGCCTATGCCGGGGGTCTTCATCTCGACGACGAAGAAGGTCAGCCCCTTGCGCTTGGGGGCCTTGGGGTCGGTGCGGGCGAGCAGAATGCCGTGGCTCGCCCCCTGGGCGGCCGAGGTCCACACCTTCTGGCCGTTGATCCGCCAGCCGCCGTCGTCCGTCCGCTCGGCGCGGGTGCGCAGGGAGGCCAGGTCCGAGCCGGCCTCGGGCTCGGAGAACAGCTGGCACCACAGCAGGTCGCCGCACAGTGACGGCAGCAGGTAACGCTCCTGCTGCTCCTGGGTGCCGTGGGCGATCAGCGAGGGGACCACCCAGGTCGCGATGCCCAGATCGCTGATGCGGACGCCGGCCGCGGCGCACTCCTGCTGGATGGCCAGTTGCTGTACGGGGCCCGCGCCCAGTCCGTAGGGCTCGGGGAGGTGCGGCGCGGCATAGCCGGAGGGGGCGAGTGCGCGCCGTACGGCCGCGGGGTCGAGGCCGCGGACGCCGTCGACGACGGTGCGGGCCGCGGCCCGGTACTCCTGTGCCGCGGCGGGGAGTTCGAGGTGCAGGGCGCGCCGGGCACCGTCGGCGCCGTGGCGGGCGGCGCGCAGCAGGTGGGTGTCGCCGCTGCCGAGCAGCTGGCGGGCCACGGTCGCCCGCCGCAGATGGAGGTGGGCGTCGTGTTCCCAGGTGAAGCCGATGCCGCCGAGCACCTGAATGCAGTCCTTGGCGCAGCTGAAGGAGGCTTCCAAGGCGGTCGCGGTGGCCAGCGCCGCGACCAGCGCGCGGACCGCGGGCGGCTCGTGCAGCGCGCGGGCCGCGTCCCAGACCAGGGCGCGGGCCTGCTCGCAGCGGACGAGCATATCGGCGCAGAGGTGCTTGACCGCCTGGAACTGGCCGATCGGACGGCCGAACTGCTCGCGCACCTTGGCATATTCGGCTGCGGTGTGCAGCGACCATGCGGCCGTTCCGCAGCTCTCCGCGGCGAACAGCACCCCGGCGGTGTCGCGGACGAGGTCGCTGTCGACGGCCAGCAGCCGGTCGCCGGGCACCGGCACGGCGTCGGCGCTCACCTCGGCGGTCGGCCGGGTCGGATCGGCGCTCTCCTGGACGCGTACGGACAAGGTCCCGGCGTCGACGGCGAGCCAGACGGTGTCCGTGGAGGTCTGCGCGGCCAGCACCAGCAGATCCGCATCGGCGCCGGCCAGGACCGGGGGCGCGGTGCCGTCCAGGACGTAGCCGTCGGCGTGCGCCGTGGCGGTGAGGGAGCCGGGCCCCAGGGCGACGGCGGCGATGCGCTCCCCCTCGGCCAGGGCCCGTACGAGGGGCCGGTGGCCGCCGCTGCGGTGCAGCAGCTCGGCGGCGAGGGTGGTGGGCAGGTAGGGGCCGGGGAGCGCGGCGCGGCCCATTTCCTCCAGCACGACGGCGAGATCGAGCAGTTCACCGCCGCCACCGCCGTCGGCCTCGGGGAGGTGGAGCCCCAGCAGGCCCTGGGCGGCGAGCTGGTCCCAGTAAGCGGGCCGCCCCTGCGGTCGGTGCGCGGCGTCGAGCAGCTTGCGCACCTCCTCGGGCGGCACGGCCCGCGCGGCCCAGCCCCCCGCCGCCTCGGCCAGGTCACGGTGGTCTGCGCTGATTCCGATGCCCATACGCAACAGACTAGAACAGGTTACATTCTGACGGTAGGTCAGAAGGCGGGCAGGGACGCGTGACGTGGGCGGGGCGGCGCGGAGCGGGACAGCCGCCGGCAGGGCACCCGTGACGGGAGTTCCCGTCGGCCACCCGCGGCCTGACCCGCCGTGCTACCCAGGGGCGGTGACGACTTCCCCGATGACCGGCCGGCCCTTCGACGCGGTGCTCTGCGACCTCGACAACGTGATCCGCTTCTACGACATGACGGAGCCGGCAAGGCTGGAGCGTGCGATCTACGAGATCGCGGCCGAGCGGGCGGGGGTCGCCATGCACCGGTGCCTCTTCGTGGATGACCGGCCGGAGAACGTCGAAGCCGCGGCCGGCCTCGGGATGACCGGCGTGCACTACCGCGGGCCTGCCGACCTCCGCGGACCGCTGGGCTTCCTGCTGGACAGCTGATGCGCCACTCCACCGCCGGGATTCCCGAGGGCGCCACGGGAACCACAGAGACCACGGGAAACCACGGGGAGGCGCACAGGAATCGGCGCGGTGAATTCCGGTACGCGCTCTTCGCGGGAGGACACGGGATGACGCGGGATGAAGCGCGGAGGGCCGCCATTCCCTCCGCCCCGGTTCTCCGTCGCGCATTCGCCCGCTTTCCGGCATCGGGGAAACGACCGGCGATAAAACGCCGGGAACGGACCGGACACCGGCGGAAAGCCGAGGGGAACCAGCAGAAACCAGCGAGAACCCCCGATGCACGGAGATGGACGGAAAGGAGGATCCCCGTTCCGATATCCGAATGCCCGTAAGGGAGACCCGCGCCCCGCCCGTCCCGGCCCGTACGGCACGATGAGGCCCTGACCGCACCATCAGGAGGCAGCCATGTCCGCTCCCACGGCTCCGACCGCTCCGCGGCCGGAGATTCTCGCCGCGTTCGAGGCGGCGAAGGGCTTCATGCCCGTGGACGAAGGCCTTGCGCTGTACGCGGCGGCGGCAGAGGCGGCGGCGCTCGGGCTGCCGCTGGTGGAGGTCGGCACCTACTGCGGCCGGTCCACGATCCTGCTCGCGGACGCCGCCCGCACCGCCGGGGTCATGGCCGTCACCGTCGACCACCACCGGGGCAGCGAGGAGCAGCAGCCCGGCTGGGAATACCACGATCCGACCGTGGTCGACCCCGAGGTCGGCCGGATGGACACCCTGCCCACCTTCCGCCGCACCCTGCACGCCGCGGGCCTGGAGGACCAGGTGATCGCCCTGGTGGGCCGCTCCCCGCAGGCCGCGGCCGTTTGGCAGGCGCCGGCTGGCCTGGTCTTCATCGACGGCGGGCACACCGACGAGCACGCCACCGCCGATTACGAGGGCTGGGCCCCGCATGTCGCGCCCGGCGGGCTGCTGGTGATCCACGACGTGTTCCCCGACCCGGTCGATGAGTGGACGGGCCAGGCCCCGTACCGCATCTACCGCAGGGCCCTGGAGTCCGGCGCCTTCACCGAGATATCGGCCCACCGGTCGCTGCGCGTCCTGCGGCGCACCGGCGCCGGCATCTGAGCGGGCTACCATCGCCGACGTGTCGAACGGCAGTACTCCTTCTCCGCCCCGCCGCCTGCGCGGCACCCTCCTCCTCGTGGTGGCCGCCGTGGCGGTCGTCGGCCTGGGGGGCTGGCTGGCCTGGCGGTCGGCGGGCGCCGGCGGCGAGCCGCCGCGGACCGGCGGCATATCCGGGCACGGCAGCGGCCACGGCTCGGCCGGCGAGGACGGCGGCCACGGCTCGCGGGCCGGCGAAGCGGACAAGAAGCATCACGACAGCCTCCAGGGCAAGGTCGTGGTGATCGACCCGGGCCACAATCCGCACAACAACGATCACGGCCGGGAGATCGCCCGCCAGGTGGACATCGGCAACGACCGCAAGGAGTGCGACACCACCGGCACCTCCACCAACGACGGCTACGCCGAGGCCTCCTTCACCCTCGACGTCGCCCGCCGTGCCCGCACCCTCCTCCAGAAGGCGGGCGCCAAGGTCGTGTTCACCCAGGACGGCGACCGCCCGTACGGGCCGTGCGTGGACAAGCGCGCCGCCCTGGGGAACGCGGCACACGCCGACGCCGCGCTCTCGATCCACGCCGACGGCTCGGGCGCCGGCGACCGCGGCTTCCACGTCATCCTCCCCGCGCGCGTCACGGACGGCCCGGCCGACACCGCGGCGATCGTGGCGCCCTCGCGGAAGCTGGGCGAACGGCTCGCCGACCGGTTCCACACGGTCACCGGAAGCCCGCGTTCCAATTACATCGGCCACGGCACCGGGCTCGACGTACGTTCCGATCTCGGCGGCCTCAACCTCTCCACGGTGCCGAAGGTCTTCCTCGAGTGCGGCAATATGCGCGACCCGAAGGACGCCGCGCAATTGACCGACGCCCGGTGGCGGCAGAAAGCGGCCCGCGGGATCACCGAGGGCATTACGGACTTCTTGGCGCACTGACCGCAGCGCCGGCCGCGCCCGCGAAACCCACCCGATACCGGTCCCGATACGCCGCACCGATAGCGCGGCCAACGAAGAGGACGGCCCACAGGATTCGGCGATAGGTTCCCCTTTACGATGGGTGGCCACCGCCGTGCCTCGCACTGCGCACCGCGACAGCGACGACCGGACCCACGAAACCGACAAAGGACCCTTACGTGAACATCCGCTCCCTCAGTCGAGGCGACGGCGTGGTGATCGGAGCAGCGGTGTTGCTGTTCATCGCCTCGTTCCTCGATCTCTCCAGCTACTCCGGCGTCAACGCCTGGCAATCGCTGAGTCTCCTCATGAGCGTGTACCTGGCCGGAGTGATCGGCGCGGCGATCATCGTCGTCGGCCGTGCGCTGCCGCAGTCGCAGCCGCGCAAGGTGGCCGGTCTCGACCTCGCCCAGTTCGGTGTCGCCCTTACCGTCTTCGCGGCCTGGACGGAACTGTGGACCCTCTTCACCTTCCCCAGCGTCGGCGCCGGCCTGATCCTCGGCCTGATCTCCGCCCTGATCCTGGCCGGCGGCGCCGTCGCCACGCCGCTCGTGCCGCCGCTCCAGGCCGCCCTGATCAGCGCCCCGAAGCCGCAGGCCGCCCCGTACGGCGCGGGCCCCAACCCGGGTTACGGCTACCCCGGCGCCCAGCAGCAGGCGGGCCACGGCTACGGCTATCCGGGCGGCCAGCAGCAGCCGCAGCCCGGCCAGCCCTACGGCCAGCAGGTTCCGGCCGAGGCCACGGCCGGCGGCCAGGCGGCAGCCGCCCCCGCCGGGGCCACTCCCGCGGCCGCCGCCCCCACGGACTTCGCCCCGTTCTGGTTCGCGGTGCCCGTCGCCCGCCCGCTGTACGGCGAAGACGGTTCGCCGGCGCCGATCGCCGAACTGGCGCCCGGCACCTGGTACCTCGCGGTGGAGCAGCGCGGCCAGGCCCTGATCGCCCAGACCCAGGACGGCCGTCGCGGCGTGCTGCAGGACACCACCGGGATCCAGCGCGGCTGACACCGGATGCACAGCGGTCCTTTCGCGGCCTCTCACCTCGCGGCCCCTCGCCCTCGCGGGCGGGGGGCCGTTGCCATGTCCGCGCCCGGCCCGTACAGTCGCCGGACGCCCCAGAGCTGACGCACCGTCAGCAGAGGGGCGGTCACCGCGTCCGGGAGGGGCGATCGGCATGCGACTGGGGCTGGCACTGGGCTACTGGGGCCGCGGCCCCGACCCCCGGCACCTCGAACTCGCCCGCGAGGCCGAGCGGCTGGGGTACGACTCGGTGTGGACCGCGGAGGCGTGGGGGTCGGACGCCTTCACCACGCTCACCTGGATCGCCGCCCACACCTCCGGCATCAAACTGGGCACCGGTATCGCGCAGATGGCGGCCCGTACGCCCACCGCCACCGCGATGCACGCCCTGACCCTCGACCATCTCTCCGGCGGCCGCCTGCTGCTGGGGCTGGGGCTCTCCGGGCCACAGGTCGTCGAGGGGTGGTACGGCCGGCCCTTCCCCAAGAGCCCGCTGACCGCCACCCGCGAATACGTGGACGTCATCCGCCAGGTCCTGCGCCGCGAGGGGCCGGTGGTCTCGGACGGGCGCTTCCACCCGCACCCCTACCGCGGCCCGGACGGCACCGGCCTCGGCAAACCGCTCAAGCCCCTCACCCACCCGCTCCGGGCGGGCATTCCGCTCCTCCTCGGTGCCGAGGGCCCCAAGAACATCGCCCAGACCACCCGGATCGCGGACGGCTGGCTGCCGCTGTACTGGTCACCGCAGCGCCCCGAGGTCTACCGGGCCTCGCTCGCCGGCGCACCGGAGGGCTTCCTGATCGCCCCGATGGCCCGCGCCGTGGTGTGTGACGACCTCGCCGAGGGGCTGCTGCCGGTGAAGGCCATGCTCGGCTTCTACATCGGCGGGATGGGCCACGCCGCCAGGAACTTCCACGCGGATCTGATGGCGCGGATGGGGTTCGAGGAGGAGGCCCGGCGGGTGCAGCGGCTCTTCCTCGACGGCCGTAAGGAGGAGGCCGTCCGCGCCGTTCCGGACGCCTTCGCCGACGAGATCTCCCTGGTCGGCCCGCGGGAACGGATCGCCGAGCGGCTGGAGTCGTGGCGCGCGGGCCCGGTCACGGATCTGCTGGTCACCGCCCCGGACCCGCACACGCTACGGGTACTGGCCGAGCTCAACTCCTGACCCCGGCCGGCCGCTTACCCGAAGGACGCCCACTCCAGCCACCGGTCGAGCAGGGCGCGCTCGCCCAGCACCTCGACCCGGTCGCTGTCGGCGGGCAGCCGGCGGTAGAGGACCCGGAGCACATCGGTCAGGGGGCCGCGCAGCGCGACCGCCGCCTTCTCATGGGTGCGGCGGTGGGTGGGCGCCTCCCCCGTGAAGTCGAGCAGCCACTCGGCGTCCACGCCGGGCGGGGCGTCGGTGGCGTGGACGTGGATCGTCCGGCCGGGGCCGAGCAGCGACGTGCCGCGCTCGGCGAAGCGGGCCACCACCATCGGCAGTTCGCCGATCTGCAGCCACTCCTCCAGACAGTCCGCGGCGACGGGCGCGGGGACCTCGAAGGGGACGCCGGCGGTGAGCGCCGCATCGGCCCGGTGGACGACCGTCTCATGGGTCATCCGGCGGGCCCAGAACCCGGAGTTGCGGGCCGTCGTCCAGCTCCAGACCTCCGCATCGGGACCGGCCTCCCGCAGGGCGGTGACGGCCCGCTCGACGCCCGCCGCCAGCCAGGCGTCGAGCGCCGCCGCGTCCTCGCCGTCGGGCCCGGCGCCCTCGGGGACGTCCGCGGGGTCGACGCTCTCCGCCGCGCGGGTGGCGACGAGCACGCCGGCCCAGCGGTGCGCACCCCCCACATGCCGGGCGAGATCGGCCAGCGTCCAGTCGGGGCAGGTCGGCACGGTCGCCGAGAGGTCGGCGGTCCGCACGATCGCCCGGAACGCGTCGGTCTCGGCGAGGAGTTGGGCGCAGTATTCCTCGTGGGTGAGGGATCCTTGGAGTGTCATGCGACGCACAGTAGTGCGCCCTCCCGCTCCCCGCGCTCCCTTTCCGGGAGGCGCACCGTCCTACGGGGCCGCCGGCCGGCAGCAGTCCGGGTCGAGCCCCGTCGGCAGCCACTCGCCCCCGAAGACCGAGGTGGTGGCCTCGTCACCGCCCAGGGCGGCCACCGCGAGCAGCAGCGAACCGGCCGTCCAGGAGGTGCGTTCGCGGGGCCAGACCGCATCGTCGTCGAAGACGTAACCGGTCCAGTACATGCCGTCCTCGGCGCGGAGGTGCTGGATCCACTTGAGGATCTGTACGGCCCGCTCGGACTCCCCCATCGCCCACAGCGCGAGCGCCAGTTCCGCGCTCTCCCCGCCGGTGACCCAGGGGTTGGGCAGCACACAGCGCACGCCCAGACCGGGCACCACGAAGCGCTCCCACTCCGCGTCGATACGCTCCCTGGCCGCCGCGCCGCGGACCGCCCCGCCCAGGATCGGGTAGTACCAGTCCATGGAGTAGCGGGCCTTGTCGAGGAACCGCTCGGGGTGGCTGCGTATCGCATGGCCGAGGCTGCCGACCGCCAGTTCCCAGTCGGGCTGGGGCTCCTCGCGCTGTGCGGCCAGGGCGAGCGCACAGCGCAGCGCCTGGTAGACGGAGGACGAGCCGGTCAGCAGCGCGTCGCCCACAGGGGTGCCGTCGTCCTCGCGCTTCCAGCCGATCTCGCCGCCGGGCTGCTGCAGCTCCAGGACGTACTCGATCGCCGAGTGGACCGCGGGCCACATGCGGTCCAGGAAGGTGTCGTCGCCGGTGGAGAGGTAGTGGTGCCAGACGCCGACCGCGATATAGGCGCAGAAGTTGGTCTCCCGGCCGCGGTCGGTGGGCTCCTCGGCGTCACCGTCGGCGTAGGCCGCGTACCAGGACCCGTCGGGGTTCTGATGCCGTACCAGCCAGTCGTACGCCGCCTCGGCACGCTCGTGTTCGCCGGCCGCGTCCAGGGCCATGGCGGCCTCGGTGTGGTCCCACGGATCGAGGTGGTGACCCCGGAACCAGGGGATCGCGCCGTCCGGCCGCTGGACCGCCAGGATGCCGGCCACCGTGCGGGCCGCCTCTTCGGCGGTGAGCACCCCCGGCAGGACCAGCCGTTCGGTACGCCCGGGACTGGTCACTTGGCGGCCCCGGTGGAGTTCTTGGCGGCGGACGTGGCGGCCGGCTTGGCACCCGCGGCCTTCCTGGCAGCGGCCTTGGTGCCGGACTTGGCGCCGGCCTTGGCGCCGGACTTGGCGCCGGCCTTCGTGCTCCGGGCGGGCTCACGGGCAGGGGCGGCGGCCCCGGCGGGCTCGCCCTCCGCGGTGGCGGCGGGCTCGGCGGCGGCCGTCTCGGGAAGGTGCGGCTTGGTCGCGTAGACGACGAAGCTCTTGCCGATGACGGGGTTGAGCGCCCGCTCGGCGAGCCGGGTGGCCAGCGGCTTCTTCATGATGTCCCAGACCAGCAGCTTGTGGTACGCCTGCACCGGCAGGGCCTTGTCGTTGTCGACCCCGAAGGCGCACTTGAGCCACCAGTAGGGGCTGTGCAGCCCGTGCGCATGGTGGGTGCCGTACGGCTCCAGCCCGGCTTCCCGCATCTTGCCGAGGAGTTCGTCGCCGCGGTAGATGCGGATGTGGCCGCCCTCGACCTCGTGGTAGGCGTCGCTGAGCGCCCAGCAGACCTTCTCGGGGCCGTAGCGCGGGACGGTGACGGCGATCCGGCCGCCGGGGCGCAGCACCCGGACCATCTCGGCGAGCACGCCCTTGTCGTCCGGGATGTGCTCCATGACCTCGGAGATGATCACGACGTCGAAACTGTCGTCGGGGAACGGCAGGTTCAGCGCATCGCCTTCCATGGCGGTGGCGGAGGCGCCCGCCGGGGCCTCGCCCGCCTCCTCCATCGCGGCGAACCACTTGGCGACCTCGCGGATCTCCTCGCCGTTCTGGTCGAGGGCGACGACCTGCGCGCCGCGCCGGTAGCACTCGAAGGCGTGCCGGCCGGCGCCGCACCCCAGATCGAGCACGCGGTCGCCCGGAGCGAGCGGGAAACGGGAAAAGTCGACGGTCAGCACGGCGTTCTGCTTTCGTCCGGCGGTTGGTGGCGGTGTGGCTGCGGAAAGAGGGCGGGGCCGGCCGGGCCGCTAGACGTGCCCGGCGGTGCTCGGCGCGGGCGCGGCGCCGGCGGCCTTGTCGGACGGGGCCCGCAAGGAGGAACGGGCGGCGTCCCGGCCGCCCTGGAGGGCGATGGCCTCGCGGTAGCGCTCGGCGGTGCCGAGGGCGGCCTGGCGCCAGGTGAAGCGGGCCAGCACCCGTTCCCGGCCGGCCGCGCCGAGCCGGCGGCGCAGGGTCTCGTCGCCCAGCAGCCGGAGCAGTCCGCCCGCCAGCGCGCCGGCGTCGCCCGGCGGCACCGCGAGGCAGGTCTCGCCGTCCGGCCCGGCGACCTCGGGGATCGCGCCGCCGGTGGTCGCCAGCAACGGGGTGCCGGTGGCCATCGCTTCGGCCGCGGGCAGCGAGAAGCCCTCGTAGAGGGAGGGGACGCAGGCGATCTGGGCGCTGCGCACCAGGTCGACGAGTTCGCCGTCGGTGATGCCCTTGACGAATTCGATGGCGCCGGACAGCCCGAGCCGTTCGATGGCGGCGGCGACCGGCCCGTCGTCGGCGCGCTTGCCGACGACCACCAGATGCGCGTCGGGGTTCTCGGTGCGCACCTTGGCGAGCGCCTCGACCAGGTGGATCAGGCCCTTGAGCGGCACGTCCGCGCTGGAGGTGGTGACGATCCGGCCCGGTACCTCGGCCACCGAGGCATCCGGCGAGAACAGGTCGGTGTCGGCGCCGATATGGACCACATGGATCCGTCCTGCGGACACCCCGAGGTCGTCGACGATCTCCTGGCGGGAGGAGCCGGAGACGGTCAGCACCGACGGCAGCCGCCGGGCGACGCGCTTCTGCATGCGGGTGAAGCCGTACCAGCGGCGGACGGAGGCGCGGCGCCGCCAGTTGCCGGCGGCCTGGAGGTCGAGCCGGCGGTCGACGGTGATGGGGTGGTGGATGGTGGTGACCAGCGGGGCGCCGAGCGCGCCGGGCCCGCCGAGCAGGCCGTAGCCGAGGGTCTGGTTGTCGTGGACGACATCGAACTGGTCGCGGCGGGCGGCGAGGTGGCGCCGGGCCCGCAAGGAGAAGGTCAGCGGCTCGGGGAAGCCGCCGGTCCACATCGTGCCGACCTCCAGCGCGTCGATCCAGTCGCGGTACTCGCCGCGCTTCGGCGTGCGGAACGGGTCGGGCTGGCGGTAGAGGTCCAGGCTGGGCAGCTCGGTCAGGGTCACCCCGTCGTCGAGGACCGGGTAGGGCTGGGCGCCGATGACCTCGACGGTGTGGCCGAGGCGGGCCAGTTCGCGCGAGAGGTGGCGGACGTAGACGCCCTGGCCGCCGCAGAACGGGTTCCCCTTGTACGTGAGCATCGCGATGCGCAGGGGCCGCTCACCGTTCGACGGGGCGGAGGCCGAAGAGGCCTCTGCGGGGCGAGGCGCGGCTGCCTGGACGGCCTCTGCGGTCACGCTCGGCCCCCTTCTCACTGGACTTTCGCCGGAGCGTAACCGCTGGCGGTAATCTAGAACAAGTTTCAGAACTGATTGGCTACTCATCAGTTCAACCAGCTTCGAATCTACCGGCCGAGAACGAGGCGAAAAGAGCCGCACCAGGTGATTCGCGCCACCACCCGCCCCCCTGCCATGCTGTGCCGAGCACACCACCGGCACCCACCGCATCGCGGACGGAATGCCACGGAATGGGAAATATGACTACGGAATCCAAGGCGGTCAGACCGACCCTTCCCGCGAGTCCTCCCCTGACCGAGCGTCAGGAGGCGCGGCGCCGCCGCATCCTGCACACCAGCGCCAAGCTGGCGTCCCGTGGTGGCTTCGACGCCGTGCAGATGCGCGAGGTCGCGGAGTCCTCGGGCGTCGCGCTCGGCACCCTCTACCGCTACTTCCCCTCCAAGGTGCATCTGCTGGTCGCCACCATGCAGGACCAGCTCCAGCACATGCACGAAACGCTGCGCAAGCGCCCGCCGTCGGAGCAGGACCCGGGCGCCCGGGTCGCCCAGACCCTGATGCGGGCCTTCCGCGCGCTGCAGCGTGAACCGCACCTCGCGGACGCGATGGTGCGCGCGCTGACCTTCGCCGACCGTTCCGTCAGCCCCGAGGTCGACACCGTCTCCCGGCTGACCACCGCGATCATCCTCGACGCGATGGCCCCGCCCGTCGCCCACCACCCTTCGCAGGAACCGGCGCGCCCCTCCCTCTCGCCCACCCCCGATCAGCTCTCCGCGGTCCGGGTCATCGAGCACACCTGGCACTCGGCACTGATCACCTGGCTGTCGGGACGGGCCTCGATCGCCCAGGTGAAAATAGACATCGAGACGGTGTGCCGGCTGATCGATCTCACCGCGCCGGGGGCTTCCGGCGACCCGGGCACACCAGGTACACCCGGTGCTTCCGGTGCTTCCGGTGCCCCAGGAGCTTCCGGTGCTTCCGGCGCGCCGGGCGCGCCGGGCGCGGAGCGTTAACCCCGCCCGCCACCTGGGTAGTTGGCCCGTAGGGGGCCTTCCGCACCCCTACGGGACCGCCGCCCCCACCCCCTACGGGACCTCCCCCGTTACGGCCGCCTCCCCCGGCCCGCTCACTCCTCCGGCGGGAAGACCGCCTCGCCGCTGCCGGCCACGGTCAGGGTGATCGCCTCCACGGGGCAGCCCTCGGCCGCCGCCAGCACGTCCTCGCCGGCCTCCGCCTCCGGTGCCACCGGGTGCGACTGCCGGGCCGAGTCCAGCCGGAAGCCGTCCGGCGCCGCCGCGGCACACATCCCGGACCCGATGCAGACGCCGCGGTCCACCTCCACCCGCCAGCGGTCCCCCATCAGGCACCGGCCGGCAGGTGGATCATCTTGTGCTCCAGGTAGGCGCCGAAGCCCTCGGGCCCGAACTCCCGCCCGATGCCGGAGTTCTTGTAGCCGCCGAACGGGCCGAGCATGTCGATGCTGAAGGTGTTCACCGAGTACGTGCCGGTGCGCACCTGCCGCGCGAGGTCGACGCCGCGGTCGACGTCGGCCGTCCACACCGAGCCGGAGAGCCCGTAGTCGGAGTCGTTGGCGATCCGTACCGCCTCGGCCTCGTCGTCGTACGGGAGCAGGCAGATGACCGGGCCGAAGATCTCCTCGCGGGCGATCCGCATGGAGTTGGCGACCTCGCCGAAGAGGGTCGGCTCGACATACCAGCCCGTCGGCTGCCCCTCGGGGCGGCCGCCGCCGGTGAGGACCTTGGCGCCCTCCTTCCGGCCGAGTTCGATGTAGTCCAGCGAGCGCTGCTGCTGGCGGCGGGCGACCAGCGGGCCGAGTTCGGTGGCCGGATCCAGCGGGTCGCCGACGGTGAGCGCGGACGCCGCCGCGGTGAACCGTTCGGCGATCTCGTCGTAGTGGCTGCGCGGGGCGAGGATCCGCGTCTGGGCCACACACGCCTGGCCGTTGATCATCCAGGCGAACGGCACGATGCCGGCCACCGCGGCGTCCAGATCCGCGTCCGGCAGGATCACCGCGGCGGACTTCCCGCCCAGCTCCAGCGTGACCCGGCTGAGGTTTTGGGCCGCGACCTCCATGACCCGCTTGCCCGCCGCCACCGATCCGGTGAACGACACCTTGTCCACACCGGGGTGCCCGACCAGGTACTCGCTCACCTCGCGGTCCGCCGGGAGGATCGACAGCACGCCCCGCGGCAGCCCGGCCTCGGTCGCGATCTCCGCGAGGAGGTACGCGTCCAACGGGGTCTCCGGCGACACCTTCAGCACCACCGAGCAGCCGGCCAGCAGCGCCGGTGCGAGCTTGGCGGCGGCGGTGAACTGCGGGACGTTCCACGGCACGACGGCCGCGACCACCCCGGCCGGCTCCCGCCGCACCAGCAGCGGCCCCAGCACCCCGGCCCGCCGCTCCTCGAACGGGAAGTCACCGGCCACCGTCAGCGCCGCGTCCCACGCCAGCATCGCGGCCAGCGACTGCACCATGACGCCGGAGGTGACGGGCGTGCCGTTCTCGGAGCTGATGACCCTGGCAATCTCCTCGCTGCGGGCCGCGAAAGCGTCCTTGATACGGGTGACCACCGCGATCCGGTCCGCCAGCGGGGCATTCGCCCACACTCCGGAGTCGAAGGACGTACGGGCCGCGGCCACCGCACGGTCGACATCGGCCCGCGAGGCGTGCGGCACCCGGCCGATGACCTGTTCGGTGTGGGGCGAGACGACCTCGATCACGTCCTGGCCGGCCGGGTCGGCCCACTCACCGCCTATGTAGAGCTTTCCGTGCTCGACGAGGTCGCTCATCGCTGCCGCCTCCTGCGGGTTGGCCGCCTGTTCGACGATCCCTGACGGTTTTTCTGGGGGCTGGGCGTTCCCAGGAACTGATACCAGTTCTAGTTGCAGGAGTCCACGGCGCGAGGCCGAATCCCAACTCCCGCAGTATCGCTGGTTACTTCGCGAGATGACGCGGGAGGGTTTCCCGCCACAGGGCAGTCACACTGAAACCGGTTCTAGTTATAGTGAGGCCGGGTACCGGGTGTACGGCACACCGAGAGGGGACCGGGATGACGCCGCAGGTGACCGACCACAAGGGCGGGGTGTGGAGCATCGCCGTCCCCATCCCGGACAACCCGCTCGGACACACCCTCGTCCACCTCCTGGAGACCGACCGCGGACCGGTGCTCATCGACACCGGCTGGGACGACCCCGGCTCCTGGACGACACTCGTCGCCGGCATCACCGCCTGCGGCTTCGCGCCCGCCGAGCTCCACGGCGTCCTGATCACCCACCATCACCCCGACCACCACGGCCTGTCGGGCAAGGTGCGGGAAATCTCCGGCGCGTGGATCGCGATGCATGCCGCGGACACCGCCGTGGTCCGCCGCACCCGCGAGGCCGAACCGGGCCGCTGGCTCGACCACTTGACCGCCAGGCTCGCGGCGGCGGGCGCGCCCGACGAGCATCTGGCACCGCTGCGGGAGGCCCGCGCGCAAGGCCGCGGCCGGACGTTCCCCGGGCAGGGGGCCGCACTGCCCGACCGCGACATCGGCCCCGGTGAACTGCTCGACCTGCCGGGGCGCCGGGTGCGCGCCCTGTGGACACCGGGGCACACCCCGGGGCATGTGTGCCTCCACCTGGAGGAGGAGCACCCCTCGGGGCGGGCCGGCGGCTTCGGCCGGCTCTTCTCCGGCGACCACCTCCTCCCCGGCATCACCCCGCACATCGGCCTGTACGAGGATCCGAAGGGCGCGGAGGATCCGAAGGGCGCGCAGGACCCCGAGGACCCGGAGGGCGCCGGCGTCCCCGACCCCCTGGGTGACTATCTCGACTCCCTCGAACGCGTCGGCAAGCTCGCCCCCGCCGAGGTGCTGCCCGCCCATCAGCACGCCTTCACCGACGCCGGCGGGCGGGTACGCGAGCTCGTCGCGCACCACGAGGAACGGCTCCGCCGGCTGCGGGAACTGCTCCGCGAGCCCCGCACCCCCTGGCAGCTCGCCATGGCCATGGAGTGGAACCGCCCCTGGGAACAGATCCCTTACGCCTCCCGCAATATCGCCGTCTCGGAGGCCGAGGCCCATCTGCGCCGGCTGGTGAAACAGGGGCGGGCGGAGCGGGTGCCGGGGTCCGGTCCGGTGCGGTACCAGGCGGTGTGAGGGAGACGGGCTCAGGGGCAGAAGCAGGGTCCGGGTCAGGGCGGAAGCAGGGGCGGGCTCAGGGCAGCGGCAGAGGCAGGCTCCGGGGCGCTCCCGGCGCTCCCCGGCGCGGGGCCGGCTCGTACGGGCGAGCGAGTGGCCCGGCGGGCGCCGGTTAAGGTGTGCGGGACAACTTCATCCGTACCCGATCGGGGGAAGCCGGTGGAAATCCGGCGCTGACCCGCAACCGTGAGGACGCCCCGCCCGCACCGTGCCCCCGGCCCGGCGTGGCGGGCCGTACGAGCCGGAGCACCCGACCGGGCACGACCAAGGCTCCCGCCACCGAACCACCCGCCCGTGCGGAAGTCCGGTGCGCGGCACCGTCGAGGTACACGGAGCTGAGCCCGGTGCCACCGCCGCCGATGTACGCATCGGCTCGCGAGTGGCCGGCCGAGCGCGGCTGCGTAGCATCGCCGCGACCCGACCCGAGAGGCACCGACCCGATGGCCCCCATGGCTTCCATGGCTCAACCGGCCCCTTTGACGCACTCCGTCGCCTTCCTGGCGCGCCGCGCCGCCACGGCGCTGGCGGCCGTGGCGGTGCTGGGCGCGGCCGCTGCCCCCGCCGCGTACGCCGACTCCGCTTCCGCCTCCCCCAAGAAGCTGCCCGCCGGGCTGTACGGCACCAAGGACCCGCAGTACGACGGGGTCTGGCGGCAGTCCCTCGCGCTGCTGGCCCAGGACACCGTGGGCATACGCCCCGCGGCGTCCGCCGTGCGGTGGCTGGCCGGACAGCAGTGCGCCGACGGCTCGTTCACCGCCTTCCGAGCCGAGCCGGGCACGCCCTGCGACGCCAAGACCTCTCGGGACACCAACCAGACGGCCGCCGCGGTGCAGGCGCTGGCCGCGCTGGGCGGGCACGCGGACACCGTGAAGAAGGCCGTGAGCTGGCTGAAATCGGTGCAGAACGACGACGGCGGCTGGAGCTCGATGGCCGGCGCGGCCAGCGACGCCAACTCCACTTCCGTGGTCATCGGCGCGCTCGCCGCGGCGGGCGAGAAGCCGCGGTCCGTGACCTCGGAGAAGGGCGGTAAGACCCCCTACGACGCGCTGCTCACCTTCCGGCTGGGCTGCGAGGCGAAGGAGGACGCGCGCGGTGCGTTCACCTTCCAGCTCAAGGGGGCGGCCCCCAATGCGGACGCCACCGCTGCCGCCGCGACCGGAGCGCTCGGCAAGGGCTTCGTCGTCGAGCCGGCCGGCAACGGCGCGGACACTCCCGTCAAGCCGCTGAGCTGCAAGGACGGCGACGACAAGAAGACGGGCGGCAGCGATGTGGCAGCGGCGGCCCAGGGCGGTGCCGGCTACCTCGTCGCCCAGCTCGACAAGAACGGGCAGCATCTGCTCTCCGCGATGCCGGGCGCGAAGGAGCAGCCCGATGTCGGCAACACCGCCGACGCCGTGGTGGCGCTGGCGGCCGGCGCGCACCCCACGGCCGCCGCGAAGCCGCTGAAGTGGCTGGAGAAGAACGCGGCGGCCTGGGCCGAGCAGAACGGCCCCGCCGCGTATGCCCAGTTGGTGCTGGCCGCGCACGCCACCGGCACCGACCCGCGCTCCTTCGGCGGCACCGACCTGGTGGCCGCGCTCAACGCCACCGGCCCCGAGCCGGCCGCCGGGGCGACGAAGGACGGCAAGGCCGGCAAGGACGCCGACGGTTCCAAGGGCGGCGGTTTCGGTCTGGTGTGGATCATCGGCATCGGCCTCGCCATCGGTGCCGGCATCGGCTTCCTGCTGAGCAGCCGTAAGAAGACCCAGCTCTGATGCGGCACTCCCGTCCCATGCGGCAGCCCCCGATGCGGCAGTCCCGTCCGGTGCGGCGTACCAGGATCGCCGGAGCGGCGCTGCTGGCCGGTGCGGTCACCGGCCTGGCCGCCGCGCCCGCCCAGGCGCAGGAGTACCGCTACTGGTCCTTCTGGCAGGGCAAGGGCAGCTCCTGGGCGTATGCCACCGAAGGGCCGGCCACGCTGCGGCCGGCCGACGGCGCGGTGGCGGGCTTCCGCTTCGCCGTCAGCGCCGGCTCGGCCGCGGCCGGAAAGCCCCGGACGGCCGCGGGCTTCGACGCGATCTGCCACGGCACGCCCGCGAAGGAGGGCCGCAAGCGGGTCGGCATCGTCATCGACTTCGGCACCGCGGCGGATGCGCCCGGCGGGGAGCGGCCGCCGAAACCCAGGACACAGTGCGCCCAGGTGGCACAGGACGCCTCGGCGGGCGAGGCGCTGGCGGCGGTCGCCCGGCCGCTGCGCTATGACTCCCGCGCCCTGCTGTGCGCCATCGCCGGCTACCCGGAGGCGGGGTGCGCGGAACAGGTGGAGGGCGCGAAGGAGGGCGCGTCGTCCGCCGCGCCGTCTTCGGGCACGGCGGCGGACGGGAGTGACGCGGGCGGCGGCGGTGACGCGAGCGGTGCGGGCGGCAGGGACGACGGCGGCCCGTCCGCCGGGCTGGTCGGCGGGGTCGCGGCCGTCGCCGTCCTGGGCGCGGCGGCGGTGTGGCAGGCGCGCCGCCGACGCGGATGAGCGCCCCGCAGGCGACCCGCACCACCGCGCTGCACGCCGGCGCCTGGTGGCTGTGGGCGCTCGGACTGGCCACCGCGGCCTCCCGCACCACGAATCCGCTGCTGCTGGGGCTGCTGGTGGGGGTGGCCGGCTATGTCGTCGCGGCCCGCCGCACCCACGCGCCGTGGGCCCGTTCGTACGGGGCGTTCGTCAGGCTCGGGCTGGTCGTGATCGCGATCCGGCTGGTCTTCGCCTTCGTCCTCGGCTCGCCGATCCCCGGTACGCACACGCTGGTCACGCTGCCCGAAGTGCCGCTGCCCCACTGGGCGAAGGGCGTCCGGATCGGCGGCCGGGTCACCGCCGAGGGCATGGTCTTCGCGCTGTACGACGGGCTGAAACTGGCCACTCTCCTCATCTGCGTGGGCGCGGCCAATGCGCTGGCCAACCCGGCCCGGCTGCTGAAGTCGCTGCCGGGCGCGCTCTACGAGGCGGGCGTCGCGGTCGTCGTCGCGATGACCTTCGCACCGAACCTGGTCGCCGATGTCCAGCGGCTGCGGGCCGCGCGCCGGCTGCGCGGCCGCCCGGACCGCGGTGTCAGGGCGCTCCTCCAGGTCGGGCTGCCGGTCCTGGAGGGCGCGCTGGAGCGCTCGGTGGCGCTGGCCGCGGCCATGGACGCGCGCGGCTACGGCCGTAGCGCCGAAGTGCCGCCCGCCGTACGGCACCTCACCTCCGTCCTCACCCTCGGCGGGCTGCTCGGCAGCTGCGCCGGGACGTACGGGCTGCTGGGCGACGCCGGCGGCGGCTACGGGCTGCCGCTGCTGCTGGCCGGGCTGGCGGCGGCGCTCGCCGGGCTGTGGCTCGGCGGCCGACGGTCGGTGCGCAGCCGCTACCGGCCCGACCGGTGGGGCGCCCGCGCCTGGCTGGTCGCGGGCTCCGGTATCGCCGTCGCCGCCCTGATGATCTGGGCGAACGGCTACGCGGCCACCGCCCTCCACCCGCCCGCGGTCCCGCTCACCGCCCCCGTCCTCCCGCTCTGGCCGGCCGCCTCCGTTCTCCTGGGGCTGCTGCCCGCGTTCGTCGCCCCGCTCCCGCCGGGCACGGGCCGGGCGGACCGGACGGAACGGGGGGACCGAACGGGAAGGGCAGGCCGGGCGGGCCGAGCCGGCGGGACGGGCCGGGCGGGCCGAACCGACGGGACGAGCCGGGCGGGCCGAACTGACGGGGCGAGCAGCGCAAGCAAGGCAAGCAGGGCAGCCAGGGCCGCGTCCCCTGGCCGTGCCCCCGATGGCGATCCGCACGCGAAGGAGCCCACCCAGTGATCCGGTTCGAGCAGGTCTCGGTCACCTACGGGGACGCCGCGGCGCCCGCCGTCCAGGGCATCGACCTGACCGTCCCCGAGGGGGAACTCTGTCTCCTGGTCGGCCCTTCCGGCGTCGGCAAGTCCACCGTCCTGAACGCCGTGTGCGGCCTCGTCCCGCACTTCACCGGCGGCACCCTGCGCGGCCGGGTCAGCGTCGACGGACGGGACACCCGTACCCATAAACCGCGTGAACTGGCCGATGTGGTCGGCACCGTGGGCCAGGACCCGCGGGCGCACTTCGTCACCGACACCGTCGAGGACGAACTCGCCTACGGGATGGAGTCGCTGGGCCTCGCGCCCGACGTGATGCGCCGCCGTGTCGAGGAGACCCTGGACCTGCTGGGCCTGGCCGAACTGCGCGACCGCGCCCTGGCCACCCTCTCGGGCGGGCAGATGCAGCGGGTGGCGATCGGCTCGGTCCTCACCACCCACCCCAAGGTCCTGGTCCTCGACGAACCGACGTCGGCACTCGACCCCGCCGCCGCCGAAGAGGTCCTTGCCGTCCTCCAGCGCCTGGTCCACGACCTCGGCACCACGGTCCTGCTCGCCGAACACCGCCTGGAGCGGGTGGTCCAGTACGCCGACCAGGTCATCCTGCTCCCGTCCCCCGGCGCGCCCCCGGTCGTCGGCACCCCCGCCGACATCATGGCCGTCTCCCCCGTCCACCCCCCGGTGGTGGCCCTGGGCCGCCTGGCCCGCTGGTCGCCGCTCCCGCTGTCCGTACGCGACGCCCGCCGGAAGGCCGCACCCCTGCGCGAGCGGCTGGCGGGAGTCAGGCCGCCGGCGCGGGAGACGGGCCCGGGTACGGGCGGGGGCACGGGTAGGAGCACAGGTACGGGCGGGGGCCTGGGGGCCACGCCGGCCTCCGCGGGCTCCCCCGCCGGTGCCGCCGCCGGTGCCGCCGCCGGTGCCGCCGCCGGTGCCGCCGCGGTCGTCCGTGGGCTCAGTGTCCGCCGGGGGCGGACCGAGGCGCTGCACGACGTGGACCTGACCGTGAAGGGCGGCGAGTTGCTGGCCTTGATGGGGCGGAACGGCGCGGGGAAGTCGACCCTGCTCACCACCCTCGTCGGTATGCACGCACCGTTCTCCGGGACGGTGCGGGTCGGTGGCGTCACCCCGCACCGCACCAGCCCGCGGGCCCTCCTGCGCCATGCCGGCCTCGTCCCCCAGGAGCCTCGCGACCTCCTGTACGCCGACACCGTCGCGGCCGAGTGCACCGCGGCCGACCAGGACGCGGACGCCGCCCCCGGCAGCTGCCGGACCCTGGTCACCCGGCTGCTGCCGGACGTCCCCGACTCCGTCCACCCCCGCGATCTGTCCGAGGGCCAGCGCCTCGCCCTGGCCCTGGCCATCGTGCTGACCGCCCGCCCTCCGCTGCTCCTCCTCGACGAGCCCACCCGTGGCCTGGACTACGCCGCCAAGGCCCGTCTGGTCGAGGTGCTGCGGGCACTGGCCGCCGAGGGCCACGCCCTCGTCCTGGCCACCCATGACGTGGAACTCGCCGCCGAACTGGCCCACCGGGTCGTCCTCCTGGCCGACGGTGAGATCGTCGCCGACGGTCCCACCGAGGAGGTCGTGGTCTCCTCGCCCTCCTTCGCACCGCAGGTCGCCAAGGTGCTCTCCCCGCTGCCCTGGCTGACCGTTCCCCAGGTGGCACACGCCCTGGAGGCCGCCAGGTGAGCGCAAACCCCGGAGACCACCGCGAGAGCACACACCCCGGAGGCCCCGCATGAGCGCACCCCCGCACCGGCCGGAGGGCGACGGGCCGCGCACCGGGCCCGGCCGCCAGGTCCGTGCCGTACGGCTCGGTCCCCGCTCCGTCGCCGCGCTGGTCCTCGTCTCGGCCATCGGCGTGATGGCCTTCGGGTGGCCGCTGCTCGCCGATTCCGCGTCCGGGCTCGCGCATTCCCGGGACGCGCCCTGGCTGTTCGCCGCGTTGCTGCCGATGCTGCTCGCCGTGGTCGTGGCGACCATCGCCGACACCGGCCTGGACGCCAAGGCCATCGCGATGCTCGGCGTCCTGGCCGCGGCCGGGGCCGCGATGCGCCCGCTGGGCGCGGGGACGGCCGGTATCGAGCCGATGTTCTTTCTGATGGTGCTGTCGGGGCGGGTGCTCGGGCCCGGCTTCGGGTTCGTGCTGGGGTCGGTGGCGATGTTCGCGTCCGCGCTGCTGACCGGCGGTGTCGGCCCGTGGATGCCGTTCCAGATGCTGTCGATGGGGTGGGTGTCGATGGGCGCCGGCCTGCTGCCGGGGGCCATGGGGGACCCCCCTGCTCGCGCGAAGCCGAGAGCTTGGGGGAGGCTGCGCGGCCGCCGTGAACTGGCCGTGCTCGCCGTCTACGGAGCCGTCTCCGCCCTCCTCTACGGCCTGGTCATGAACCTTCAGGGCTGGCCTTACATCGGCGGCATGGCCTCGGGGGTCTCCTTCGTCCCCGGGGACCCGCTCGACCAGAACCTCGCCCGCTACCTCGCCTACTGCCTCGCCACGTCCCTGGGCTGGGACGTCCCCCGGGCCCTGGTCACCGTGCTCCTCACCTGCACACTGGGCGGCACCGTCCTCAGGGCCCTGCGCCGCGCCACCCGCCGGGCGGCCTTCGACGTCCCCGTCTCCTTTTCTTCCGATCCCGCCGGGGGGAGAGAAACCGCTAGGCCGCAGGCAGGCACTACAGCCGCTGAATGATCGTCCCCGTAGCCAGTGCCCCGCCCGCGCACATGGTGATCAGGGCGAACTCCTTGTCCCGGCGTTCGAGTTCGTGGAGTGCGGTGGTCAGGAGCCGCGCGCCGGTGGCGCCGACCGGGTGGCCCAGGGCGATCGCGCCGCCGTTCACGTTCACCTTCTCCAGGTCCTGCTCGAAGACCTGCGCCCAGGAGAGCACCACGGAGGCGAAGGCTTCGTTGATCTCGACGAGGTCGATGTCCCTGAGGGACATCCCGGCCTTGCCGAGCACGGCACGGGTGGCGTCGATGGGGCCGTCCAGATGGAAGTGCGGATCGGAGCCGACCAGCGCCTGGGCCACGATGCGGGCCCGCGGCTTGAGCTTGAGGGCGCGTGCCATGCGCTTGGAGGCCCACATCACCGCGGCGGCGCCATCGGAGATCTGTGAGGAGTTGCCCGCCGTGTGGACGGCGGTCGGCATCACGGGCTTGAGGCCGCCCAGGGCCTCCAGGCTGGTGTCGCGCAGCCCCTCGTCGCGGTCGACCAGCCGCCACATGCCCTGGCCCGCGGCCTGTTCGTCCTCGGTGGTGGGGACCTGGACGGCGAACGTCTCCCGTTTGAAGCGTTCCTCGGCCCAGGCCGCGGCCGCCCGCTCCTGGGAGCGCAGGCCGAGCGCGTCGACGTCCCCGCGGGTCAGCCCCCGCTTGCGGGCGATGCGTTCGGCCGCCTCGAACTGGTTGGGCAGATCGACGTTCCACTCGTCGGGCCAGGGCTTGCCGGGACCGTGCTTGGAGCCGCTGCCCAGTGGCACCCGGGACATCGCCTCGACGCCGCAGCCGATGCCGATGTCGATGACGCCGGCCGCGATCATGTTGGCGACCATGTGGTTGGCCTGCTGGGAGGAGCCGCACTGGCAGTCCACCGTGGTCGCGGCGGTCTCGTACGGGAGGCCCATCGCCAGCCAGGCGTTGCGTGCCGGGTTCATGGACTGTTCACCGGCGTGGGTGACGGTGCCGCCGACGATCTGTTCGACACAGTCGGGCTGGATGCCCGTACGGGCGAGGAGTTCGCGGTAGGTCTCGCCCAGGAGATAGGCGGGGTGGAGGTTGGCGAGCGCGCCTTGGCGCTTGCCGATCGGGGTGCGTACTGCTTCGACGATGACGGGTTCCGCGGCCATGACTGACTCGTCCTCTCCTCGCGTCCGCGGGGCGTCCCGGCACCCACGGAAGAAGAACTAGTACGCGTTCTAGTTCTGCCACAGTCTTATGAGCCACTCCCCGGGGCGCAAGGGGCATGCAACGCTGTTGTCCGGAAAGGGAGTCGCCACGGCCCTTGCCAGTTGCAGAACTCGTCACTACCTTCACCGCGACCCATATCTGATGCCCCGTCAGAAATCGATACGCCGGACGCCGGCCGCCGGATGGACCAGGAGTCGCCGATGCCATGCCCCGCGTTGCCCGAAGGGTTCGACTTCACCGACCCCGACGTCTACCAGTCCCGCGTTCCGCTTCCGGAGTTCGCGCAGTTGCGGCAGACCGCGCCCGTGTGGTGGAACGCCCAGCCGCACGGCATCGCCGGCTTCGGTGACGACGGCTATTGGGTGGTCACCCGTCACCAGGACGTCAAAGAGGTGTCCACCAAGCCGGAGCTCTTCTCCGCGAACCTCAACACCTCGATCATCCGCTTCCAGGCGTCCATGACCCGCGACCAGATCGACGTCCAGAAGCTGATCATGCTCAACATGGACCCGCCCGAGCACACCCGGGTCCGCCAGATCGTGCAGCGCGGCTTCACCCCGCGCGCCGTCCGCGCCCTGGAGGACGCCTTGCGCGAGCGGGCGGCGCGCATCGTCACCGAGGCGCGCCGGAAGGGCTCCGGCGACTTCGTCACCGATATCGCCTGCGAACTCCCCCTCCAGGCCATCGCGGAACTCATCGGCATCCCCCAGGACGACCGGGCCCGGATCTTCGACTGGTCGAACAAGATGATCGCGTACGACGATCCCGAACTGGCCATCACCGAAGAGGTCGGCGTCAACGCGGCCATGGAGCTGATCTCGTACGCCATGAACCTCGCCGCGGCGCGCAAGGAGTGCCCGGCCAAGGACATCGTCAGCCGGCTGGTCGCGGCGGAGCACGAGGGGAATCTCGGCTCGGACGAGTTCGGCTTCTTCGTGCTGCTGCTGGCGGTGGCCGGCAACGAAACGACGCGCAATGCCATCACCCATGGGATGCACGCCTTCCTCACCCATCCCGGCCAGTGGGAGCTCTACAAGCGCGAGCGCCCCGGGACGACGGCCGAGGAGATCGTGCGGTGGGCAACGCCGGTGGTCTCCTTCCAGCGCACCGCCACCCAGGACACCGAATTGGGCGGAGCGAAGATCAAGAAGGGCCAGCGGGTGGGGATCTTCTACTCCTCCGCCAACCACGACCCGGAGGTCTTCGACCACCCCGAGGTCTTCGACATCACCCGCGACCCCAACCCCCACCTGGGGTTCGGCGGCGGCGGGCCGCACTTCTGCCTCGGCAAGTCCCTTGCGGTCCTGGAGATCAACCTGATCTTCAACGCGCTCGCCGACGCCATGCCCGACATCAGCCTGGCGGGCGACCCGCGCCGGCTCCGCTCGGCCTGGATCAATGGCGTCAAGGAGCTTCAGGTGCACTACGGCTGAGCTGACGGGTGCAACGGACGACGGGCGCAACGGCCGGTGGCGAGCGAAGGGCGGCCGGCGGCGAGCGGCGAGCGGCGAGCGGTGAAAGCCGGACCGACGGTATGTCCGAAAACGGTTCCGCCCTCAACCTTGCCAGCCGCCATGGGCAGACTTACATTCAACTCGCCAGTAACAATTGGTAGTTCGGCCTTTTCGCGCACCGTTCGACACACCGCGTACCCCCGAGCCGCACGACGCGACGTCCCCCATGGATGCCCGGTCCGGCTCCCCGCGCGACTCCAGCACCACCCGCACCTCGCGCACCCGCACCTCGCGTCTCCGCACCCCCACGCGTTCGACAGTGCGCTCCACCGCTCTTCGAAGGGGACATACCATCATGAAGGACGCACACGGCAGACCTGTCACGGGACGCATCAGCTGGCGAAAGTTCGCCGTGCTGTCCGTTCCGGCCCTCGCCGGCACCGCCGCCCTGGGCATCGCCCTGGCCAACGGGGCGCTGGCGGCGTCATTCGCCGTCTCGGGGCAGCAGTTCAAGGTGTCCGCCGACAGCCTCAAGGGCGACGGGTTCGCCCAGTACGGCGGTGTGGACGCGAACGCCAGGGGAGACCTCCTGCCGGTCGCCGTCACCGCCATCAAGTCGGCGCAGATGAACCACCTGTGCCAGTCGGTCGTCACCCACCTGCCGGTCATCGGCGATATCTCGCTCAACCTCAGCGCCGGTACGGGCGGCAAGCCCGTCGAGGCGACCAATCTCTTCGTGGACGCCACCCAGCTCTCCGGCAATGCAACCTTCCACCAGATCGAGATCGGCCGGGACGCCTCCACCCTCGACAAGGGGCCGGACAGCGCCCAGGGCATGCAGGACCTCTTCGCCCAGCAGGCCGATGACATCAACATCAGCAGCCTCCGGCAGACCGCGTGGGCCACCAACGCGGGGACCTTCAAGCTGTCCGGCCTCAATATGAAGATCTCCAAGGGTAAGAAGGAATGCTTCTGACCTGGCGGCGCTGGCGGAGGGGGCGGCCCTTCTGGGGCGGTCTGGCGGCCGTCCTCGCCGGCGCCGAGATCTGCGCCATCCCGCTGGCACCACTGAAGATCATGCTGCAACAGGGCATCGCGGGTATCCCGTCGGTGCTGATGGGGCTGGTGATGATCGTGATGGGGCTCTCGGCGTGGTTCGCGCCGCACTACCGGGGCCTCGCGGGCGTGCTCACCGTGCTGTGCGCGGCGGCCGCGCTGGTGATGTCCAACCTCGGCGGCTTTCTGATCGGCACCATCATCGGGATTCTCGGCGGCTCGATGATCTTTGCCTGGCAGCCGGTCGCCCCGACGGAACCCGAAACCGCCGCCACCACCGCAACTGCCGCAACTGCCGCAACTGCCGCAACTGCCGCTGATTCCAAGGCCGTTGGCGAGTCCGGGACCGTATCCACACCCCGGACCATTGCCGAACCCGGGGCGCTCACCGAACCCGGAGCCCTTGCCGAACCCGGCGGCGGCGCGCCCGCCCCCAGCGAACCGTAAGCCCGCCGCCACCCGTCGGCGTCCGCCCGTACGCGCACCCCCCGTACGCGCACCCCGTACGCGCATCCCCACGCCTTGCCCGCGTACGGAACCGGAGCGCTGCCCGCACCCCACCCGCCGCACCGCTCCCTCCGGCACCCCACCCCTCGAAGGAGACCCACGATGACCATGACGCAGCCCGCCCGGCACACACCCCGTCAGCGCGCCTTGCTCACCGCCGGTACCGGGGTCGTCGCGGCCCTCGGCCTGTCGCTCGCCATGACGGGCTCGGCGACGGCACAGCCCGCCGGGACACCCTCCGACCCGGCAGCGTCCACGACCGTGACCCCCGCGGGCCACAGTTTCACCGCCGCGCTCAGCGGCAAGGCCACCTTCAAGGCAGGTTCGGTGACCGTCACCTGTACGGTCTCCTCTTCCAGCGGACAGGTTCCGGCCGCGCCCGGCAACCACAACCCGGCGGGCCCGGTCAGCAGCTCCACCACTCCGGCCACCTACAGCTCCTGCTCGACGAGCATGCCGGGTGTCAGCGCGAGCGTCACCACCGGCGGCAGCTGGGGCGTGGCCATGCAGAACGGGGCACCGGTGACCGCCGGACTGACCATCCCCACCGGCGGTTTCGTGCTCAAGACCAGCGGCCTGGCGTCCTGCACGGTGACCGCGGCCCCCACCTCGGCGGCAACGGTGAACGGCACCTGGACCAACGGCGCTCCCTCCACCCTCGGCTTCACCAACGCACAGGTGCCGGTGAAGGTGACGGGCGGTTTCGGCTGCCCCACCAGCGCCACCACCTCGACCTTCAACGCCGTCTACAAGGTGAGTGACACCACCGACCCCGCGTCCCAGATCACCGTCACGGGCTGAGCGGCGGACGGGTCACGGTGACGGGTGACGGGCCGTTGTACGCGGACGTCACCCGTTCCCGCCCCGGGAGACGTTCCCTCCGTTCGCGCCCCCGGGGGACGTCCGCCCGTTCCCGCCGCCCAGTGGACCGTCGCCTCGCTCACCGTACGGCCAGGCCGGCGGCAGCAACGGTCACCAGCGCCGCCACGGCCACCGTGCCGCTCAGGAACCCGGTGATCAGCCGTCGCCGCAAGGCCCGGTAGACGCCTTCGTATTCGGTCCGCAGAGTGGCGCTGCGGACGGCGATGCGCTCCAGGTAGGCGCGTGAGGTGTCGCGCTGGTCCTGGCAGTAGCGCCCCTCCACTTCCCGCCGCTGGGAGTCGGTGAGCCAGGGCAGGCCGGCACAGAAGGCCTGGGCGCGAGTGCGGGTCCGGTCCTTCTCCGCTTCCCAGAGGAGAAAACCCTCGATCTCGTTGATGGCCTGGTCCCCCTGCATTTCCTCACCCCGTCGCTTTTCCTCACCCCGTCGCATTTCCTCACCCCGTCGCATGTCCCCACCCCTCCGCGTTCCCTCGCTCCTCCGCGTCCCCTCGGCTCATGTACGTGCCCCGATGCCGGTGGCGGGCGTTTTCCCGGCGGCATCCGCCAGGGCCTCCCTGCCCCCTGCGATCTCCGGGTGGTGCAGGTCGAACGCCGGGGATTCGGAGCGAATGCGCGGCAGGGTGCGGAAGTTGTGCCGCGGTGGTGGACAGGACGTCGCCCACTCCAGCGAGCGGCCGTATCCCCACGGGTCGTCGGCCCCGACTTTCTCGCCGTACTTCGCCGTCTTCCAGACGTTGTAGAAGAACGGCAGCAGGGAGAGCCCGAGGAGGAAGGAGAAGATGCTGGAGACGGTGTTCAGGGCGGTGAATCCGTCCGCGGCGAGATAGTCGGGGATACGCCGCACCATGCCCTCGGCGCCCAGCCAGTGCTGGACGAGGAAGGCGCCGTGAAAGCCCACGAACAGCGTCCAGAAGGTGATCTTGCCCAGCCGCTCGTCCAGCATCTTGCCGGTGAACTTCGGCCACCAGAAATGGAAACCCGCGAACATCGCGAAGACGACCGTACCGAACACCACATAGTGGAAGTGCGCCACCACGAAGTACGAGTCCGAGACGTGGAAGTCCATCGGCGGCGAGGCCAGGATGACACCGGTCAGACCACCGAAGGTGAAGGTGATCAGGAAGCCGATCGTCCACAGCATCGGCGTCTCGAAGGACAGCGAGCCCTTCCACATCGTGCCGATCCAGTTGAAGAACTTCACACCGGTCGGCACCGCGATCAGGAACGTCATGAACGAGAAGAACGGCAACAGCACACCGCCCGTCACATACATGTGGTGCGCCCACACCGTGACCGACAGACCGGCAATCGACACCGTCGCCGCGATCAGACCCATGTAACCGAACATCGGCTTCCGGGAGAACACCGGAATGACCTCGGAAATGATGCCGAAGAACGGCAGGACGATGATGTACACCTCTGGATGGCCGAAGAACCAGAAGAGGTGCTGCCAGAGCAATGCGCCGCCATTCGCGGCATCGAAGACGTGCGCCCCGAATTTACGGTCCGCCTCCAGTGCGAACAGCGCCGCCGCCAGCACCGGGAAGGCCAGCAGGACCAGCACACCGGTCAGCAGCACATTCCAGGTGAAGATCGGCATCCGGAACATCGTCATGCCGGGAGCCCGCATGCAGATGATCGTCGTGATGAAGTTGACCGAACCGAGGATCGTGCCGAAGCCCGAGAAGGCCAGACCCATGATCCACATATCGCCGCCGATACCGGGGGAATGCACGGCGTCGGAGAGCGGTGCATACGCGAACCAGCCGAAGTCCGCCGCCCCTTGAGGCGTCAGAAATCCCCCCACCGCGATCAGCGAACCGAAGAGATAGAGCCAGTACGCGAACATGTTCAGCCGGGGAAAGGCGACATCGGGCGCGCCGATCTGCAGCGGCATGATCCAGTTCGCGAAGCCGGCGAACAGCGGCGTCGCGAACATCAGCAGCATGACCGTGCCGTGCATCGTGAACGCCTGGTTGAACTGCTCGTTCGACAGGAACTGGTGACCGGGACGGGCGAGCTCGGCGCGCATCAGCAGCGCCATCACTCCGCCGACGCAGAAGAACGCGAAGGCGGTGACCAGGTACAGCGTGCCGATCGTCTTGTGGTCGGTGGTCGTCAGCCACTTCACGGGAGATCTCATGCCCCGTAGGTGTCCGCAGCCGCAGCGGACGTCACAGGGGGCGGGGACCGACGGGCCCTGACGGCCGGTGGCAAGTCTCACCCCGGGAGGTGTGACGATCGGGGCCATGCCGGACACCAAGGGTTCATGAGCACGGACGACGCCTTCGCCGAGGCCTATCGCGCGCACTACTGGGCGGTCAGCCGCTTCGTCGCGCGACGGCTGGACGGGCAGGCACACGAGGTCGAGGAAGTGGTGGCGGAGGTCTTCTCCATAGCCTGGAGACGCCGCACCGAACTCCCCGACGCGCCACTGCCCTGGCTGTACGGGGTGGCCCGGAACTGTCTGGCCAATACGGTGCGGGGGCTGGGCCGTTACCGGCGGCTGCTGCACCGGCTCGGCAACCACGAGGCGGCGCACCAGCAGCAGACCGTGGAGAGCCCGGACGCGGAGCGGCCCGGCTCCTGGGTGCACGAGGCGCTGGCCCGGCTCTCCCCCGCCGACCGGGAGGTGCTGCGCCTGACGGCCTGGGAGGAACTGACCGTCGAGGAGCTGGCGGTGACGCTCGACTGCGGCCGGAGCGCGGCGGCCATGCGGCTGCACCGGGCACGCGGCCGGCTCCGTACGCAGATCGAGCGGATGCGGCAGAGAGGCGCCGCCCGGCCCGACGCGCCCCGGTCACGGCCGGACGGGCCCCCATCACGGCCGGACGGGCCCCCGTCACGACTCGACGCGCCCCCGTCACGACTCGACGGGCCCCCGTCACGACTCGACGCGCCCCCGTCACGGCTCGACGCACCTCCCGCGCAGCCACCATCTCCCCCTGCGCGGCCCCCCTCACCAGCCGCGCAGGCCCCCTCACCACCCACACCGCCCAGAGTGACCCACCACCCCGTACCGACCCGAGCCGGAGGCCGCCGCCATGACTGAGGAACTGGAGCTGCTGCGGCAGGCCGACCCCGTCTCCGCCGAGGAGGGGCCCTGGCGCGACCGCCCGCTGACCGCGTCGGCCGAGGCCCGCCTGCAGGCACTGACGACCGGCGCGAGCGCGATCACCCGCGGCCGTCCGCGTCCCGTCCGCCGTCGCCGTCTGGTGCTGGGCCTGACCGCCGTGTCGTCGGCCGTCGTCGCCGGCCTCGTACTCACCTTCGCCGGCGCCGGCAGCGGCCCCGCCGTCGCGGCGCCCGTCGCCCTCGCCCTGCACGCCGATGCGCCGTCCGTCTCGCTGGACGTCCTCGCCCGCAGGGCGGAGGCCAGGGCGCGGGCGGCCGGTGCCGCGGACGGGCCGAGCCGGGGAAGTCATCTGCAGAGCTGGTACATGAGCATGGAATCGGGCCCCGACGCCGATCCGCCCGTCACCGTGCCCGAGGAGCGCATCACCCGCTGGCACGACGACGGCAGCGGCTCGGAACTGGCCGTGGCCACCGACCCGCGGCACCCGGGCCGCCCGGTGATCCACGACAACGACGGCCACTGGCAGACCGTCAGCGACGGCAAGGTGCTGCACCGCAAGACCTATCCGGCGGGCTCGGAGGCCGAGCACAGCGGCCTCGCCTCCCGTACGAGGCCGTCGACCGACCCCGCGGCACTGCGCGAACAGCTGTCATGGCTGTACGGCGGTCCCGGCGGCACCCGTACGACCCCGGAACTCCTGTCGGCGCTCTCCTCCTTCCGCCAGCAGTGGACGCCGGGGCCGCGCGAGACGGCCGCCATCGTCCGGATGCTGGCCGAAGCGGACGGGCTGCGGCAGGCCGGCGTGGTCACCGACCGGCTGGGCCGGCGCGGGCAGGCGTATGTGTACGACGGGCCCGACGGCGCCGCGAACTCCACCCGCCAGATGGTGATCCTCGACGCGCGCACCGGCGAACTCCTGGGGCTGGAGATCACCTTCACCAAGGACGCGCCGGACTTCAGGATCAAGTCGGGGGAGGTCATGTCGTACGAGGCGTGGATGCCGTGAGGCGCGGCTGCCCTGAGGCATGGACGCCCTGAGGCGTGGATGCCGGGGCTGTGGCCGCGAGGGGGCGTGGCCGCGGGCCATGGCGGGCGCCGGGACCGCGCCCGAGTGGCGGGGCCGGGGGTCATGGCTGATCCTTGAGGGAACGCGACGATCCACATCGGCGCGGCGGTCGGAAGTGTGCCGCCGCGCCGCTTCCATGCCGGCCCGCGCCGCTTCCGCACCGTCCGGGCCCACCCCCTCTTCCCCCGCACACAGGGCCCACCCACACGTGGCACACCTCACAATCCGCCGAAGGTTGCAGCGGATCATCGCGATATGGATCACAGACATAAGTGCCGTGGATTGCCGCGCGACAGGGCGTTTACCCAGCAAGGAGCGGGTATACGGCCACCTGCGCGGTCGTCCGCGCACTGTCCGTGATGATCCGGTCTGCCCCTATGGTCGACCTTTGCCCGCCGCTCCACGGCGGGCTTTGGCCCGCCACCCCGTGGCGGGCGGAGTCATGTTGTCGTCCAAAGAGAGCGCAGGCGAGCGAGCACGTGCCGACGCATTCCACCGTCGCCCCCGGGCCCCGTAACCCCGTCGGCAGCCGTGCCGATACCGCATCCGATCCGCAAAGTGAGCGGGCCGGGGATCCGGCACAGCAGCCATCGGGCGAGGTGACCGTCGTCGATCCCGCGATGGTCAAGCGTGCCGTGTCGGCGGCCGCGCTCGGCAATGCGATGGAGTGGTTCGACTTCGGCGTGTACAGCTACATCGCGGTCACCCTCGGACACGTCTTCTTCCCGTCCGGGAATCCGACCGCGCAGTTGCTGTCGACGTTCGGGGCGTTCGCGGCAGCGTTCCTGGTCCGCCCCATCGGCGGCATGGTCTTCGGGCCGCTCGGTGACAAGATCGGCCGGCAGAAGATCCTGGCGATCACCATGATCATGATGGCCGCGGGCACCTTCTCCATCGGCCTGATCCCGTCCTACGCCTCAATCGGCGTCGGGGCGCCCATCCTGCTGCTCGTCGCCCGCCTGGTACAGGGCTTCTCCACCGGCGGCGAATACGGCGGCGCCTCCACCTTCATCGCCGAGTACGCGCCCGACAAGAAGCGCGGATTCCTCGGCAGCTGGCTGGAGTTCGGCACTCTGGCCGGTTACGTCGGCGGCGCCGGCCTGGTCACGCTGATGACCGCGCTGCTGTCCACCGACGACCTGAACTCCTGGGGCTGGCGCATCCCGTTCCTGATCGCCGGACCGATGGGCATCATCGGCCTCTACCTGCGGATGCGACTGGAAGAGACCCCGGCCTTCGCCCAGTTGGAGAAGGAGGCGCGGACCAAGGAGAAGGCGCGTCGCGAGGCCGAGAAGCGGATCGGCATCCGCGAGATGATCTTCGGTCAGTGGCGGTCGATGCTGCTCTGCGTCGGGCTGGTCCTGGTCTTCAACGTCACGGACTACATGCTGCTGTCGTACATGCCGAGCTACCTGACCTCGGAGCTCAAGTACGACGAGACGCACGGACTGCTGGTCGTGCTCGCGGTGATGGTCCTGATGATGGGCGTCCAGCCGTTCGCGGGCCGGCTCACCGACCGCTTCGGCCGCCGTCCGGTCATCGGCGCGGGCTGCGCCGGCTTCCTGGTGCTGTCCGTGCCGGCCCTGCTGCTGATCCGGCAGGGTTCGCTGGCCGCCATCGCGCTGGGCATGGCCGCCCTCGGACTGCTGCTGGTCACCTTCACCGCGGCCATGCCGTCCGCGCTGCCCGCCCTGTTCCCGACCAAGGTGCGCTACGGCTCGCTGTCGATCGGCTTCAACGTGTCCGTGTCGCTCTTCGGCGGGACGACGCCGCTGGTGGTCACCGCCCTGATCGGCGCGACCGGCAACAAGATGATGCCCGCCTACTACATGATGGCGGCAGCCGTGATCGGCGGCATCGCCGTCCTGCTGATGCCGGAGAGCGCCCGCAAGCCGCTGCCCGGCTCCCCGCCGGCGGTCGAGACCGAGGCGGAGGCACGCGAGGTCCGCAACGCGGCCACGGCCGGTTCGGCAGCCTGACCGCACACCGCACGGAGCGCACCGCGCGCCCCGGCAGACGACGGCCCAACCGGGTCCTTCAGCACTGCCGCTGCACTCCGCCCCGCCGGCCCAACCGGCGGGGCGGAGTGCTGTGCAGGGCCTCAGGTCTACCGCTTCAGGTCTACCGCCTCACGTGTACGGGCTCACGCCTTCGACCTCACGTCAGGCGGCGCCTCACATCACGCGCCTCACATCACGCGCCTCACATCACGCGCCTCACATCACGCGCCTCACGTCCGCGCCCCGGCCCCGGCCCCGCGGAAGGCACCCGGCGTGACACCGAAGCAGCGCACGAACCAGCGGTGGAAGTGCGCCTGGTCGGCGAAGCCGGCCTCGGTCGCCGCCTCGGCGGTCGGCCGGCCGTCGATGAGCAGCGTGCGGGCGCGGCGCAGCCGCAGCAGCCGCTGGAAGTCGCTGGGCGCCATGCCGTACTCGGCCCGGAACGCCCGGTAGAGCGCAAAGCGGCTGCAGCCCGCCGCATCGGCGAGGTCCTGCGCGGACAGCGGCTGGTCGTAGGCCGCCATCAGCAGCTCGCGGACGCGGCGCGCCGCCGGTGCCTGTGCGCCCGGGGGCAGTTCGCGCGGTCCTGCGGGTGTGGCGCCGCGGGACGCGTTGCGCCGCACCATGGCTTCGACGGCCGCGGTGAGCCGTTCCTCCCGCACCAACGGGTCCGCGCCGCCGACCAGTGCCGGGTGCAGCCGGCGCAGGGCGCGGGCCAGCACGGGGTCGTCGACGACCGGACGGGCGAACAGCGGCATGGCGCCCCGGCCGTCGGTGACGTCGTCGAGAACGTCGCGGACCACGTCCGGGCCGATGTGCATGATCCGGTAGGTGAAGCCGAGTTCGACGGCGGACTCGCCGTCGTGCGGGTCGTCCGGATTGAACGCCATCACCATGCCGGCCGCGCTGGTGTGTCCCGCACCGCGGCAGGTGAAGCGCTGGGCGCCGGTCTCCGTCACGGCGAACGAGTAGGCGTCATGACTGTGCGGGTGGAAGACATGGCGGACGAAGTGCGCATGCATCGCTTCCAGGGGCCGCTCGGGGTCGCGCCAGTAGCGCGCCCAGTCCCCGCCGTGCTGCCTGCTCATCAGTCCAGTCTGCCGCGCCGCACCAGCGTTCAAGACGGCCGTCCGGATGCCGGACGACACTCCCCGTATGACGACTGCACCGACCGCATCCCCCGGCACGACCCCGACCGCATCCCCTGACACCGCCCCGGTCCCGGCCCCGGCCCGCTTCGACACCAAGATCGCCGTGATCGTCCGGGACGACCTCGCCGTCTGGCAGAAGCTGAACGTCACCGCCTTCCTCGCCAGCGGTATCGCGCACGTCCGTGACGACATCATGGGCAAGCCCTACGAGGACGCCTCCGGACAGGACTACCTGGCGCTGTTCCGCGAGCCGGTGCTGTGCTACACCGCCGATTCCCGGGCACTGTCCCGTACCCACGCCCGTGCCCTCAGCCGCGGCGTACCGACCGCCCTGTACACCGCCGACATGTTCCGCACGGGAAACGACGACGACAACCGGGCAGCGGTACGGGCGGTGCCCATCGCCGACCTCGACCTGGTGGGACTCGCCGTCCACGGCCCACGCGGCATCATCGACAAAATCACCAAGGGCCTGAAACTGCACGGCTGAACAACTGGACAACTGAACAACCGAGCCTGCAGGCCTTGCCCTGAGTTCCGCTCGGCCCGTACAGCGCCAAGGAGCCGTCGAGGCACGCACCCTAGGCACACCCCACCAGGCCTCACCCGTGCGCGCGTACCACTCCATGCACGGCCGTGAGGCCGACTGGGGTCCAAACGCTTCACGGCAAGCGCCCGACAGGCTCGAATCACTGCTCCGTTGGGATAAACAGAACACCAGCCCGATGCGTCATCACCCCTTTCAGCAGTCCTCTGCGTTACTTGAACAAGACACCACACTGACGAGTTCTGGCCACGCCTTGGCTGCATTCGATCGGACGTGACATGCGCAATCACGGCGAAGTCGGCTAACGGGTTGAGGCCGCAGGCCAACTAAGTGCACTGTCAGTGGTGCAGGGTGGGTTCGTAGCGGACTGAGATGAGCGTTGAGGGGGACTCATGGCCGCTTCTGGGTTCGACATAGACACACATCAACTGAAGAGTGAAGCGCCGAAATTTCACAGGGAATCTGTTGCCTTGGCAAAAGCGACAGAGAAGTTGAAGCACTCACTCGATGCGCTCGGAACGCCCTGGGGGGACGACGAGCAAGGGAAGAAGTTCGAGCACGTCTACAGCCCGCATCGCAGCGAGGTCGAGCGCGCCGCCCGCGCCTTGGTGAAGGGGCTGAGCAGCATCACCAAAGCCATGAAGGACATGGCCGACAACCACGAGGCCGCGGATCACTCCAACGCCTCAGCCTTCAAGCACCACGGCGGCGGTGGGCATTGAGCTCCGGGGACAAGGCCAAGGAGATCGTCCAGGACCTCACCGGCATGTGGTGGCCGGAGGGTGATGAGGACAAGCTTCGGGAAGCCGCACGGGCCTGGCGGACCTTCGCCGACGACGTAAAGGACATCACCTGGGCGACGCACAAGTCGGCGCAAGATGTCATCGACAACAACAAGGGCCAGTCGATCGAGGCTTTCGCATCCTTCTGGCGTAAGTACCACGGTGGCGGCAAGGGTTATCTGGACGACGTTGCCGATGCGGCGCAGGACATGGCCAAGGCGCTGGACAAGTTCGCGGACCAGATAGCAGAAGCCAAGAAGAAGCTCGAGCACGAGTTGGAGATCGCCGGTGCCGTCATCGTCGCAGGAACAGCCCTTGCGCTGTTCACCGGCGGCATCAGCGAAGCCGCCGCCGGCGCGGCAACGGCGGAAATCCTCGCGGCGTCCAGTGCGGCCGGTATTGCTGTCTCCGCCACGGTTGCCGAGATCGCAGGAACCGTCCTGGCCACCGCAGCGATCGGCGGCATCGAGGCCATCACCGTAGACGTGGTCGTGGCCCAGGGCGGGCGGAACCTCCTCGGCGACCAGAAGGGCATCAACCTCGCCGAAGTCGAGAACGCCGGCACCTCCGGCATGCTCCTCGGTGGTGCTTTCGGCGCAGCCGGACGCGGCGCCGAGGCCCTTGCCGACGCGGGTGGGGTCAAGAACGTCCTCGGCAAGATGAAGCTGGACGGCCTGGACAACTTCACAAACCCGTTGCGCAACTTTGAGATATCCATGCCGAACTTGGGCGGCCCGCGGCTGGCCATGGCCGGCGAGGGGCCAGTCGGCCCGGCCGGTCCCTTGATGCGTAACGCTGAAGGGGCGGCCGGAGCCGGCAAGTCGGCTGGTTCGGGAGGCCGATCCTCCTGGGAAGCAAGCGAGAACATCCCAGGAGCCGCCCGGGGCAAGACCCTCAGGAGTCCACATCCGCGGCACTTCTGGAGCGGGGTCAAGCGCGGAACTCCAAATAATGAAAACACCGTTGTCCTTCCGGGACACAACGAGGCAGTCAAACAAGAGATCGCGGATATAGCCGCCGGTAAAGCGAGATGGAACCCGGATGACCAGGTATATGAGATCAATGGCCGTTCTTACACGATCGAACCAAGCGGTACCGTATTCCCGAAGTCCGGGCCGGGGCTCGTCACTCTGACCCGCGCCGAATACGGCGCTCTGGGGCAAATAATGCGCGTCAACGGCGACCTGAGCCAGTTGGAGAAATTCTTCGCCAACGCGAAACAGTTCCAAAAGGAACCCGGCGCCATTCAGACGGCGATTGACCTGTATAGGATGTACACCTCATGATGTGCACACTGCTCACGACCGGCGACAGGATACCTGATCGAATCGCCCCGGTCCTCGCTTCGTTCTTCGGTCTCCCCATTTCCGAGGTCGACATTTGCGACCTGTGGGATCTCGACTCGCGGAACTGGGATGCTTCCGTCACCTGTGAGTATGCGCCGCTCAGCGGAGATCTCAGCTGGTCGCTGGCCATCGCGACCTCCGACGACGACGCATCGCAGCTCACGGAGGAGGTCCTCGCACTGACCGTAGCGCGTTCGCTCGGCATCGTCGTCGTCTTCTCCTCCGACTACCCGGACATCTCGTGGATCGACCGTGCCGCCACTCCCGAAGGGGACGTGTGCTACATCAACACCATTGAGTCGGAAGACGACCCTCCACGGTGGACAGTCGCCGTCTCCGAAATCTTCATCCCGGCATTTCCCGAAGCGGAAGTGCGGCCCATCCCAGAGATCATCAAACCTCTGCGGCTGCCAACCCCCATCACCGATGCTTGTGTCCCCAAGGGCCACCCTCAGCGGGAGGCCTTCTACCCCCTGGTCAACTGGGAACGGCTCACAGCCCGTATGGCAGCAGACTGGCCTCCCTCGTCGTGGTACCCGGCCTCGATGTATGTGGAGGACCTCGAACTGCGCGACCAACTCGACGCCGTGATCGCACAGCTTTCTCCGGAAGACCAGCAGCGGGTCAGGGAAGCCACGGAACAGGTGGACCGGACGTACCGCTCCCTCACCCACGAAGACGGCGGGGAAAACCTCGCCAGGGCCACAGGCACACCGATCACCGATCGCGCGTGGTACTGGTACCGACGCCCCCCGAACCCCCCGTGGGACCTCGCACGGCAGTAGCTCTTGCGCTGCCCTTGGGGCCTTCGAAGGCTTGATATCTGGATCCCGCGTACTTGATAGGCCGCTCCGCCGGGCCGCGGAAGTTGCCACGGAATCGCCATCGCGCAGGCGGCGCGCCTCGCTCGTGGCCGCGGGGCGGCCGTGCGGCAAGATGGGGGCATGAGCGTAGTCAAGATCAATGTGCTGACCGTGCCCGCCGAGCAGCGCGAGGTGCTGGAGAAGCGCTTCGCGTCGCGCGCCGGGACGGTGGATTCCTCGGACGGCTTCGAGTGGTTCGAGCTGCTGCGCCCCGTGGAGGGCACCGAGCAGTACCTCGTCTACACCCGGTGGCGGGACGAGGAGTCGTTCCAGGCGTGGATGGAGGGTCCCATGAAGGCCGCGCACCAGCAGGGCGGTGACGCGGGCGGTGAGCGGCCCAAGCCTGCCGCGTCCGGGTCCACCCTGTGGTCCTTCGAGGTGGTGCAGCAGACCGGTCCGAAGCAGGGCTGAGCGACCTCGGCGGCGTCACTCGGAAAACCGTTGCGCCATGTGCCGCAGCGGCCGCCACAATGGCGGCATGAGTGACGCCGCCGCCCTCCGCCTTCCCTGGGCCGTCTCCGCGGAGCCGGTCGGCTCGCCGGATGCCGAGGCGCTGTTGCGCGAGTACTACACCGAGGTGGCGGACCGCTACTTCGCCCTGCACGAGGGCCGCCGCTCGACTCCGCAGGAGATCGACGAGGGGGTGGCCGAGTACCCCAGCACCGATCTGACGCCGCCGCACGGCAGGCTGCTGGTGGCCCGCCACGGCGCGGTGGCGGCGGGCTGCGTCGGCGTGCGGATGCTGGACGCACGGACCGCGGAGCTCAAGCAGATGTTCGTACGGGCCGACCGGCGCGGCCGGGGTGGCGCGGGCGTGCTGCTCACAGCCGCCGAGCGGGTCGCGGCGCAGCTGGGCGCCGAGCGGATCCGGCTGGACACCCGGCGGGATCTGGTGGAGGCCGTCGCGCTCTACCGGCGGCACGGCTTCGTGGAGATCGATCCGTACCACGAGGACCCTTACGCGGAGATCTTCTTCGAGAAGCGGCTGGACGAGGGGCGTTGACCGGCCGGGAGGGCCCGGGCCGTCAACTCCGTGACGGCTGTGCGCACGCATCACCGCGACGGATGTGCGCACGCACCAGCCAGGCGCCCGCCCCGACAGCGGTCCTGAGCCGCCAAGTCGGCAGCCCTGAGCCGTCGAGTCGGCAGCCCTGAGCCGTCGAGTCGGCAGCCCTGAGTCGTCGAGTCGGCGGCCCTGAGCCGCCAACTCGCCTTCGGAAAAGTTCACTTCGCCAGGTCAGGTGGCTGTGGTGTGTGCGGAGGGGTGCGGGGCAACGGTCGGCGGGCGGGGCCGTGGCGGGGCTCTTCCGCGTCCGAGCCGCACAGCTCCGTCGTCAGCTCCCGGACGAGTGCGGTGAGATCGGTGGGCCGGTCCTGGGTCCACCAGTCGCCCAGCATCTCCGCGAGCGACTGCCGGCGGGCCGCCGCGAGCCGGCCGGCGACCTCCCGTCCGCGCTCGGTGAGCCGCAGGAACTGCCCGTCACGGGTGGCGAGTCCGCATTCCTCGATCTGGCGGATGCTCGCGGAGAGCACCGCCGGCGGGACGGTACAGCGCTCGGCGAGCAGCGCGGATTCCACCGCGCCGTAGCGGTGGATGCGCAGGATCAGCCAGCCGGCCGCCGGTCCGAGGTCCAGCCCGGCCCGAGCGATGATCTTCTCGTAGATGTGCTTACGGCCTTCCCTGCTGCCGAGTGTGGACAGGGCGCGGGCGCATTCGTCGTGCGAGGACCGCTCGACGGGGTTGGAGGAGAGCACTTCGCTGGTGTCGGGGGCGGTGACGCTGCTGCGCAGTGGCTCCTCCTTGAGGAACCAGGCGAGCACGAACGCGGCCAGGACGACCGGGACGGCGTAGAGGAAGACGTCGGTGATCGAGACGGAGTAGGCGTTGAGGACCCCGGCGGCCTGACCGGGCGGCAGGCGGGTGACGGTCCGCGGATCCTCGGCGATCCTGGACGGGTCGACGCCCGGCGGCAGGTGGGCTCCGGCGACGGCGTCGGCGATCCGCGGCCGGAGCCGGCTGGTGAAGAGCGTGCCGAAGAGGGACACCCCGAAGGAGGCGCCGATGGAGCGGAAGAACGTGGCGCCGGAGGTGGCGACGCCCAGGTCCCGGTAGGGGACGGCGTTCTGCGCGATGAGCACCAGCACCTGCATGACCAGGCCGAGCCCGAAGCCGAAGACGAAGAGGCGGGCGCTCATCCCCGCGACCCCGCTGGACGGTTCGAGCCGGTGCAGGAGCAGCAGTCCGAGCGCGGTGACACCGGTGCCGGCGATCGGGAAGACCTTGTAGTGGCCGGTGTGGCTGACGAGCTGCCCGGAGCCGGTGGAGGCGAGCAGCATCCCGGCCACCACCGGCAGCATGTGCACCCCGGACATGGTCGGTGTCACCCCCTGGACGACCTGCAGGAACGTCGGCAGGTACGTCATCGGGCCGAACATCGCGAAGCCGACGACGAAGCCGATGGCCGCGGTCAGCGTGAAGGTGCGGCTGCGGAACAGGCGCAGCGGCAGGACGGGTTCGGCGGCCCGGCGCTCGATGACGAGGAACGCGCCCAGCAGTACGACACCCAGGACGCCGCATCCCACGATCTGCCACGAGGCCCAGGGGTGGGTGACGCCACCGAGCGAGGTCATCAGGACGAAGCAGGCGGCGACCGCGGCGATCACGGCGGTGCCCGGGTAGTCGATCCGGTGCGGGGTGCGGCGGCGCGGGATGTGCAGCACGGCGGCGATGACGGCGAGCGCGACGATGCCGACGGGGACGTTGACGTAGAACACCCAGCGCCAGCTGAGGTGGTCCACGAACAGCCCGCCGAGCAGCGGTCCGAGGACGCTCGTACCGCCGAAGACGGCGCCGAACAGGCCTTGGTACTTCCCGCGTTCGCGGGGCGGCACGATATCGCCGACGATCGCCATCGACAGCACGATCAGGCCCCCGCCGCCCAGCCCCTGGAGAGCCCGGAAGGCGATCAACTGGCCCATGTTCTGCGCGACGCCGCACAGCACCGACCCGATCAGGAAGATCACGATGGCGGTCTGGAACAGTCTCTTGCGGCCGTACTGGTCACCGAGCTTGCCCCACAGGGGAGTCGCGGCCGTCGAGGCCAGGAGGTAGGCGGTGACCACCCAGGAGAGGTGGTCGAGGCCGCCGAGCTCGCTGACGATCGTGGGCAGCGCGGTGGCGACGATGGTCTGGTCGAGCGCCGCGATGAGCAGGCCGAGCAGCAGCGCGCCGATCGCGACGAGGACCGTCCGCCGTGCCCCGTCCTCACGGGGGACGGCAGGAGCGCCGGTGTCCTGCACCATGAGCGTCTCCCTCTGTTCCGCCGGGCCGCCCTTTCCGTCGCGAAGCGCCCTTCGGGCTCCTCCCATCCTGGGCGGTCCGGACGGATGTGGCCCGCCGGACGGCGTCCGGTATCCGGGGCCGTCCGGGGGACACCCGGGGTATGCCGTACGGATGTCTTCGAGCGCCTGCGCGAACGGGTGCGCCCTTTGGATAATCGCTGCCGGTTCGATGCCTCCAGGGAGGGGACCGCTCATGACGGCACCGCTGTGCCCGCACTGCTCCGCCCCCGTACGCGGCGACGGCCGGCCGGCCTGTCTGTGTGCGGCGGTCGATGCGGACGACTTTGATCCGCTGCGCGTCCGGCCGTACGTGTCACTGCCCGGCGACGCGGAAGAGGACACCGGTGACGGCTCGGGCCGGGACGGGGGCGAGGGCGGGGGTGCGTATGGCGGCGGGGGCGGCGGTGCGTACAGCGGCGCGCAGGAGGTCTACGGCGGGTCGCACGCCCTCTTTGCGAGCCGGGGCGACCGGCTGGACGACTTACCCGGGGTGGACGCCGCCGTGCACCGGGCCGGCGGCCCCGGACCCGCGGAAGACTCCGTATCCGCGGAAGGTTCCGCGCCCGCGGAAGGTTTCGCGCCCGCGGAAGGTTTCGCGCCCGCGGAAGGCTCGGTACCCGCGGAAGGCTTCGCACCCACACGAGGCTCCGTACCCGCCGGTGCCTCCGCCTCCGCCTCCGCCTCCACTCCCGGCCGCCGGCGCGCCCTCCCCGCCGTCCTCGCGGTCGCCGGGGCCGCGCTGGCCGCCGCCGCGGTCCTGATCACCACCGATGCCCTGTCCGGCGACCCCAGGGACCGGGCGGCGGGACCCGACCGCGGCACCGCCTCGCCCGGCGCCGGCCTCCCCAGCGGCGACGCCTCCGCCCCCGCGCGGGGCAGCGCCGCCCCCTCCCGGTCCGCGGTCCGCTCGCCGTCGCCGGGCGCGACCGGCATCCCCCGCCCCACGGCCGGCGGGAAGCGCTACCGGTCCGGCGGGGCACCGGCCCCCGCTCCCACCCGGGCCTCCGGCAGCGTCACCCGCTCCCCGACGCCCTCCCCCGGAAGCGCCGTCCCCAGCGCCCCGCCCACGGGGCCGATCGTGCTGCGCCCGGGGGCGACCGGCCCGGAAGTGACCGAGCTGCAGGAGCGGCTGCGGCAGCTGGCCTGCTACGCGGGCCCGGACGACGGCCGCTACGGCACGGCGGTGCGGGCCGCCGTATCCCGCTACCAGCGGGCCTACGGGGTGACGGGCGACCCGGACGGCGTCTACGGCGCGCCGACCCGGGCGTCCCTGGAGTCCCGCACCCGCGAGCCGGCGGACGGCTCGCCCTGACCTGGCGGACGACCCGCCCTGGCCCGGTGGACAGGCCCCGGCGCGAGGCTCTGACCAGGCCCGGTTGTCGGCACCCGGATGCGTTTTGTATCGTGAAGAAACAAAGTGGTTCCGCCCGCACTCCCTGACCGGCGGGCGGAACCGCTTGTGTTCCCCGTGCGATCCGCAGCGTCCGCATGACCGTCCGCAAACGGCGGCACCATCCGATGACCGTCCGCATACCGCGGCACCATCCGTACGTATGCCCGTAGCGCCCAGGAGCCCGCCGATGCCGGCCACCACCACGCTCACCGCCCGCGCCCTGCTGCTGGACATGGACAGCACGATCGTGAATTCCGAGGCGGTCGTCGAGCGCTGCTGGCGCCGCTGGGCCGACGAGCAGGGGCTGGACGCGGACGAGGTCCTCAAGGTCGTCCATGGCCGGCAGGGCTGGGCCACCATGGCGGCGCTGCTGCCGGACCGCCCCATGGAACTCAACCTGGCCGACAACCGCCGGATGCTGGCACAGGAGACCTCCGACACGGACGGCGTGGTGCCGGTGCCCGGCGCGCCCGCCTTCATGGCCGCCCTCGCCACCGTGCCGCACGCCCTGGTGACCTCCGCCGACATCCCGCTCTCCGACGCCCGGATGGGCGCGGCCGGGCTGCCGATGCCCGCCGTGCGGATCACGGCGGAGAGCGTGAGCGCCAGCAAGCCCGACCCGGAGGGCTTCCTCAAGGGCGCGGCCGAGCTGGGTTACGCGCCCGAGGACTGCCTGGTCTTCGAGGACTCCGAGGCGGGCATCGAGGCGGGCCGGGCGGCCGGTATGCGGGTGGTCGGCGTCGGCGACCGGGCCGCGGCCTTCGCCCCCACCGTGCAGGTGCGCGACCTCACCGGCATCCGCGTCGAGGCGCTGGCGGACGGCATGATCGCGGTGCATCTCACGGGCTGAGCCCCCTCGCCGGACGAGAAGCGCGGGGCGACGAGCGCGGAGCGACGAGCGGGCGAAGCGGGAGCCCCCACCGGGAGCCCCCGCCCGCCCCGGCCCGCGCACGGCTCAGCCGGAAGCCGCCTCGTACAGGCTGAAGCCCGCCAGTACCAGCATCACACCGGCCGCGATCTTGGTGATGAGCTTCAGCGGCACGTACTTCATGAGCGTCCGGCCGCCCAGGATGCCCAGTCCGGCCACCGCCCACAGGGCCAGGACGGCGCCGATGCCGACCGAGAGCGGGTCGTCGTAACGGGCCGCGAGGTTGGCGGTCATGATCTGCGTCAGATCACCGAACTCGGCGACCAGGATCATCATGAAACCCGCCCCGGAGACCTTCCAGAAGCTCTGGTCGGCGGGCTTCTTCACTTCTTCCTCGTCGTCGTCCTTCCTGAACAGCAGCACGGCGGCGCCCGCCAGGAAGAGGACACCGACCACGCCCTGGACCCAGCGGTGCGGGAGCAGCGTCAGCACGCTGCCCGCGGCGATGGCGAGCGCCACATGCACCAGGAAGGCCGCGGCGACGCCGGCGAAGACGTACGAGGCGCGGTAGCGGGTGCCGAGCATCAGGCCGGCGAGGGCGGTCTTGTCGGGCAGTTCGGCGAGGAAGACGACGCCGAAGACGACTGCGGCGACGGTAAGGCTGAACACGGGGTGGGATACCTCGATCGGTCGGGCCGCGCCAAAGGGGCCCGGGAGAGGGGTCGCTTCGGCACGGCAGCGTCAGACACTGCGGCCGAAGGTCTCGCTGGCCACGTACGCGTACGCACGGGCTCCGGGCGCCGGCTCCCCCGTCATCCCAGCGCCGGTCAGGCGCTCCGCCTGGAAGGGCGGGCGGGCAACGGGAGGGCAGTATGTCGACGGTCCGGCAGAGAGCTACTCCCCTTCTGCTGCCGTCAAGGGTACGCGGTGCAGCCGTCCGCGCGCGACCAGCTCCAGCACCGTCGCGCAGGCCGCCGCCTGCACCGCCAGCAGCGCGACCAGCACGAACAGCTGCACCGCGCCCGCCTGTACGGGGGAGGCGCCGCCCAGCAGCATGCCGACGAAGGCTCCGGGCAGCGTGACCAATCCCACGGTCCGGGTCTGGTCGAGCCCCGGCAGCAGGGCGTCCGAAGCGGCCGGGCGGGCGACCTCCATCCGGGCCTCGCGGTCCGCCAGCCCCAGCGCGAGACCCGCCTCGAATTCCCCGTGCCGCGTCGCCAGCTCGTCCAGCGCCCGCCGCCCGCCCAGGACGGTGGCGGTCAGCGCGCCGCCGATCAGGATGCCCGCGACGGGGATCAGGGTCAGGCCGCGCGGCGGCACCAGACCGGTGAGCAGCAGCAGAGCGACGACCGGGACGACCCCGGCGGCGATCGGTGCGGCGGCCCACCACCAGGTGCGGTTCCGGGTGATCCGGCGGCCCGCGGTCCGCACCGCCACCGCGAACATCAGCGCGAGGAAGCTCAGCAGCCAGGGCAGGGCGTGCACCACCCAGCCGATGAGGTAGGAGACGGCGGCGAGTTGGGCGGCGGCGCGCAGTCCGGCGACGGCGATGGCCCGCGCATGGCCGAGGCGCGCCAGCGCGGCAACGGCCACCGCGGCGGCCAGCAGGACGGCGAGGACGGCCCCGAGGGTGACGTTGACCGGCAGCAGCACGCGCTCACTGTAAGGCGGCGACCGGGGCGCACACGCGGGAGCCGGTCAACCGGAGTGCCGTGATGCATTTGTGGTGCACCGTCAGATCCCCTTGAACTGACGTGGGCATGTCGCCACTCTGTTACCTGGTGCCCATCTCGTGGAAACCCCACGTCGCCACGATGAGGCGGCACCGCACGGTAACTTCCCCCCACAATCCGGGAGTTTCGATGAAAAAGGTCTACGCGCGTCGAGTTTCCCTCGCCGCGGGATCGGCGGCGGCGCTCGTCTGCACGCTGGCACTCAGCGGCCAGACCGCCCAGGCGGCACCGCCCAGCCCGCCGGACGCGGCCACCGCACGGACGTACCTCACCCAGCTCAAGGAACAGCCCGAGGGCCCGCAGGACGGCTACAGCCGCGACAAGTTCCCGCACTGGATCGACCAGGGCAAGAACTGCAACACCCGCGAAGTGGTGCTCAAGCGCGACGGCACGGACGTGAAGCAGGACGACAGCTGCAAGACGACCGGCGGCAAGTGGGTCTCGGCCTACGACGGCAAGACCTGGACCGACCCGGCCGACCTCGACATCGACCACGTCGTACCGCTCTCGGAGGCCTGGAAGTCGGGCGCCGCGCAGTGGACCACCGAGCGCCGCAAGGAGCTGGCCAACGACCTCACCCACTCCCAGCTGATCGCCGTCACCGACAACCTCAACCAGGAGAAGGGCGACCAGGACCCGGCGAAGTGGCTGCCGCCGAAGGCCTCGTACCACTGCGAGTACGCCCGGATGTGGGTGTCGGTGAAGCATGAGTACGGCATGACCGCGGACTCGGCGGAGAAGGCCGCGCTGAAGAAGATCCTGGACGGCTGCTGAGCGGCCCGGTCCCGCGGATGCCCGCGGGACCGGTCCCCTGCGTCCGCCGGCCGTCCTCCCCGGTCGGCGGACGCGCCGCGCCCCCGGCCCCCCGCAGCGCCCGGTGTGCTCCTATCCTCTGACCACGACGAGTGGGGAGACACCGATGGCCGGACTGCGCTTGGGGCCGCTGCTGCGCTATGTCGACGCGCGGAGCGCGACGGTGTGGGTGGAGACCGATGAGCCGTGCGTGGTGCATGTCCGCGGCGACGACGGGGCGGCCGGCGCGGAACGGACCTGGCAGGTGGCCGGGCACCACTATGCGCTGGTCCCGGTGACCGGCCTCACGCCCGGCACCGAGACGCCCTACCAGGTCCTGCTGGACGAGCCGGACGCCTCGCCCGGCGACGGCGGGGAGCAGGTCTGGCCGCCGCCCGGCAGCCGCTTCCCGGCGAGCACCATCCGTACGCTGCCCGCCTCCCCCGACGAGCCGCTGCGGTTCGCCTTCGGCTCCTGCCGCTGGTCGGCGACGCCCTCGAACGCGGCGCACGACCCGGTGGGCCCGGACGCCCTGGACACCCTCGCCGCCACGCTGGCCGCCGATCCCGGGCGGCCGCGCCCCGACGTACTGCTCCTGCTGGGCGACCAGGTCTACGCCGACCAGACCTCCGAGGCGACCGCCCGGGTGCTGGCCGGGCGCCGCGACCTCGGCGAGCCGCCCTGGAAGCAGGTCGCGGACTTCGAGGAGTACACCCACCTCTACTACGAGTCCTGGCTCGACCCGGAGGTCCGCTGGCTGCTCTCCACGGTCCCCAGCTGCATGATCTTCGACGACCACGATGTGATCGACGACTGGAACACCTCGGCGGCCTGGGTGGCCCGTATGCGGGCGACCCCCTGGTGGCGGGAGCGGATACTCGGCGGTCTGATGTCGTACTGGGTCCACCAGCACCTGGGCAATCTCTCGCCCGCCGAGCTGGCCGCCGACGAGCTGTACGCACGGGTGCGGGCGCTGCCGGACGCGACGGAGGCGGTGCGGGAGTTCGCGGCCGGCGCGGATGCCGATCCGGCCCGCGCCCACTGGAGCTACCGCCGCGACTTCGGCCGGGTGCGACTGGTCATGATCGACACCCGGGCCACCCGCGTGCTGGACGAGAGCAACCGCGCGATGCTCGACAAGACCGAGGGCGAATGGCTGCGGCAGGCGGTGCTGGAGGGACGCGGCGGCTACGACCATCTGCTGCTGGGCAGTTCGCTGCCCTGGCTGCTGCCGCATCTCGTCCACGCCGCGGAGGGCTGGAACGCCGCGCTGTGCGCCGGCGAGCGCGGCCCCCGCTGGGCCCGCAGAAGCGAATTCCTGCGCCAGCGCGCCGACTTGGAGCACTGGGCGGCCTTCCCCGGTTCGTTCACCGCGCTCACCGAGCTGATCGCCGAGGCCGGTGGCGGCGCGGACGCTCCGGCGACGGTCTGTGTGCTGTCCGGGGACGTGCACCACGCCTATGTGGCCGAGCCGCACTGGCGCGGCGCCGGGCCGCACCCCACGAGCCGGGTGCTGCAGCTGACCTGCTCCCCCGTTCACAACAGCATCCCCGGCTCGCTGCAGGCCGGTTTCCGCTTCGGCTGGAGCCGGCCGGGCCGCTGGCTGGGGAAGCTGCTGGCCCGGCACGGCCGGCTGGCCCGCCCGGCGGTGAAGTGGCGGCGTACGGGCGGCCCGTGGTTCGGCAACCAGCTGATGACGCTGACGCTGGCGGGCCGGACGGCGCGCCTCGCCCTGGACCAGGCCCGCCGGGAGAAGAGGGGCGGCGTCCGGCTCGTCACGGTCTGGCGGGCGGCGTTGTCCGATGCGCGGGTTGCCGGGAAATCGGGTGGTGCGGGCGGGCGCGTCCCGGGGACCGAATGACCGAAGACCGGATGATCCGGACGCTCCGGTTCCGGTAGCCGTCCGGCGGGTGTCCGGCAGGGCGGGGCGGCCGGGCGATCACCCCGGGGTTCCGGCGGATTTTTTGCCCACCCCCGGGTGCTGCAACGGCGGATCGGGCGGTGATGATGGGGCGCACCTTTGCCCGTCGCCCGCACTCTCGGGCGGCCGCGCCCGCGCGGCCGGCCGTCCGCCGCCCCAGGGAGAGCCCCTTTTGGCCGCCGACCATCTCGACCGCCAGCCCCGGCCCGCTCTCGCCCTCGTCGGTGCGGGGCCGCGCGGGACGAGCGTGCTGGAGCGGATCTGCGCCTCGGCCGCCGAACTGGCCCCGGGTGCCCGGCTGACCGTCCATGTCGTCGACCCCGCGCCGCCCGGCGCCGGCCAGGTGTGGCGCACCGCCCAGCCCCCCGAGCTGCTGATGAACACCGTGGCCTCGCAGGTCACGCTGTTCACGGACGACAGCGTCGAGTGCGCGGGGCCGATACGCACCGGGCCGAGCCTGTACGCCTGGGAGGGCTGTGAGGTCGGCCCGGACGAGTATCCGGGGCGCGCGCTGTACGGCCGCTATCTGGAGTGGGTCTTCGGCCGTACCGTGCGCACCGCTCCCGAAGAGGTGACGGTGGTGGTGCACCGGGCCCGCGCGGTGCACCTGGCCGAGGCCCCCGACGGCGCGCAGTCGCTCACCCTCGACGACGGGCGGACGCTGCACGGGCTGGGGGCGGTGGTGCTCGCCCAGGGCCATCTGCCGGCCGTGGGCCCCGAGGAACAGCGCCTGGCCGACTACGCCGCCGCGCACGGCCTGCACTACCTCCCGCCCGCCAACCCCGCCGACCTCTCCGCCCCTCTGGCGGAACTGGCCCCGGGCCGCCCGGTACTGCTGCGCGGTCTCGGTCTCAACTTCTTCGATCACATGGCACTGCTGACCACGGCCCGCGGCGGCCGGTTCGCCGACGGTGCGGACGGCGCTCTGACCTATCTGCCGTCCGGCCGCGAGCCCCGGCTGTACGCGGGCTCCCGCCGCGGCATCCCGTACCACGCGCGCGGCGACAACGCGAAGGGCGCGCACGGCCGTCATCTGCCGCTGCTGCTGACGCCGGACGTGATAGCGGCCTTCCGCAAGCGCGCGGACTCCGGCGATCCGCCCGACTTCCTGACGGAGGTCTGGCCCCTGGTGGCCAAGGAGGTGGAAGCGGTCTACTACGAGGCGCTGCTGAGGCGGCACGGTGCGGGCGAGGAGCCGCGGCGCCGCTTCCGGGAGCGCTTCCTGAGCAGCGCGCACCGCGGCACCGACGAGGCCGCCGCCCTGGACGCCTCCGGGATCGCACCGGCCGATCGCTGGGACTGGGACCGGATCGCCCGGCCGCACGCGGAGCGGTCGTTCGCCGGCCGGGCCGCGTTCCGGGAGTGGCTGCTGGGACATCTGCGCCAGGACGTCGCACACGCCCGGCAGGACAATGTGTCCGGCCCGCTCAAGGCGGCCCTCGACGTGCTGCGGGATCTGCGCAACGAGCTGCGGCAGATCGTCGACCACGGCGGGCTGGCCGGCGCCTCCCGCCACCGGCACCTGGACCGCTGGTACACCCCGCTCAACGCCTTCCTGTCCATCGGGCCGCCGCGGCGCCGGATCGAGGAGCTGACCGCGCTGATCGAGGCAGGGGTGCTGGAGGTGATCGGCCCCCGGATGACCGTCCGGCTCGGCGGCGCCGACGGCCGCGGGCCCGGTTTCACGGCCCATTCGCCGGACGTCGCGGGCTCGGAGGTGACGGCGACGGCACTGATCGAGGCGCGGCTGCCGGAACCCGATCTGCGGCACACGGCGGACCCGCTGCTGGCCCGGCTGCTGGCCGAGGGCGGCTGCCGGCCGCACACCGCGGACGGCTACGAAACCGGCGGCCTCGATGTGTCGCCCAGCCCGTACCACCTCGTCGGGGCCGACGGCGCGCGCCACCCGCGGCGCTTCGCGGTCGGGGTGCCCACGGAGGGCGTGCACTGGGTGACGGCGGCGGGGGCCCGTCCAGGGGTGGGATCGGTCACGTTGGCGGACACGGACGCCGTGGCGCGGGCGGCGCTGCGGGCGGCTGTGACGGGGGTGGGAACGGGGCCGGGAAGGGGGGCGGACCCGGTCACGGGGGAGGGCGCGGCCATGAGGACGAAGACGGGGACGGACGCGGTCACCGTGGCCGGCTCGGCGGTTTCCGGCCAAAGGTCCGATTCGGCCAGAAGTTGAACTTGCAAGTACAGCTTAGGTGTCCCTAACCTCGGTCTCCGGCGGTTACCTCGTCCCCAGAAACCGTAGGAGTCCCCGCATGTCCACACCCGTGTCCTCGCTCATCCAGAGATCAGCCCCGCACGTGCACGCGCTCTTCCGCATCGTCGTCGGCCTGCTCTTCGCCTGCCACGGCGCTTCCTCCCTCTTCGGCGTCCTCGGTGGGGCCATGGGCCAGGGCGGCACCATCCCCACCGGCGCCTGGCCGGGCTGGTACGCCGCGGTGATCCAGCTGGCGGGCGGCCTCCTCGTCATGCTCGGCCTGGGCACCCGCCCCGCGGCGTTCATCAGCTCCGGCTCGATGGCGTACGCGTACTTCTCCATGCACCAGGGCTCCGCGCTGTGGCCGATACAGAACGGCGGTGAGGCCTCCGTGATGTTCTGCTGGGCCTTCCTGCTGATCTTCTTCTCCGGCCCCGGAACGTGGGCACTCGACCGGGTCTTCTTCGGCGAGGGCCGGCAGGAGCAGCTTTCGACCGCGCGCCAGGAGCCTTCCGCAGCCTGACGCACGCGCCGGGCGGGGACGGTGAACCCCGGCCCCGCCCGCTCCTCCTACGGCCCGTACGGCATCTGCGTCGTGCGGGCCGTACGGCATCTCCGTCGTGCGGGCCGTGCGGCGTCTCCGTGGTACCGGCGGTGCGGCAATGCCGCTGTACGGGCCGCGGACGGCGCACCGTCACCCCCGCCCGGTGCCCGCAGAGCCCAGGCGTACGCTGTATGGCTGTAGGGCCGCCCCTGCCGCACCGAGCGACGTCGCGGCGGGGTTCGGACCGGGAGCAGGGCGTTGCTGGAAAAGCTGGGGTTCCTCAGCGGCACCCCTTGGGTGTATGTGATCGTCAGTCTGTCGATCGTGCTCGATGTGTTCGTGCCGATCCTGCCCAGCGGAGTCCTGGTGATCGCCGCGGCCACCACGGCCGCCGGCACCGGCACCGCGGCGGAGGCGGTGGGCGGTGTCGACGTCACCTCATCCGTCCACACCGGTACGCACCCGGCCGAGATGTTCTCCCTGATGCTGTGCGCGGCCACCGCCTCGGTGCTCGGCGACCTGGCCGCGTACCGGCTCGCCCGGCGCGGCGGCGACCGCTTCGACCGCGCCATCGGCCGCTCCCGCCGTCTGACGGCGGCGCGGAAACGACTCGGCGCGGCGCTGACGCGAGGCGGCGGCGGCATCGTCGTCCTGGCCCGCTTCGCACCCGCCGGGCGCTCCGTGGTCAGCCTCGGGGCCGGCGTCGCGCACCGTACGGTCCGCGAGTTCCTTCCCTGGTCCGCGCTGGCCTCCCTCGCCTGGGCCGTCTACAGCGTCAGCCTCGGCTACTTCGGCGGGCAATGGCTCGGCACGTCCTGGGTGAGCACCGCCCTCTCCGTGATGGCCCTCTTCGCCGCCGGGTCCGCGGCCGCCTTCCTGATACGCCGTCCGGAACACGGGGCCGCGGGCTGACCGAGGCCGCAGCTGACGACACGAGATGTCAGTGGTCGGCGACCTGAGGTGTGTCAGTGGGCGGTGACGGCTCGGAGAGCATCCGCAGGCTGTTCGCGACGTTGTCGTCGAGGGCCTGGCGCCGGGCGACGTCGGCGGTGTCGATTCCGCCGTCGCCCCGGACGCGCCGGAGGACCTCGGCCTCAGCGGGCCGGACGGGGGCCGGATGGGGCCGCGGAAACGACGGTGGAGGACCTGCGCGTGGCCGGCACGTGCCCAGAACATCTAGCGGGGCCGGCGGCTGCCGTGGTTGTCTCAGAGCCCCGACACGTGGGGGGCGCATGGACGCAGCGGGAAGCATGGCGTTATCGGCTGTACAGGTACTGACCGCCATGGCGACAGGGGCAGGGACCGAGGCAGGCCGGGCGTTAGGAGACGTGGTACGGGCGCGGTTGGGCACTTCGGATGAGGGCCGGGCCGCTCTGGCCAGGGTGAGCGCCGACCCAGCGGATCCGGCGGCGGTACAGGGGCTCCAGGAGGCGATCCGCGAGGCCATCGCGGCCGACCCCGAGTTCCAGGGCCGCGTGGCGGCAGCAATGGCCGGACCCTCTCCGGCGTCTCCCCCCGCCTATACGCTCAGCCACTCGTACGAGCACAGTATCGTCATCGGCGCCGGCAGCAAGGTGCGGCGGAGCCAGATCTCACTGGGCCCGCTGACGATCAACAACACCCGGAGCGCTCGCGTATCCCTCACCGCGGCCGCCGCGCTGCTGCTCGCGCTGCTGGCCCTGGCCGCATACGGCGGGGCACAGATGATGGCCGGCGACGACTCTCCCGGGGTACCCGGCGGTGCTTCTCCGCGAAGTCCCCGCGCGGCGTCCTCCGCCCCGCCGGCGCCGTCGCCGTCCGGTGGCGCGTCCGGCCCGGTAGTACGTAATGCGGCCTCGGCGGAGAAGATCCTTCCCGGTCCGGGGAGCCTGCCGGACGGCTGGGCCTTCGCCGACGGCTCACCGCAGAAGGCCACGTGTGGCAACGGCCGTGTGGGCACTGAGAAAGATGGGACGCTCCGTTACATCTGCAAGGGCTCGCTGCTGGACCTGACAGCGTGGTACGCCCCGGGAGCCGCGGCCGGTTTCGACAAGGTGCACATCGAGGTCGTGACGTACTCCAGCCATGACGCCGCCGCTCAGGGATACCTCGGTCAGAAAGCGGAGGAGGCCAACAACCCGTCCGGCGGCGTGACGGAAGAAAGGTTGCCCTCCTACTGCGAGAATTCAGCCTTCTTCAGCACGGTTTACCCCGGCATCCTCGACGGCGTGGACAGAGGAGAGGCACGGAGCGTCGTCCACTGCGGGACTGTCATGTTCAGCATCTACGTCTTGAACGAGCACGGGAGCAGCGTCGATCTCGACACGCTCAGCGCCCTCAGCCATACAGTTGCCACCCGGGCCCAGCAGGTGCTGAACGGCGAGACCCCTACTGCCGCCTTCGGCCGTTCCTGAACTTCGCCACGGTGGTCGTCGTCCGGGCCCACGTCAATGGCCAGGCCGAGCGGCTCCGACAGGCCCGGCTCTTGCAGAGGTCGTGCAGTGGACGCGTCGCGGACCGGGCCCCGAGTGGACCGGCACGGGTGGGCCACGGTGCGCTACGCCGCGGCGTTCGGCATCGCCTGCCCCGCCCGGCCCGGGGCTTGCGCCGTGCGCTGCCGACAGCAGGGGCGGCTCGGTCCGAGAGCGATACGGAGTAAAGTCGACCGTCACCACCCCGCCCACCGTCTCCCGCGAGCGCCTGGCCGCTCCCTCCGGCGCCGGACCGGCGCCGCACCCCAGCGGCTCCCCTGGGACGGGCCCGAATCACACACAGAGGCACATTTCGGTGAACCAACCGCCGGTCGTCGAATGGACCGAGGCCGACGAGCCCCGCTCCGCCCGTTGGCGCTCCGAGAACGGCACCCCGCCACCCCGCCGCGTCGTCATCGCGGACGACCGGACGAAGGCCGACGACGCGTACAGAGCCGCCTGCGAGGGCACCGCGCTGCTGTGGCGCGGCGACTTCCACAACGCCCGCCAGCTGCTGACGGCACTGGCCCGCCGCATCGACCGCCGTCCCCGCAAGGCGCCGCCCGCCGATGTCACCCAGGCGTTCCATGTGCACCGCGCCGCGCAGAATCACCGCGCCCGCATCCTGGGCATGCTGCTGGTCCCGCTCGATGCGACCCTCGCCGTCCCGCTGCACCGCGCCCCCGATGTCCGCGAGGCCTGCACCAGGGCGTACGGCCCCGCCGAGCCCGCCACCGGGGAGACCGCCGGGGAGACCGAGGCCACCGCGACCGCCGCCGAGGGCACGGAGCCGACCGCCTCCCTCGTCTCGCTGCGCGAACTCCTCGGTCTCATCGGCGCCAACGAATGGCGCAGGAAGGGCGTCGAGATCCCGGCGCTCGGCGGCGACCGCATCCATCCGCACTACGGCGTCTTCTCCCCGGCCCGCGGCGAGTACGTCGACCTGGTGGCCGAGGCTCCGCTGCCCGGCGACGAGCTGGCGTTCGACATCGGCACCGGCACCGGCGTACTGGCCTCGGTCCTCGCCCGGCGCGGCGTCCGCCGGGTCGTGGCCACCGACCAGGACCCCCGCGCGCTGGCCTGTGCCCGTGAGAACACCGAACGGCTGGGCGTCGCCGGACAGGTGGAAGTGGTCGAGGCCGACCTCTTCCCGGCCGGCCGCGCCCCGCTGATCGTCTGCAACCCCCCGTGGGTGCCCGCGAAACCGACCTCACCCGTCGAGTACGCGGTGTACGACCCGGGAAACCGGATGCTGTACGGCTTCCTGAACGGTCTGGCGGACCATCTGACACCGGACGGCGAGGGCTGGCTGATCCTCTCCGACCTGGCCGAACACCTCGGCCTGCGCACGCACGACGAGCTGCTGGACGCCTTCGCCAAGGCCGGCCTGACGATCCTGGGCCGGCACGACATCACCCCGCGCCATCCACGCGCCCGCGACACCTCCGACCCGCTCCACGTGGCCCGCGCGGCCGAGGTCACCTCCCTGTGGCGCCTGGGCACCGCGGACCGGGGTACGTCCGGCACTCCCTGAGGACGTCCGGCGGGCCGTACGGTCCGAGCGCGGGAGGGGACGAGAGCCGCTCGGGGACGGGAGCCGCTCGGGGACGGGAGCCGCTTGCCGCCGGGGGGCTGCAGCCCCCCGGCAGTGAGAGCCGTCGGCCGGTTCAACCGGCTCGGCCGGCCCGGTCAGCTCGGCCGGCCCGGTCAGCTCGGCCGGCTCAGCTCAGCCGGGCCTCGGCGTAGACGACCATCGCCTGCTGCTGGTAGACGGCCAGCCCCTCGGCGATCGAGTCGTAGTTCGCCCGCATCTGCGGGTCGTCGACGTAGGTCTGGGCCAGCCCCTTGTAGGCGACCGCGTTCGGGGTCCAGAAGCGGCAGATGCCCTGGTAGTGGGCGTGCATCTCGGCTTGCACCGCAGCATCGGCAACCGGTGTGCCGGCCACCATGAACTCCGCTGTGCGGATCATCTGCGCCGTCACCTCACGCTGCCACCGCTCCTGTTCCTCGGGGGTCATGGCCTCCCTGGCCTGCCGGGCCTGCTCCCACTGCTCCGGCCACCGTTCGCGCACCTCGGCCTCGGCCTCGGCGTCCGAGGTCTCGAAGCCCTCGAACAGGTTCTCCGGCCTGTTGATCTTTGCCATGCCGTTGTCCTTGCCTTCCTCCAGTTCGGCGAGGGTCCGCCCGACCGTGCGGACCAGCGTCTCCAGCCGGTCCCGTTCCTTCCGCAGGCGCCGGTGGTGCTCGCGCAGTACGGCCACCCGGTCGACCTGGCTGTCCAGAACCGCCTGGATCTCCCGCAGTCCCAGGTCCAGCTCCCGCATCAGCAGAATCTGCTGCAACCGCAGCAGATCGGCCTCCTCGTAGTAGCGGTGCCCGTTACCGGCGGTCCCCGCAGGCGGCAGCAGACCGATCTCGTCGTAATGCCGCAGCGTCCGGGACGTCACCCCGGACATCCGGGCCACTTCCGCGATCGACCAGGCCATTGCCGTGCCTCCCTCGCCGGGCCGGTCTTTCCGGCCCCACGAATGACCGTAGAAGTTGACGCGGCGGAAACCGCAAGCCCGAATCGGCACCCTGTCCCGGACACGAGAAACGCACCCCGCCGCCAGAACCTGCCGGCCACCCCGTCAGGCACTCGGGACACACCCCGTCAGGCACCGGGAACACACCTCGTCAGGCACGATGGACGCACCATGGATCCCCGGCTCCTCCTCTCCCGCGCCCGCCGGCTCGCCGCCTCCGCGACCCCCGGCCGGCGGCGGCTGCTCGGCATCGCCGGCCCGCCCGGCGCGGGCAAGTCCACCCTCGCCGCCCACCTCGTGGCGGAGCTGGCCGGTCAGGCGGCGCTCGTCCCGATGGACGGCTTCCATCTCGCCGAGGCGGAGCTGCGCCGCCTGGGCCGTACGGACCGCAAGGGCGCGCCGGACACCTTCGACCCGGCCGGCTACGCCGCGCTGCTGGCACGTCTGCGCTCCCCGGAACCGGACACCGCCGTCTACGCCCCGGCGTTCGACCGCCGTATCGAGGAGCCGGTGGCCGGCAGCATCCCCGTCGCGCCCCACATCCCCCTCATCGTCACCGAGGGCAACTACCTCCTCCTCGACTCCGCCCCGTGGCCGCGGGTCCGGGCGCTGCTCGACGAGGTCTGGTACGTGGAGCTGGAGACCCCGGAACGGATCCGGCGGCTGGTCGGCCGGCACGAGCGGTTCGGACGTCCGCGCGCCGACGCCGAGCGGTTCGTACACACCTCGGACGAGGCCAACGCCCGTGTGGTGGCGGCCACCCGCGACCGCGCCGACCTCGTCATCACCTTCGCACCCGAAGAGGCCCCACCTCCACCGAGCGCATGACCCCGCTCCCCCACCGCCGCCGGTCGGCGAGCAGCCCGGCCACCGACAGCGCACCCCATCCGACGGACACCGCCACCGCCGACAGCTTCCGGCCGCGCCCCGGCAGCGTCGCACCGAGCAGGACGGCGTCCCCGAAGTCCGCCGCGATCCGCACATACGCGGCGGTACGCAGAGCCGGCCCTTCCGGAGCCAGCGTCATCGCCAGCCCGCTCACCGCGTCCCGCCAGGCCAGCGGGCGCAGTGCGGTACGGGTCGCCGGCCCGGTCCGCCCCCGGGCGTCGGCCAGCCCGGAGGGCCGGGCCAGCAGCTCGGGCAGCGCCGCCACCGCCACTCCGTACACGGCCGTGGCCACCCCGACCGCACGCAACAAACCGACCTTCATCCACCGTCCCCTTCTCTTTCCCTCGTCGCTTCTCAGCGACTGCTCCCCATCGACCGGCCGCACGAGCCCCTGTCACCCCGCCGCCTTCTCCCTCCTCTTCCTTTCTCTTTCTTTCCGCGAAGCCCCCCTTCCCAAACGACATCAGCGATGTCATCCTGACATCATGAGTGTCAGTGAGAAGCCTGCCGGAGACGCGAAAAACGCCGACGGCGGAGAGCCGTCGCCCACCGAAGACCTGCTGTACGGCGTCCTCCGACGCCTGTGGCCGCTGCATCGCACGGTCGTCCGCGCGGTGGAACACGAGCTGGTGGGCACGGGCATGACCGCCGGCGAGCACGCGCTGCTGGACGCGCTGCGCGCCGAAGGCCCGCGCACCGTGCCGCAGTTGGCGCGCGGGATGGGGCTCGACCGGCAGCCGGTGCAGCGCTGGGTGAACCACGCCGTCGAGCTGGGCCTGGTCGTGACCGCCCCGAACCCCGCACACCGCCGCTCGTCCCTGATCCGGCTCACCGACGAGGGCACGGAGGCGATACGCGGTGTCCGGGAATCCGAGGCGGCGGAGCTGAGGCAGCGGCTGACCGACCTGTCCGCCGAGGACGTCCGCACGACGCTGCACGTTCTGGACCGGCTCGGCGAGGAGTTCCGGCAGCTGGCGGACGGTTCACGCGTAACACCGGAGGAAACCGGCAGTTGCGGCAGCAGCGGCAAGAGCGACGACAATGGCATCACGCCCACCTCATCGCATCCGGTACACAAAGGACGGCCCGCAAGATGACCCGAGGAATCACCGACTGGTCCGAGATCGACAACGGGCTCGTGCCGGTCGACGACGGTGAGCTGTTCTACGAAACGGCCGGCTCGGGCCCCGCGGTGGTGCTGCTCCACGGCGGCATGCTCGACCAGCACATGTGGGACGAGCAGTTCGCCTGGCTGGTGAACTCCGGCCTGCGCGCGATCCGTTACGACTTCCGCGGTCACGGCCTGTCCTCGACCGTCACCGGGGACTACGCGAACCACGACGACCTGTGCGCCCTGCTCGACGCCCTCGATGTTCCCGACGCCGTCCTCGTCGGCCTCTCCCATGGCGCGCGGGTCGCGCTCGACACGGCCATAGCCCGCCCGGAGCGGGTGACGGCCCTCGCGCTCGCCTCCCCCGGCATCAGCGGCCGCGCCTTCACCGACCCCTTCCTCCTGGAACACATCAAGGCGCAGGTGGCGGCGATCGGCGCACCGGACGGCGCGGAACGCTATGTCGAGCACTTCCTGCGGATGTGGGTGGACGGACCGCACCGCGAGCCCTTTGCGGTGCACCCGGGATTCCGTGAGCGGATGCGCGCCTCGGCCGAGGCCAATGTGGAGGTCCATGCCGAGGGTGCGGGCGCCGGCATACCCCTTGAAGCCGGCGCCGCCGACCGCCTGAGCGAGATACGGGTGCCCACCGTCGTGTTCGACGGCGACCTCGACAGCAGGGACATCTCCGCCAATGCCCATGCGATCACGCTGACCGTTCCCGGCGCCCGAAGAGTCCGGATACCGGGCGCGGCGCATATGGTCAATCTGGAGAACACCGCACTCTTCGACCACGAACTCCACGCCTTCCTCTCCTCCCTGGACTACTGAGGGCTGCTGAGGGCACTGCGGACCGCTGGGGCCCACTGCGGCCTGCTGAGGCTGAGGCTTGCTGAGGACTGCCGCGGTCTGCTGCTCCGCCGCGGACCACGACTCCCTCCCCGAGACCGCCGGCGCAAAAGGCGACCGGGGCCGCAGCGACCACCCCCCGGCAGTTAGAGTGACCGGGCCGTGGTGTTCGGGAAGCCGGTGACGGACCTTGGGGTTCCAGACCGGAGCGGCCCTCGCCACTGTGATCGGGGAGTTTCCGCCCCTTCCGCAGGCGCACGGCGCGCCTGCGGCGCCACTGACCGCGACCGCGGCCGGGAAGGCGGGGCGGGCGCGTGCACCCGTAAGCCAGGAGACCGGCCACGGCATCTCACGAAGTGATCCACGAGGTGCTGGAGCGTGACCGCCGGATGGCCCTGTCCACCGATACCCCGACCACCCCTGCCTCCGCGGCGTTCCGCTGGCGCCGGCAGGACACCGTCCGCACCGCGGGCCTGATGGCCGTCATAACCGGCCTCCACGTCATCGCCTTCGGCGTGCTCTTCCTGCTCGTGGTGCCGCACCACTACGCCGTGGGCAGCCAGGTATTCGGCGTGGGGCTCGGCGTCACCGCCTACACCCTCGGGATGCGGCACGCCTTCGACGCCGACCACATCGCCGCCATCGACAACACCACCCGCAAGCTGATGGCCGACGGCAAGCGGCCGGTCTCGGTCGGCTTCTGGTTCGCCCTGGGCCACTCCAGCGTGGTCGTCGTGATGGCGGCCCTGGTGACGGGCGGCGCCCAGCTCGCCGGCACGCTGCTCAACGACGAGTCCCGTACGCACCAGATCCTCGGCACGATCGGCACCACGATCTCGGGGAGCTTTCTCTACCTCATCGCCGCCCTCAACCTGATCGCGCTGGCCGGGATCTGGCGGGTCTTCCGCGGTATGCGCAACGGCCACTACGACGAGGCCGAGCTGGAGCAGCGCCTCGACTCGCGCGGCTTCATGAACCGCTTCCTGGGACGGTTCACCCGCTCGATCTCCCGTCCCGGCCAGATGTTCCCGCTCGGCTTCCTCTTCGGGCTCGGCTTCGACACCGCGACCGAAGTGACGCTGATGGTGATGGCGGGCAGCGGCGCCGCGGCCGGCCTGCCCTGGTACGCCGTGCTGTGCCTGCCGCTGCTCTTCGCCGCCGGCATGAGCCTCTTCGACACCCTCGACGGCACCTTCATGAACTTCGCCTACCAGTGGGCGTTCTCCAACCCGGTGCGCAAGGTCTACTACAACCTCACCATCACCGGCCTGTCGATCGCCGTCGCCTTCTTCATCGGCACGATCGAGCTGGTGACCGTGCTGCACGAGAAACTCGCCCTCAACGACCCGCTGACCGGCTGGATTTCCGGCCTCGACCTCGACAATGTCGGCTTCCTCATCGTCGGCCTGTTCGTGGTGGTGTGGGCCGCGGCGCTGGCGTACTGGCGACTGACCGGCGTCGAAAAGCGCTGGGCGGAGCGGGCGGAACGAGCACAGCGAACCCGGCCGACGGAGCAGGCGGACCCGGACGGGCCTGCCACGCCGGACTCCTGAGGCGCGTGGGCCCTACGCCCCGCAGACCTCCCGGCGCCCGTAGTGGCGCCGGGACACCGCCGCCCCTTCAGGTGGCCGAGCCGGCCGCCGCCCCCGTCGCCAGATCCGGTCCCCAGCGCTGCAGCGCCTCCGCCAGATCGAGTGGCCGCAGCCGCTCCGGCTGGTCCGGTCCCGGCCAGTCCTCCCGCGGGACCCGCCACATCACCTCGAACTCGTTGCCGTCCGGATCCTTGGCGTACAGCGACTTGGCAACGAGGTGATCACTCGATCCCACCAGCGCACCCCGCTCGACGAGCTGCGCATGGGCCGCGACCAGCTCACCGAGCGTGCCGATCTCCCAGGCCAGGTGGTAGAGCCCGACCCGCCCGGCCTCGGGTCCCGGTGCCTGTGCTCCCACCGCGAACAGTGCCAGATCGTGATCGTTGAGTGAGCCGCGAGCACTGAGGAAAGCAGCCCGTCCCGGCACCTCCATCCCCACCGTGAGCCCCAGCGCCTCGGTGTAGAAGGCCACCGACCGCCCCACATCACGGACGTAAAGCACCGCGTGGTTCAGACGTTGTACGGACATGCAGCCTGCTCTCCGATCACCAGCCACGACACCGCCAGGGGCCACCGTGCCTCCCCCCTCCTGATCTACCCCACCGGCCCCACCCCTGCCCAGAGCCCTCGGCCCGGTATCCGGCCGTTTTCCGGCCACTTTCCGACGCCGTCCCCGCAGGACCCAGACCGGCCCCTCCAGATCCGGGCCATGACATGACATGCGGTCAACTACCGGCAGCGATCGCCGCATTTCCCGACCACCTGATCCGACAGCGCACCGCCTCGCCCCGGCAACTCGCTGATACGGAGAGAGACGCAGCACACAGGCCCGCCCTCGCGAGGGCCCTCTCTGTGGCTGCCACCAGCTCGATTAGGGTGGCCGCACAGGGGGAGGAAAAATCATGAATCTGTCGTTCGAGCCACCACCGCCGTACGACCTGGGACCGGATCCGGACCTCGGCTCGTGGCTGACGGAGTGGGCCGAGTACGCGGACCGGATCGTTCACCTGGGGCCGGACGACGGCCGAAGCCACGGACAGCTGTGCTGGGACACCCTGGCACCCACCGGGCTGCTCGCACCGCACTGCGGGCACTGCAAGCACGGACATGGCGGCCCACGGAACCCGCAGAAGATGGAATCCGCCCTGGGCCTCCGGATCCCCCCGGACGAGCTCTCGCCCTGGATAGCCGCCACGCTCATCTGCAGTCTCGTCTACTGGAGTGACGGCGGCCCGATGCGCCCCGTGGCCGACGCCCTCGCCAACGGGCTGATCACGTTGCTCGGTCCGGACGCAGACTGGCGCGCCAACGGCTACGCCGCGTACCGGGAGAATCACCAGCGCAAATACTCCTGGGCTTCGGTCACCGAGGCCACCTTCGACGCGGCCGTGGTCGGCATCGGCAACGGGCACGCCGTGGTCATCGTCGCCACCGGCGAGGACTAGGAAGGACTACTCAGGGCGCGCGCTTTCGGATCCTCCCCCGCCTGCCGCAGGCGGATTGCTGGAGAGGCCGCGAAAGAAGCGCCCCAGCCGGCCGTGGGCGAAGCGGAGCCAACGCCTTGCAAAGGGACTGGGCCACAGCCAGGCGCGCGGTTCGGCATCCATCAGTTTCGGGGCCGCCGAATTCGGCGACAAGGGACCCACGCGGCCGTCGATGGTCTCATGCTGCCGCCAGAAGGGCGTCCAGGCCGGCAGGCACAAACAGCCAACGGACGCCCTTCGCCATGGTCGCGGCCAACAAAAACATCGACCCCGTTCATCCAGCGAAGGGTGCCGCCGCCATTGGCAACGGCCGCCTGTTCGACAGGACCAGATCAAGCACCTTTCCGCCAAGAGACTTGTGCGCATCCGGGCTTGTTCGCTATTCTCCTGCCAGCCTTCACGGAGGCTCGTCCTCAGGAACCAGGAACCGGCCTTTCTGGTTGAGGCAAAGGACTCTCCTGTAGTCCCGTGGCTCGCAGTAGCACCGCAATGGATGTACGGAACTCTCTCTTTAACGCTGGGGCCGGAAACAGCACGAAGAAGGGTGAGGTATGTCCAAGAAGGACAAGCACGGCCGAGCTGCTAGCGCTTTCTCCAAGACCACGGGCGTGCCCTACGAAACATCTCGAGTCTGGGCAAAGCAGGGATTCATTTCCCTTCGTCGCCCCTTTCCGAAGCGCCAGGATGAGCCCTCCGATTACGTCGCCGAATTGCGCGCGGAGGCGACAGGCTGGCCCACGGAAGAATGTCTGAAGTGGGCGGAGCAGGGCTTCATCTCGACCTCCCTCCCGATTCCGGACGCGTCAAGTGCGGAGCAGCGTCACCTAGAGGCCTTCGTAGTGCACGTACTAGCCGAAGCACTACGAGACGGGCAGCTTGACAGTGCAGTTTTCGGGGTTACTCGCGTCAGACCTCTGCCGTCGTTCCCCGTCTTCTACCTTCATGCAGAAATGGCCAATGTGGTCGTTTCTGAAGTCCTTCCGAGGTTCGAAGCAGGGTACGGGGGAATCAAGGGCATCCCCGGTCTACGGCCTGCTCCTTCCCCTGAAGGCGGCCTGGATCTTCGCCTTGTCGGGACAGGGGCACGGGTGCGATTTGTGAGCGAGCGCGGGGACTGGCAACCGACCTTCCCTGCCAACGTAGCCCCTGGCGGCACGACCGCAGACCGGGAGGATGATCAGGAGGTTCGCCAGCTTTGGAGGTCTGAGGAAACTCTCGATCCCCTGGAGCACGAGGAGCTGAGATTCTGGAATATGGAGCCCTCTTCTCGCAGGAGGGATGTTATTGAACGGAATTGGCTACTCAGCAGGATCCTCCGGAGATCCGCCCTTGCAAATATGACCGGAAAATCCCACGGTTGGGCGAATACATACACTCACGCCTATGAAGATGTCGTCATGGAGTGGTGTTGCGGCGAAGACCCTCGGCGAGTGATGTCGAAATTCCTGCGGAGTGGGCTGACGACGACACCGCCGGGCATGCACATGCGCCCCGATCCAGATTTCAAGCACTCTGAAACATTTTACTTCGGGTCCGGGCGAGCCTACGTCCGCCGACTCTCTGGTTGCAATATCTCCGAGGGTGTGGCAGAGAAAATCAGAGCCTCGATCCGGGAGAGGTACACCCGATGACACTTGTTACCCTTCTCGTCGTCGGCGCCTTTCTGCACTTCGCGGTTCGCCTGGTATCGCTTTATCGAGACCTGGTAATCGTACGCCATATCCGAGGCTTGATGAACGACTGCTCACCGAGGGAACGGTCTCGTCTTTGTCGGGAGCTCGTGGCCGCTCTTCAAGTATCTTCGTTTCGCGAGCCCGACTCATCGGAGCCCTCACGGCAGATTTGAAATGCGATAGCGGCCGTCCCACTTCCCATCTCTACTGATCCCTTGTGGCGCCGGCTGGGACGCCGTCCATCGAGGTGCCCTCGCGGTATCGCCGCCCCGCCCGGCTCCTGCTCTCCCCCACGCCTGCCGTCCACTCTTCCCCGACCTCGGCACGATGAACGAAGAACCCCTGGCTGCCGCCCGCGACCTGCCGTCACGATCCTCGCCGAGCACAACCGGCGCGCGGACGCCCATGCCCTCACGGTCACGCCCGAAGCGCTCGGCAACTTCGTCGGTCGTCTGCACCGGAGGCCTCGGCGCGCTCGTAACGTGGCCGGGCGGCCGGGCAGGGCCCAAGCACCTGCACCGGCTTTCGCCCTCAGCCATGCAGTCTCCAACCCGCCTGCAATTCGCCCAAGTTCGCAGTGCTCGCCTGGTCAGAGCGCTGAACTGGCGCTGCGGAAAGGTAGCTCGCAAGGAGTGGGCCACGGTGTCGCACTTCGAATCCTTCGAGTAAAAGGACACGTCGTGCTCACTCCTGGCGTGTTGAGGATCTTTCTCCCTGCGCTCTCGCTCCTGCCCCTGCTGCTGTTGGTCTTACTGTCGGCGCCGGCATGGATTTGCTGACCCTTCATGCCGGAACGGAAGCAGAGGGTCATGATCGAGGTATCGCAGAAGTTGACCGACTGGACGCGCGCCTGCGCCAAGGGTCGACAGCCGCCGGACAAAGCGAGGAGGCGGGTAGCCGCATGCAGCCACCCGCCTCCGTCCCTCTACGCCAAGCCCCCGCGGCATGATTCCTTTGCAAGATCATGGCAGGCCGCCCGTCTCCGGCGGCCCGGTCACGCCGAGGCGTACCGGCCACGGTGTACTGCATGTGCGCCGCCAGGCGAAGGGCCCTCCACGTGTCGACGCGAAGGGCCCTCTGACCTGCTATTTCTCTGTGGGCACAACAGGATTTGAACCTGTGACATCTGCTTTGTAAGAGCAGCGCTCTACCGCTGAGCTATGCGCCCTGGCCGAGCCGACAGACTACCTTGCCTTTGGGGCTGAACGGCAAACCCGTACTCGAAGTCCGAACTTACCGGCCGGTGTGTTCGTTTCCGGTGAGTGGGAGAATGACATTCGGTCCTGGGGCGATCCGATCGGGAGAGGGAAGTGACGGCGACAGAGACGCAGCCGCATGAGCAGCGAGAACGCCGTCGCGTCCGTGGGGGTCCGCTCCGGGATGTGGTGGGGCTCGTGTTGCTGCCGTTGCCGTTGCTGGTGGCGATGGTGCCGGTGTCGTTCGCGGGTGGGGGGACCCGTCGCTGGTTCGGGCGCGGGGAGAGTCAGCGGGCCGATGCGCAGGCCGCGAAGGATGCCGCGGCGGCGGCGTTCTACGAGCTGGACACCGCACACCGTGACCTGCGGATCTCCATAGAGACGATCACCGCGGTCGACGATTCGCCGACCGCGCGGAAGGCCGCGGAGGATTACGAGGGCTTCGGCCGGCGGATCGACGAGGTGAGCCAGCAGTACATCACCGCGGTCGACTCCCACGATCTGGACCGTGACGATCTCGACGGTGCCGCGGTGGCGCGGGCGCGAGCGGACCTGACGCGGGCCAAGGAGGAGCTGGATCGCGTCCGGAGCGAGCTGGAGCGGTTCGCGCAAGGGCTCGGACCGTTGCTGCAGACCGCCGAGACACAGCTGGCGCGGCTGGCCCCTGCCGTGGAGCGGGCGCGGCAGGCGCTGCTGGCGGCGAGCAATGCGCTGGACGCGGTCCGTGCGCGGGGGCTGCGGGCCGATGATCTCGCGACCCGGCTGGCGGCGCTCGGGCCCGAGCTGACCCGGCTCAATCAAGGCGCCGGGCAGCACGGCGTACAGGAGACGATCCGGCGCGCCGACGACATGCTGCGCAAGGCCGAGGGCGTACGGGCCGAGGCCGAGCGGCTGCCGGAGAAGGCGGCGGAGACCGACAAGCGGCTGGTGTCGCTGCGGACCCGGGCACAGGCGATCACGACGCGGGCCGGGAAGGTCGACCCGGTCCTCAGCGAGCTGCGGCGGCGGTACAGCGCGGCCTGCTGGCAGGACCTGCAGCAGGTACCGGAACGGGCCGCGCAGTCCGTCCAGCAGGCCGAGGTCAAGCTGCGGGAGGCCCAGCAGGCGCGGGACGAGCAGCGCTGGGCGGATGCCACGAGCCTGCTGGCCACCGTACGGGCGCTGCTGGACGGCACCGACGAGGCGGTCTCGGCGGCCGGTGACCGGCTGCGGCGGCTCGACGCGGTGTCGTTCGACCGGCAGAAGGAGGTCGAACGGACGCGCTTCGCGGTCCGGGATGCGCAGCGGCTGGCGATGGCCGGGCGCAGCACCCCCGACCCGCGGCATGCCGGCCCCCTGGACGAGGCGGTGGCGCGGCTGGACCGTGCGGTCGCGGGCCTGGAGGGGCGGCATCCGGACTGGTGGCATTTCCTGACGGAGACCGAGGCGGTACGGGAGACGGCGGCCCGGGTGGTGCAGGAGATCCGGGGGGCCAGGGGTGGCGCAGGGGGCGGGACCGGCTGAGGCTGCGGGAGCGAGAGCGAGAGCGTGAGCGGCTGAACCTCCGGCGACGGCTGTGACCGCGGAGGGCATGGCTGAGGCTCCGGGCGGCGCGGCGCTGAGGCTCCAAAGTAGGCCGGCGGGCGGCCCCCGGCCCGGATGCCACGTATGCACTCATTACCGCGGTCATCCACCCGTCACCCCGGGTGCAATGGCGTGATGTCGCACGTGGGCGGATCCTGGAGGGAAGTACGGCCCAGGCGGCACACCTGCGCGAAGGAGGCCGGAGATGGCTACTGGGGCTACTGGCCAGACCCTGCACGGGCCCTCGAACCCCTTTCACCGGACGAAGACGCAGCACACCCGGCTCGATGAGCATCTGCCCGTGGACCACCGGCTCAGCAAGGTCTACCGCATCGGCGCGGGGCTGATGGGCCTGGTGCTGATCGCTTTCGGCATCCTCGGGCTGACCCACCACATCGGCTTCTTCGACACCGGCGGCGACACCGTTGCCGGGCTGAACACCAACGGCTCCCTGAGCATCCTCTCCATCGTCGTCGGCGCGATCCTCGTCGCCGGGATGGTGATCGGCGGGAACTTCGCCTCGACCCTCAATATCGTGTTCGGCGTCCTCTTCCTCCTGAGCGGCTTTGTGAACCTGGCGCTGCTGGAAACCGGCGCGAACTTCCTCGCCTTCCGGCTCCAGAACGTTCTCTTCAGCTTTGTGGTCGGGCTGATGCTGCTGGTATTCGGGATGTACGGACGGGTCAGCGGCGGCCTCTCGCACGACAATCCGTACTGGCGCGCCCGGCACCCGGAGGAAGCGGAACGGTTCGACCGCGGCCAGCTGCGTCCGGTCTCCGGCATGACCGCCGCACGGCAGGCGGCGCGGGTCAATGTCCAAGGCGCCTCGCATGCCGGGCGCGGTTCGTTCGGCGCCGGCACCAGCGGGAGCAGATCCCGCAGGGGCGTGGGTACGGGCACGGAAACGGGTACTGCCTCCTCCGGTACCAGGGGTGTGGGTGCGGGCTCCGGCACCCGCACGAGCTCCGGCGGCACCGGCACGGACGCCGGTACGGCCGGCAAGAGGCCCTGAGCCGGGGCGAGGAGAGAGACGTCAGGGCGTACCGAGGTGGGAATGGGGTGCTCGGTACGCCCTGACGGCTGATGGCGGGAACCGGGCGGCAGGGCAGGTGCGCTGTGCCGTCCGAGCGGTGGGCATGCGGGCAGGCCGGCAAGCGCGGGGGGGGCAGCAGTGGTGGGCGGGGCGGAAGTGGGCCGGCCGACGGCGGCCCGGCGGCACCGCGTGGGTTGCGGGGGGGGGCAGGTCGGCGGACACGGGGAGAGCAGGGAGCACACGATGAGCCGTTCGGAGCACACCGCCTCCTCCGCCGGCGGGCACGGCGGGCACGGGGTGCAGCACGAGGCGGTCGAAGCGCTCGCCGGGCGGATCGTCGAGGGCACTTACGGTGAGGGCGACAGCCTCGTGCTGCCGGAGGTGATGGCGCAGCTGGACGTGACCCAGACCGTGCTGCGGGAGGCGGTCAAGGTGCTGACCATGAAGGGCCTCCTCGATGCCGACAAGGAGCGGGGCACGTTCGTCCGCCCCCGGGCGGACTGGAACCTGCTGGACCCGGACGTCCTGCGCTGGAAGCTCGCGGCCGGTGTCTCGTCCGATTTCTTCGCCGATGTGCTCGAACTGCGCCGTTCCATCGAGCCCGCGGCGGCCGCGCTCGCCGCGGAGCGCCGCACGGATGAGGATCTGGCGGCACTGGACACCGCGCTCGGTGCGATGGCCACGACCGACACCGATCCGGCACTGCGCATCCGCGCCGATGCGTCGTTCCACACGGCGATGCTGATCGCCTCGAACAATCGCTTCTACGCGCAGATGCACCGGGTGATCGTGCCGGTGATCGTCCAGCGCGACCGGGCCGTGCTCGCCGCGGACGGCGTGTCCGAAAATCCTCATGCGGCCCATGCCGCGGTGGTCGAGGCCGTACGGAGCCGGGACGTCGACGGGGCCTATATGGCGATGCTCGAACTGCTCGATCTGTCGGCGCGGGAGCATCCGTAGGGGCTGACGCGGGAGCATCCGTAGGGGCTGACGCGGGGGCATCCGTAGGGGCTGACGCGGTGCATTCGCAGAGGCCGGGTGACGCGGGGGCATCCGCAGGGGCCGGGGCGGGAAGTCGTCGGTCCGGTAGAGCGGACTCCGCCCGTGTGCGGGGCGCCGCCCCGCACCCCGACAGGACGGAGCCGGTCCATGAAGATCAGCCGCATCGAGACGTTCCTGGCGCCACCGCGCTGGCTGTTCGTCCGGGTGGAGACCGATGAGGGCGTCGTCGGCTGGGGCGAGCCGGTGGTCGAAGGGCGGGCCGAGCCGGTACGGGCGGCGGTGGAGGTGCTGTCCGAATACCTTCTGGGCCGGGATCCGGCGCGCATCGAGGACCACTGGCAGGTCATGACCAAAGGCGGCTTCTACCGCGGCGGGCCCGTCCTGTCGTCCGCCGTCGCCGGCCTGGACCAGGCGTTGTGGGACATCAAGGGGAAGCGGCACGGTGTCCCCGTCCACCAGCTGCTGGGCGGACCGGTCCGCGAGAAGATCCGCGCCTACGCCTGGGTGGGCGGCGACGAGCCGCACGCCGTCCGCGACGCGGTCACCGCCCAGATCGAGGCGGGCTTCACCGCCGTCAAGATGAACGGCTGCGGCCGGATGACGCCGGTGGCCACCCCCGCCGAGGTACGAGCATGCCTGCTGCGCGCCGAGACCGCCCGCGAAGTCCTCGGCGACGCACGGGACTTCGGCCTCGACTTCCACGGCCGGGTCTCGCCCGCCAACGCCCGCAGACTCCTCCCCCTGCTGGCCGACTACGCCCCGATGTTCGTCGAGGAGCCCGTCCTCTCCGACTACCCGCACGCCCTCCCCGGCCTCGTCAACGCCTCCAACATCCCCCTCGCACTCGGTGAACGTCTCTTCACCCGGCGAGAGTTCCTGGCTCCCCTCCAAGCCGGCGTCGCGATCCTCCAGCCCGATATCTCGCATGCGGGCGGCATCTCCGAGCTGCGCCGGATCGCCGCGCTCGCGGAGGTGTACGGGGCACAGCTCGCCCCGCACTGCCCGCTCGGTCCGGTCGCGCTCGCCGCCAGCCTCCAAGTCGCCTTCACCACCCCGAACTTCCTCATCCAGGAGCAGTCCCTCGGGATCCACTACCACCGGGGCGCCGAGCTGCTGGATTATGTGGCGGATCCGGAGCCGTTCCGCTTCCACGGGGGGTCACTGCTGCGGACCGACCGCCCCGGGCTCGGTGTGGAGGTGGACGAGGCCGCGGTGCGGGCGGCGGATGAGCGGGGTCACGCCTGGCGGAACCCCGTGTGGCGCCATGAGGACGGGTCGTTCGCCGAATGGTGAGGGGAAGTAGCCGCCTGCCCCGGCGCATCCGGCACACGCGGCAGGCACGGCACGGCACGGCACGCACAGCAGACACGGCAGCCACGGCAGGCACAGCACATCCGCCGCATCCACCACACCCGGTTCATCCGGCACGCCCGGTACACCTGCCGGTGCGGCCCGGAATAATCGAGGGTGTCACTCGCGCGCCCGAACGACCCAGCCGCGCAGTCACCCACGCGGCGGGGTGCAGGAGAAAGCAGGAAACGCCATGGACCTCAGCACAGCGCTCCGGACCGAGCGACTGCTCGCCATCATCCGGGGCAGAGATGCCGAGGCGTCCTTCCGTACCGTCATGGCGCTTGTGGAGGCGGGTCTTGTGCTGATCGAGATCTCGCTGAGCGGGAAGGACGCCCTCACCGTGATCCGGCGGGCGCGCGCCGAGCTGGGCGACGCGGCCTGGCTCGGCGCCGGCACCGTCCTGACCGCACCGGACGCCCGCCGCGCCGCCGAAGCCGGGGCGAATCTCATCGTCACCCCCGGCCTCGGGGCCGGCCTGGAGGAGTCCGTACGCCAGGGGCTGCCGACGCTCGCCGGGGTGATGACGCCGTCCGAGGTGATCGCGGCGGACGCGCTGGGCGTCTCGGCCCTGAAGCTGTTCCCGGCCTCGGCCGGCGGACCAGCGTATCTGCAGGCGCTGCGTGCGCCCTTCCCCGAGCTGCCGTTCGTGCCGGTCGGAGGCGTGGACGCCGCCGCCGCGCAGGAGTACTTCGCCGCCGGGGCGGTGGCGGTGGGTGTCGGCTCGCCGCTGGTCGGGGACGCGGCGGACGGCGGTGACCTGGACGGGCTGCGCAAGCGCGCGGCGGAGTTCAGGGCGGTGTGCGCACGATGACGGGGCAGTCGGCTGCGGGGGGCGGCGAAGCCCAGCGGGACGGGGACGATCACGATCACGGGGACGCGTACGGACAAAGGGGCGGGGACGCGCAGCGCGGGGGCGGCGCCGGTGCCCGCGCCGGGACCACCGCCCGGGGCCGTCCACGGCCTCCCCGGCAACCGGGCCGTCCGGACGTCTTCACCTTCGGCGAGACCATGGTCGCGCTACGCGGCAGCGGCCCGCTGAAGCTCGGCGGCACGATGCGGGTCTCCATCGCCGGAGCGGAGAGCAATGTCGCGATCGGGCTGGCCCGGCTCGGGCACGAGGTCCACTGGGCGGGTGCGGTCGGTGCGGACGAGGCCGGGGAGCTGGTGCTGCGTACGCTGCGCGCCGAGGGCGTCGAGGTGTCCGGTGCCTCGGCCGACCCGGGTGCCCCGACCGGGCTGCTCCTCTTCGAGCCGCGGCTGCCCGACGTCACCCGGGTGCACTACTACCGTGCGGGATCGGCTGGCTCGCGGCTCACGGCCGACGCGATCGAGCGCGCCTTCCGTGCCGCCCCGCCCCGCGTTCTGCACCTGACGGGCATCACCCCGGCCCTGAGCCCCACGGCTCGCTCGGCAGCTCTGCACTCCCTGAGACTGGCCCGCGAGTACGGCTCTTCGGTCTGCCTCGATGTGAACTTCCGCGCCCGGCTGTGGACGGCCGAGGAGGCCGCCGCGGTCCTGGGTGAGTGGATCCCCTCCGTGGATCTCCTCATCGCCTCCGATGACGAGCTTCCGCTGTGCCTGCCGCCCCGGGAGGGCAACGGTGGCTCCGCCGCCGGCATCGCGTCCCAGGCCGGGCGGCTGCGGGAGCTGGGCGTCGGCGAGGTCGTGGTCAAACTCGGCGCGCAGGGGGCAACGGCCTTCACCCACGACGGCTCCCTGCACCGGTCCGCCAAGGCCGTACGGGCCGTCGATGCCGTGGGGACCGGCGACGCCTTCGTGGCGGGCTACCTGTCGGCGCTGCTGGACGGTGACGGGCCGGCCGCACGCCTGGAGCGGGCCGTCACCACGGGAGCGTTCGCGGTCGCGTCCCTTGGCGACTGGGAGGGCGCGCCGGCCCGTGCGGAGCTGGGCATGCTGGGCGCGCCGCCCGGCACCGTCGTCCGCTGAGCGGCGGCGCGGTTAATCTGTGCCCATGCCTCGTTACGAATACCGGTGCCGCCCCTGCGGCTCCACCTTCGAGCTGAACCGGCCGATGGCCGAGTCCTCCGCCCCGGCCGTGTGCCCCGAGGGCCACGAGGACACCGTGAAGCTCCTCTCCGCGGTCGCCGTCGGCGGCTCCGCGGCCGCTGCCGCCCCGCAAGGCGGTGGCGGCGGCTGCTGCGGGGGCGGTTGCTGCGGCGGCTAGTACGGACGGCAACCACGGGGCTGGGGCCCGGCGGCTCCTTCTTGCGTGCCGGGGTCACGCCTTCTTGCGTGCCAGGGTCACGCCGTCCGCCACCGTGAGAATGACCGCCTCCATACGGGAGTCCGCCACGACGTGGTCGTTGAAGGCCCTGATCGCCAGGGCCGACCCGGTCGCCGCCGGGTCGGCGACCTCCCCGTGGTACAGGACGTTGTCCGCCACGATCAGGCCGCCCGGCCGCAGCCGGGGCACCAGCTCCTCCCAGTACGCGATGTAGCCGCCCTTGTCCGCGTCGAGGTAGGCGAGATCGATATGCGGTTCGGCCGGCATCGCCCGCAGCGTCTCCAGCGCGGGCGCGATCCGCAGCTCGACGCGGTCCCCGACACCGGCCTTCTCCCATGCCTCCCGGCCGTACGCCGTCCACTCCTCGGAGATGTCACAGGCGATCAGCGTGCCGTCCGCGGGCAGCGCCTGGGCCATGGACAGCGCCGAAAACCCGGTGAACGTGCCCACCTCGACGACATGCCGAGCCCCGGTCAGCCGCACCAGGAACGCCAGCAGGGGCCCCTGTTCCTCCGCTGACTGCATCCCCGCCGCCTCGGGGAACTGCTGCCGGGTGAGCTCCACGATGTCCCGCTGCGCGGCGTTCAACGGTGGGTTGTGGGCGAGGACGTACTCGTACATCTCCGCCGTGATCGGCGTGCTCTTGGACTCGGTCACTGGCTCTCCCCTGGGTCAAGGATCGCGGTCTCGGGCGATCACCGGACGATGCAGCCAACCGCCTCGGCGAGACTAACCGAGCCACCCCCTTCACCCACCGCTTTGCGCTCGCTCCCTCCCCTCGTGCCTCCCTTCTCTCCCCGGTCTCACCCGCGAAGGAAGGCCCGCACGATTTCCTCGCCCGCGGCGACGCCCCGTTCGTCGAGTGCCGTGACATGGGGGGCGTGCCAGCCGGAGTCCGCCAGTTCGCCGTGTCCGGGCCGCCATGCACGGTCCGCGGCCAGCAGCAGGTCGGCGTCGAGGAGGGAGTCGCCGGCCGCGAGGACCTGGGACGCCCCGGTGCGGCGGGCCACTTCCGCCACGGCTGCGCTCTTGGTCAGCGGCCGCGGCACGGCGTAGACCTTGCGGCCCTGCAGGGACACGGTCCAGCCGCGTTCGTCCGCCCAGCCGGTCAGGTCCTTCACCCAGGTGTCGGGCAGCAACTGTCGCTCCACGACGAGATAGGCGAAAAGGTCCTCGGCCACGCGTTCCTTGCGCAGCCAGGCCGGGTCGGCGGTGCGGACCAGGTGCGCGCGGATCTCGTCCAGGGGTGCGCACTGCGCGGAGAGGCGCCCGGCGACGGTGCGCTGCCAGTCCCGGTCGGACTCGCCCCGTGCGAGCAGACGGCCGCCGTTGGCGCAGACGGCGAACTCGGGGACGGGCCCGGGGAGGTGGATGCGGCCGTACTGCTCGGGGGTGCGGGTGGTGGCCGGGACGAAGGTGGTGGTGGCGGCCAGTTCGGCGAGCAGGGCGGCGGCCGTCTCCGTCATGTAGGACAGCGGCTTGCGCTCATAGGTCTCGACGCACAGGAGCCGCGGAGCCTCGGCGTCCGGCATGGCCAGGCCCAGGGCGGCGGCCGAATAGATCAGTGTGCGGTCGAGGTCGCTGGCGACCAGAAGAGGGCCAGCGCGCAGCGCTTCCGGGGAAGGGTGGTGGTGGGCGAGGGGCCGGCCGCTCATCAGGAGGCCACCGCCTTGCCGTCGGCGCCCGTGGCCCCACGGGTGAAGCGGGGGTGGATCAACCCCACACAGGTATAGGGCAATTCGCCCACCTCTTCGACCGGCACGCCCCGTTGTTCCGCCAGGAGGCGCACATGGTCGAGATCGGCCCCGGCTCCCCGCCGGGCCAGGATCTTCCAGGGGACCCGGCGCAGCAGGACGCGTGTGGTCTCGCCGACACCGGGCTTCACGAGATTGACGTCGTGGATGCCGTACTCCTCGCTGATCCGCTCGACGGCCGCCCAGCCCTCCCAGGTGGGGGTCCGGTCGGCGGCGGCCAGCTCCTTCACCTCCGCCGCGACCTCCGCGGCCACGTCGTCGAAACGGGCGGTGACCGCGTCCAGGAACGCGTGCGACACATCGGCCGCCGCCAGGTCGCGGTAGAACTTCGCGCCGTGGAAGTCGTCCGGCCCCACGAGGTCGTCGCGCAGGACGGTGCGGGATATGAGGCCGGAGACGGTGGAGTTGAGGCAGGCGGACGGGATGAGGAAGTCGTCCCTGGTGCCATAGGTCTCGACGCAGCCGCCGGGGTCGGCGAGCACGGCGATCCGCGGATCGAAGCCCGGGAAGTCCGCCAGGGCCTGGGCGAGTTCGCGGGTGATGGCGCCCTTGCCGGTCCAGCCGTCCACGAAGACGACATCCGCCGGATCGTGACGGTCGGCCAGCCAGCGCAGCGCGGTGGTGTCGATGCCCCGGCCGCGGACGATCGAGAGGGTGTAGTGGGGCAGCTCCACGCCGTGGGTGTGCAGCGCCCAGCGGCGCATCAGCACCCCGACGGGGGTGCCGGCCCGTGCCAGCGACACCAGCACGGGACGAGGGCCGCGTTCGGCGAGCACGGTCCCGGTGACGGTCCCGACCGCCCGGGCGATCCGGCTCGCTGAGGTTAGCAGGGCGCTGTGGAACAGCTCCTGGTACCGCTCGCTCGGCTGGTATTCGACCGGCAGCGACTCGGCGTAGTGAGCTCCGCCGCGCTGAATCGCCTCCTCGCGTTCCTCGGTCGGCGCTTCCAGGGTGACGTCGGAGAGGTCCTGCAGCAGCCAGCCGACCTCGTCAGCGGTGTAGGAGGAGAAGGCGGGGCCGCGCAGCGGCTCGGGGAGGGCCAGGGAACGGGCCTGCGGTGCGGGATGAGGGTTGGGCCCTGGCTGCGACTGCGGCTGCGGCTGCGGCTGCGGGGCGTACGAGGGAATGACGGCGAGCAGCAGCCGGCCGGTGTGCTCGGCGAGCCGGTGCAGCAGACCGTCGGTGGCGTGCAGTTCCGGGCGGTCCCCGTGCGAGTCCACGACGGCCACGATGGCGTCGAAGCCGCGTTCCGGGCCGGCACCGGCCGCCACGTTGTAGGCGTACCGCTCCCCCGGTCCGTCGGCCGGGCTGTCGTGAGCGGGGAAGGACAGCCGGGTCCGTATCGCGTATCCGGGGTCGTCGACGGCGAGCACCGGCGACCGGGTGGTGGTGGAGAAGAAGACCTGCGGCGCCGGCCCGGCGCCGCGTGCCTCCCCGGCCAGGAGGGTGTCCAGGGCCTCGGCCATCCGCAGCGGCGCGTACATCAACTCCTCGTTGCCGAGGACGAGGATGCGGCGGGCGCCGTCCAGTTGCCGGGCGATCCGGGTCGCCATAGGGGGCAGCGCGGCCTCCAGCCGGGCGCGGTGCGCCGGTGTGAAGCCGTGCCGGCCGCCGTCCGGCAGCCCGGCGGGCCAGTCGAGACCGACCCGTACGACGTCCGCGCCGGGCGCCGCCGGGGTGTCCGCGGCCGCCCGCGCCGCAAGGCCCTCCTGCGCGGCGACGAGTTCCTGTCCGCGGGTCAGGACGTCCGTGGGAAGGTCCACGCCCCCCGAGGCCAGTGCCACGAGGTCGACGCGGGCGCCCAGTTCCGCCGCGAACTTCTCCAGGTGGCCGCGATCCGCCTCGGAGCGCATGTCGACCAGGGCGACGACCACGTACCGCTCGCGCGGGAAGTGCGCATGCAGCGCGGTGATCGTGTTCAGGACCGTCCGGCCGGTGGAGAACTCGTCGTCGACGAGCACAAGCGGCCCGTCCCCGGCGAGGAGTGCACGGTCCTCCGGGAGCAGCAGATGCGAGGTGGCGTGGCTGTGCTCCTCCTCGAACCCGCCCACCTGCGCCACGCCCGCGACCGGCCGGCGGGTGGAGTGCAGATACGGCGCGAGCGCCAGGCCGTCGGCCACCGAATGCCCCAGGCCGGTGGCGGTTTCGGCGTAGCCGAGGACGACGGAGCGGGCAGCGGCCTCGTCGCCCAGCAGCTTCCGCACCCGGCGCCCCAGTCCGACGCCTGCGCCATGGACCACACCCGGCCGCTGGGGCACGTGCTTGCCGAGCACGTTCGACACGAGCAAATGGGCCCGCTTGGGGTTACGCCGCAGCGCCAGCCCCAGCAGTTCCGGCAGTTCGTCCCCGCCGCTCAGCGAGACCCCGAGCCGGCCGGCGACCCATTCTCCCGTCCAGACCACGTGTTCCGTCTCCTCCGTCGTACCGTTCAGCTGTTTCCCGCAGGTCACGCCTGCTCATGTCTGTTCATGTCTGCTCAGTTCCGTTCACGCCGGCCCACGCCCGCTCGCTCACGTCTGCGGCAGGCTCGCCGTCAGCAGCTCCACGAAGCCGATGCCTTCCCGGGCCACCCCGAACGCCTCGGCGCGCAGCAGGGTCCGCTCGGCCCAGGCGCGATGCGGCTTCACCTCGTTCATCTTGTTCGTGTACGAGGAGCGCAGCACCCCGCCGTCGCCCTGCTCGGGCCGCAGGATGTCGACCGCGTCGCTGAACTCCTCGTGGCTGACGACCGAGAGGGCGTGCACCGGCGCGACATGCGAGGGGTGGATGCAGGTCTTGCCCTGCAGACCGTTCGCGCGGTCGAGTTCGATCTCCCGCAGCAGGCCGTCCATGTCGTGCTCGATCAGGGCCGTGCGCAGCTCCTCGGCGCGTCCGAGGAACGGGCTGCGGCGCAGCTGCGGCTTGAACATCCGCTCCTGCAGCCGGAAGTACTCCCACACCGGGCCGGTGACCGTGAAGCCCGTGCCGTCCGCCCGCCCCAGCACATTCACCACGTCGGCGATCACGGAGGCGACGATCTGGACGTCGTAGGCCGTCATGTCGGGGGCTCTGCGCAGGCCGTAGGCGGAGCAGAAGTCCGTGACGCCGAGCCGCAGGGCAAGCACCCGGTCCCGGTATTTGTCCACGGTCCGGGCGATGCCCGCAAGGGTGTCGGCGCGGCTCTCCAGATGCAGCAGCTCCGGCGACTCCAGTACCGGCATCACGAACAGCCGCCGGGCGCGGTCGCCCTCGGCCTCGTTCAGCGCCTCCAGGAACGGGATGCCACGCTCCTCGGTGAACTTCGGAAGTACGAATCCGGACAGCCTGTGCACGGCAGGGCCCATCCGGCGGACCAGATCCGGTATTTGGCCGGGGGCGCGGACGCGGATGAACAGCAGGGGGAGATCGGCGCCCGCGGTGGCCGCCTCGTCGAGAAGGCCGAGCTGCCGCACCAGGTTCTCCTCCCCGGCCTCGACGTCCCCGTCGCCTATGGAGTCCTCGAGGCACAGGACCATGGAGGTCACGCCACACGCGGCCTGCTTGAGGACATCGGCGGCGAGTCGCGGACGGGTGGCGGGGCTGTAGAGCGTCGCCCCCAGGGCGACCGCGAGCGTGCGGGCCGGAGAGCCGGCGGTGAACTCCACCGGCTCCTGGTGGAACAGTGCCTTCCGGATGTCGGGCGGAAGGTACCCAAAATGACGCATACAACTCCCCGTCTCCCTGCGGGATCCGGCATCCCCGCTGCGTCTCGCTGTCTGGATCCAGCCGGTAATCGTACGTGTGTGGGGGCACGGTTAGTTCCCGCGTGCAGGAAAATCACCTAACCCCCACGAGGCGCCCGGGTATCCGCTGCCGCGCCCCGGGAACGGCTCGCGGCCCCCCGCGTTGTCGCTGCGACCTCCGGGAAGGCAGGATTGCGGCATGACGCACGCGATGCTGAAAGGGTCGAACGTACCCCTCGATGCCACGGCGGTCCGGGCCGTCCTGCGCTGGACCCCCGGCGCCGGTGTCCCCGATGTCGATGCCTCGGCCCTGCTGGTGGGACCCGAGGGGCGTGTGAACTCCGACGAGGACTTCGTCTTCTACAACCAGCCACGGCACCCCAGCGGTCTGGTGCGGCACCTGCCCAAGACCCGGCTCGCGGAGAGCCTGACCGACACCATCGAGGCGGATCTGTCGGCGCTGGACGCGTCGGTGGACCGGGTCGTGCTGGCCGCGTCGTCGGACGGTGGCGCGTTCGCGGGCGTCACGGACCTGCGGGTCGTGCTGTACGACGCGGCGCAGAGCGACGGCGAGCCGATCGCGGTCTTCGATGTGGTGCCCGAGACGGGCGAGGAAACGGCCCTGATCTGCGGGGAGTTGTACCGGCGGGCCGACAGCTGGAAATTCCGCGCCCTGGGGCAGGGGTACGAGAGCGGGCTGGTCGGCCTGGCGACGGAGTTCGGGATCTCGGTGGAGGAGAACGAAGCCGCCGCCGACGCTCCGCCGGCTTCAAAAGCCCCGGTGTCGGCACCTCCCGGCCCGGAGCCGGCGGCGACCACCGCCCCGGCCCCCGGGAGTGAGTCCGGCCCGTCCGGCGACCCGACCGTTGCCGCCCCCGACCCGTCCGGCGACCCGACCGTTGCCGCCACGGCCGCCCCCGGCCCGGCGGTGACCGGCCCCGCCGCCTCCGCCGCGACCCCGCCGCCCAGCACCTGGCCCGAGGAGGCCTCCGGCCCCCCGTCCGCGGCGGACCCCCAGGCAGCTTCGGCATCGGACCCGGAGGCGGTCACCCAGCATGTGCCGGACGCCATGCCGGAGCCCCTTTCGTCCGCACCGCTGCCCCCACCACCCACCGTGGCGCCCCAGCCGCCGGGAACGTCCCCCACGGGCGGCGGCTACGGCTATCCGCAGAACGTTCCGCCACCGCCGGCGCAGCCCCCGGCCCAGCCCGCCTACGGCTACCCGGGACCGCCGCCCCAGTACCAGCCGCAGCAGCCGCCGTCCCCGTACGGCGCTCCGCACCCGACGCAGCATCCGCCGGCCTCGACGTACGGCTACCCGGTACAGCAGCCCTTCGTGCCGGACCCGTCCTTCGTCCTGCCGCCCCAGGGCCCGCAGTTCCAGCGCCGTTAGGGAGGCCGGGCGGAGGCCCCCGGCGGCGGGGGCACGGCACGGACGGGTAGCCGGGGGCACGGACGGACGTGAGGCCGCGGGGACGCGGCACGGACGAATAGCCGTGGGGACGCGGCGCGGACCGGCGGCCGCGGGGGCCGGAGCCGGAACCAGCGGCGCGCCGCACCGGCGGCGGGCCGCACCGGCGGCGGGCCGCGGCGTGCCCGGCTCAGGCGTTCGTCTTGTAGCCCCGCCCCCACTGCAGCCCCCAGCCGTACAGCCGGTCGAGCTCCGCCTGGAAGCCGTAGACGTACTTCACCTCGCGGCGCACCGTCAGCTCGCCCTTGACGTTCTCCAGCATGAAGACGGCGCAGGAGCGCGCCTGTGGCGCCCGCTCGTCCAGCTTGACCTCCAGCCGCGGTCCGCTGCTCGGATAGAGCGTCACCACCGCATGCGTACGGTCGAAGGCCGGTGTGCCGTCGTAGATGTAGACGAAGATCAGCATGCGCTTGATCTCGTCGCGGTGGTCCAGGTTGATGTACAGCGTCTCGCCGGATCCCGAACCGAAGCGGTCGTCACCGCTGAGCTTGACGAAGGGCGCCCCGTTGAGATCGCCCAGGAAGTTTCCCAGTGGCTGCACCACGCCCCGGGTGCCGTCCGTGAGCTCGTACAGACAGGCCAGGTCCAGGTCGACATTCACCACGGCCGGCCCCTGCGCCTGCACTATCTCGGGCTTGAACAGTTTGCCCGGATGCCGCAGCAGGCCGCCCCTGCCCTGCCCGCTCCGCTCGTGCAGGTCCGAGGGCCGCATCTGCCAGTGCAGATTGACCCGCAGATGTCCGGTGGCCGCCCCCTGCTTGGTCAGGGAGACGGCCGGATTGCGTTTCGTCAGCTCGACGACGTACGACGCTCCGCCGCTGTCGAAGTCGAACTTCGCGGCGCCACCGCGCCACAGATTCCCCAGGAACGACACTCTGCCCACCCCATAGCTCGGCCCCACATCACTGCGGGGCGGCCCGAGGTCCGCACCTCGCAGCCGCCCCGCAGAGAGCGTTCCTCAATCAGCGTCGCGTCACACGCGGTGCGCGACTTCCGACGGTGCCCCGGAGGAATCTCCCGGCTTGCCCTCACGTCGGTTCCGGACCAAGGACGAGGCGAAGGAGAGACCGATCAGCGCGACGCCCACCAGGCCGGTGACGACCTCGGGGATCTCGTACTTGATCGTGGCGAGCAGGATGACGGCCAGCGCGCCGATCGCGTAGTGGGCGCCGTGCTCCAGGTAGACGTAGTCGTCCAGGGTCCCCTTGCGGACCAGGAAGACGGTCAGCGAGCGGATGTACATCGCGCCGATGCCCAGGCCCAGCGCCATCATGAAGATGTCGTTGGTGATGGCGAAGGAGCTGATGACGCCGTCGAAGGAGAAGGACGCGTCGATCACCTCGAGGTAGAGGAACATGAAGAACGCGGCCTTGCCGCCCAGGCCCACGGCCGCGCCGGTGCCCTTCTTCGCGGGAGCCGCCGCGGCCCCCTCGTCGTCCTCGTCGTCCTCGTCGTCCTCTTCGAGCTTGTCCTCGAAGTAGCCGGAGATGCCGCCGACGACGAGATAGGTGATCATGCCCGCGACGCCGGACAGCAGGACCGTGGCGCTCTTGTCACCGGCGCCGTGCGCGGCGTCGGTGGCCACCGTCATCGCGCTCACCAGCAGGACGACCAGCGCGATGATGACCGACAGCATGTCGAGCTTGCCCATCTTGGCCATGGGCTTCTCGATCCAGGAAAGCCACTTGTAGTCGCGCTCCTCGAATATGAAGTCGAGGAAGATCATCAGCAGGAAGATTCCGCCGAAGGCCGCGATGGCCGGGTGCGCGCTGGTGACCAGTTCCTGGTATTGCGCCTTGTCATTGATGGCGAGGTTGACCGCCTCGATCGGTCCCAGCTTCGCGGTGATCGCGACAATGACGACCGGGAACACCAGCCGCATGCCGAACACCGCGATGAGGATGCCGACGGTAAGGAAGATCTTCTGCCAGAAGGCGTTCATCTTGCGCAGGATGCCTGCGTTGATCACGGCATTGTCGAACGAGAGCGAGATCTCCAGGACGGACAGGATCCCGACGATCGCGAGCCCCTGCCACCCCCAGAGCACGCCCGCCAAGGCGAGGCCTATCACCGTGATGGCGAACGACCAGCCAAAGGTTTTCAGGAGCACTGCCTACCCAATCCCTCGCTGTATGGGGTCCCCCGCGCGCAGCGCGCGGCGCTTTACGAAACGTTGACCCCGAAGTCTAGAGCGATGCCCCGCAGACCCGACGCGTACCCCTGTCCCACCGCCCGGAACTTCCATTCCTCGTTGTGGCGGTACACCTCGCCGAAGATCATCGCGGTTTCGGCGGAGGCGTCCTCGCTGAGGTCGTAACGGGCGAGTTCGCTGCCGTCGGCCTGATTGACGATCCGGATAAAGGCATTGCTGACCTGGCCGAAGCTCTGGCCGCGCGCCTCGGCCTCATGGATCGAGACCGGAAAAACGATCTTGTCGACCTGTTCGGGCACCAGCGAGAGATCCACGAGGACCGACTCGTCGTCGCCCTCTCCCTCGCCGGTGAGATTGTCCCCGGTGTGCTCGACGGAGCCCTCGGGGCTCTTGAGGTTGTTGTAAAAGACGAAGTACTCGTCCCCCAGCACCCGGCCCGACCGGCACAGCAGCGCGCTGGCGTCGAGGTCGAAGGGTGCCCCGGTCGTGGACCGTGCGTCCCAGCCGAGGCCGACCATGATCTGCGTGAGATTCGGAGCGGCCTTGGAAAGGGAGACATTTCCCCCCTTGGCGAGCGTGACGCTCATCGTGCGCTTCCTCCCCTGTGTCCGTGCGGGCCGTGTGCGGCGCGGCCCGTGTCCCTTGCACGTCCGGCGCCGCACTCCCCGGGCGGGGCGTACGGCGCCGGTCGCGGTCACTCCTGGCCCGGCAGCCCCTGTGGTGGTGCTGCCCGGTTTGGACGTCGACGGTCGGATGACGGATCCCGTCGGATCCCCACGGGTCCCGTCGGCTCCGGTCGGTCAGACGTTGACGCCGAAATCCTGCGCGATGCCGCGCAGACCCGAGGCGTAGCCCTGGCCGATGGCCCGGAACTTCCACTCGGCGCCGTTGCGGTACAGCTCGCCGAAGACCATGGCGGTCTCGGTCGAGGCGTCCTCGCTCAGGTCGTAGCGCGCCAGCTCGTTGTTGTCGGCCTGGTTGACCACGCGGATGAAGGCGTTGCGGACCTGGCCGAAGCTCTGCTGGCGGGTCTCGGCGTCGTAGATCGACACCGGGAAGACGATCTTGGAGACATCGGCCGGCACCGCAGCCAGATTCACCTTGATCTGCTCGTCGTCGCCCTCGCCCTCACCGGTGATGTTGTCACCGGTGTGCTCGACCGAACCGTCCGGGCTCTTCAGGTTGTTGAAGAACACGAAGTTCTGGTCGTTGGCCACCTTGCCCTGGTCGTTCGTCAGCAGGGCGCTGGCGTCCAGGTCGAAGTCCGTACCGGTGGTCGTACGCGCGTCCCAGCCCAGACCGACGACGACGGCGGTCAGATTGGGGGCTTCCTTCGTCAGCGAGACGTTGCCGCCCTTGCTGAGGCTGACTCCCACGAGTCCTCCCATAGATTCGAGGGGTACGTAAAGATTGCGCCCCCATCGTGCATGGCATCGGATCAACGAATTGATCCTAGTGACCGGTTCCCACCGATTGCAGATATCGCACCTGGATCAGTGCGGATTCGGTCCGGTGGGCGCAGGAGGCACGAGGGGGGCGCCGGGGAGAGTGCGCCGCCTCAGAGGGTGTCGAGCGCCTTGACGTACTCGTTCAGGTCACGGGCGTCGGGCAGGCCGTTGACGACCGTCCAGCGCACCACGCCCTCCTTGTCGATGATGAAGGTGCCGCGCACCGCGCAGCCCTTCTCCTCGTCGAAGACGCCGTACGCCCGCGAGGCCTCGCCGTGCGGCCAGAAGTCCGACAACAGCGGGTACTCCAGCCCCTCCTGCTCGGCGAAGACGCGCAGCGAGAACGGGGAGTCGTTGGAGACCGCCAGCAGCTGGACGTCGTCGTTGACGAACTTCGGCAGCTCGTCACGGAGCGCACAGAGCTCGCCGGTGCAGACGCCGGTGAAGGCGAAGGGGTAGAAGAGGAGGACGACGGCCTTCTCGCCGCGGAAGTCGGAGAGCTTGACCAGCTCGCCGTGCTGGTTCTTCAGCTCGAAATCCGGAGCCTTCGTGCCGACCTCGATCGCCATGGGGTGGTTCCCTTCCGCTCACGCTCAACAGGACGCGGCCAACCCTACGCGCCGCGGCGCACGTCCGGGGAACCCGTCCTGAACAGGGCCGAGCCCCCTCCGGAACAGGCGGAGGGGGCTCGGTGGCGGATGGTGAGACCGTGCGGCTCAGCGCTTGCCGGCCTTGGGCGTGACCAGTCGGCTGCCTGCCCAGTCCTTGCCCGCGTTGATGCTCTTGGTCTGGGACAGACCCGCGGTCTGCGCGGCCTCATTGATGTCGCTGGGCTCGACGTAGCCGTCACGGCCGGTCTTCGGGGTCAGCAGCCAGATCTGCCCGCCCTCGTCGATCAGCCCGATGGCGTCCACCAGCGCGTCCGTGAGGTCGCCGTCCTCGTCGCGGAACCACAGCAGCACGACGTCACACACGTCGTCGTAGTCCTCGTCGACGAGATCCTGGCCGATCACGGTCTCAATGCCTTCGCGGAGATCCTGATCGACGTCGTCGTCGTAGCCGATCTCCTGGACCACCTGTCCGGGCTCGAACCCCAGCCTGGCGGCAGGGTTGGTCCGCTCCTCCGCGTGGTCCGCGGTCGCGCTCACGGATTGCCTCCTGTCATGTTTCGGAAATGCTCGGGGACCCCGCGCGTGCGCGGAGCATTGGGCGTAGTCCACACGGGCCGGGCGGATCGCGCAAGTACCCGGCGGTCCAGACCGCCGAAACGGTGACGTTTCGAGGCGTCTCGCCGCAAGCACGACCCCCGCGGGCCAGGCTGTAGTGATTCACGCCACAGCTTTCTGTGAAGTTTATCGGGTACTTGCGCGGGACTGGTCCCTTCGGGGGGCGGCGGCCGATCACGGGCCCGGTTCCGGGGCCCGCACGTCCGTACGCGAAGCACTTTCGACATGGGCGTATGGTTGCGATTTGGCCGACCCGAGAAATCGGCCTTTTCAGCGCCATCTCTCTACGGATGGGTTACCCATCGGTAGAGGTGACGTATCCCAGTGGCTCGGTACACGATGGAAGACGGCGCGACACCAAGGCAGCGACAGCATTCGTCCCGTGCACCGCAGCAATCACTTGCAGAGCACGAAACGAACCGAACACGAAGGAACAGCGTGGCTTCCGGATCCGATCGAAACCCGATCATCATTGGCGGCCTTCCCAGCCAGGTCCCGGACTTCGATCCCGAAGAGACCCAGGAATGGCTCGACTCGCTCGACGCGGCCGTCGACGAGCGGGGCCGGGAACGTGCCCGCTACCTCATGCTCCGCCTGATCGAGCGCGCGCGCGAGAAGCGGGTGGCCGTGCCCGAGATGCGCAGCTCGGACTACGTGAACACCATCGCGACCAAGGACGAGCCGTTCTTCCCGGGCAACGAGGAGATCGAGCGCAAGGTCCTGAACGCGACCCGGTGGAACGCCGCGGTCATGGTCTCGCGTGCCCAGCGCCCGGGCATCGGCGTCGGCGGGCACATCGCCACCTTCGCCTCCTCCGCCTCCCTCTACGACGTGGGCTTCAACCACTTCTTCCGGGGCAAGGACGAGGGCGACGGCGGCGACCAGATCTTCTTCCAGGGCCACGCCTCGCCCGGTGTCTACGCCCGCGCCTTCCTCCTGGACCGGCTGTCCGAGGCCCAGCTCGACGCCTTCCGGCAGGAGAAGTCCAAGGCCCCCAACGGCCTGTCCAGCTACCCGCACCCGCGGCTGATGCCGGACTTCTGGGAGTTCCCGACCGTCTCGATGGGCCTCGGCCCGCTCGGCGCGATCTACCAGGCACGGATGAACCGCTACATGGAGGCGCGCGGCATCGCCGACACCTCCAAGTCGCACGTCTGGGCCTACCTCGGCGACGGCGAGATGGACGAGCCCGAGTCGCTCGGCCAGCTGTCCATCGCCGCCCGTGAGGGCCTGGACAACCTGACCTTCGTCGTCAACTGCAACCTGCAGCGCCTCGACGGCCCGGTCCGCGGCAACGGCAAGATCATGCAGGAGCTGGAGTCGCAGTTCCGCGGCGCCGGCTGGAACGTCATCAAGCTGGTGTGGGACCGCAGCTGGGACCCGCTGCTCGCGCAGGACCGCGACGGCATCCTGGTCAACAAGCTCAACAGCACGCCCGACGGTCAGTTCCAGACGTACGCCACCGAGACCGGTGCGTACATCCGCGAGCACTTCTTCGGCGACGACCAGCGGCTGCGCGCGATGGTCGAGAACATGACCGACGACCAGATCCTGCACCTGGGCCGCGGCGGTCACGACCACAAGAAGATCTACGCGGCGTATGCGGCGGCCAAGGCCCACAAGGGCCAGCCGACGGTGATCCTCGCGCAGACCGTCAAGGGCTGGACGCTCGGCCCGAACTTCGAGGGCCGCAACGCGACCCACCAGATGAAGAAGCTGACGGTCGACGACCTCAAGGGCTTCCGCGACCGGCTGCACCTGCCGATCCCGGACAAGGACCTGGAGGACGGCCTGCCGCCGTACTACCACCCGGGCCGGAACTCCGAAGAGATCCAGTACATGCACGACCGCCGCAAGGGCCTGGGGGGCTATGTACCCACCCGTGTCGTGCGCGCGGAGCCGCTGAAGCTGCCGGACGACAAGGCCTACGCGGGCGCCAAGAAGGGCTCGGGACAGCAGAAGATCGCCACGACCATGGCGTTCGTGCGTGTCCTGAAGGACCTCATGCGGGACAAGGAGATCGGCAAGCGCTTCGTGCCGATCGCGCCCGACGAGTACCGCACCTTCGGCATGGACGCGTTCTTCCCGTCGGCCAAGATCTACAACCCGCTTGGCCAGCAGTACGAGTCGGTCGACCGCGAACTGCTCCTCGCGTACAAGGAGTCGCCGACCGGCCAGATGCTGCACGACGGCATCACCGAGGCGGGCTGCACCGCTTCCCTGATCGCGGCGGGCTCCGCCTATGCCACCCACGGCGAGCCGCTGATCCCGGTCTATGTCTTCTACTCGATGTTCGGGTTCCAGCGCACCGGCGACCAGTTCTGGCAGATGGCCGACCAGCTCGCGCGCGGCTTCGTGCTCGGCGCGACCGCGGGCCGCACGACGCTGACCGGTGAGGGTCTGCAGCACGCCGACGGCCACTCCCAGCTGCTGGCCTCGACCAACCCGGCCTGTGTCTCCTACGACCCGGCCTACGGCTACGAGATCGCGCACATCGTCAAGGACGGTCTGCGGCGGATGTACGGCGAGAACGCCGAGGACATCTTCTACTACCTGACCGTCTACAACGAGCCGATCCAGCACCCGGCGGAGCCGTCCGACGTCGACGTCGAGGGCATCCTCAAGGGTCTGCACCGCATCAAGGCGGGCGAGAAGGGCGAGCACGCGGCCCGGATCCTCGCCTCGGGTGTCGCGGTGCCGTGGGCCGTCGAGGCCCAGCAGATCCTCGCGGACGAGTGGAACGTCAAGGCCGATGTCTGGTCGGCGACCTCCTGGAACGAGCTGCGCCGCGACGCGGTGGAGATCGAGGAGCACAACCTCCTGCACCCGGAGGAGGAGCAGCGCGTCCCGTACGTGACGCAGAAGCTCCAGGGTGCCGAGGGCCCGACGATCGCGGTCTCGGACTGGATGCGGGCGGTCCCCGACCAGATCGCGCGCTGGGTTCCCGGCACGTACCAGTCGCTGGGCGCCGACGGCTTCGGCTTCGCGGACACCCGTGGCGCGGCCCGTCGCTTCTTCCACATCGACGCGCAGTCCATCGTCCTCGGCGTGCTCACCGAGCTCGCCAAGGAGGGCAAGGTCGACCGGTCGCTGCTGAAGCAGGCGATCGACCGCTACCAGCTCCTGGACGTCACGGCCGCCGAGGCCGGGGAGGCCGGCGGCGACGCCTGACCTCTCTGCGGCGGACCGCCGCACCGCTCCCACCGCGCCCCCCGACCAGCGTTCCTCGCCGGCCGGGGGGCGCTGTGGTGCGGACGCGGGGTACCGGTGCGCAGGGCGGGTGCGGCGGCGTGGCAATGGTCAGCGTTCCCATACCTTGAACGCCCTTACCTGATACGGGGACCGGGGCACCCAGCTGCCACCGCCCGGGTAGGTGTCGAACTCGGCGGTCTCCGCGCATTCCTCGCTCTGGTAGGTGGTCACCGGCCGGCCGGTCCGGTTGGCGAGCGCGGCGGCGCTGGTTCCCTTGGGCAGCGGGGTGCAGCTCTCGATATCGGTGTCGGACAGCTCGTAGGCCCGCCGGGTGCCGCCGAAGTCCGCCTTCGGCCACAGGCACAGCTGTCCTGCCGCGCAGGAGCCCGAGGCGGCACCGGCACGGCCGCCGGGGGCCGCGTGGGCAACCGGGATGCCGAGGGCCGGCGGGACGGCGAGGGCGGCGGTGAGCGCGGCGAGGCCGGTGAGGAGCGCGGTGGTGTGGGACGTACGCAGACGCAGACGCATAGGAATCTCTCCCCCGTGAAGTACGACGATGGTGTGTGCCGTGGGCGGGTGGCCCGCGGCGGGTGCTGCGGTGTCGAGCTTCGCGAGGGCGCGGCGCGGTTGCCAAGGCCCTGGCGGCACGGCCACCCGGATCAGGGATGTGGACAGCCGGAACGGCCCGGCGCGGTGCCTTCGGTGCACGGCGTTGACGTGGGAGGGACCGGCGGGGTGGGAGTGCGGAAACCGTTCGTCCCCTGGCCGGCCGGAGTCCGGGAGGCGGCTGACGTCCCGGAGGAGGCCGGTGGCCGGTCCGGTTCCCCGGCCGGCTCATCCGGATGAGGGATTCGGCCCGCCGGCAGGGGCCAACTCCCGCCCGGCACATGACGGGAGGGGCCGGGCGAGGGCCGGGGAGGCCGGTTGACGCCCGCCGTTGACGACGGCACGCGGACACCGCACAGGCAGCACGCAACGGCGCGCGGCCGGCCGAGGACGAGCCTCGTGCCTGCCGCGCGCCGTGCGCCGGGGTGCGGGGTCAGATGTGGCCGACCCCGGCTCCCGCCTCGGCGTTCGCGCCGCGCTTGGTGAAGACGGCGACGAGGGCGGCGACGACCGCCACGCCACAGGCGACGGTGAAGGCCAGGCCCATGCCGGACACGAAGGTGTCGTGCGCGACGGAAACGATCTTCTGGGCGAACGCCGGCGGGGTGCCCTTCGGGACCGGGGCGATGCCGGCCGAGACCGCGTCGGACAGCTGGGACGCCTGCCCGGGCGGGACCGGCGGGAGGCCGGCCGACTTCCAGTTGCCCGGGAGCTCGTTGTCGACACGGGAGGCCATCACCGCGCCGAGCACGGCCGTGCCGAGGCTGCCGCCGACCTGCATCGCGGCCTGCTGGAGGCCGCCGGCGACGCCGGAGAGCTCCAGCGGGGCGTTGCCGACGATGACCTCGGTGGCGCCCACCATGACGGGCGCGAGGCCCAGGCCGAGCAGCGCGAACCAGAGGGACATCGGGCCGGTGGTGCTGTCCGTGTCAAGACCGGACATGCCGTACATGGCGACGGCGGTGAGGACCATGCCGCCGACCAGCGGGATGCGCGGGCCGAGCTTGGTGATCAGGGCGCCGGCGAGCGGCGAGCCGACGATCATCATGCCCGTGAGCGGGAGGAGGTGCAGTCCGCTGTCCACGGGGGTCATGCCGTGGACGTTCTGCAGATAGAACGTCACGAAGAACAGGCCGCCCATGAAGGCGAAGGCCATCAGCACCATCAGGACCGTGCCGGCGGTCAGCGGCAGGGAGCGGAACATCCGCAGCGGGATGAGCGGTTCGCGGACCTTGGTCTCCAGGACGGCGAACAGCGCGAAGAGGACCACCGAGGCGATCAGGAAGCCCCAGGTCTTCATGTCGCCCCAGCCCCATTCCGACGCCTTGATCAGCGGCCAGATGAGGCAGAACATCGCTCCGGAGAGCAGCACGATGCCCGGGATGTCGAACGAGCGCGGGGCGTTCACCGCACGGTGGTCCTTGAGGATCACCAGGCCGAGGACCAGCGCCAGCACACCGACCGGGACGTTGATGAAGAACACGGACTGCCAGTTGACGTGCTCGACCAGCAGTCCGCCGACTATCGGCCCGCCCGCGGTGGAGGCGCCGATGACCATGCCCCAGATGCCGATCGCCATGTTGAGCTTCTCGGCCGGGAAGGTGGCGCGCAGCAGCCCCAGCGCGGCGGGCATCAGCAGCGCGCCGAACAGGCCTTGCAGCACGCGGAAGGTGATGACCAGCGCGACCTCGTGGGAGAACCCGATGGCGCCGGAGGCGGCGGCGAAGCCGAGGATGCCGACGAGGAAGGTCTGGCGGTGGCCGAAGCGGTCGCCGAGCTTGCCGGCCGTGATCAGCGAGACGGCCAGCGCGAGCATGTAGCCGTTGGTGATCCACTGCACGTCGGCGAGCGACGCACCGAGGTCTTTCTTGATGGCCGGGTTGGCGATGGCGACGATCGTGCCGTCCAGGGCGACCATCATGACGCCGATCGCGACGGAGAAGAGGGTCAGCCACGGATGGCCGCGCAGCCCCTTCGAGGGCTCTGGTGCGGGAAGGTCCGGCGCAGCGACGGCGACCGGCGTCTGAGAACTCATACGACGAGGCTAATGACAGCCACTGACAGTTGACAAAGCAAATCATGAGTCGGTAACTGTCATTTCGCTCACAGGTAACCTGAGCAGCGAGAACACCACGGAAAGGCGGCTCAGGATGGCGGACCCGACGCCGCACACGGCACCCACGGGCCTGCGGGAACGCAAGAAGCAGCGCACCCGCGACGCGTTGATCCGCGCGGCACTCGAACTCTTCACGGAGCAGGGGTACGAGGCGACAACGATCGACGAGATCGCGGAGGCGGTGGATGTCTCCCAGCGGACGTACTTCCGCTACTTCGCCAACAAGGAGGACGTCGCCTTCGCCGTCCAGGAGATGGTCGAGGCCCGCTTCCTCGACGAGCTGAACGCACGGCCCGCGGCGGAGGCACCGCTCACCGCGCTGCGCACCGCCGTGATGGTGGCCTGGGACGACATCGGCAGCGCCATCGAGTCGGTGATCCCGGTGGAGCTGCACATGCGCTCGTTCCAGATGATCGAGTCGACGCCCGCACTGGTCGCCGCGCATCTGCGGCGCTCCTCCGAACTGGAGGAGCAGATCGCGCGGTTGATCGCCCGGCGCGAGGGGCTGGACGTCGACGCGGATCCGCGGCCACGGGTACTGGTTGCCGCGTTCAGCGGGGTGATGCGGGTGGCCGGCAAGGTGTGGGGCGAGGGACAGGACTGCAGCGTGGCGTCCATCCGCGAGCTCACCCATTCCTATCTGGACCACATCGGGCCGGCAATGGAGAGCGACTGGCGGGCGAAGTGAGCGCGCCCACACCATGCGCTACTCCCCGTAACGGGAATCCACCTTTACGCGATCATTCCGCGCACCCCCTGAGATCGCGTCTGCACGACTGAGCACCGAAAACGGATGACAGGTGTCCGATTTGGTCGAAATACCCACCGTGGAACGTGATCTCACTCACGGTCACAGCAAGCACCCTTCCGCGTCTCCTAGGGTGGCACGCGGTGACTTCTTTCCCGGGCAGCCTCGGCCCCTCCTCCAGCTTCCTGCAGTCCTCCGCCTGGCGTGCCGCGCTCGCCCTGGCGGTGGTGTTCGTGATGCTTGCTCTCACCGGCTGGACGGCCGTCAGAGGTACCAAGGAAGACGCCCATCCGCTGGCCACCGCCAGGGCCGCCTGGCAGCACGCCACCTTTCACGGCCGCCCGCTGCCCGACCCCGACGGTTCGCCGGCCGCGCTCCGGGGCTTCTTCGGCAAGCTCACCGGTGCCGAGAAGCAGCAGCTCGCCGACCGCTTCCCGCTGGTCGTGGGCAATATGAACGGCGCCCCCGTACCGCTGCGTTACCGCGCCAACCGGATGGCCATCGACGATGCCCGCGGCATCGAGAAACAGCGGATGGGCGACCGCCGGCTCACCCCCGTCGGCCGTCAGGAGGCGGGCCGGCTGATGCACCGCTTCGAGTCGATGATGAACCCCGCCCGGCAGATCCTGGCCTTCGATCCGGCCGGCGACGGCCGGGCCGCCGAGGTCTTCGGCAACCTCCCGGCGGCGCAGCGGGTCTCGGTCGTGGTGCCCGGCGTGGACACCAACCTGTCGACCTTCGAGCGCACCGCGCGGGCGAACACCGCCCCCGTCGGCATGGCGCGGTCCCTTTACGGCGCCGAGCGCGAAGCCCGGCCGGGCACCCGTACCGCCGTGATCGCCTGGGCCGACTACACCTCACCGGCCGGGATGGGCGTCGAGGCCGCCACCGGGAAGCTCGCCGCGGACGGCGCGGTCCGGCTGCGCGCCCTGGTGGACTCGCTGCCCTCCTCCGACGCCGTCTCGCTGTTCTGCCACAGCTACGGGTCCGTGGTCTGCGGCGTCGCGGCCCGTGACCTGCCGTCCAACGTCGAGGACATCGCGGTGGCCGGCAGCCCCGGCATGCGGGCCGGCAACCTCTCCGGGCTGGGCACCCACGCCCGCGTCTGGGCCATGCGGGACGCCGACGACTGGATCGCGGACGTGCCCAACCTGGAGGTCGGCGGGCTCGGCCACGGCGCCGACCCCGTCGATCCGTCCTTCGGCTCACGGGTCCTGTCGGCCGACGGCGCGGTCGGGCACGCCGGCTACTTCGCGCCCGGCACCCGCAGTCTGCGCAACTTCGCCCTGGTCGGGGTGGGGGCGACCAGCACCGTCTCCTGCGCCACCGATGACCCGCACTGCAGTTCGGGGCTGGCCTGAGGGCCGTCGGCCCGTACGACTGGTTCCCGCGGGCACGGCCCGGCGCCCGGGGACGGGCCGTGCCCGCGGGAACCGCACCCCGCGCCGGGGACGTCCACCAGACAGGGAACGCAGCGGGTGGCCGGAGTGACGCGCGTAGCTTCGGCAGACGCCCCCGAGGTGTCCGGAAGGGGGACGGGCGGGCGACCGCCCGCATACGATGAGCCACATGGGTGATGTGCTGGCCGGTTTTCATGCCGTCTGGGAGTTCGACACGGACTCCGTACTCATCCGCTTCGAACGGGGGATCCGCAGGCCGAAGCTGTTCCAGGCGCTCGGCGAGCGACGTATTCCGTACGAGGCGCTGAGCTCCGTCGAGGTGAGCGGCGGCAGACGCGGCACGGTGGTGCTGCATGCCGTGCCCCGGACCGGCGCCGATCCTTTGATGGAGGCGGCGGACGGACAGCTCAAGGAGGACGCCGATCCGTACCGGCTGGTGCTGCCGGCCGAGCGCGGGACGCTGGCCGAGTACTACGCCGACGAGCTGCGCACGGTGCTCGGCCCCGATGCGAAGGAACCCGCCGACCGCCACCTGGTGGCCGCGCCGGAGCCGCCGCTGCACTTCAAGGCGTACGACGGCAAGGCGTCCTTCGACGGCCGTTCGGTCGCCTTCCGGTGGTTCTGGACGGGTGCGAGCTCGGCGAAGTGGAAGTGCGGCGACCAGACCTTCCCGGTCGGCGAACTGGCCGGGGTGGAGTGGCGCTCGCCGGAGATCCTCAACGGGTACCTGCGTCTGCTGGAACGCGGTGCCCGTGAGCCGGGGACCGGCGAGCCGGACCAGGATCCGGCCGCGGTGGTGTTCGGGCTCGGGTACGGCCCCGTTCACGAGTCGCTGCCGTTCGCGGCCTCGGTACTGCAGGCCGTACGCGCCGCCGAGCCGGCATCGGAGACGGCGGAGAGCGAACCGCGCCGCCGGACCGGGGACGCGCGCCGGGACCCCGCGGACATCGCGGACCGGATACGGCACCTCGGCGAGCTTCACGGGGCCGGCCTGCTGACCGACGACGAGTTCAGCACGAAGAAGGCCGAGCTGCTGGCGGAGCTGTAGCGGCTCAGGGTCCGGCCCGGAGACGGGATCCGGGGGCTCATACCGTGGTAGGGGGTGGAAGTCCGGCCCCTGGTATGACGTCAGGGCCGCGGTGCTCCGCTTGGATGGGGGTGCGATGACCCGACCCTCTTCCCTCCCCGCACCCGAACCGGCCCGTCGGCGGGTGCTGCGCGCCGTACGGCAGGCGCCGCACCTCCTCGCCGTCGAGCTCGGCACGCCGGCCGAACCCGGCACCCCGCTGTTCGGCAGCGTGCGGAGCGCCTGGCTGCGCCGGCTGCCGTATCTGGTCGCGTTCGTGTTCGCGGTGTCCCTGCTGCCGACGACCATCACCGTCCTCAGCCACGACTACGGCCTGGACGGCGGGCTGTCCGGCGCGCTGGCCACCGCGCAGGCCGCGCCGCTGCTGCTCGCGGTGACCCGGCCGCTGCAGGCCTGGTGGGTGATCTTCACGGCGGACGTGGTCTGCGCCCTGGCGCTCATCCACGCGGACGGCGTCGCGGACCGCTCCTGGCCCTGGCCGCCCACGGCGATCGTCGGCTATCTCGCGCTGATGGTGGCGCTGTCGCTGCGCGAGCGCGGTCGCACCCTGATAGCCGTCTGGCTGACGACCGGCCTGGCGGGCATCCTCTCCGAGGCGGTCACCCCGGTCACCCCGGTCACCCCGGACGGCCCGGCCCGGATCAACAGCACCTGGGTGCTGCTGTTCGTGCTGACCGGAGTGGTGCTGATGATGGGCGCCACACTGCGGGAACGCGGCGACGCCCGGCGGAAGTTGATCGAGCAGGAGACCATCAGCGAGGCCGAGCGGGCCCGTCGGACGCTGCTGGAGGAGCGCACCCGTATCGCCCGCGAGCTGCACGATGTCGTCGCCCACCACATGTCGGTGATCACGGTCCAGGCCGACAGCGCCCCGTACCGCATCAGCGGGATTCCCCGGGAGGCGGAGGAGGAGTTCGGGTCGATCGCGGCGACCGCACGGGAGTCGCTGGCGGAGATGCGCCGGCTGCTCGGGGTGCTGCGCAGCGAGGAGGCGGAGCGGCACGGCGACCCGGAGAAGACCCCGCAGCCCGGCATCGGCATGCTGCCGAAGCTGGTCGAGGGGACCGTACGGGCGGGTGTGCCGGTGGAGTTGTCGCTGCCCGGGGACCGGATACCGCTCGAACCGGCGGTGGATCTGTCGGCCTACCGCATCGTGCAGGAGGCGCTGGCCAATGTCGTACGGCACGCCCCGGGCGCACCGACCCGGGTGTCGGTGACGACGACGGCGGACGGCTCTGGGCTGACCGTCCTCGTCGTCAACTCCCCGCCGCCCGCGCCGTCCGCGCCCGCCGCGCCGCTGGAGACCAACGGCACCGGCCACGGCCTCATCGGCATGCGGGAACGGGTGCGGCTGGTGGGCGGTTCGCTCGACACCGGGCCGCTGCCCGACGGCGGGTTCCGGGTGGCCGCGCAGCTCCCCCTTTCGCCGCCGCCCGCCCCGGCGGCTCCCCTTGGACCGAAGGAATCCGGCTCCGTATGACCACGCGCGTGATCATCGTCGACGACCAGGCCATGGTGCGCGCGGGCTTCGCCGCGCTGCTCGCCGCGCAGAGCGACCTCGAGGTGGTGGGCGACGCGCCGGACGGGGTGCGGGGAGTGGAGCTGAGCCGCCGGGCGCACCCCGATGTGGTGCTGATGGATGTCCGGATGCCCGAGATGGACGGGCTGGAGGCGGCCCGGCAGCTGCTCGATCCGCCCCCCGGTGTGCTGCACCGCCCGAAGGTGCTGATGCTGACCACCTTCGATGTCGACGACTACGTCTACGAGGCGCTGCGGGCGGGGGCGTCCGGCTTCCTGCTCAAGGACGCGCCGCCGGGTGATCTGATCTCCGCGGTCCGGGTCGTGGCGGCCGGGGAGGCGCTGCTCGCCCCGTCCGTGACCCGGCGGCTGATAGCCGATTTCGCCCGCCGGCGGCCCGCGCCGCGCAAGGGCCGGGCGGCGCTGCGGCTGAAGGGCCTCACCCCGCGCGAGACGGAGGTCCTGGAACTGATCGCCCGCGGTCTGTCGAACCAGGAGATCGCCGCCGCACTGATCGTCGCCGAGCAGACCGTGAAGACCCATGTCAGCCGGGTGCTCGCCAAGTTGGCGCTGCGGGACCGCGCCCAGGCCGTGATCTTCGCGTATGAGTCGGGACTGGTCACGCCCGGGGAGCAGTAGCCGGCCGGGAGCAGCGGCGGCCGGGGAGGGGCCCCGGGCGTGCCCTTCCGCGCTGCCCCTCCTTGAGGAGGAGAGGGACGCCGCCCCCCTACCGGGGTATCACCCGGCAGTTGGCTCCGCGGTGTGACGCCGGGCCACACGCCCCCTTCCTAGGTTTCCCTCCGCCACACCACCGGGAGAGGGAGACACCACCATGTCCAGGCTGCGAAGCATCGTTCGGCGCGGCCGGCGCACGCTCCTCGGCGCCGCGCTCGCGCTGACCGTGGCCGCCGGCACCGGCGGCTGGGCGGCCGGCACCGCGCAGAGCGCCGTCACGGGCCCGGCGCCCGGCGCCGCCGCCTGGCGCGCCGACCACTCCCTCGGCCGCCGGCTGCCGGACCCGGCGACCGCACGACCCGCCGACGTCACCCGCTTCTTCGCCTCACTGACCGACCGGCAGCGGCAGGCGCTGGTGGCCCGGCACCCGCTCATCGTCGGCAATCTCGACGGGGTGCCGCCCGCCGTGCGGTACGCGGCCAACTCCCGTGCGCTGACGGCGGAACGGGACCGCCGGCTGGCCCGCGCCGCCGATCCGGCCGGCACCCTCCAGGAGCGCCGGCAGGCCAGGCAGGCGGCCGCCCGCTGTGCCTCGCTGCTCTCCCCCGGCCGGCACATCCTCGCCTACGACCCGCGCGGCCGAGGGCAAGTGGCCGAGGTGTACGGCGACTTGGCCACCGCCGAGCGCACCGCCGTGATCGTGCCGGGCTCGGACATCGACCTGACCTCCTTCGACCGCGACCACGATCCGTACGGCACACCGGCGGGCATGGCCGGGTCGCTGCGGACCCGGCTGGCCGCCGACGCGCCCGGGACCCGTACCGCGGTCATCGCCTGGGCCGGGTACACCACGCCGGTCGGTATCGGCCCGGATGCCATGACCGGCCGGCTCGCCGATGCCGGAGCGCCGCGGCTGGCCCGGTTCCTGACCGGGCTGGCCGCCGTGGGAGCCCCGGCCCCGGCCGTGCTGTGCCACAGCTACGGCTCGGTGGTCTGCGGGCTGGCCGCCGCGCAGCCGGCCCACGGCAACCTCGCCGACCTGGTGTTCTTCGGCTCCCCCGGCGTCCGCCGGGACAACGTCGCGCAGCTGCGCACCTCGGCCCGGGTCTGGGCGGCGCGGGACGCCTCCGACTGGATCGGCGATGTCCCGAACGTCGAACTGTTCGGCCTGGGGCACGGCACCGACCCCACCGACCCCGCCTTCGGCGCCCGCCGGGTCTCCGCCGTGCGGGCCGTGGGGCACACCGGCTACCTCGCCCCCGGTACGGACTCCCTGCGGAACTTCGCGGCCATCGTGCTGGGCCGCTACGGCGCCGTGCGCTGACGCCGGTGCGCCCGGACCGCCGGGGCGCCGGCTCACCGGCCGCCCGGCGCCCGCTCTCGACCGCTCCTCACCCTTCGGCTCCACAACTCAAGGACGCCCCATGGCTCTCGCCCTCCTCGCGCCTCTCACAGACGCCGCCCGCAAAGCGGTCCGCACCATCGAGGACCGCACGCCGGCGGACCGCGACCGCGCCCTCGACGGGCTGCGCGCGCTGGCCCTGCTCGCGGTGCCCCTCGGCCACTGGCTGCTCGGGGGTTTCACCCGCGACGCCGCCGGCGCTCTGCACAACACCAGCCCGCTGACCACCTTCGGCGCGCTCGCGCCCGCCAGTTGGGTGCTGCAGATGCTCGGCATCTTCTTCCTGGTCGGTGGCCATGCGTCGGTGCGCTCCCTCCGGCGCGCCACCGAGCGGGGCGAGCCCGCCGGCGGCTGGCTGCGCGGCCGGATCCTCCGGCTGGGCCGCCCGGTGCTCGGGGTGACGGCCGTGTGGGCGGTGCTGCTCCCCGTCCTGTACGGCCTGGGGGTGCCGGAGGCGACGCTGCGGACCGGGGCGACGCTGGTGATCCAGCCGCTGTGGTTCGTGGGCGTGTACGCGGCGGTCACCGCGCTCACGCCCTACTGCCTGCGGGCCGCCCGGCGGTGGGGCGCCTGGGCCGCGGCACCGTTGGCGGCCGTCGTGGCGGCGGTGGACTTCCTGCGCTACGGGCCCCTCGCCGAGGTGATGCCGGGGTGGATCGGCCTGCTCAATTTCCTGCCCGGCTGGCTGTTCGCCTATCAGCTCGGGGTGTCCTGGGGCGAGCGGCGGCTCGGCGGGCGCACCGCCTGGTCGCTGCTGCTCGGGGGCGCGGCACTCTTCGCCGCGCTGCTGCTGTTCTTCCACTACCCGATGAGCATGGTCGGCGTCCCCGGTCAGGACCGTACGAACTCCCACCCGCCGTCGCTGCTGGTCCTGGCGCTGGCGGCGGCCCAGTCCGGCGCCGCCGTCCTGCTCCGCGACCGGCTCGCCCGTCTCCTGCGCCGGCCCGCCCTGTGGGCGCCGGTCACGATCGTCAACCTCTCGGCGATGACGGTCCTGTGCTGGCATCAGACGGCGATGCTCTCGGCCGCCGTGCCCGCGTCCTTCCTGGGCGAGATCCCCGGGCTGACCACGCGGCCCGACAGCCTCGGCTGGATCCTCGTCCGGCTCGCCTGGCTGCCGGTGTTCGGCGTGGCGCTGCTCCTCATCGGGCGCACCACCCGCCGCTTCGAGGCGCCGTGGACCGGCGTCACCCGGGCCCGCCGGGCCGCCGCGGCGCTCCTGGCCGCCGGGTTCGCCGCTTTTGCGCTGGGGCTGGCGTGAGCACCCGGCAGGGCGGCGGGGCCTGCGGTACGGAGAACCGCACCGCCGGCCCCGCCGCCCGCGGGCCTTACGGCCGTCCCGCCGAGGTGTGCGTCATGTCCGCGTAGCGCGCCCCCGCGACCTGTCCGGCGATCGGCTCCAGCAGCGCCAGGTCCTGCTCGGTCAGCGAGATCCGGGTGGCCCCGGTGTTCTCCTCGACGCGGCTGCGCTTACGGGTGCCGGGGATCGGCACGACGGCGATCCGGCGGGCCGTGGCCTGGTGCTGCACCCAGGCCAGCGCGATCTGGCCGGGCGTGGCGCCATGAGCGTCGGCGATCGTGCGGACCGGCTCCAGCAGCGCGGCGTTGGCGGTGGCGTTGTCACCGGTGAAGCGCGGCTGGGTCCGCCGGAAGTCGCCCTCCGTCAGCTCCTTGTCGGCGCTGACGAACGCACCGGTGAGGAAGCCCCGGCCGAGCGGCGAGTACGGGACGAGGCCGACACCGAGCTCGGCCGCGGCCTGCACCACGCCGTCCTCGACGTCCCGGCTGAACAGCGACCACTCGGACTGCAGGGCCGCGATCGGGTGCACGGCCTGCGCCGCGCGCAGCTCGGCGGCGGTCACCTCACTCAGCCCCAGGTGCTTGACCTTGCCCTCGGCCACCAGCTCGGCCATCGCGCCGACCGACTCCTCCAGGGGGACGTCCGCCGTGCGCCGGTGCATGTAATACAGGTCGATCTCGTCGACGCCCAGACGCTTCAGGCTGCCCTCGACGGCCTGGCGGATGTACGGCCGGTCGTTGCGGATGACCCGCTTGGACGGGTCGGCCGGGTGGTCAGGGTCGGCGGCTATCGCGAACTTGGTGGCCACCACGACCTCGTCGCGGTGGGCCTGGATGAACGGGGCGATGAACTTCTCGTTCTCCCCCAGACCGTACATGTCGGCCGTGTCGAAGAGCGTCACGCCCAGCTCCAGGGCCCGCTCCAGCGTGGCCCGCGCCTCGTCGGTGTCCGTCGGGCCGTAGGCGAAGCTCATGCCCATGCAGCCGAGGCCCTGCACCCCGACCCGCGGTCCGCCGGTGCCCAGCTCGACCGTCTCGATCTTGTCGCTACCCATGGAGTCCTCAGAATTTCTCGGACGCCCGGCGGGCGTCGGCGTAGATGTCGATCTTGTAGTCGAGGATGTCCAGCGTGCTCTGCAGCTCGGCTATCCGCTGCCGTACGTCCTCGCGGTGCGCGGTCAGCAGCTCCTCGCGCTCGGCGAAGGTGCGCTCCCCGGCCCGCACCAGCTCGGCGTAGCGGACCATGTCCGCGACCGGCATACCGGTCAGCCGCAGCCTGGCCACCAGGCTCAGCCAGTCCAGATCGCGGTTGGTGAAGCGCCGCTGCCCGGTGTGGGTGCGGTCCACATGCGGCATCAGGCCGATGCGCTCGTACCAGCGCAGGGTGTGCGCGCTGAGTCCGGTGTGTGCCGCCACCTCGCTGATCGTGTACTGGTCCCGGCCGGCGGGCCGTGGGTGCGTGAGCGTCGGACCGCACTTGCGCGGCCTCGCGGGCAGCCTCCCGGCCGCGGCCCCGCTCGTGACCGGTTCGCTCTGCGTTACCGTCATGCCCCGTCTCCCCTGGATCGCCGGATGTCTCCCGGCCTTTTCGCCGGGTGCCTCTCGACGTCCTCAACGCTAGAGACTTCGAGTGCACTCCAGGCAAGTGCGGATCACGGGAAGACTTGACCGGGATTTGGGGACGCGGGGACCTCCCGGACAGCGCGGAGGGGACACCGCCTAGGCTCGTGGGCATGCAGAGCCTGCGGATGATCGAGAACTGGCCGGTGCCCACCGCAGCGGCCGCCGTCGTACGAGCCGATGGGTCGGTGGCCGGTTCCTACGGCCCCCAGGAGCACCGCTTCCCGCTGGCCTCCGTCACCAAGCCGCTGGCCGCGTACGCCGCCCTGCTGGCCGTCGAGGAGGGCGCCATCGAGCTGGACGAACCGGCCGGACCCGAGGGGTCCACGGTCCGTCACCTCCTCGCCCACACCTCGGGGCTGGCCTTCGACGAGCAGCGCACGATGGCCGAGCCGGGCACCCGCAGGCTCTACTCCAACGCCGGTTTCGAGGCGCTGGGCGACCACATCGCCAAGGCGACGGACATCCCCTTCCCGCAGTATCTGCACGAGGCGGTCCTCGCCCCGCTCGGGATGACCGCGACGGAACTGCCCGGCTCCCCCGCCAAGGACGGCGTCTCCACCGTCGCCGACCTGGTCCGGTTCGCCGCCGAGCTGCAGGCGCCGCGGCTGCTCGCCCCGCAGACGCTCGCGGCGGCGACGCAGGTGGCCTTCCCCGGGCTGACGGGGGTGCTGCCGGGCTACGGCCACCAGAAGCCGAACGACTGGGGGCTGGGCTTCGAGATCCGCGACGGCAAGTCACCGCACTGGACGGGTAGCGCGTCCTCGCCCCGCACCTTCGGGCATTTCGGCCAGGCCGGGACGTTCCTGTGGGTGGACCCGGACGCGCGCGCGGCGTGTGTGGCGCTGGCCGACCGGGCCTTCGGGCCGTGGGCCGTCGAGGCCTGGCCGCCGCTGACCGACGCGGTGCTGGCCGAGCTGGCGCAGACCGCCTGACGGGGGCGCGGGCGGTACGCGGACGCGCCGGAGCCGGAAGCGGACGGCGCGACACACCGGCGTGCCGCGCCACCGCCGGATTCGGGCCGCCGCCGGCTCCGGGCCGCCGCCCTCACCCGTACGCCGGCTCCGCCCCCATCTCCCACACCAGGCACTCCGCCGCCGTCAGCCCCCGCAGCTCCAGGCCCGACCCGTCGGTGATCCGCGCCGCGTCGCCGGCCTCCAGGCGCTCCGCGCCGATCCGTACGGCGCCGCGCACCACCTGCACATACGCCCGTGCGGCATCCGGGACCGCGGTGCGCTCGCCCTCGGCGAGGCGGCGCAGATGCAGCAGGGCCCCGGCCCGCGGGACGGCGTACGGCGTGCCGTCGGCGATGCCGCGCACCACCTCGTACGACGGCTCGCCGCCGAATTCCCGTGGCGCCAGCCACATCTGGACGAAGCGCAGCGGCCGCGCGCCGTCGTTGCGCTCCACATGCCGTACGCCGCCGGCCGAGCTGAGCCGCTGGAGATCACCGGGGCGTACGGTGGTCTCGTGGCCGGCCGAGTCGCGGTGGGTCAGCTCGCCCTCGACCACCCAGGTCACGATCTCCGTGTCGCGGTGCGGATGTTCGTCGAACCCGGCGCCCGCCGCCAGCCGCTCCTCGTTGCAGGCGATCAGCGCGCCGAAGCGCAGATTGTCCGGGTCGAAATGGGGCCCGAAGGAGAACGCGTGCAGTGACTCGATCCCGGCCTCCGCGTCCCCGCCCGGATACCGTTCATGGCCTCTGCGCACCTGAATCATGGGCCCACCGTAGCCCCGCCCCCGCACCCTCCCGCCCCGATAGTGCAGGCTTGTCCCGTGTCTGAACCCGCATCGCGCGACGCGCACCCGCACTCCGCCACCCTCCGGCGCCTGGAGAATTCCTCCGGCAAACTGGCGGCCGCGGCCATCGCCCGCATGGACGCCACCCTGCCGTGGTACCGCGCGATGCCCCCGGAGAACCGCTCCTGGATCGGCCTGGTGGCACAGGCCGGTATCGCCGCGTTCACCGAGTGGTTCCGGCACCCGGAGACCCCGCAGGCGATCAGCACCGACGTCTTCGGCACGGCGCCGCGCGAGCTGACCCGGGCGATCACCCTGCGGCAGACCGTGGAGATGGTGCGGACGACCATCGAGGTCATGGAGTCCGCGATCGACGAGGTCGCGGCCCCGGGCGACGAGTCCGTACTGCGCGAGGCGCTGCTGGTCTACGCCCGGGAGATCGCCTTCGCCACCGCCCAGGTCTACGCCCAGGCCGCCGAGGCCCGCGGCGCGTGGGACGCCCGACTGGAGTCGCTGGTGGTCAACGCGGTGCTGTCGGGCGAGGCGGACGAGGGCGCGGTCTCCCGTGCCGCGGCGCTGGGCTGGAACTCCCCCGAGCATGTGTGCGTGGTGCTGGGCACCGCCCCCGACGGGGACAGCGAACTGACCGTGGAGGCGATCCGGCGGGCCGCCCGGCACGCCAAGCTCCAGGTGCTGACCGGTGTGCTGGGCTCCCGCCTGGTGGTGATCGCGGGCGGCTCGGACAACCCCCTGAAGGCCGCGAAGGCACTGATCGGCCCGTATGCCGCCGGTGCCGTGGTGGCCGGGCCCGTGGTCGCCGATCTGCTGGCCGCGACCCGCTCGGCGCAGGCCGCGGCGGCCGGCCTGCGGGCCTGCGCCGCCTGGCCCGACGCGCCGCGGCCGGTGCTCGCCGACGACCTGCTGCCGGAGCGCGCGATGGCCTCGGACCCGGTCGCCCGCGAGCAGCTGGTGGAGGAGATCTACAGACCGCTGGAGGAGGCGGGGTCGGCACTTCTGGAAACGCTGAGCGTTTACCTGGAGCAGGCGAGCAGTCTGGAGGGCGCCGCCCGGATGCTGTTCGTGCACCCCAACACCGTGCGCTATCGGCTCCGACGTGTGACGGACGTCACCGGCTGGTCACCCTCCGATGTGCGCTCGGCGTTCACCCTCCGTATCGCGTTGATTCTGGGACGCCTGGCTGACGGTGAGGCCCAACCCTAGACTTTTGTCGGACATCAACAATTCCCCCGATGGTTCTTCGTCCTTGTCCCCACGGGCGGGCGGAACCACCCACAAGAGAGAGTGTGAGGGTGCTCGTACTCGTCGCTCCCGGCCAAGGCGCTCAGACGCCCGGCTTCCTGACTCCCTGGCTCGACCTCCCCGGTGTCGAGGACCGGCTCCGTGCCTGGTCGGACGCCATCGACCTGGACCTGGTCCACTACGGCACCAAGGCGGACGAGGAGGAGATCCGCGACACCGCGGTGGCCCAGCCGCTGCTGGTGGCCTCCGCCCTGGTCTCCGCCCGGCAGCTGTTCGCGACGGCCGACGACGTCGCCGCGCAGGTCGGCGCGGCAGCCGGCCACAGCGTGGGTGAGCTCGCCGCCGCCGCGCTGACCGGCGCGATCTCCGACGAGGCCGCGATGATGCTGGTGCGCCGGCGCGGCCAGGCGATGGCCGAGGCCGCCGCCGTCACCGAGACCGGTATGGCCGCACTGCTGGGCGGCGACGAGGCCGTCGTCATCCCGCATCTGGAGCAGTTGGGCCTGACCCCGGCGAATGTGAACGGCGCCGGACAGATCGTCGCCGCGGGCACCACCGAGCAGATCGCCGCACTGGTCGAGAACAAGCCGGAGGGCACTCGCCGGGTCGTACCGCTGAAGGTGGCCGGCGCGTTCCATACTCACCACATGGCACCCGCTGTCTCGGCTCTGGAATCGGCGACCACCCAGGTATCGGTCGCCGATCCGCACACGCGCTACGTCTCCAACAAGGACGGGCGGCTGGTATCCGACGGCCGGGAACTGGTGCAGCGGCTGGTGGGCCAGGTGGCCAACCCCGTGCGCTGGGACCAGTGCATGGAGACCTTCAAGGAGCTCGGGGTCACCGCGCTCATCGAGGCGGCTCCCGGCGGCACGCTCACCGGTCTGGCCAAGCGCGCGCTGCCCGGCGTGCGGACCCTCGCCCTCAAGACGCCCGACGACCTCGACGCGGCCCGCACGCTGATCGCCGAGCAATCCGCACCGGCCGAATAGGAGTCCGAAGCGCATGACCTCGAAGATCAAGCCCTCGAAGGGCGCCCCGTACGCGCGGATCATGGGCGTCGGCGGCTACCGCCCGACCCGTGTGGTGCCCAACGAGGAGATCCTCAAGCACATCGACTCGTCCGACGAGTGGATCCGCTCGCGGTCCGGTATCGCGACCCGCCACTGGGCGGGTCCGGACGAGACCGTCGCGACCATGTCGGTCGAGGCGTCGGGCAAGGCGATCGCCGACGCGGGCATCACGCCCGAGCAGATCGGCGCCGTGATCGTCTCCACCGTGTCGCACTTCAAGCAGACTCCGGCCATCGCGACCGAGATCGCGCACCGCATCGGTGCCGGCAAGCCGGCCGCGTTCGACATCTCGGCGGGCTGTGCGGGCTTCGGCTACGGCCTGACCCTGGCCAAGGGCCTGGTGACCGAGGGCTCGGCGGAGTACGTCCTGGTCCTCGGCGTCGAGCGGCTTTCGGACCTCACCGACCTGGAGGACCGCGCGACGGCCTTCCTCTTCGGTGACGGCGCCGGCGCGGTGATCGTCGGCCCGGCCAACGAGCCGGCGATCGGCCCGACCGTCTGGGGCTCGGAGGGCGACAAGTCCGAGACCATCAAGCAGACCCTGGGCTGGGACGTCTACCGCTCCACCCCCCTCCCCGGAGGGGACGCCCCCGAGGGCCGCCCGGCTCCGGAGGAGATCCGGTACCCCGCCATCACGCAGGAGGGCCAGTCGGTCTTCCGGTGGGCGGTGTTCGAGATGGCGAAGGTCGCCCAGCAGGCGCTGGACGCGGCCGGCGTCAGCCCGGACGACCTGGACGTCTTCATCCCGCACCAGGCCAACATGCGGATCATCGACTCGATGGTGAAGACTCTGAAGCTGCCGGAGAGCGTGACGGTCGCCCGCGATGTGGAGACCACCGGCAACACCTCGGCCGCTTCCATTCCGCTCGCCATGGAGCGGCTGTTGGCGACCGGGCAGGCCAAGAGCGGCGACACCGCGCTGGTCATCGGCTTCGGGGCGGGTCTCGTCTACGCCGCGACGGTCGTTACCCTCCCCTAGGCAAGATCTGCGCAGGGCCGTACGTCCCCGGACGTCTCGGCCGTTGCACGGATCCTCACCGCAAGTAACGCAGTTCCCCATAAAATGACCGAAGGAGCGCCATCATGGCCGCCACTCAGGAAGAGATCGTCGCCGGTCTCGCCGAGATCGTGAACGAGATCGCCGGGATCCCCACCGAGAACGTCCAGGTGGACAAGTCCTTCACCGACGACCTGGACGTCGACTCGCTGTCCATGGTCGAGGTCGTCGTCGCCGCGGAAGAGCGCTTCGACGTGAAGATCCCGGACGACGACGTCAAGAACCTCAAGACGGTCGGCGACGCGACCGAGTACATCCTCAAGCACCAGAGCTGATCCAGCTCCCGCGCATGTCGCCACCCCGCGGTGGCGCCGTCGATTCAGACCCCTCTACCCGTGGAGTAAGAATTCCCGTGAACGCGACCAATCGCACCGTGGTCGTCACCGGTATCGGCGCAACCACACCGCTGGGTGGCGACAGCGCTTCGACCTGGCAGGCCCTGCTCGCCGGACGTTCCGGTGTCAGCACCCTCGAACAGGACTGGGCCGCCGAGCTGCCCGTCCGTATCGCCGGGCAGATCGCCGTCGAGCCCACCGAGACCATTCCGCGTCCGCAGGCCCGCAAGCTGGACCGCTCGGCGCAGTTCGCGCTCGTCGCGGCCCAGGAGGCCTGGCAGGACGCGGGCTTCACCGCCAAGGCCGGCGAGGACACGGCGGTCAACCCCGACCGTCTGGGCGCCGTCATCGCCTCCGGCATCGGCGGTGTGACGACCCTGCTCGACCAGTACGACGTGCTCAAGGAGAAGGGCGTACGCCGCGTCTCCCCGCACACCGTGCCGATGCTGATGCCGAACTCGCCGTCCGCCAATGTCGGCATCGAGTTCAACGCCCGCGCCGGTGTGCACACGCCGGTCTCGGCGTGTGCGTCGGGCGCCGAGGCCATCGGCTACGCGATCGAGATGATCCGCTCGGGCCGCGCCGATGTCGTCGTCGCGGGTGGCACCGAGGCCGCCATCCACCCGCTGCCGATCGTGGCATTCGGCAACATGATGGCGATGTCCAAGAACAACGACGACCCGCAGGGCGCCTCCCGCCCCTGGGACGTCGACCGCAACGGCTTCGTGCTCGGCGAGGGCGCGGGCGTGATCGTCCTGGAGTCCGAGGAGCACGCCAAGGCCCGCGGCGCACGCGTCTACGCGGAGGCCGTCGGCCAGGGCATCTCGGCCGACGCCCACCACATCACGCAGCCCGAGCCGTCCGGCAACGGCATCGCCGCGGCGCTGCAGAACCTGCTCGACAACACCGGCCTCCAGCCCGCCGAGATCGTGCACGTCAACGCGCACGCCACCTCGACGCCCGCCGGTGACGTCGGCGAGCTCCGGGCACTGCGCAAGGCGTTCGGCGACGACGTCGACCACATGGCCATCACCAGCACGAAGTCGATGACCGGCCACCTCCTGGGCGGCGCGGGCGGCATCGAGACGGTGGCCACGGTCCTCGCGCTCAAGAACCGGATCGCCCCGCCGACGATCAACATCGACCAGCTCGACCCGGAGGCCGACGCGGACATCGTCCGCGGCGAGGCCCGCAAGCTGCCCGCCGAGGGCCGGATCGCGGCCCTGAACGACTCGTTCGGCTTCGGCGGCCACAACGTGGTCCTGGCCTTCCGGACGGTCTGACGCACGCACCGAGGGCCCGTCCGGTGAGGACTTCACCGGACGGGCCCTCGGCGTTCCTCCCGCGGGCCGCTCAGCTCCCGAAGCTCGCGAAGTAGGCGGCCGCGCCGTCCTCTTCGCCGTGGCCCTGCTCCTCGGACCTCCGGAAGCGTTCGGCACCGGCCTGGGCCAGGTCCATGCGCACACCGCCGTCCCGGGCGGCCTCCAGGATCAGCCGGGCATCCTTGCGGGCCGCGGACACCGTGAAGCTCGGTGGGTAGTTCCCGGACAGGATCAGCTCGGACTTCAGCCGGAGATACGGCATGTCGAGCGCGCCGCCGGCGACCGCACCGAGGAAGTCGCGCGGGTCCACGCCGAGCGCCCTGGCGAGCGCCAGGGACTCACCCGTACCGTTGATGACCGTCAGCACCCAGTTGTTGACGACGAGCTTGAGATGGCTGGCCGCTCCGCGCGCCCCGTCCTCGCCGACCCACTGGGTGCGGCTCCCGACGATGCCGAAGATCCGCTCGGCGCGTTCCCTGACGTCCCGCGGGCCGGCCGCCAGGATCGTCAACTCCCCCTTCTCCGCGGGCGCCTTGGTGCCCAGTACGGGGGCGTCCACGAACCGCAGGCGGTGCTCGTCGGCGAAGCGGGCGAGCGACGGGAGGGCTTCGGTGCCCACCGTGCTCGTCTGCAGCCACAGCGCGCCGGACGGCAGCGCGCCCGCGGCCTGCCGCATCGCCTGCAGGACGGCCTCCCCGTCCAGGAGCATCGTGAGGACCACACCGGCGCCGTCCACCGCCTCGGCGGGCGTGCCGGTGACACGGGCCCCGTCGGCGGCCAGCGGCTCCGCCCTGGCGCGCGTGCGGTTCCAGACCCGGACGTCCAGACCGGCCCTGGCGAGGTTGCGGGCCATCGCCGCACCCATGATTCCGGTCCCGAGCACCGCTACTGACGGGGTGTCGGAAGAGTTGTTGTCGGCCATGACGGCACGCTAGGCGGTGGAGCGCACTCCAGGGCAACTGCGGCCGCGTGTCGGGACGGCTCCGGCGCGGCCGGGGGGACCTAGACGACCTGGTGGAGCCAGCGGACCGGGGCGCCCTCGCCCGCGTAACGGAAGGGCTCCAGTTCGTCGTCCCAGGGCTTGCCGAGGAGCTTGTCGACCTCGGCGGCGAGTTCCGTCTCGCCGCGCGCCGAGCGGGCGGCCGCGGCGCGCAGCCGGTCCTCGGGGATGAGGATGTCGCCGTGGATACCCGTGACGGCATGGAAAATGCCCAGGTCGGGGGTGGAGCTGTAGCGCTCGCCCTCGGCGGTGGAGCAGGGTTCCGCGGTCACTTCGAAGCGCAGCAGATGCCAGCCGCGTAGCGCGGAGGCCAGCTTGGAGGCCGTGCCGGCCTCCCCCTGCCACGAGAACTCGGCTCTCCAGGTGCCCGGGGACGCCGGCTGGCGGATCCAGTCGAGATTGACGCGCACACCGAGGACGCCCGCGACGGCCCATTCGACATGCGGGCACAGCGCGCGCGGAGCGGAGTGGACGTACAGAACTCCACGTGTCGTCACCGGGACCTCCAGTGCGGTTCGAGGTTCGCCTTCCCCAGCGGCCTCGTGCCCGTTCCGGTTGCGGCCGGGACAGTTGCCATTCTGCCCCAGTGACCACTTCGGCACCAGCATGCTGGTGACCTACAGTAAACACCATTAGGCGGAATTTGCCGCAAAAGGGACAGGAAATGACGTGATGTAATTTGGTCTGTGCCGACTGCACCAGCCACTTTGGGTCACCGCCCGGCAGGCACGGGGCAAAGCTACCGCGCGGTGCCGGCCCGGGGGTGACGTACCGTCGGTACCCGAAGAGATATCACTCGCACGCCGGAGGGGACAGGGGATGAAGCAGATCGATCGGCCTGTTCGCCCCCGGCGCAGCCGCTCCGTCCGCCGCTCCTCACGCACCGTCGCCGCCGCTTCCGCCCTGGTGATCGCCCTCACCGCCTGTAGTGGCGGCGGGCACCCGGAGAAGCCGCACCCCAAGCCGACGCCCGTATGGCACACCGATCCCGGCTCGGTCGCGGCGCTCGGGGACTCGATCACGGCCGGTTTCGACGCCTGCACGCTGCTCTCCGAATGCCCCCGGGTCTCCTGGGCCACCGGCACCGACCCCAAGGTCGGCAGCGTCGCCCGACGGCTCGTCAAACACCCCGCCACCCACAGCTGGAACTTCGCCCGGACCGGTGCGCTGATGAGCGACCTGCCGGGCCAGATGACCGCGGCCGTCCACCGCAAACCCGAGTTGGTCACGGTCCTGATCGGCGCCAATGACGCCTGTCGGCGCGATGTCGGGGCGATGACCCCGACGGCCGCCTTCCGCGCCGACTTCGCGCGCGCCATGAAGCGGCTGCGGCGCGCCCTGCCGCACACCCAGGTGTATGTCGCGGCGGTCCCCGACCTGCTGCGACTGTGGTCCGAGGGGCGCAAGAACCCGCTCGGGAAGCAGGTGTGGAAGCTGGGCATCTGCGGGTCCATGCTGCGTGATCCGGACGATCTGACGAAGGCGGCACAGGACCGCCGGGCGACGGTGCGGGAACGGGTGGTGGCCTACAACTCGGCGCTGGCCGAGGTGTGCGGCAGGGATCCGCTGTGCCGCTTCGACAAGTCGGTCTTCGACTACCGCTTCACCGGGCGCCAGTTGAGCACCTGGGACTGGTTCCACCCGGGCACCCGCGGCCAGAAGGAGCTGGCGTCGCTGGCGTTGCGCGTGATCACCCGGGCGCAGCCGTAGCCGCCGGGCATAGGCTCATGCCTATGGCGACGCAGGTCAGCAGGGAATCCTTCGGCACACTGGACGACGGCAGCCGTGTCGACCGCTGGACCCTGGAGTCGGGTCCGGGCGGGCTGCGGGTCCGCGTCCTCACCTACGGCGGGATCATCCAGACGGTGGAGGCGCCGGACCGGGACGGGGCGCGGGGGCAGCTGGCACTGGGCTTCGCCGACCTCGCGTCGTATGCCGCGCACGGCGGGTCGTACTTCGGCGCGCTGGTCGGGCGGTACGCCAACCGGATCGCCGGGGCGTCCTTCACGCTCGACGGCGAGACCCACACACTGACGCCGAACGACGGGCGGCACAGTCTGCACGGCGGGCCGGGGGGATTCTCCCGGGTGGTGTGGGAAGCCCGGGAGGTCGAGGGGGGTGTGCAGCTGCACCGGGTCAGCCCGGCGGGTGAGGAAGGCTTCCCCGGCGCCCTGGACGTCCGCGTGACGTACACCCTCTCGGCCGGCGCGCTGCGCATCGCCTCGTACGCGACGACCGACGCACCGACCGTCGTCAACCTCACGAACCACACCTACCTTCATCTGGGGGGCGACGGCAGCGGCAGCGCCACCGGCCACGAGCTGCGGCTGACGGCGTCCCGGTACACGCCCGTCGACGGCACCGGCATACCGGTGCCCGGTGCGCCCGCCGACGTCACCGGCACCCGCTTCGACTTCCGGGCGGCGCGTGCGGTGGCGGGCTCCTACGACCACAACTTCGTGCTGGACGGGGGTGTGTGCGCCGCGCCGCGTACCGTCGCGGAGCTGTACGACCGGCGCTCGGGCCGCGTCCTGGAACTGGCCACCACCGAGCCCGGTCTGCAGCTCTACACCGCGGATCACCTCGACGGCACCCTGACCGGCACCTCGGGTGTCCCCTACGGACCGGCGGCCGGCCTGGCCCTGGAAACCCAGCACTTCCCGGACTCGCCGAACCGACCGGACTTCCCCGGCACGGTGCTGCGGCCCGGCGAGACCTACCGCTCACAGACGGTCTACGCGTTCTCGGTGCGGCCTCGGGCCTGAGGGCAGGCGGCCCCCGGGGCCTGTCGCCGGTCCTGTCCTCCGGCCCCAGGAGTGCGGGAAACCCTTAAGGGCGGGGGCCGGAAGAGGTCATCCTGTGCGCTGACGCGGTGGGGCGGCGGAGCAGGAACGATGAGGAGTGACCGGAGCTCCGGTCACCTCGTCCGCCGTCTGCCCCGGGAGAAGTCTCGCCATGGCCCGCCTTCGCGTTCCCCATCTCGTCCTGTCCTGTGCGGCGTTGACCGTGCTGGTGACCGGCTGCTCGCTGTCGGACCTCGGTCCGACGAAGGAGGCGAAGCGGACGTACACCGTGCCGGGCAAGGTCACCGCGCTCTCGGCGACGACGCACGGCGGGGACATCGAGGTGGTGCCGGTCGACGCCGGCGGGTCGGTCAAGGTGACGGAGAAGTACGAGTACAACAAGGAGAAGCCGTCCCCCGAGCACGGGGTCAAGGACGGCCGGCTGACGCTCAAGGCCGAGGAATGCGGCATGGGGCGCAAGTGCGCGGTGAACTACCGGGTCCTGCTGCCGCGCAACGCCTCGGTCGATCTGCGGACCAGCGGCGGGGACATCATCGTCCGCGGCGCGTCGGGCGGCATCGCCGCGGAGACCAGCGGCGGCGACATCACCGTCACGGACTCCGCGGCCCGCACGGCGAAGGCGAAGACCAGCGGCGGAGACGTGGACCTCGCGCTGTCCACGGCACCCGACGAGGTGTCGGGCCGGACCAGCGGGGGCAGCGTCACCATCCGCCTGCCGAAGGGCGGCTCCTATGCCGTGGACGCCTCGACGAGCGGCGGCACCCGCAAGGTCTCCGTCCCGACGGACGACGACTCCCCGCACAAGGTCACGGCACGGACGAGCGGCGGTGATGTGTCCGTGATGACCTCATGAGGGGGAACCGCCGGGAGCGTTCCCGGGCAGGAGCGCCCCCGCCCCCGGCCGGGTCAGCCGACGGTGACCTCCGCCGTCAGCCTGCGGTCCGCCACGCTGTGCGCCGCCTCCACGCGGTAGACGCCCTTGACCCGGCGCCAGCCGCCGTCCGCCGCTTCCCCGCCGTCGCCCGCTTCCCAGACCGCGAAGGCCCGGTCCGGCAGCGGGATCTCGGCCTCCGCGCTCTCACCGGGACCGGCCTCGACGACCGCGAAGCCGGCCAGCCAGCGGGCCGGGCGCTCCGGAGCGTCCGGGGCGGCGTCCGCAGTGGGCGCCAGATAGATCTGGACGACCTCGCGGCCGGGCCGGTCGCCCGCGTTGCGGATCCGCACCCGCACCGAGTCGGGGGTGGTGTCCAGCGACTCGTACTCCCAGTCGGTGTAGCCGAGTCCGTGGCCGAAGGGGTAGGCGGGCGCGGGGGCGGAGCGCTGCCAGCCGCGATAGCCGATGTACACCCCTTCGGAGTAGGTGAGTTGACCGTCGTCGGGGGTCACGGTGGTGACCGGGGCATCGGTGAGCCGGGCCGGCCAGGTGGTGGGGAGCCGGCCACCCGGCTCATGGGCACCGAGCACGACGTCGGCCAGCGCCGCACCGGCCTCCTGGCCGGGGAACCAGCTCAGCAGCACGGCGGGGACCTCGGTACGCCACGGAAGCTCCACCGGGGAGCCGGAGTTGACGACCACGACCGTGTGCGGGTTGGCGGCGGCGACCCGGGTGACCAGCTCGTCCTGACGGCCGGGCAGCCCCAGGTCGCGGCGGTCGAAGCCCTCGGACTCGGTCTCCTCGGTGGTGGCGACGACCACGATCGCGACATCGGCGCAGGCCGCGGCGCGGACCGCCTCCTCGATCTCCGCATCGGCGTCCGGCTGCGGTTCGCCGTGGCCGAGGGCGAAGGCCGGCAAGGCCGGGCCGTCGCCCGTCTGCGGCCCGTCCGCCGCGCACCGCAGGGTGACCTCGACGCTCTCGCCCGCCGTCAGCTCCGCCGTCATGCGCCGCTGGGCGGGGCGCAGGTACGCCTCGAAGGGGTCGCTGCTCCCGGGCGCGAGGCGGCCGTCGAAGAGGACCGCCCCGCCTACGGTCAGCCGCAGCTCGCCGGTGCCGGAGACCGCGAGGGTGTGGCTGCCGGTGAGCCGCGGGAGGTAGCTCCCGGTCAGCTCGACGGCGCTCAGGTCCTGCCGGGTGACGCCCTCGGGCAGGCGGCCGGTGAGCCGCACCTTGCCGTCGGTCTGCGGTGCCTCCGCCAGCACCCGGCCGTCGGCGGCCAGGTAGCGGGCGCGCAGCGTGAAGCCGTCGCGGGCGTGCGGGACCCGGGTGCGCGGATCGGCGCCGACGGCGAAGGTCACCTCGACGTCGTCGGGGAGCGCCGCGCGCAGCCCCTCCAGCGGGGAGACGACCGCGTCGGGGAAGACGGTCGCGGAGCCGCCGCCGAGGACCCTGGCCTCGCGGGCGGCCGCCCCGATGACGGCGACCCCGCGCAGGGCCGCGGCGTCCAGCGGCAGGGCCCGCCGTGCCCCGCCCACCGGCTCGTTGCGCAGCAGGACACACCCCCGCCGGGCGATCTCGCGGGCCACCGCCCGGCCGTCGATGCCCTGCGGGACACCGGCCGGGCCGACCGCGGCCGGCACCCCTTCCAGGCAACCGGTCCGGGCGGCGAGCAGCAGCACCCTGCGCACCGCGTCGTCCACCTCCGACTCGGCCACCTCACCCGCACGGACGACCTCGGCGAGGGGCGCGCCGTAGACCGTACGGGGCCCCGGCATCGCCACGTCCAGGCCGCCGCGCAGGGCGCGCACGGTGTCGCGGGCGGCCGTCCAGTCGGAGACATTGACGCCGTCGAAACCCCACTCGCCGCGCAGCACGTCCTGCACCAGGGGCCGGTGTTCAGTCATCGTCGCGCCGTTGACCCGGTTGTAGGCGGTCATGACGCCCCAGGGGCGGGCGAGTTCGACGATGTGCTCGAAGGGCGCGAGATAGAGCTCGCGCAGCGGGCGCGGGGCGATGCGGTTGTCGACGGTGAACCGGTCGGTCTCGGCGTCGTTGCCGACGAAGTGCTTGACCGTCGCGCCGACGCCGCCTTCCTGCACACCGCGCACATACCCGGCGCCGATCGCGCCGGTGAGCAGCGGGTCCTCCGCATAACACTCGAAGTGGCGGCCGCCCAGGGGTGACCGGTGCAGGTTGACGGTCGGCGCGAGGAGTACGTGCACGCCCTTGCGGCGAGCTTCCTGGGCCAGGAGGTGGCCGGCCCGGCGGGCGAGCGCGGGGTCCCAGGTCGCGGCCAGTGCCGTGGGGCTGGGCAGCGTGACCGAGGGGTCCTCGGCGTTCCACTCCCGGCCCCGCACACCGACCGGGCCGTCCGACATCACCAGCGACCGCAGCCCGATCGCCGGCACGGCCGGCAGGGTCCACATGTCCTGGCCGGACAGCAGCCGGACCTTGGTGTCGAGGTCGAGCGCGGCGAGCGCCCGCTCCACCACTGCGGTGTAGTCGGGCGCCTCATCGGGGGCGCGGTGGTCGGCGTCGGTGGGGTGGCGGGGCTGGGTGTCGGTCATGCGGTTCTCCGGTGCTCCCTGAATGGACGTGCGGCCCCCCTTGCCGCGATTCTTGCCGTCCTGCCTCCCGGCCGGTAGGCGCCGTTACTTTTCCGATACACCAGCCGTACGGGATCTCCACGCGGGAGTTACGCTCGGCCGGTGACTGCACCAGACCAGGACAGATCCCACGGTGGCGGAGCGGGCGCCCGGCTCGGCGGTGGCGGGCGGGAGGCCCGGCGCGCGGAGCGGCGCGAGGCCATCCTGCAGGCCGCCATGGAGCTCATCGCCGAGCGCGGCTACCGCCGTACCTCACTCGCCGCCGTTGCCGCGCGCGCCGGACTGACCCAGCAGGGGCTGCTGCACCACTTCCCGACGAAGCAGCTGCTGCTGGTCGGCGTCCTGGAGGCGCGCGACCGCTGGGACCTGGCCTCGGCCGCCGCGGCGTCCGGCACCTTGCGCACCGACGCCCTCGCCCAGCTCGTCGACTACAACGCCACCCGCTCCGGCATCGTCCAGACCTACACGGTGCTGTCCGCCGACAGCGTCACCGAGGACCACCCCGCCCGCGCCTTCTTCGAATCCCGCTTCCGCTCCGTGCGGGCCTCGATGGCCGAGGTGCTGCGGGCCGAGTACGGCGACACGCTGCCCGGCGGCCTGTCCGCCGAGCGGGCGGCGCCGCTGCTGGCCGCCGTGATGGACGGCCTGCAACTGCAGTGGCTGCTGGACCCGGAGGAGGTGGACATGCCGGCCGCGTTCCGGGACTTCCTGGCGCTGCTGGGGCGAACCGAGGGGCAGGGCGGCGGCGCCGGATCCGGCGAGGAGCCGGGCGTGGGGTGACCCTCCCGGTGCCGCTACCGGACGGGGGAAAGACAGGAAATCGTCGCCTTGTCCGCGCTGTATTCAAGATCGGCGAGCATGTCACCGCCGGCGCAGTGGGCCTTCGAGGTGTCGAGCCTGCGGGTCACCTTGTACTGCGCGTCGGCCGAACCGCAGTCCACGACCTCCAGGTCCTGGTCCTGCCAGTCGCCTTCGTTGCGCACGCAGTCACCGACGGCGAGGGTGGGCGCCTTCCCGATGCCGGCCCCGTCGGCGAACAGGCCGAGTGCGAGCAGGGCCGGGACCGTCACCGCCACGAGGGCCATCGGCACCAGGAACAGCATCGCCTCCGGCCGGCGCAGCAGCGACTTGCCCGGGTCGAGCGAGGGCCGGAAGCCGCCTGCGGGGGCGGACAGTTTGCGGAAGCGGCCCCGGGGACCGAGGTTCATCAGCAGGGTGAGCGGGGTGATGGCCACGGACAGCGGGCTCCACCAGCCCTGCCACAGCGTCTTCGCGGACATCTCGCGGTAGGTGGCCAGCCCGCAGGAGCGGCAGAACATCCCCTTGCGGCTGAGGAACCGCATCACGTAGAGGATGCCCTGGTGCCCGCGCACGGTGGCCTGCACGGCGGGCTGAGCACCGCAGAGCTGACAACAGCCCGGGGCAGCGGCGTACGGCTGCGGGTGCGGAGGCGGAGGCGACTGTGGGTGCGGGTACGGGTGTTGCTGCGCGTACGGGTGCGGAGCCTGTGCCGGGTACCCCGGTTGCTGCGGGGCGTACGACTGCGGGGCGTACGACTGCGGGGCGTACGACTGCGGGGCGTACGACTGCGGGGCGTACGACTGCGGGGCGTACGGCTGTGGGGCATACGGGCCGGCGGGCTGCTGCGCATAAGGCTCCGAGGGCGGCGGAGCGTACGAGTACGGGCCCTGCGGTGGTGGCGGGGTGGCCACAGAAATCCCCCTGAGTCTCGTGCCTGTCTGTCGTCGGACACGGTGGTGAGCCGGACCGGGCCGAACCAGAAACCCTATCCGCGGCCGCTCGGCGGGCGAGGGCAGGGGCAGGAGCAAAGAGGAAGGGGCAAGGGACAAAGGACAGGGGGCAAGGGGCAAGGGGCAAGGGGCAGGAGACAAGAGGCAAGAGGAAGAGGCAAGAAGCAGGGCGCCCCGGCGTATCAGCCATCGACCCCTCCCTCTACCGCCCCACGGCGTACACCGCTTTACTCGCCCCCATGACTCGCATACGCACCGGAATGGCCGCGCTCGCCGTCGCGCTGCTGGCCGCCGCCCCGCTGTCCCTCACGGCACCGGCCACCGCGGCCGCTCCGGCGGATGTCACGGTGGAGGAGGGGCGCCTGACACAGGCCGCACCGCAGGAGATCCTGCGGCGCAGCGGATTCGACGCGGTGGAGCGGGAGTTCGGCCACGGGCTTGCGCGGGTGGCCGGCTACGGCGAAGCCCGGCGCTATGTCGCCGCCGAGGGGCGGGCGCTGTGGCGGCGGGCCGTGGACCGGGCGCAGGGACGCGGGCCCGGCAGCGGGGACCTGAGCCGGGACGACGACCGGCCGCTGTACTGGGCACGGCTGGGAATGACCGGGCAACTACGGCAATGGCGACCGGACTTCGGACTGACGGAGTCCGCGCGCGCCGCGCTCCTCGGGTCACTGGAGCGGGGCTCGCGCGGCCAGGACTCGATCGAACTGCCCGCGGACCAGCACGTCCTGCGGATCGTGGTGACCGGATTCGACCCGTTCCAGCTGGACGCCGACGCACGGCGCAGCAACCCGTCGGGGGCGGCGGCGCTCGCGCTGGACGGGACGACGGTACGCACCGCCTCCGGACAGCCGGCCCGGATCGAGACCGCGGTCTTCCCTGTACGGTGGGCCGACTTCGCGGACGGCACGGTGGAGCGCACCCTGCTCCCGCACTTCCGGAGCGGGCCGCGGCAGGCCGATCTGTTCACGACGATCAGCCAGGGGCGGCCCGGCCGGTTCGATGTCGAGCGGACCAACGGGGCCTGGCGGGGCGGCTATCCGGACAACGCGCGGGAATCCCGTACGGAGACCGTGCCGGTTCCGGCAGGCGTGCCGACCGTGTGGCCGCAGCCGCAGTGGACGACCACCAGCCTCCCGTACGCACGGATCGTGGCGGCCGGGACCGGGCCCTTCCCCGTGGTCGACCACACCGAGGTCACGGAGATCCCGGCGGGCGGCACCGGGCCGGTCGACCGGCCGGACGGCCCCACTCCCGGGTCGACGGCCCGTGCCGGTGGCGGCGGGGACTATCTCTCCAACGAGATCGCCTACCGGGCGACCCTGCTGCGCGACGCGGTGCGTCCGGCGCTCCCCGGCGGGCATCTGCACACCCCGGTGCTGGAGTTCGGCCCCGGCAACACGGACCCGGCGCACGGCCAGGTCACCGACCCGGACTTCGTCCACCACCGGGTCGCGATCACCGAGCAGGTACGGGCGATCCTGACGGTGGCGGCCTCGGAGACGGCGGCGGCGCGGGGCGCGCGGCGGTAGTACTCCCGTCACGTTCCGGGGGCGGCGGACCGGGCCTGCCGGGCGCTCAGGGCAGGCAGCGGGCCCGTTCGACGGCGCGTCGCAGCGCCGCACGGCAGGCCCGGGCCGCCGGGTGGCCTTCACCGCCGTGCCGTACGGCCGTGAAGAGCCGCCGGGTGCGGCCGCCGTCCGGCAGCGGCAGCAGCGGAACGGTCGGTGCGCTCCCGCCCCACAGCAGGTCGGGCAGGAGGGCCGCCGCGTGCCCCTGCTCCACCAGCCGCAGTTGCACCAGCAGGTCGGGCGACTCGAACCGTACGTCGGGCTCGAAACCGGCCTGGCGGCACACGGCCGTCGCCCACCGCCGGGACGCGGTACCCGCCGGTTCCATGACCCACGGCCGGCCGGAGAGCGCGCGCAGCGCCGCCGCCGGCTCGTCCGCCGGGGAGGCGCTGCCGGGCGGCAGGGCGAGCCGCATCTCGTCGCCGCACAGCTCCACCGCGTCCACCCCGGCGGGCCGGGCGACCGCGTGCGCCGGGTACTCCTCCGCCACGACCAGGTCCACCTCCCGCGCGAGCAGGGCGGGCAGCGCCGCCTCCGGCTCCGCCTGTACGACGTGGACGCGCAGGCCCGGGTGTTCCTCGCGCAGCAGGGTGAGCGCCGGCGGGACGAGCGCCAGCACGGCCGTCTGGAAGGCGGCGACCCGCAGGGTGCCGGTGACGGCGGCCAGCGAGGCGGCGATATCGGCCTCGGCCCGCTCCAGGCGCTCCAGCAGAACGTCCGTGTGCGCCACCAGGATCTCGGCCTGCTCGGTCAGCCGTACCCGGCGTCCCACCGGCTCCAGCAGCGCCACGCCCACCTCGGCCTCCAGCACCGAGAGCTGCTGCGAGACCGAGGAAGGGCTGTACGAGAGGGCCGCCGCGACGGCGGCGAGGGTGCCGCGGTGCTTGAGTTCGCGCAGCAGCCGCAGCCGGTGGAGATCGAGCATGTCCGGTCCAGCCCCTCCATCGTCCGCAACCGTTCGGGTTTTCCGACGATTATCGCTCGAAAAGATGTGCTGGACCGTTGGGACGGCGGTACGGCAGCGTGCTCCCCATGCCCACCACTGACTGGTACGCACGCCCTGCCGCCCGTTCCTGGACCTGTCCGCCCGCGCCGCGTGCGGCGATCACCTTCCACGCCACCCTGCCCGGTTACGCTCCGACGCCGCTGCGCGAAATGCCCGCGCTGGCCGAGGAGTTGGGAGTCCACCGGGTGTTCGTCAAGGACGAGTCCGCCCGGCTCGGCCTGCCCGCGTTCAAGATCCTGGGGGCGTCCTGGGCGATCCACCGGGCCCTGGCCGAAACGCCCGGCGAACGGCTGGTCACCGCCACCGACGGCAACCACGGCCGCGCCGTGGCCCGTACCGCCCGACTGCTGGGCCTGACCGCCGAGGTCTTCGTACCCACCGCGGTGCACCCGGCGGCGGCCGACGCCATCGCGCGTGAGGGCGCCCGGGTGACGCGGGTCGACGGGGCGTACGACGACGCCGTACACCGGGCTGCCGACGCCGCCGCGCGCACACCCGGCGCCGTCCTCGTCCAGGACACCGCCCTGCCCGGCTACACCCGGATACCCGGCTGGATCATCGAGGGCTACGCCACGCTGTTCGACGAGACCGATGTGCAACTGCGCGCGCTGGGCGCCGGACCCGCCGGGCTGGTGGCCGTCCCCGTCGGCGTCGGCTCACTGGCGCAGGCCGCCGTCAGCCACTACCGCGCCCCGCGGGACGCCCCGCCGCCGTCGTTGCTGAGCGTCGAACCGGACACCGCCGCGGGTGTCCTGACATCCCTCACCGCCGGCCGCCCGACCACCGTGCCGACCGGCGCCACCATCATGGCCGGGCTCAACTGCGGCACGCCCTCCAGCGCCGCCTGGCCCCTGCTGCGCGACGGGCTCGACGCCGCTGTCGCCGTCACCGACGCCGAAAGCGCCCGCGCGGCCCGCGACCTGGCAGCGCTCGGACTCTCCTGTGGCCCCTGCGGCGCCGCCTCGCTGGCCGGGGCCCGGGCCGCCCTGACCTCCGCCGCCGAACGCCGTGCGGTACTGGCGAAGCACAGCACCCGCACGGTCGTACTGCTCAGCACCGAGGGCGCCGAGGCCAACCCGCACGCATCGACCGGCCGGTGAATCAACCATGTTGCGAACGGGGGTGGGCGACGGCCCGGCGCATCGCATCCCGTCCCGGCCCCGGTCCCGCGCCTACAGCGGCAGGACGACCCGCATCACCAGTCCGCCGCCCTCACGGGGCCGGGCCGTGATCGTGCCGTCATGCGCACGCACCACCGAACGCACGATGGACAGCCCCAGCCCGACCCCCTTGTCACTCCCGGTCCGCTCCGTGCGCAGCCGCCGGAACGGCTCGAAAAGGTTCTCCACCTCATAGGCCGGCACCACCGGACCGGTATTGGAGACCACCAGCACCGCACACCCCGGCTGCGGCTGGGTCATCACCTCCACCCAGCCCTCCTCCGGCACGTTGTAGCGCACCGCGTTCTGCACCAGATTCAGCGCGATCCGCTCCAGCAGCACCCCGTTGCCCTGCACGAACACCTGCTCCCGCACCCCCCGCAACGCCACCCCCTTGGCCTGCGCCTCCTCACGCATCTGCTCCACCGCCTGCGACGCCACCTCCGCCACATCCACCGGCTTCTTGTCCACGACCTTGTTCTCACTGCGCGCCAGCAGCAACAACCCCTCCACCAGCTGCTCACTGCGCTCATTGGTCGCCAGCAGCGTCTTGCCCAGCTGCGCCAGCTCCGGCGACGCCCCCGGATCCGCCAGCTGCACCTCCAGCAGCGTCCGGTTGATCGCCAACGGCGTCCGCAACTCGTGCGAAGCATTCGACACGAACCGCCGCTGCGACTCGAACGCCCGGTCCAGCCGGTCCAGCATCTCGTCAAACGTGTCCGCGAGCTCCTTCAGCTCATCATCAGGACCCCCCAGCTCGATCCGCCGGTGCAGATCCGAACCCGCCACCCGCTGAGCCGTCCGCGTAATACGCCCCAACGGCGACAACACCCGCCCCGCCATCGCATAACCGAAAGCGAACGCCACCACCGTCAAACCCAGCAAAGCCAGCAGGGAGCTGTTCAGGAAGGTGTGCAGGGCCTGTTCGCGCTGGTTGCGGAGGCAGCGGCCGATCGCCGCATTGATCTCGTCGAGCGAGGCGACCGACGGCAGGTCGGGACAGCTGATGTTGCCCAGCCTGACGTTGCTGCCGAACACGCGGAATTCCGGGGTGCCCTCCTTGAGGGTCCTGGCCGCGAGGAAGTAGATGATGACGAGCAGTACGACCCCCGCCATCAGGAACATGCCGCCGTAGAGCAGGGCGAGCCGTATCCGGATGGTCGGCCGCAGCCACGGTGCCGGACGGTGGTCCGGCGGAGGGGCGGTCCGGGTGGGCTGCGGAGGCGCGGCCACCGGCGGGGACGACGAAGAGGACGGCGAGGACGGGGAGGACGGGGACGGCGGGGTGGAGACGGTCACAGTCATCAGCCCCGGAGACCCGGTGAAGCGGGCACGGCGACCGATACCGGGACGGGGGTTAGGCGCACTGCTGGTCCTTCCTCAGATCCCGTAAGGCACACGACAGTTGCCCCACAGCACCCATCCTGCCCAAAGGACCCATAAACCGGCAGTAAGCAACGGATCGGCTCGCAGTCCGGTGCCTGGCGTCCGGCGCCTCGCAGACCGGCGCCTCGCAGACCGGCGCCTGGCGGTCCGGTGCCTACGGTCCGGCGCTCCTCCCGGCGGAGCGCTTCCCGGACCGGCCTTCCCGGGCCTGTCCGGCCTGCCCCGTCCGGCCGTCCCTCCGGCCGGACGGGGCCGGGCCTCAGCCCTGCGCCGCCTCGGGCGCCAGCACGTCCAGCTCGGCCGGGGTGGGGTAGGACGGCTGGGCGCCCGGCTTGGTGACGGCCGCGGCGCCCACCCGTACGGCGAAGCGCGCCGCCTCGGGCAGCGAGTCGCCACGGGCCAGGCGGGTGGCGAGGGCGCCCGTGAAGGCGTCGCCGGCACCGGTGGTGTCCACGGCCTTGACCCGTACGCCCGGGACGCCCGTGGTCCCCGAGGCGTCCAGGACCAGCGCGCCGTCGCCACCGAGGGTGACCACCACGGAGCGGGCGCCCCGCTCGCGCAGCGCCCGCGCCCACGCGGCGGGCGTGCCGTCGGCGAGCCCGGAGAGCTGCCGCGCCTCGTGCTCGTTGACCACCAACGGGTCGGCCGCCGCGAGGAGTTCGGGCGCCAGTGCGGCCGCCTCGGGTGCCGGGGAGGGGTTGAGGACGACGCGGGTGCCGGCCTGCTCGGCGGCCGCGGCGGCGGCACGTACGGATTCCATGGGGATCTCCAGCTGGAGGGAGACCACCGAGGCGGCGGCGATGGTGTCCTTCGCCGCCGCCACGTCCTGCGGGGTGAGGGCGGCGTTGGCGCCGGGCGAGACCACGATGCTGTTGTCGCCGTCGGGGTCGACGAGGATCATGGCGGTGCCGGTGCGGGCCGCGTCGTCCACGATCACCGGCGTGACATCGGTGCCCGCGTCGCGCTGGGCGCCGAGCAGCAGTTCGCCGTAGGCATCGCCGCCGACCCGCGCCAGCAGCGCGGTGCGTCCGCCGATCCGGGCCGCTGCGGCCGCCTGGTTGGCGCCCTTGCCGCCGGCCGACTCGACCAGATCCGTGCCGGTCACGGTCTCGCCCGCGCCGGGCCGGCGCTCGACCCGTACCGTCAGATCCGCGTTGGCCGAGCCGACCACCAGGACGTCATACATGCGCCGCTCTCCCATTTCTCTCCTCCGTCGTGGCCCGGCGACCCGCCGGGCCGCCTTCTCAGCCGTCGAACTTCGCGGCGTTCTCCGCCGTCACCAGCACCACCGGCACTCGGACCGACTGCGGCAGCTTCTCACCGCGGGAGGCCTTGAGCGCCCAGTCCACGGCCTGCTTGCCGAGGAGTTCCGGCTGCTGGGCGACGGTGGCGGTCAGCGTGCCCTTGCGGACCGCCGCGACGCCGTCCGGGGTGCCGTCGAACGCCACCACCTTCACGTCCTTGCCCGAGCGGCCGGCCAGCGCCTTGGACGCGCCCAGCGCCATCTCATCGTTGGCGGCGAACACCCCGCCGATGTCGCGGTGCGCCTGCAGCATGTTGGTCATCACGTCCATGCCCTTGGTGCGGTCGAAGTCCGCGGGCTGCCGGGCGACGACCTGGATGCCGGGGTATTTCTTGATGCCTTCCTCGAAGCCCCGGCCGCGCTCGCGGGCGGCGGAGGTGCCGGCCTGGCCCTCCAGGAAGGCCACCTTGCCCTTGCCGCCGAGCGATTCGGCCAGTGTCTTCGCGGCGAGCCGGCCGCCCGCGACGTTGTCGGAGGCGATGGTCGAGCCGACCTTGCCGCCGTTGACGCCGCGGTCGATGGAGATCACCGGCACCTTCGCCCGGTTGGCGACACCGACGGCCGGGACGGCGGCGTCCGAGTCGACCGGGTTGATGATGGCCGCCTTGACGTTCTGGCTGGTGAACGTCTCCATCTGGTTGATCTGCTGGGTCGGGTCGTTCTGCGCGTCGGTGATGTTGAGGTGCAGGTGGCGGGCGTCCGCCTCGGCCTGGGCGCCCTTCTTGATGCCGACGAAGAAGGGGTTGTTCATCGTGGACAGCGCCAGCCCCAGGTCGGTGTTGCCTCCGCGGTCGCAGCCGGCCAGCCCCAGGGCGACGGCCGCGGCCAGCCCGGCCGCCAGCGGCATCCGGAGCCGGACGGTCCTGCGCGCGGTCATCCGGGCGGTCCTTCCCTCGGTCCGTACCTCAGTCCTTCCCACGCTCGTCCGGGCGTTCATCGCGCGCTCCGGCGGCGCAGCGTGTCCAGGAGCACCGCCAGCGCGATGACCAGGCCGGTGGCCACCTGCTGCCAGAACGCCGACACGCTCAGCAGGTTGAGGCCGTTGCGCAGGACGGCGAGGATCAGCGCGCCGATGAGGGTGCCGGAGGCCTTGCCGGAGCCGCCGGAGAGGCTGGCCCCGCCGATGACGACGGCGGCGATCGCGTCCAGCTCGTAGCCGGTGGCGGCCTGCGGCTGGGCGGAGGTGAGCCGGGCCGCGAGCACGATGCCGGCGACCGCGGCGAACAGCCCGGACAGCGCGTAGATGACGAGCTTGCGGCGCTTGACGTGGATGCCGGAGAGCCGGGCGGCCTCCTCGTTGCCGCCGATCGCGAACATCGCCCGGCCGGTGTACGTACGGGCCAGGACCAGCGCAGCGATCAGCCCCATGGCGATCATGACGAGGACGGGCACCGGCAGCCAGCCGCCGAGGGTGTCACCGAGCGCGCCGAGCGCGCCGGGGAAGGCGATCGGCGTGCCGCCGGAGATGACCAGGGCCAGACCGCGGCCGACCGAGAGCATCGCCAGCGTGGCGATGAAGGCGGGCAGTTTGCCGTAGGCGACCAGCGCGCCGGAGACCAGACCGGCCCCCGCGCCGACCGCCAGGCCGAGCAGGACCGCCATCCAGACGGGCAGGCCCTCGTGGGTGGCCGCCCAGGCGACGACGGTGGCGGAGAGACCGGCGACCGAGCCGACGGAGAGGTCGATACCGGCCGAGACGATCACGAAGGTGACGCCGAAGGCGAGGATCGCGGTGACCGACGCCTGGACGCCGACGTTGAGGAGGTTCTGGCCGTTGAGGAAGTCCCCGGACAGCGCCGCCATCACCACGACCAGGGCGATCAGTCCGCCGAGCGGGCCGTTTCTGAGCACCGCCCGGGAGAACCACGCTCCCGCGCCGTCGCGGTCCGGTGCCCGCCCCACCGCCTCGGCGGCGGCTCCCGTCTTCACCTCAGTGGACATCGGAGCCCTCCATCGCGCTCTCGTCGTTGTGCTCGGTGCTCGTGCTCGTGCCGTGCGGGGACCGGAGCGCCAGCTCCATCACGGCGTCCTGGGTGGCCTCGTCGGCCGACAGCTCTCCGGCCAGCCGGCCCTGCGACATCACCAGCACCCGGTCGCTCATGCCGAGCACCTCGGGCAGATCGCTGGAGATCATCAGCACCGCGCGGCCGGACGCGGTCAGTTCGTTGATGAGCTGGTAGATCTCGACCTTGGCCCCGACGTCGATCCCGCGCGTCGGCTCGTCGAGGATCAGCAGCCGGGTGTCCGCCAGCAGCCACTTGCCGATGACGATCTTCTGCTGGTTGCCGCCGGAGAGGGTGCGGGCGCTCTGCCCCAGCCCGCTCATCCGGACCTTCAACTGCCCGGCGACGGTGGCCGCTTCGCGCCGCTGCGCGCCCCGGTCCACCAGCCCGCCGCGGGTGTCGCGGTCGAGGCGGGCGAGGGTGAGGTTGTCCTGGAGGGAGGCGTCCATGACCAGGCCCTGGCCCTTGCGGTCCTCCGGTACGAGGCCGAGCCCGGCGCGCATGGCGGCACGGACGTCGCCGCGGGCCAGCTCCTTGCCGTCGATCTCGACCGTCCCGGCGTCGTAGCGGTCCACGCCGAAGACCGCCCGGGCCACCTCGGTGCGGCCCGCGCCGACCAGCCCCGCGAGGCCCACGACCTCACCGGCCCGCACCTCGAAGTCGATGCCCTCGAAGACCGGTCCGGCCACCGTGCCGTTGCGGGTCAGACCGCGGACGCGCAGCAGGGGCGCGCCCGGCTCCTCGGGTCGCTGCCGCGGATACTGCTCGGCGATGTCCCGGCCCACCATGAGGCGGATCAGCTCGTCCTCGTCCGTCGAGGCCGGCACCTCCTCGACGGAGCGGCCGTCGCGCAGGACGGTGACCCGGTCGCCGAGGGCGCCGATCTCGTCCAGGTGGTGGGTGATGAAGATGATGCCGACGCCCGAGTCGCGCAGCTCGCGGACGATCGCGAAGAGGGTTTCGACCTCCTCGGAGGTCAGGACCGCAGTCGGCTCGTCCATGATCAGGACGCGCGCGTCCAGGCTGAGGGCCTTGGCGATCTCGACCATCTGGAGGCGGGCGATGCCGAGTTCGGCGACCGGGGTGTTCGGGGAGACGTCGAGCCGTACGCGCCGCAGCAGCTCGGCGGCCCGTGCCCGCATCGTCTTCCGGTCGACCAGGCCGAGCGCGGTGCGCGGCTGGCGGCCCAGGAAGATGTTCTCGGCGACGGTCAGCCCGGGGACGAGGTTGAACTCCTGGTAGATGGTGGCGATGCCGTGCCGTTCGGCGTCCTGCGCCGAGCGGATGGTGACTTCGTCGCCGTCCACGAGGATGCGGCCCTCGTCGGGGCGGTGGGCGCCGGAGAGCATCTTGATGAGGGTGCTCTTGCCCGCGCCGTTCTCGCCGAGCAGGACATGCACCTCACCGGGGCGCAGGGTCAGGTCCACGCCGTCCAGCGCGCGGACGCCCGGGAACGACTTCGTCACCCCCTCCACGCGCAGCAGTTCGCGGCCGCCCGGTTCGTCGTCGTTGACGCCGGTCATGCGCTGCCCCTCTCTTCCTCGGGTGGGTGGTGCGGTAACTGACTTAGGGGGTGTCGTTTGGATCATGGCGGGCTCGCGGGGTCTGGCACGCACGCTCGCCGCGTTGTCGTCACTCGCCGACGCTCCGCGTCGACTCCCTCCTCCGCCTTGCGATCGCACGCACCAGACCCCGCTCCCTGATCCACCATGATCCAAACGACACCCCCTAGGTGGCCCGCCCGGCCGGGGGAGCCGGGACCGGGGTACCGGTCCCGGGCGCCGGGCGGGCCTGCTCAGGGGGCGGGCGCCTCGCCGCAGGAGCGGCGGGTGACCAGCCGGGCGGGCAGCAGCACCGAGTCGGCGGGCCGGCCCTCGATGCGCTCCAGCAGGGTGTGGACGGCGGCGCGCCCGAGTCCGCGGGTGGGCTGGGTGATGGCGGTCAGCGGCGGATCGGTGTGGGTGAACCACGGCACGTCGTCATAGACCACCAGCGCCACGTCGTCGGGGACGCGCAGGCCGCGGGCGCGGAGTTCGTCCATCGCGCCCAGCGCCATCAGGTTGTCGGTGGCCAGCACCGCGTCCGGCGGTTCGGGGAGGTCGAGGAAGGCGCTCATCACCTGCCGGCCGCCGGTGTGCTGGAGGTCGGGGGTGGCGCCGACCCGCTCGTCGGGCAGGGTGAGGCCGTATCCGCCCAGCGCCGTACGGAAGAGGGCGAGGCGCTCGTCACCGGTCGGGGTGCCGGCCGGGGCGACGATGATCGCCGGGCGGCGACGGCCGTGGGCGGCGAGGTGGGCAGCGAGCTCGGTGAGCGCGGCGCGGCCGTCGGCGCGTACGCAGGGGGCGTCGATGCCGGGCACGGCGCGGTCCAGCAGGACCAGCGGGGTGCCGGAGGCGACGACCTCGCGGAGCATCGCCGAGCCGGTGCCGGCCGAGCTGACCAGCAGGCCGTCGATCCGGCGGTCGAGCAGGGTGCGGATGTAGTCGTCCTGCTGCGCGGGGCGCTCGCCGGCGTTGCCGATCACCAGGCTGTAGCCGAGGCTGCGGGCCTCGTCCTCGACGGCGTCCGCCAGCTCGGTGAAGAAGGGGTTGGTGAGGTCGCTGATGATCAGGCCGAGCGCGCCGGTCCGTGCGGTGCGCAGCGCGCGGGCGACGTTGTTGGGGCGGTAGCCCAGCTCCTGTACGGCGGCGAGCACCCGCTCACGGGTCTCCGCGACCGGGCTGTGCCCGTTGAGGACCCGGGAGACCGTGGCGACGGAGACCCCTGCCCGTTCTGCCACATCCTTGATGTTCGCCATGGCGCCGTTGCCGTTCTGTCCGTGCGAGCGCTTCCGGTGCGGGGAGCGGCTTCGCGTGATCGATGTGTAATCGATTTCGTGAGGGATTCGCGGGGGCTACGAAATCGATTACGCGGGGCGTGCGTCAAGACGGCGTGAATGTTGGCTGCGTCACACCGTGTGGAACGTCGTACGCGACGCCGCCGTACGTCGCGTCGTACGTCACGTCATGCGTCACATCGCAGGGCGGGAGGGCGCGGGGCCTGTCGAGCCCGGGCACTCCCCCGTTGGCCGTCCCGCCTCGACGGCGGGCACCGGCCGTGTCCGGACCCACGGGGCCCCTCCGGCGATTACCGGGCGAACTGCCCCACACACGCGACGATCGCCACCAGCAGACCCAGCACTCCGATGACCACCTGCCATCTGTCAGACGGCGCCCACCGGTCGCTCTCCTGCTCCGTGTCCTGATCGTCCATCGCTCCTCCTCGCTCCTCCGGACAGGCCCCGGAGGCCAGGGCCCCCGCCGGCCGGCCGCCGACGGAGCTGCGGGGAGGAACGTGGTGAAGCCCCGCCAGAATAGCGCGAGTTGACGCCGCGCCGCGGGGAACCGGCAGACGCACCACGCACCACGCACCACGGCCACGCGCCAGGGGCCGCACCCCGTTCACGGGATACGGCCCCTGGCCTTACTTGCTTCTCCTGGCTTACTTTCCGGTACCGCGGCCTCCGGCGTTCGCGACGTCCGGCGCCCTCGACCTCCGGCGCCCTCGGCCTCCGGTACCGCGGCCTTCGGATACCCACGGCCTCCGGCGCCCTCGCTCTGCGCCGCCGCGGCCTCCGGAGCCGGGTGTCAGACGACGGTCAGCGTGACCTCGATGTTGCCGCGGGTGGCGTGGGAGTACGGGCACACCTGGTGCGCCTTCTCCACGAGGTCGCGGGCGGTGGCCGCGTCGACGTTGGGGATCGCGGCGGAGATCTCGGCCGTGAGACCGAAGCCGCCGTCCGGGGTCTTGCCGATGCCGACCTTGGCGGTCACCCGGGAGCCGGAGACATCGGCGTTCTCCCGGCGGGCGACGACGCTGAGCGCGCCCTGGAAGCAGGCGCTGTAGCCGGCCGCGAACAGCTGCTCGGGGTTGGTGCCGGCGCCGCTGCCGCCCTGCTCCTTGGGCGGGTTGACGATGACGTCGAGCTTGCCGTCATCACTGGCGACGCGGCCGTCACGGCCGTTCTCAGCGGTGGCGACGGCGGTGTAGACGACGTCGACGGACTGGATGGACATACCAAATCCTCCTGTGGTTCGCCGCGACTCGCGCCCACGGATCGCGACGGCGTGCCGCCGAGCCTAACGGCCGGGGCAAGGGGATGGGGCCGAGGCAGGTGGGGAGGCGAGGCGGGGTGGCGAGGCGGGTGGGGGTGAGGCGGATGCCCCTCGGACTTCGCCCCGCCCCGCCCCTCCCCGCCCCCAGGTCGTCGTCGAGCTGTCGTCAGCTGTCGAGGCTCACGATCATCTTTCCGGTGTTCTCGCCGCGCAGCAGGCCCAGGAAGGCCTCGACGCCGTTCTCGATGCCGCCCACCTTGGTCTCGCTGTACTTGAGCTCGCCGGAGCGGATCCAGGCGGAGACCTCCTCGACGAACTGCGGCTGCAGCGCGGCGTGGTCGCTGACCAGCAGGCCCTGGAGGCGCAGCCGCTTGCCGATCACCATCGCGAGGTTGCGCGGGGCGGGGCTCGGCTCCGTGGCGTTGTACATGGAGATCATGCCGCAGATGGCGGCACGGCCATGGACGTTGAGGGAGCTGATGGCCGCCTCGAGGTGGTCGCCGCCGACGTTGTCGAAGTAGACGTCGATGCCGTCCGGCGCGGCCTCCTTGAGCTGCTTGGCAACATCGCCGTTCTTGTAGTTGAAGGCGGCGTCGAAGCCGTACTCCTCGACCAGGAGCTTGACCTTGTCGTCGGAGCCGGCCGAGCCGATGACGCGGGAGGCGCCCTTGAGCTTGGCGATCTGGCCGACCTCGCTGCCCACCGCACCGGCCGCGCCGGAGACGAAGACGGCGTCGCCCTCCTTGAAGGACGCGACCTCCAGCAGGCCCGCGTAGGCGGTCAGGCCCGGCATGCCCAGCACGCCGAGGTAGGCGGTGAGCGGAGCCAGCGACGGGTCCACCTTGGCGGCGCGCTTGGCGTCCAGCACCGCGTACTCACGCCAGCCGAGACCGTGCAGCACGTGGTCGCCGACGGCGAGGGAATCGTCGCGCGAGGCGATGACCTCGCCGACCGCGCCGCCGTCCATCGGCTGGTCGAGCTGGAAGGGCGGGACGTAGGACTTCACGTCGTTCATCCGCCCGCGCATGTACGGGTCGACGGAGAAGTGCTGCGTACGGACGAGGATCTGACCCTCGCCGAGCTCGGGCACCGCGGCCTCGCGCAGCGCGAAGTCCTCCGGAGTGGGCCAGCCGTGGGGGCGGGCGACGAGGTGCCATTCGCGGCTGGTCGTGGGCAGTGCGGACATAAGCGCGATCCTCCTAAAGCTTCAGGTGCTGAAACAACCATGCTCCTCGATATTTCATGTTGTCAAGTAAATGGGTATCCTCGTGTGCATGACCCCCCGCGCAGACTCCCTGACCGTCGAGGTCGTCGACCTCATCGGCACCGTCGTGGCCCGCTACTACGAGGAGTACGAGCTCGCCGCGGCCGAGCACTCCCTCACCGGCGCCCAGGCCAGGGTGCTCAGCCTGCTCAGCCTTGAACCGCTGCCCATGCGCAAGGTCGCCGAGCGCCTGAAGTGCGAGCCGTCGAACGTCACCGGCATCGTGGACCGCCTGGAGTCCCGCGGCCTGGTCGAGCGCCGCCCCGACCCGTCCGACCGCCGCGTCAAGCTCGCCGCCCCGACCGCCGAGGGCGCGCGCACGGCCGGGGCGCTGCGCACCTCGCTCCACTTCGCCCGCGAACCCCTCGGCCGTCTGACGGTCGCCGAGCGGACGCTGCTGAAGGAACTGCTCCAGCGGATGCTGGGCGTCGCGCCCGAGTGAGCCGGCCTACGGGCGATGGCGGACCGCCGACCGGCCACCGGCCGCCCCCGACGCGTCCGTCTCCTCCGCAACTCCCGCTGTCCGCAGCCCCCGCAGCAGCGTCAGCGCCAGGACCGCGGCCACGACCATGACGCCCGCGGCACCCAGCACCGCCGTCCGCAGCCCGTCGGTGAACGCCGCCCGGGCCGCGGTCAGCAGCATCTCGCCCGCCCGGCCCGGGAGTTGACCGGCCACCACGGCGGCACCCGCCAGCGTCTCCCGGGCCACGTCCGCCGCGCCCGCCGGAAGGCCGGACGGCAGCGCGTCACGGATGTCGCCCCGGTAGACCGCGCTCCCGACGCTGCCCAGAATCGCCATGCCCAGCGCACCGCCCAGTTCGGTGCCGGACTCCAGTACGGCCGAGGCGGATCCCGCCCGCTCGGGCGGCGCGAGGCCGATGGCCAGTTCGTTGCCGAGCGACATCACCATCACCAGGCCCGAGGCGTAGACCGCCGAGGCCACCAGGACGAACCACAGGGCCGAGCCCGGCTGCAGCCAGGACAGCCAGACGAAGCCGCCGGCCGCCAGGCCGCACCCCATGGCGATGACATAGGCCCGGTCCATCCGCTGGGCGAGCGCGGTGGCGGCCGGCGCCATCCCGCCCACCGCGAGGGTCGGCAGCAGATTCCACAGCGCCGCCTCCATGGGGCTCATGCCTCGTACGGACTGCAGGTACTGGGTGAAGAACACCGCGCAGCCGACGATCGCGAACATCGCCAGCAGGTTCATCAGCACCGAGACGCTGAATCCGCGGTGCCGGAAGAGCTCCAGATCGAGCATCGGATGACGGGCGGTGCGCTGGCGGTGGACGAAGGCCGCGGCGGCCATCAGGCCGGTCACCAGCGCGAGGACGGGCAGCACCGCCAGGCCGTCGCGGGCGATCTCCTTGACGCCGTAGACCACCGGCAGCATGGCGAGCAGGGAGAGCAGCGAGCCCGGCAGGTCGAAGCGCCCGGCCGCCGGGTTCTTGGACTCCGGCAGCAGCAGCGGGCCGCAGACCAGCAGCAGCACCATCGCCGGGGCATTGACCAGAAACACCGAGCCCCACCAGAAGTGCTCCAGCAGCGCCCCGCTGAGCACCGGGCCGACCGCGATGCCGCCGGTCACCGCCGCCGACCAGATCGCGACCGCCTTGCCGCGCTGCCTGGCGTCGTGGAAGAGGTTGCGGATCAGCGCAAGGGTGGACGGCATCAGCGTCGCACCACCGATGCCGAGCAACGCCCGTGCGGCGATGAGCATTTCGGCGCTGCGCGCGTAGGCGGCGACCCCGGAGGCGAGTCCGAAGAGGAGGGCGCCGGACAGCAGCAGCTTGCGGCGGCCGATGCGGTCGCCCAGCGCACCCATGGTGATCAGCAGCCCGGCCAGGACGAACCCGTAGACGTCGAGGATCCACAGTTGCTGGACGCTGCTGGGCTTCAGCTCCGCGGTCAGGAACGGCACCGCGAAGTAGAGCACCGAGACGTCCATCGAGACGAGCAGACAGGGCAGCAGGAGGACGCCCAGGGCGGTCCACTCCCGGCGGCCGGCCACCGGCTTGGATGTGTACGGTGTAAACGACATGGATGACACGGTAAGCAGGTTGCGCTTACGGTGCAAACAATATGGACAGCAAGGGAGTTGGTGATGCGTCACACTAGTGCACCAACCCTGGCGCACTGCCCTGATGGAGTGCGCGTTGCCACCCTCACGCCCCGCAGAGCTACCCTGAACTCCCCCTGGTGCACTAGTACGGAGGTCCCCCGTGGAGCAGCCGCCCCCACCGCCCTACCGCAAGATCGCCGACGCGATCCGGCGCCGCATCGCCACCGGCGAGCTGACGCCGGGTGACCGGGTGCCCTCGACCCGGCGGATCACCCAGGAGTGGGGGGTGGCGATGGCGACCGCCACCAAGGTGCTGACGACGCTCCGTCAGGAAGGACTCGTACGGGTCGTACCGGGGGTGGGCACGGTCGTGGCCGAGCCGCAGCGGACCGCCCGCAGCGGCGGCCTCGCGCGGGAGCGGCGGCCGCGCGAGACGGACAGCGGGCTGAGCCGCGAGAGCGTCGTACGGGCCGGGATCAAGGTCGCCGACGCCGAGGGACTGCGGGCGCTGTCGATGCGCCGGGTCGCCGCCGAGTTCGGGGTGTCCTCGATGGCGCTCTACCGTCATGTGGCCGGCAAGGACGAGCTGGTGCTGCTGATGGCGGACGCCGCGTTCCTCGACGTCGAGCTGCCCGAACCGGCGCCGGACGGCTGGCGCGCACGGATGGAGGCGGGCGCACGGCTGCAGTGGGAGCTCTACCGGCGGCACCCCTGGCTGGCGCAGTACCTGTCGATCACCCGGCCGCAGCCGATGCCGCGGGCGATGGCACTGGTCGAGTGGACCATGGGGCGGATCCGGGGAATGGACCCGGTGACGCTGATCCACATGGCGCTGACGCTGCTGGGCTTCGTGCTGTCCACCGCCGCCGGATTCGAGGACGACCTGGAGGCCGAGCAGGAGACCGGCATGGACCAGGCGCAGTGGATGGCCACGATGGAGCCGACGTTCGAGGGGATCCTCACCTCGGGCTCCTACCCCATGTACGCGGGGGTCTCGGCGATAGGCGAGGACGTGGTGAACCAGGACTCGCTCTTCGAGTTCGGGCTGGCCCGTCTGCTGGACGGCATGGAGACGCTCGTCGGGAGCGGGGCGGCCGGCGACGGGGCCGGGGAGGGCGGTGACAGCGGTGACGGCACTGACGGCACTGACGGCACTGACGGCGGTGATACCGGCGACGCCGGCTGAGCGCCCCGCCCGGCAGCCGCCCCCGGGCCCCGCGCCCCCGGGCCCCGCGCCCCCGGGCCCCGATTCCGCCTCCCGGATCGGGCCCCAGCCCCTCCCCCACCCCCGGATCCCGCCCCGTCCACCACCATGTCTTTCATGAACGGCACCGCTGACACCGACCCGCCCGCCGGCTCCACAGCCCCCTCCGGCCTGCCGGGACCGGTCGCCTTCCAGCTCGTCCTGCTGCGCCGGATGGCCGACCACCACCCCGGCCTGGTCGAGGACGCCCTGCGCACTCTGCGGGCCTCCCGCGCCGATATGCGCGACGCCAACCGCCGCTGGCAGGCACGGATGCACGCCCCGCGAGCGCGTAGCGGCGCCTGGCCGTATCGTGCGCTGCTCGGCACCCCCGAGACCGTCACCACCCGCCGGATCGGCGACCTGACCTGCGAGGCCCTGGCCTGGCCCGTTCCGCTCTGGCCCGATCTGCGCTTCGAAGTCCTCACCGGCACCCGGGGCGCCGTATGGAACGCCTGGCTCGTCCGGGCACCCGGCGCCAGGGCCCCTGACCTGCGGACGACCGAGGATCTGACGCCCTGGTCGTGCACGGTCGACGAGGTCGCCCGCGCCTTCGCACCGGCCCGCCCACGAGAGGGCAGCGCCCCCACCCGCTGGCAGCTGGCCTGCACCGCCCCCGGTCCCGACGGCACGCCCCAGGACATCGTCGCGGAATTCACCTGGGGGCTGTACCAGCGGCTGACCGGTTCGGCCCCCGCCACACCGGCCGGCGGCCGCGACCTCACTCCTTCGCCGTAACCGCCCCCGGCCCGTCCTCCGCCCGTCCCCCGAGCGGACCTTTCCAGCGGGCGGGCGGCCGCGCGCGACCGGAGGATGGCGCAGAGCGGTCCCTGCGAACAGGCCGCACGAGCGCTTTCGTCCATAACGGCCCGTCGGGGAGGAATCACCCATGACCATCAGCCTCGCCCAATTGCGGCGGTGCTCGGCCGCCGTCGACCTCGGAGCGGCCCGGACCAGGGTGTACGTGAAGAACCAGGGGCTGGTCGTCGATGAACCGACCGTCGCCGCCATCAACACCCGCACCGGGGCACTGCTGGCAGTGGGCGCCCAGGCCGAGGTGATGGACGGGCGCACTCCCGATCACATCCGGGTGGTGCGCCCGGTCTCCCACGGCACCATCGTCGACATCGACATGGCCCAGCGGCTGCTGCGCACCCTGGTCGGCGACAAGCTGCGCAAGACGTGGCGGCGCCGTCCCACGACGCGGGCCGCGGTCTGCCTCCCGTACGGCAGCGAGCCGCTGGCCCAGCGGGCGGCGGTGGAAACGATGACGGGGCTGGGGGCACGGCGGGTGGAGCTGGTCGACACCCTGGTCGCCGCCGCGGTGGGCTCCGGGCTGCCGGTGGAGCAGCCCGAGGCAACCATGATCGTGGTGTGTGGCGCGGGAACCACGCAGGTCGCGGTGCTCTCGCTGGGTTCGATCGTGGCGGCGGAGACCGTCCCGGTGGGCGGCAACGCCATCGACCACGCGGTGATCCAGCATCTGCGGCTGCACCACGAGCTGATGCTGGCGGGCCAGGCGGTACGTCCGCTGCAGCTGATCCTCTCCGGCGGCGACGGCATGACCCCCGGCTCCACCGAGGTGCACGGCCGGGATGTGGTCAGCGGGATGGCGCGCTCCGTGCACGTCGACACCGAACGGGTCCGGGACGCCATCACCACCCCGCTGACCGCGATCCTCGACGCCATCGGGTCGGTGCTGCGCCGCTGCCCGCCGGATCTGGTGGCCGACCTCGGGGAACGCGGCATCGTGCTCGCGGGCGGCAGTGCGCTGATCCCCGGACTGGAGCCGATGATCCATCAGGCCACGACCATGCCGGTGCACACCGCGGACCGCCCCGACACCTGTGCCGTCATGGGGCTCGGCGCCATGATCGAGGGCAAGGTGCAACCCCTGCACCTCGATCCGATGGACCCGTAGGGGCTCCATGGACCCGTAAGGGGGGACGCGGACGCGCCTGGCGGGGCAGGGCAGGCCGGGCCGGTCAGCCTTCCGGCCCCCATACCGGGCCCGACAGCCCACCCACTACCGGCACCTACGGGCCTCCGACCGCCTACCGGCCTCCCGTCGCCTACAGACTCCGGGCGTTCCAGGCCACCACGGCGGGCCGGTCGTGCTCCGTGCCCAGGACGCCCACCGCCCCGGTCTCGAAGGTGAACAGCCCGCCGGCGCCGGGCGGCAGCCCGAGCCTGCGGGCGGCCAGCACCCGCAGGAAGTGGGCGTGCGCCACCAGCGCCACATCCCCCTCATCGGCGGCCAGCTGCGGCACGATCCGCGCCAGCACCCGGTCCGCACGCGCCCCGACCTGCTCCGGTGACTCCCCGGGGTGCCCGTCGGGCCCCTCGGGGACACCGTCGGTGAACAGATACCAGCCGGGACGGCTGCGGTGGATCTCGGCGGTGGCGATGCCCTCGTAACCGCCGTAGTCCCATTCCCGCAGGTCGGCATCGGTCTGCGGACGGGCGAGGCCCGCCAGCTCGGCGGTGCGCAGCGCCCGCTTCATCGGGCTGGCGTACACCTGCCCGATCTTCCGGTCCGACAGCAGCGGCCGCAGTGCGCGGGCCTGCTCCTCACCGACCGCGGTCAGCGGGAGGTCGGTCCAGCTGGTGTGCCTGCCGTCCCGACTCCACTCGGTCTCGCCGTGCCGGACCAGAAGGAGGTCGCTCACGAGCCCTGCGCCTGCTGCCCCTGCTCGGCGGACCCGTCCTGCTCGTTCTGCTGGGCCTCGGTGACCGAGGCGCGGACCTCGTCCATGTCCAGTGCGCGGGCCTGGCCGATGACGTCCTCCAGGGCCTCGGCGGGCAGTGCGCCCGGCTGGGCGAAGACCGCGATGTTCTCGCGGACGATCATCACGGTCGGGATGGACTGGATCTGGAGGGCCTGGGCCAGCTCGGGCTGCGCCTCCGTGTCGACCTTGGCGAAGACCAGGTCGTCATGCGTCTCGGACGACTTCTCGAAGACCGGGCCGAACTGCTTGCACGGCCCGCACCACTCGGCCCAGAAGTCGATGAGGACGAAATCGTTGCCGGAGACGATTTCGTCGAAGTTGTCCTTGGTGAGCTCGATGGTGCTCATGCGTGTTTCCCTGCTTCCGGTCTGTCGACGATTGCCAGTCGGTCTCCGGCTGCGGTAACGGGCACAACCCGTGACGTATTCCGCACGCCGGACCGTCCCGCACCCCTGCCCAACGATCGCGTTCCTAGACATCGCGATGCACGTGGGAATCGCCACGCCGCCCACCGGGCTCCACCACGGCCCCCGGGCACCCCCGCCCCCACCGGATCTCCCCTTCCGGCGCGCCCCGGGGAACACCGCATCGCACCCGCAGCTGTCCCCGAAGCGCACCCTCGCCACCACTCAACAGGGAGACACCCCCAGCTCTCCCTAGCTCTTCGACTTGGCGTAGTCGGTCGCCATACCGCCCGCGAAGTCGTACAGGATCACCTGTTCGTCCCCCACGACCCAGGCATCGTGACCGGGCGGGATGACGACCACGTCGCCTGGCCCCATCTCGGACTCCGCGCCGTCGTTCATCCTGATCCGCATCCGGCCCTGGACCATGTAGCAGTTGTGGTGTACCTCGCAGCTTGTCGTCCCGACGATCGGCCCCACCGACTCCGTCCAGTGCCAGCCGGGCTCGAAGGTGGCCACGGCAAAGTCCAGTCCGGTGAGGTGCAGGGCTTCGAGGTGGCCCCGGGGAAAGTCGCGCCGTTCATCCGGCTTGTCGACCGTCTTGACTTCCATCATGAGGGCTTCCTCCATCCGCCCCCCTGGTCATCCGGCCACCTGGCCATGCGGGCCACCTGGCCATCCGGGCATACCCCCGGTCCTTCCATGGTGCGCCGCACCGGAACCCCCGGCCACCGGGACCGGGGGGCCGCGGGAAGAGCTCCGCAAAGGTCCACCACGGCCGTCCGACGGGATGTCGCCGGGCAGGTGCCGTAGCACGCAGTCGCCTCCCCCGGCGGCTAGCATCGCGAAAGGACCGCCAAGAACGGAGCATTCTTCTGTGCGTCATCTGCGCGTAGGCGTCGCCATCTTGACCATGGGAAACCGTCCCGCCGAACTGCAGGCGCTGCTGGATTCGGTCGCCAAGCAGGACCTCCCGCCGGCCCACATCGTGGTCATCGGGAACGGCTCGCCGCTCCCCCCGCTGCCGCACGGTGCCGTGGGCATCGAGCTGAGCGACAACCTTGGGGTCTCCGGCGGCCGGAACGTCGCCCTGGACGAGCTGCGCAAGCTCGGGGACCTCGACCTCGTGGTCGATCTGGACGACGACGGCCTGCTGATCAGCCCGGACGTGTTCAGCCGGCTGGCGGAACTGCACACCGGCGACCCGAAGTTGGGGATCGTGAGCTTCCGCGTCGCCGACGAGCGGGGCCGCACCCAGCGCCGGCATGTCCCCCGCCTGCGCGTCGGCGACCCGGCACGCGGCGGTCTGGTCACCACGTTCCTCGGCGGCGGGCACTCGCTGTCCGTCCCGATGCTGGACAGGATCGGCGGCTGGCCGGACGAATTCTTCTACGCGCACGAGGAAACCGACCTGGCCTGGCGGGCCCTGGACGACGGCTGGCACATCCGCTACGCACCGGAACTGGTGCTCCAGCACCCGTACACCTCGCCCACCCGGCACGCCGTCTACCACCGCATGGTCGCCAGAAACCGCGTCTGGCTGGCCAAGCGGCATCTCCCCGCGCTCCTGGTGCCGCTCTACCTCGGCGTCTGGGCCGCGCTGACGGCCGTCCGCAGCCGCTCGGCGGCGGGCCTGCGCGCCTGGGCGGCGGGTTTCGCCGAGGGGGTACGGACCCCGTGCGGACGGCGGCGGCCGATGCGCTGGCGCACCGTCTGGCGCATGACGAGGCTGGGCCGGCCCCCGGTCATCTAGGGAGTCTCCCCTACGTCCATCAGGGGCTCCCCCTGGTCCCTCACGGGGCCGCCCCTCCCGTCTCCTCCCCCCGCAGACACGGGTCCGTCACCCCGCCCGGGCAGGCGAGCCGTTCACGGTCCCATCCGGCACGGCGGGCCCCGGCCCGATACGCGCTCTCGTAGAAGCCGAGCACGGTGGCACGGGGATCGGCCGCGGCGCGGGCCTCGTCGTACGGCAGCACCGCCAAGTGGCTGCCGCCGCGGTCGGCCCACTGTGCCGCCGCGGGCTCCAGCGGCTCCTCGGCCAGGCCGGCGGGCTCCGGAGCGGTGTAGGAGTAGAACGCGGGCGCGGCGAAGGAGTCGTCGCCGAACCAGAAGCCGAAGCTGATGACCTCCCGGGAGTACGCCTCCCGGGTCACCGGGTCGACCTTCCCGGGCTGGTCGATGTGCCGGTCGGAGAACCGGGTGTGGGCGATGTCGAAGGTGTGCCAGAAGTGATGCACGGGGCTGACCTTCCCCGAATAGCCCGCGGCGAACTCCTCCAGCACCGACGCCACCTGGCTGAGGACCTGCCAGTAGCGGGTGGCGTGCCCGGCGTCGTAGGTCGCGTGCTCGGTGTCCTCGGCGAACGGCCGGCCCCCATCGGGCAGGTCGAACGGCCGGGGAATGGCGAGCTCCACCCGGACGCCCAGCGCGGCCAGCGCCTCCATGACCGCGGCGTAAAAGGACGCCACGGACTGACCGACGAGCGGAAAGGAGAACGACCGGCCGTCCAGCGCCGCGACTACCAGCTGATGACCGACGAAGTCAAAATCGACCGTGAAGACCGGATGACCGTCGACCTGCCCCATCGGCCGGCTGGTGATTCCGCGTCCGGTGAGGTGGAACGGCACGTTCCACCAGTGGTTGCGCCGCGGAGCGGCCGCCAGCCGGACCTTCCCCACGATCTGAGCGAAGCGATGCAGCGTCTCTTTGGTGTCCCGCCACTCGGCGAACGGGATCGGCGGGAACAACTCCACCGTCATCACCTTCCCCTTCCCGCCCCGCACTCCTGACGGCCGGGCGGACCGGGTGCCCATGATGGCCACGCGGGAGCGCAACGGCGTGCCGCCTCCCCGCAACACCCCTACCTGGACGCACAACACCACCCGGCCAACCCAAGACCGCGCAGTGCCGACACCTTCGTACGGGACCCGCCCCACACTGCCGTCCAGCTCATGCACCGGCAGTGGGCTGCCCGGCCTCAGGCTCGCATACCGCCGTCGACGCGTAGGACCGTACCGGTGACGTAGGAGGCGCGGTCGCTGAGGAGCCAGGCGGCAGCCTGGGCGATCTCGTCCGGCCCGGCGACGCGGCCCAGCGGGGTCAGGGCGTTGCGCTGCGCGATGGTACCCGGGGACTTCTCCTCCCAGTCCTGCAGCAGCTCGGTGAGCGTGGTGCCGGGCGCGATGGCGTTGACGCGGATCCCCTCCGGGCCGTAGGTGACGGCCGCCGACGCGGTGAGACTGTTGAGCGCCCCCTTCGCCGCGCCGTACGCGGGCAGCTCGGGGTTGCCCATCAGACTGCCGACGCTGGAGGTGTTGACGATGGCACCGCTCTTCGCCGTGGCACGTATCGCGGCGATTTCGGCGGTCATGGCCAGCCACGGACCCTTGAGGTTGATGGCGCAGACGCGGTCGAAGTCGGCCTCCGGCAACTGGTCCATCGGGCCGGGCGGCTGGCCCGTCGCACCGTTGTTGAACGCCACGTCGAGCCGGCCGTAAAGCTCCACGGCCCGGTCGACGGCAGCACGGATGCTCGCCCCGTCGGCCAGATCGCACACCACATGGTCCGCGGTGCCGCCGCCCGCCCTGATCTCCTCGGCCACCGTCTTGAGCTGGGCCTCCGTCCGGGCCGCGAGGAGCACCCTGGCCCCTTCCCTGGCGAACAGCCGCGCTGCGGCCGCGCCGATGCCGCGACCGGCACCGGTGATGAAGGCGACCTTGCCGGCGAGCAGACCCGAGGTGGTGCTTGGAGTGATCAGCGTGCTTGAGGTGATGGGTGTGATCGGCGTGATCGGTGCGTTGTCCATACCGACGAGCCTGTGTCCGGCCGCCCCGCTCATCCAGGCCCCGGGAGTACCTGGCTGGACACCTCGGCACCCCGCACACTGGGCGGGTGAATCGACGAGTACGACGAGAGCTGGGTGACTTCCTGCGCAGCAGGCGCGAGCGCATCACCCCCGCGGACGTGGGGCTGCCCGCCGGGCCACGCCGCCGTACCCCGGGACTGCGGCGCGAGGAGGTGGCGCAGCTGGCCTTCATCTCGACCGAGTACTACACGCGACTGGAACAGGCCCGCGCCCACCACCCCTCCCGCGATGTGCTGACCCAACTCGCCCGCGCGCTCCGCCTGTCGGACCCCGAGCGCGACCACCTCCACCACCTCGCCGGCGCCCCGCCCCTGCCTCCGCCGGGGCCTTCGCGTGAGGTACGGCAGAGCATCGTCGACCTGCTGCACCGGCTGCCGGGCGCCGCGGCGATCGTGATCTCGGCAACGTACGAGGTCATCGCCTGGAACCACCTGGCAGGCGCCCTGATGGAGGACTTCTCCGCCCTGTCGCGCCGGGACCGGAATCTGCTCCGCCGCGCGTTCCTCGGCCCGCACCGGCACGGCCGGCGTCTGTACGGCGTCTCGGACGCGGACGCGTTCGCCCGGACCTCGGCCCAGCACCTGCGCACCGCCGCGGCGCGCTACCCCACCGACCCGGAGGTCACCGGCCTGGTCCAGGAACTTTTGGCCGGCAGCGAGGAGTTCACCCGCATCTGGGCAGCCCACGACATCACCGCCCGCCCCACCCTCTGCAAGACCTTCGCACACCCCCTCGTCGGCCCCATCAGCGTCACATGCGACACCCTGGACATCACCGACCGCGACCAACAAGTCATCATCTACACCGCACCCCCCGGCTCCCCATCGGAAGAGGCCCTACGACTGCTCTCCGTCGTCGGCACACAGCGCCTGGGGGTACCCGGCTGACGGGCAGTGCCCAATTCGGGGGCATGCCGGCTGCGGCGTAGGCGAAACCGCCAAGGCGGCCATACACCCCGTGCCGCTCAGCCTCCCTGCGTTTCCTGCATTCCAGGATCACCTGGCCACGGTCCGGGCCGCGATCCGGGCCGCGATCCGATCCGGGCCGCGTTTACTCCGAAGGTTCCCGCAGGCGTACCGCGAGGGCGGCGATGTCGTCGTCCAGGCGTCCTTTGCTGTAGTGGAGGAGGTCGCGGTGAAGAGCCGTCAGCAGCTCGTGGGGCGGCGTCGGGGGCTGTCGGCGCATCCAGGCCGCCAGCGGAAAGAACCTGCCGTCGCGGGCGCGGGCCTCGGCGATCCCGTCGGTGTAGAGGAGAAGCAGGTCGCCGGGGACGAAGTCGAAGGTGTCGATCGTGTAGTGATCGCCGATCAGCTCCGCGAGGTTGAGCAGCGGCGAGGGGGTGGTGGGCTCGAGGGCCCGGAGTTCTCCGCGGTTCCTGAGCAGCGGCGGAGGGTGTCCGCAGTTGAGGATCTCGATGCGCCCGCCGTCGTGCGGGATCTCGACGAGAAGAGCGGTGGCGAAGCGCTCCATCGGCCCCTCGGGAGGAAAGGCGGCGTTGTAACGGGCGCTGCTCGCGTCCAGCCGGCGCGCGACGCTGACCATATCGGCCTCGCCGTAGGCCGCTTCCCGGAAGGAATTGACGATCGCCGCGGCCGCCCCCACTGCCGGCAGGCCCTTGCCCCGCACATCGCCGATGAGCAGCCTGACCCCGTATCGCGTGTCGACCACCTCGTAGAAGTCCCCGCCGATACGGGCCTCCGCCGCGGCCGCGAGATACAGCGACTCGATCTCGACGCTTCCGAAGCGGCGCGGCATCGGGCTCAGCACCACCTGCTGCGCCGCGTCGGCGACGAGCCGCACCTGAAAGAGGGTCCGCTCCCGCTGGAGCCGGACGTGGCTTCCGTATGCGGCCGCCACGGTGACCGCGATGATCCCCGCAGCCGTCCACCACGTCCCCAGACCGGGGAACACGATGCTGAGGCCGATCATCAGAAAGAGGCAGACCGTCCCCAGCAGGACGGTGGGGAGCACCGGCCACATGGCGGCGGCGAGGGCCGGTGCCGCGGGCAGGAGCCGGCTGAAGGCCATCTCCGGGGGAGTGGCATATGCCAGGCTGGCGATGACGACGGTCAGGATCACCGGCGACAGCCGCACCAGGCTCCCCCGGCCGCGGCGACGACGAAGCCGCGGCCGTTCAGACTCGATCACACTTCACAGAATATCTACGCAAAGGGGACATAGCGCCCTGGCGGGTCGGAGTCGGCCGACGGCCGGGTCGGAGTCGGCCGACGGCGGCGCCGCGGGCCGGAGCGCCGACCGCGACGGCGCCGCACCTGCTCCTCGCGCCTCCGGCGGGAGGCGGCGCGAAGCGGACACGCCCGGCAGGGGCCCGTGAAGCGAAAAGTCCGCCGTCCCGGCGTGTCGCATCGGTGCCGTACCGATGCCGTACCGGGCTGTACCGGGGGCGGACTTTCTTGGCTCCGCGGCGGCAGGAGGGGTCTCGTCGGGCGGACAGCGGCCAGGGGTCAGCGGTCAGCGGCGAGGCCATTGATCAGCCGGCCGAGTTCTTCAGGTGCCTGGACGTGGGCCAGGTGCCCCTGACCGGGGAGCACATGGACTTCGGCACGGGTGACGCGCCGCCGGACGTCGTCGAACGACGCCCCGTAGGGGGCCGTTCCCTGATTGCACTGGCCGATGATCAGGTCGACACGGGCCGCCCGTCGCGCCACCTCATCCGGTGGCGGTGCCGAGTTGAGCGCGGCGAGTTCGGCGCGTGCCGGCCCGCTCAAGTCCCGCAGGGCCGCCCATTCCTGAGGGTCGGCCCGTAGCGCCTCGACCTGCGCCGTGTCGAGGCCGGCGATCCGCCGGCTCACGATCTCCACGGTGGCTTCCCGGTCCGCCGCCTCTTCAGCAGCCCGCAGATCCGGCAGTACGTGACGGCCGAACGGTCGCATCACCGGCTCGTAGGCAATCACCTGGCGCAGCGGACGATCATTGGTGGCCAGCAAAGCGATCAGGCCGCCGTAGCTCCAGCCGAAGAGCGCCTGCGTACCTTTGCACTCGTCGAGGATGACGCCGAGGTCGTCGACCTCCGTTTGCAGCGAGTATGCACTGGTCAACGGCCCCGAGGGGGCACGGCCCCGGCGATTGACGACCGTCACCGACGGCCAGGCGTCGACGGCGGCCGCGACATGACGCCACCCGTGGGCGTCGCTCATCGCGCCCGGGACGACGACGAGACCCGGAGCATCAGGCTCCCCGTAGACCTCGACCGTCACCCAACCGCCTCCGCCGACCGACAGTCTTTTCTGGATCGTTCGCTCCATAAAATCATTATGGAGCAAACGCTCTACAATGCAAGGGTGCCTCAGCCCACCCGTGGACGGCCACGAGCCTTCGACCGCGACCGTGCGATCCTCGACGCCGCCCGCCTCTTCTGGCGGCGCGGCTACTCCGGGACGTCGACCCGCGACCTCACCGCGGCCCTCGGACTCTCCACCTCCAGCCTCTACGCCGCCTTCGGCAGCAAAGCCGGGCTGTTCGAGGAGACGGTGCGGACCTACGCCGAGCGCTACCGGGAGATCTACCGCCAGGCCGTCGCCGAGCAGGACCTCCGGACCGTCATCGACCAGATCCTCATCAACTCGGTCCACGAGTTCACCCAGCCTGGCGACGCTCATCCAGGCTGCCTTCTCAGCAGCGCCGCGATGACCGACAGCACGAGCACGCTCAACACCGGCGCCCACTACGCCGAACTCCACGGCTGGAACGAGCGCGCCCTCCACGCACGCATCGAGCGAGCGGCCCAGGACGGCGAACTCGTCGCCGGGACCGACGTGGCGGCCCTGACCGGACTCGTCCAGTCCGTCGTGCACGGACTGTCCGTGCGAGCCAGCCTCGGCACATCCCGCGAGGACCTGCTGACGACCGCGCACCTCGCCCACGAGCTGATCTGCCGTCAACTCACGTCACCGGCCCCTTGACCGGTCGGGTCAGGGGCGGTCCTGGGCCAGGTGGCCGAGGCCGTACAAGGCTGCCGCGTTGCCCGACGCGAACTTCTCGCGGTCCGCATCGGAGGCGAAATGGCCGAGGAAGGTCGTGATGTCTTCTCGGGTCGGACGCTGGAAGGGGTAATCGGTGGAGAACAGCAAGCGGTCCACGGTCGTCACCGAGAGGGTGTGGTGAAGGAGCGCCGGATTGAGCATGCCGGAGGCGGTGATGAAGAAGTTCGACCGTATGTAATCCGACACCGGTCGTGGCAAGCCGGAGACGCGGGAAAGGCTGTCGGCCCGGTCCAGCCAGAACAACAGCGTTTCGCCCCAGTGTCCGAGTACGACCTGCAGGTCGGGGTGCCGGTCGAAGGTTCCCCGCAGGATCAGTCGCAGCGCGGCTGTCGCGGCGTCGAGATGCCACCCCCAGCCGAAGGTGGCGAGAGCGAGGTCCGTCATCGGGTCGAATCCTCGGTAGGAGGCGTCGCGAAGCGCGGAGGAGGGCAGTTGGGGGTGGATGAACACCGGCTGGCCGACCTGTGCCGCGGCGGCGAAGAAGTCGTCGTAGACCGGGTCGTCCAGGAAGAGGTCGCCTGACCGGCCGTAGACCATGGTGCCGACGTGCCCCGAGGCGGCGGCTCGCGAGAGCTCGCCGGCAACCTCATGTGGCGCCGACATGGGCAGGGTCGAGAGCGCCCGGAGCCTTGACGGGTGGCCGGCGACGGCTTCGGCGGCGACGTCGTTCGCGGCGCGGCTGAGCCGCACGGCGTCGTCGGGGGCGAGCGGGTGGGTGCCGGGCGGGGTCAGGGCGATGATCGCTACGTCGATGCCTTGAGCGTCCATGGCGGCTATCCGGCCCGTGCCCAGGTCTTCCAGATGCCGCCGGTTGTCGCCCCTCTCGTTCAGGACGAGGCTTTCGTCGCGGCGCCCGGGCGGGGCGGCTCGGAGGGCGGACGTCAGGTCCGGCATGGTCCAGTGTTCTTCTACAGCGATGAGCGTCATGTCGTGATGCCGTTGTCCTCTTCTGTTTGCTGGTGGTTCTCCCCGGGTGGCAACAGCGCGGCGGGCTTCCGCCTCCGTGGCCGGGCTCCCGGGAAGCCGAGCGGGGCCGTCGGACGGGAGCCCGCCTTCAGTGAGTGCCGTCACCTGGCCAACTCGCCGTCTACCAGGGAACGGTTCGGCCCTGGTAGTCACGGAATTGCACGCCGGGAGTGCCGAACTGAGCGAGCATGACGTTCACCAGCCGGGGGATGCTGTCCTCGATACCAAGAGGGGCGTCCGGTCCTCCCAGGTCCGTGCGGACCCAGCCGGGTGCCATGACCAGCAGTGTGCGTGCCGGTTCGGGCTGGCGGACGGCGAAGCTTCGCATGAACTGGTTCAGGGCTGCCTTGCTGCCTCGGTAGACCTCTCGTAGCCCGGTCTCGTTGTTGGCGATGCTGCCCTGGCCGGACGACATCACGCCGATCAGGCCGGTCGGGGTGACGAGGTCCTGCAGGGATTCGATGACGCGCATTGGGCTCAGTGCGTTGGTGAGCATGACGTCGTTGAATTCGTCGGTCGTGACCTCGCCGATGGGGATGTGTTCGTCCCGGGTGGTGATTCCCGCGTTGACGAAGAGGAGGTCCAGCGCCCGGCCGTTCAGGCGCCTGCGCAGCGCCGCGATCTGCTCCGGCTCGTTGATGTTCAACGTTTCGATCTCCACCCTGCCGCCGGCGGTCTCGGCGAGATCGTGGAGCTTGCTTCTCGGGCTGTCCGGCCGGACCGTACCGACGACCCGCCATCCCTTGTCGAGGAACTGCTCGGCGAGGGCGTGGCCCAACCCGCGCCCGGCGGCAACGATCAAAACGGTTGGGGAGGTTTCGTTCGAGGTGGGAGCAGACATAGGTCAGAGCCCTTCGTTCGTTCGTCGATGCCGGGAGACCGGGATGCACGGGGTGCGCGGGGTGCGCGGGGTGCGCGGGGTGCGCGGGATACGCAGACCGAGCAGGCTTGGCTTGCGCCTCCCCACCCCTGCGGTCACCCCCGTGCAAGCCTCGGCCACGCGGGGTGGACGACGACTCGGGAACGGCGCTCTCTATAGAATTACCGCCATGTCGCGCCCTCAGATCGTTGATTCCGACATCCTGGATCCGGATGATGTGCGAATCCTTCGCGCCCTTCAGATTGATCCACGGGTCGGGTTCGCGACGGTGGCGACCGTCCTCGGGCTCTCCGAGCTGACCGTCGCCCGCCGCTACCGCCGCATGCGGCGGGCCGGGGCGATCCGGGTGATCGGGGTCGTCGATCCGGGAGCGCTCGGGCAGAGCCGGTGGATGGTGCGCCTGCGCTGCCGGCCCGGCAGCGCCACGGCCATCGCCGAGGCACTCGCGCAACGCGACGACGTCAGCTGGGTCGCCCTGAACGCCGCCGGCTCCGAGGTCACCTGCGCCGTGCGCTCACGGTCACCGGAACAACGCGATGACCTGCTCGGCCGCCGGCTCCCCCGCACCGCCGCCGTGCTCGACCTCCAGGCGTCGGTGCTGCTCCGCCAGTTCGTCGGCGGCCGGGGGCACTACTGGGCCGCGCTCGCCGGAACCCTGACCCCCGAGCAGGAGTCCGCCCTGGGAGCCGCAGACACCCCGTTCACCGAACGGCCGGTCGTACGGAACCAGTCATCGCAGCTCAGCGCCCAGGACGAGAAGCTGCTCGCGGCCCTCGCCGCCGACGGACGGGCCAGTCTCGTCCACCTCGCAGCCGCGGCCGACCTCACACCGGGCCGGGCGTCACGACGACTGCACGCGCTGCTTTCCGGCGGAGTGGTCCACATCGACGTGGAGATCGCGCCGCCGGCCCTGGGATACCGAGCCCGGGCGATCCTGTGGCTGCGAGCCCACCCAGGCAAGATCAAGGCTGTCGGGCGGGCCATGGCGCAGATGCCGGAGGTGGGATTCGCGGCCGCGGTATCCGGACCGTACAACCTCCATGCCGTTGTACAGTGCCGCGATCTTGACGAGCTCTTCGAGTTCACCACCGACCACATCGGAACCCTGCCCGGTGTCGAAGGCATGGAGATCAGCCCCGTCTACCGCCAGCTCAAGCAGGCCGGAACCCGAGTCGACGGCGACCGCCTGACCGACCCGCCGGGCGAACCCGGCCGCCGCTGACACTCGCGGCGGAAAGACGCCCCGGGCCGATCCGCGACGGGGGCCCTCCCCGATATGCGGGGCCGGTCCCCAGACTCCTCAAGAGGGCCGCTGATCTCCGTCTCCCCCCCCCGGACGGTGCGGTGGACCGTTGAAGGCCCTCAACTCCGGTGGTGACACGTCCGTTTCGGGAGACGTGGCCGGGTCGAGGGCCCTCGCGGCGGGCGGCACCGCGTCGGACGGTGGCGCGGTCACACGGTGACGCGTCAGACGGTGGCGGTGGCCGTCGCGTCGGCGTAACGGAAACCGTCGTCGTCGAAGTAGAAGACGGTGACCTTCACCTTGTCGCCCTTCTCGAAGCCCAGGGTGGCGGCCGGCTTGAGCTGGACCTGTGCGGTGTGGTCGGCGTAGTCACAGACGAGCTTGCCGACCTTGATGGTGCCCGCGCCGTACCCCTTGAGCTTGGACGAGGTGATCTCCTCGGCGTTGGCGACCAGCTGGTGGTTCATGCCGGGGTCGCAGGAGTACGTGACGTTCACCCTCAGACCCGACCCGGCCGGCGAGACCTTGTTGATCGCGATCAAGTTGGCCTTGGCCGCGGCCATCGGTGCGGTGGCCAGGACGCCGGCGCCGGCCAGGGCGACGACGGTGGCGGCGCCGGCGACGCCGCGCCGGATGCGGGATGCCTGCATGGAACTCTTCCTTCCCCCTGCGCAGTCACGTTCACGACGACTGCGACACATGTTCGCTTTCGGGCGATGCACACAGTACGTGAACTTCCAGGGACATCGAACCCATTTCCGGCCACCTGCCCGACTGTCGGCTCGCCGGGCACCCAGGCCCTCAGGGACGGCCACCGGGGCCGCCCGATCGGCAGTCGTCCGGACACGCGCTCTCCGTCCGGGTCACCGGGGGGGCGCAGACACGTCCGGACAGCCCGATGCTCGGGGCCGCTCAGGACGCCGGGGGGGCAGGAGCACGCGGTCGGCTCGGTTCCCACCTGGGTACGCGGCCACTGCGCCAGTCGAGGCCGGCAGGCCCTGCGGGGCGAGGGTCCGAACCGAGAGGCGGCGCGCGCTCTCAACTTGCCCAAGGGTGAGGGAATGCGGCCCCGGTCCTCCGTGCGGCCCGGCGGTCCCTGGGAGTCCCCCGCGCGTCCCCTGGATCTTGGCCTGAACGGCTGAACGGGGGCCACCACAGTGGAGTGGTGGCCCCCGTTCTGACGTTTCCCCAGGTAGAAAGGGGCTTCGCCCTGGGTGCTGCGGTGGGGCGGGTGGGACTCGAACCCACGGCCGACGGATTATGAGTCCGCTGCTCTAACCGGCTGAGCTACCGCCCCCCACGGCGCGTCGCGCACATTTGTGCGCGCCGTCTGCCGCAGCATAGCCGCTCATACGATCTGTTGCCCGTGAGGGCTGCCGTCGCACGACCACGCACGCCCAAGAGGACTTCGATCACGGGCCGTTCGGTTCCACGGCACAAGAAAAAGGACCCCTCCCGGGGCCCTCTTCTCTCTGCTCCCCCGACTGGACTCGAACCAGTAACCCTCCGGTTAACAGCCGAATGCTCTGCCAATTGAGCTACAGGGGACCGAGCTCCCCCGACTGGACTCGAACCAGTAACCTGCCGGTTAACAGCCGGCTGCTCTGCCAATTGAGCTACAGGGGATTGCTCTGTGTGCCTCGAATGCACCGCAGTCCGGGCTTCCGGACGGCGCGCGTTCGCTGCGACACATACATTAGCGCAAGCAGGGGGGTGCTCCGCCAATCGGTATCGCCTCAGGTCACCTCGGGTGATCTCCGGCCCCGGAGGGTAGGCGCGCGTCACAGCCAGACACTCCGGTGCGTACCGGCGCCGGAGGGGTCCGACGACAGGAAGGTGGAGCAATGCGCTACCGGCTCACGTTCATCGCGGGACTGGCCACGGGGTATGTGCTCGGCTCACGGGCCGGCCGGGAACGGTACGAACAGCTCCGCAAGGCCGCCCAGCGGGTCGCGCAGAACCCGGCGGTCCGGAACACCGCGGAGTCCGCCGCGCTGACCGGGCGCGAGGCGGCGTCGAAGGCGTTCGGGACGGTGTCGGCCAAGGTCGGCGACCGGCTGCCCGACTCGGTCAGCGCGCGGGTCCGCTCGCTGCGCGAGCGGCGCTCCCCCGACGAGGACGACTGGGGCACGAGCAATACCTGAGCCGGGGCCCCCGGCGGCAAACCCTGACGCTGCTCCTATGCGTCGTATGGGGCATCATCTGGGTGCATGGGGATAGTCGCCGGATTGGACAGTTCGTCCGAGAGCACACGGATCGTCGTCTGCGATGCGGACACAGGTGCCGTCATCAGGCAGGGGTATGCGCCGCACCCTGTCGAGAAGGGGCCCGAGGCCGATCCGCAGGCATGGCTGATCTCACTCGGCGAGGCGGCGGGCCGGGGGCTGCTCGAAGGGGTGCAGGCGATCGGTGTCTCCGCGCAGCCGCACGGTCTGGTCCCGCTGGACGTCGAGGGCAATCTCGTACGCCCGGCGCTGGTGGGCAATGACAAGCGGGCGCAGAGCGCGGCCGCGGACCTGATCGACGCGCTGGGCGGGCGCAGCGCGTGGGCGCAGGCCGTCGGGGCGGTGCCGCAGGCGACGCATGCGGTGACGAAGATGCGCTGGCTGGCGCGTACGGAGCCGGCTCATGCGGCCCGGATCGCGGAGATCATGCAGCCGCACGACTGGCTGGCGTGGCAGCTGCTGGGGCGTCCCGCGCGGCGTACGACGGACCGCGGCGGGGCCTCGGCGACGGGCTTCTGGTCGGCGGCGACCGAGACCTACCGGCCGGATCTGGTGGAGCTGGCGCTGGGCCATCAGGTGCGGCTGCCGGAGGTGCTGAGCCCGTCGGGGACGGCCGGGTTCACCCCGGAGGGGCTGCTGATCTCGGCGGGTACGGGCGAGACGATGGCGGCGGCCTTCGGGCTCGGTGTCGGGGTGGGTGACGCCGTGGTGTCGCTGGGCGCCTCGGGGTCGGTGTTCGGGATCCATCACGAGGCGCTGGCCGACCCGACCGGGACGATCAGCTCGTTCGCGGACGCGACCGGCCGGCATCTGCCCGTCGTGCACACCAGCAACGCCGTGCGGGTGCTGCGCGGTGCGGCGGAGATGCTGGGGACGGATCTGGAGGGCCTGTCCGAGCTGGCGCTGAAGTCCTCGCCCGGTGCGTACGGCATGGTGCTGCTGCCGTATCTGGAGGGCGAGCGGACGCCGCATCTGCCGCACACCGCGGGGTCGTTGCACGGGATGCGCCGGGAGAGCATGAAGCCGGAGCACATGGCGCGGGCGGCCGTGGAGGGCATGCTCTGCGGGCTGGCGGACGCGCTGGATGTGCTGCGCGGGCGCGGCGTGGCGGTGCGCCGGGTGTTCCTGCTGGGGGCGGCCGCCGAGCTGGGTGCCGTGCAGGCGGTGGCGCCGGGGCTGTTCGGGGTGCCGGTCGTGGTGCCGCAGCCGGCCGACTACGCGGCGCTGGGCGCGGCGCGGCAGGCGGCCTGGGCGTGGGGCGTGGCGCACGGCACGCTCACCCCGGTGCCCGGTGCGGAGACGGGCGCGGGCGGCGGGGCCGCCTGGGTCGATCCGCCGCAGTGGCCGGCCGCCGCGAGCCAGGTCTTCGAGCCCGGTGAGGAGCTGGCGGTCGGACAGGCCGTGCGCCAGCAGTACACGACGGTGCGTGACGAGATCCATCCGGGGGCGTTTCAGCGGTCGGCGTGAGTGAGGGGGCAAAAGCCCCCGGGCCAGTCGTCCGGGAGGCCGGTGGTCCGGCCCTCGTGCGGCCCGGTGGTCGGGTGCGCCCGGTGGTCGGGTGCGCCCGCGGCCCGGCGGTCCCACGGCGCCACAGCCCCGCGGTCCCGCGGCCCTGGCCGCCTCAGTCGAGGTAGCCGCGGAGCTGGTCGGCGAAGGCGTGGTCGCGGAGCTTGTTGAGGGTCTTGGACTCGATCTGCCGTATGCGTTCGCGGGTGACGCCGAAGATCCGGCCGATCTCCTCCAGGGTGCGGGGGCGGCCGTCGGCGAGGCCGTAGCGGAGCTGGACGACCTTGCGTTCGCGTTCGCCGAGGGTGGACAGGACCGCGTCGAGGTGTTCGCGGAGCAGCAGGAACGCGGCGGATTCGACGGGTGAGGCGGCGTCGCCGTCCTCGATGAGGTCGCCGAGCGCGACGTCCTCCTCCTCGCCGACGGGGGCGTGCAGCGAGACCGGTTCCTGGGCCAGCCGCAGCACCTCGCTGACGCGTTCCCCGGTCAGGTCGAGGTGGGCGGCGACCTCCTCGGGGGTGGGCTCGTGGCCGCGTTCCTGGAGCATCCGGCGCTGGACCCGCACCACGCGGTTGATCAGCTCGACGACATGGACCGGGACGCGGATGGTCCGGGCCTGGTCGGCCAGCGCGCGGGACATCGCCTGGCGGATCCACCAGGTGGCGTAGGTGGAGAACTTGTAGCCGCGGGCGTAGTCGAATTTCTCGACGGCGCGGATCAGTCCGAGGTTTCCCTCCTGGACGAGGTCGAGCATGGTCAGCCCGCGGCCGACATAGCGCTTGGCGACGGAGACCACCAGACGCAGGTTGGCCTCGATCAGGCGGCGCTTGGCCATCCGGCCCAGCACCACCAGCCGGTCGAGGTCGTGGGCGAGTTGGGAGGACAGGTCGGGGGTGGTGGTGAGCTTCTCCTCGGCGAAGAGGCCGGCCTCGACGCGGCGGGCCAGCTCGACCTCCTCGGCGGCGGTGAGCAGCGGGATCCGGCCGATCTCGCGGAGGTACTGGCGGAAGAGATCGGCGGACGGGCTGCCGGCCTCGGGGCGCGGTGCCGGCTCCGGGATGATCTCCTCGATGATCATTTCGGCGGCGGGAGGTTCGGCCTGCTGCGGCACGGTGAGCGGGTCCAGGACCTGTTCCGGGACCTGTTCCGGGGCCTGTTCCGGGAATGATTCCGCGTCCGGTTCGGCGTCGGCGTCGGGTTCCGCTTCCCGTTCCGCGTCCGGTTCCGTGACCGGCTCTGCTGCGGGCGGCGCGTCGGCGAGGGTCTGGGTCTGCACGGGGGCGACCTCCAGGGTGATCGCTGCTGAGGCGGCAGAAAGGTCGGGCACGGTTGCGGCCGAGCCGCTGTCCGTCCCGTACGTCACAAGCGGTGGTGCGGGGGATTCCGGCGCGGTGCGACCGGGCCCGCAGCGCTCCGAGGACTCAGGCACCGCTTCTCAGTGTGGAGTACGACACACTCCCGCCACGAGGGGCGTGCGACCACTTTTTGAGTCCGGTCCGTGACCGGACGGCTACCGCGGGGAGTGTCCGGGGGTGTTAGGGGGCGTCACAGGACACCCTGAGGGGGCGCCCCGGACGCGCCCCGGACGCCCCTGGCGCCGCCCCCGACGGGACGTCCTACAGGGCCGCGTAGCCGCGTTCGCGCAGGGACTGGCCGTACTGCTGGAGGACCCAGAGTTCGTTCTGTACGGCGGCGAGGTGTTCGGGGTCGGCTCGGGGGCCGAGGCGCTGGAGGGTGCCGCGGATTTCGGTGACGCGCTGGTTGACGGCGGCGAGGCGGACGGCGACCAACTGGACGCCGGCATAGGCCTCGTCGGGGTCGCGGCGGGTGTGCAGCGGTTCGACGGCGAGCTCGGTGACCATGGCGCGGACGGTGTCGTCGGGGGCGGCCTCCCGCACCCGGGGGACGTACGCGTTGTCGGCGGCGCCGGCCGCGGCGCCGCCGGCGGCCTCGATGCACTGGCGGACCACGGCGTAGGGCGGGGCGGTGAACTCGTCGGCACCGTAGGCGTCGAAGGCCGGGGAGACCAGGTCGGGGCGCTGCAGCGCGAGCTTCAGCAGCTCGCGCTCGACGCGGTGGGCGGGGCTGCGGAGGTTGAGCGCCGGGCCGCGCGGGCCGGGCGCGGGGCGGGGCTGCTCGGCGGCCGGGGGCTGGCCCCGGCGCTGCTGACGGCCCTGTTCGGGGCCGCCGTCGCGGCCGCGCTCACGGGCCCAGCGGGCGAGCTGGCTGACCCGGCGGACGACGAACTGGGTGTCCAGGATGCCGAGCATGCCGGCGAGCTGGACGGCGGATTCGTGCTGGATGGAGCTGTTCTTGATGTTCGCGACGATGGGGGCGGCCTCGTCGAGGGCGGCGGCGCGGCCGACGGTGGTGTCGAGGTTGTGCCGGGAGACGACATGGCGCAGCGCGAACTCGAAGAGCGGGGTGCGGGCCTCGACGAGGTCGGCGACGGCCGCGTCCCCCTTGGCGAGCCGCAGGTCGCAGGGGTCCATCCCGCCGGGGGTGATGGCGATGGAGGTCTCGGCGGCGAACTTCTGGTCGTCCTCGAAGGCGCGCAGGGCGGCCTTCTGGCCCGCGGCGTCGCCGTCGAAGGTGAAGACGACCTCGGAGCCGGCGTTGTCCATCAGGAGGCGGCGGAGGATCTTGATGTGGCCCTCGCCGAAGGACGTGCCGCAGGTGGCGATGGCGGTGGTGACGCCGGCCAGATGGCAGGCCATGACGTCCGTGTAGCCCTCGACGACGACCGCGCGGTTGGTCTTGGCGATCTCCTTCTTGGAGAGGTCGATGCCGTAGAGGACCTGGGACTTGCGGTAGATGGGGGTCTCGGGGGTGTTGAGGTACTTGGGACCGTTGTCGTCGTCGCGGAGCTTGCGGGCGCCGAAGCCGACGACCTCGCCGGCGATATCGCGGATCGGCCACATCAGGCGGCCGCGGAAGCGGTCGATGGGGCCGCGGCGGCCCTCCTGGGAGAGGCCGGAGAGCACCAGCTCCTGGTCGCTGAAGCGGCGGCCGCGCAGGAAGCGGGTGAGGTGGTCCCAGCCGGCCGGGCTGTAGCCGACGCCGAAGTGCTGGGCGGCTGCTTGGTCGAAGCCGCGCTCGGCGAGGAACTTGCGGGCGATCTCGGCCTCGGGGCCGTCCAGCTGCTCGACGTAGAACTGGGCGGCGGCCTTGTGCGCCTCCACCAGGCGGGTGCGCTCGCCCTGCTGGCGGCCGGGGGTGTAGCCGCCTTCCTCGTAGCGCAGGGTGATGCCGGCCTGGGAGGCCAGACGCTCGATGGTCTCGGCGAAGGAGAGGTGGTCGAGCTTCATGATGAAGTCGACGGTGTCGCCGCCCTCCTGGCAGCCGAAGCAGTGGTAGAGCCCCTTGGCCGGGCTGACGTGGAAGGACGGGGACTTCTCGTCGTGGAAGGGGCACAGGCCCTTGAGGTTGCCGCCGCCGGCGTTGCGGAGCTGGAGGTATTCGGACACGACGGCGTCGATCGGGACCGCGTCCCGCACCGCCTTCACATCGTCATCGTTGATCCTGCCTGCCACGCGTGAATTCTACGGCCGGGGTCGGACACTCCTGGCCGGGAGGCGCCGGGGGACGTCGGGAGACGCCGGCGGGTGGCCGGGAGGCGTCCGCGAGTGCCGGTGGCTTTCCCCCCACCCCCGAACCCACCCCCGCCCCCTCCCCCGAAGGGGGAGGAGGGGGAGGGGGCGGGGGAGCCGCCGGTAAGCCGGGAGACCTCCCACCAGGCCGCCCCGCCGTTCACCCCAGTAGTTCCAGGAACCTCGCCAGTCCCACGTTGCCGCCCGAGATGATCACGCCGACGCGGGGCGGGTGGGGGGACCGCCCAGGCCGCCCAGGCCGCCCCGGCCGTTCAGGCGCCGGCGGAAGGTCGATGCGCCCGGCGAGCAGGGCGGCCAGGGCGGTGGCGCCGCTGGGCTCGGTGACGATCTTGAGGCGTTCGAACGCCAGCTTCATGGCCGCGCGGATCTCGTCGTCGCTGACCAGGGCGACCGAGTCGAGCAGCCACCGGTTGAGGGAGAAGGTCAGCTCGCCGGGGGTTTCGACGGCCTGGCCGTCGGCGATGGTGCGCGGGACGGGCACGGTGACGCGGTGGCCGGCGGCCAGTGAGCGCCGGGTGTCGTCGCCGGCCTCCGGTTCCACGCCGATCATCCGGATGCCGGGGACCAGGGCGGTCGCGGCGGTGGCGGCGCCGGCCATCAGGCCGCCCCCGCCGACCGGGACGAGCAGGGCGTCGAGCGGGCCGGTCTCCTCGATCAGTTCCAGGGCGGCGGTGCCCTGGCCCGCGATGATGTGCGGATGCTCGTACGGCGGGATCAGGACGAGGTCGCGCTCCTCGGCGATCTTGCGGCCGAGGGCGACGCGGTCCTCGGTGTACCGGTCGTAGGTGACGATCTCGGCGCCGTATCCGGCGGTGGCGTCCTGCTTGGACTTCGGGGAGTCCTCGGGCATCACGATGACGGCGTGGCTGCCCAGCTCCCGGGCGGCGAGGGCGACGGCCTGGGCGTGGTTGCCGGAGGAGTAGGCGGCGACCCCGCGGGCCAGTTGCTGCGGGGAGAGCCGGGAGAGGGCGTTGTAGGCGCCGCGGAACTTGAAGGCGCCGACCCGCTGGAAGTTCTCGCACTTGAGGTGGACCTCGGCGCCGGTCAGCGCGTCCAGGGTGCGGGAGCGCAGGACCGGCGTGCGGTGGGCCACGCCTGCCAGCCGCCGGGCGGCGTCCCGGACGTCGTCGAAGGTGACGGCCGGGACGCCGGCGCTGCCGGGGTCGGAGCCCGAGCCGGAGCCAGGAGCAGCGCCGGAGCCGGAGCCGGTGGAACCGTGGTGGTTCTGCGTCATACGCGCACGCTACGGGAGCAGCGAGGCCAGCGGAACCTCCGGATCGGCCAGTGCCTCGGGCCGCAACCGTGCCCCGCCGCGGATCAGTTGCTGGATGGATTCGGCGACGTCCCAGACGTTGACGTTCATCCCCGCGAGCAGCCGGCCGTCCGCGCCGAGCCAGAAGGCGATGAACTCCCGCTTGGCGACATCGCCGCGGCAGACGACCTGGGCGTACGAGCCGGGCGGGGCGTAGCCGGAGTACTCCATGCCGATGTCGTACTGGTCGGAGAAGAAGTACGGGATGCGGTCGTAGCTGATGTCCTGGCCGAGCATGGCGCGCGCGGCGGCCGGGCCGCCGTTGAGGGCGTTGGCCCAGTGCTCGACCCGCAACCGGGTGTCCAGCAGGGGGTGATCGGCGGCGGCGACGTCCCCGGCGGCGTAGATGAACGGGTCGGAGGTGCGCAGCGCCGCGTCGACGGCCACCCCGCCGCCGGCCTCCGGGTCGGCGAGGTCCAGCCCGGCCTGTTCGGCGAGCGCGGTGCGCGGGGCGGCGCCGATCGCGGCGAGCACGTCGTGGGCGGGGTGCTCCTCGCCGTCGTCGGTGCGCACCGCGAGCACCACGCCGTCCTGCCCGACGATCTCGGTGAAACGGGCGCCGAAGTGGAAGCGGACGCCGTGTTCGCGGTGCAGATCGGTGAACAGGCCGCCGAGTTCGGGGCCCAGGATGCCGTGCAGCGGGGTCGGGGCGGCCTCGACGATGGTCACCTCGGCGCCGTAGGAACGGGCCGCCGCGGCGACCTCCAGGCCGATCCAGCCGGCCCCGGCGATGACCAGATGGCCGTTGTCCCGGCCGAGGGAGGCCAGGACGCCGCGCAGCCGTTCGGCGTGGGCGAGGCGGCGCAGGTGGTGCACGCCGGCCAGGCCGGTGCCGGGGATGTCCAGGCGGCGGGGTTCGGCGCCGGTGGCCAGCAGCAGCTTGTCGTAGGCGATCAGGGTGCCGTCGCCGAGGCGAACCGTTTTGGACTCGGGGTCGAGGCGGACGGCGGGCTGGCCGAGGTGCAGCTCGATGTGGGCCTGGGCGTACCAGGCGGGCTCGTGGACGAACACGCTGTCGCGCTCTTCCTTGCCGAGCAGGAACCCCTTGGAGAGCGGGGGGCGCTCGTACGGGTGGTCGCGCTCGTCACAGATGAGGATCACCCGGCCGGTGAATCCCTCCGCGCGGAGAGTCTCCGCGGCCTTTGCGCCGGCCAGGCCACCCCCGACGATGACGAACGTCTGGTGTGCGTCGACCACTTGTTTTCCTCCTCGTTGCGGTGCCGTACGTCCGCGTCCGCGTCCGTAAACGCCCCCCTGTGTGCCCCCGGTTGCTCCCCCTCTTGATGTCCCCGGTGCCGCCGGGGTTCCCGTCCGCCGTGGTCAGGTTCCCGTTCGCCGTGGTCAGGGTTCTCTGTTCACTGTTGTCAGGGTGCTCCGTTCGAAAGCGGTCGGATTCGAGCGTCCCGCACGGAGCGTGAGGGGGGAAGAGCATGAGGGGGATGAGGGGCTTCCCCCTAGGGTCACCCTCGGTTGCCCGGCGCGTGACCAGGGTGACGGGTGAGGCGGGCGTGCAGGGAGCGGGCCGACGTGTCGGTCAGCGCCGCGATCTGGTCGATGACGGCACGCATCCGTGCGGTGTCGTCGGGGGCGGCGTCGAACAGTGAACGGAACTGCGGATCAAGGCCGTCGGGGGCGCGGGCGAGCAGTACCTCGGCCAGTTCGGCGATGACGATGCGCTGCTCGGCACGGAGCGCTTCCTGGTCGGGGCGCTGCATGACGTACCGGTCGGCGACGGCTTTCAAAACGGCGCATTCCCACCGCGTTTCGGCCGGAACCACCAGTTCGGCTCCGTAGCGGGTGAGCCGCCCGGTCCCCCACCTGGCCCGGGTCGCGGCCTCGGCGGCGAGACAGAAGCGGCCGATCAGCTGGCTGGTGGCGTCCTTCAGACGGGCCTGGGCCAGTGCGGAGCCGTCGTAGCCGTGCGGCCACCACTCCTGATCCAGCAGGCGGTCCAGCGCCGCGGCCAGCTCCTCGGATCCGGCGCCGGGCGCATAGCGCTCACCGGCGACCGCGAAGATCTCGGCACGTTCGGCGTCCGCGAGCAGGAGGTTGGGGTCGAGATGCCCGGCGTGCAGCCCGTCCTCGACGTCGTGCACCGAGTAGGCCACATCGTCGGACCAGTCCATGACCTGCGCCTCGAAGCTCTGCGCACCGGCCGGCGCATCCCTCCGGAACCACTCGAAGACCGGCAGGTCGTCCTCGTAGACCCCGAATTTCGGGGACGCGGGGTCGGTGGGGTGGGCGCCGCGCGGCCAGGGGTACTTGGTCGCCGCGTCGAGGGCGGCACGGCTGAGGTTCAGCCCGACGCTGACCGCCGAACCGTCCGCGGCGGGCACGAACCGCTTGGGCTCCAGACGGGCCAGCAGCCGCAGCGACTGGGCGTTGCCCTCGAAACCGCCGCAGGGCGCGGCGACTTCGTTGAGCGTCTGCTCGCCGTTGTGCCCGAAGGGCGGGTGGCCGAGATCGTGCGCCAGGCAGGCGGTCTCGACCAGGTCCGGGTCGCAGCCGAGGGCGGCGCCGAGCTCCCGGCCGACCTGGGCGCACTCCAGGGAGTGGGTCAGCCGGGTGCGCGGGCTGGCGTCCCAGGCGGGGGTGTGGGCACCGGGGGTGACGACCTGGGTCTTGCCGGCCAGCCGGCGCAGCGCGGCGGAGTGCAGCACCCGGGCGCGGTCGCGCTGGAAGGCGGTGCGTCCCGGGCGTTTGTCGGGCTCGGAAACCCAGCGCTCGGTATCGGCCGCGGTGTAGCTGGGGAGGGTGGGTGAGGTGCCCGTCGAGGTGCCCGTCATACCGCGACGGTAGCCGCCTTGGTGCTCTCGGGGCCGGATCCGCTGCGTGTGAGGAGCGCCTGGTCGTAGCGGTGCAGGACGAGACGGGCCAGTGCGGGGTGGTCGCCCAGGGGTGCGGAGGCGGCCTGGGGGGCGGCGGCCGCGCACTGGGTGGCGAAGCGTCCGGGGGCGGTGAAGCAGGAGGCGACGGCGATCCGGTCGTGGCCGCAGGCGCGCAGCGCAGCGACCGCGTCGGGGACGGTGGGCGCAATCTGAGAGGGGCGACGCGAAGCGTCTCGGGCTGGGGCGGTGGCGGGCGACGGGAGGGCCGAGGCGTAGGCCGGCAGTACGGGCATGCCGCCGAGGCGGGCCGAGAGCAGTTGCGCGGTGCGCTCGGTGTCCTGGGCGGACCGCGGGGCACGGGAGCCGGCGGCGGCCAGGACCACGGCGCTGCGCGGGCAGCGGCCGTCGGGGAATCCGGCCTCCAGGAGGCGGCCGTGCAGCGCCTCGGCGAGGAGGGTGTGCGGCCCCAGGGGCTCGGCGACCCGGCCGGTCAGATGGGGTGCGCCGGTCAGCGCGGCGGGCAGGTCGTGGGTGACGTGGTGGCCCCGGCCGAAGAGCAGCGGGACGAGGACGGCCGTACCGTCCAGCTCGGCGAGGGTGTCGGCGAGCAGGGGACGGTTCAGCTCGATGTGCCCGAGCCGTACGGGCAGCCCGGGGCGCAGTGCACGGACCCGGTCGAGCAGTGCCCGGACGGTGGGCAGGGCGCGGGGGTCGCGGCTGCCGTGCGCCACGGCGACGAGGGTGGGGGGCGGCGGTGCCGGCCGGCGGAAGCCGTGCAGCCGGACCCGGCCGAGCCGGGTGCCGAGCTGTGCGCTGATCTCGGCGGCGAGGTCTCCCGCGCCGAGGGGGCCGGGGAACGCGGAGGGCGGGTGCGGTATCGGCGCCGTCATGCCGTGAGCGTGGCAGGCGCGCGTTGCGGTGCCGTTTCCCCGCGGCGAACTCCGTGTTCCTTCCGGCTGGCGGCGGCCCCGGCGGCGTGCGAAGGGCGGGCTGAGCGGACGGGGCCGGCGGCCGGGCCCCGGGCAGGGCTCGCCCCGCCGGGTTCCGGCCGCCCGGGTTCCCGCCGCCCGCTTCCCGCCCGCGCTACGCCCCGTGCGCGTCGACCTCCCGCAGATACGCCGCGCGGTCCGCCTCGTCGAGGAAGGAGGCGCGGAAGGAGTTGCGGGCGAGGGTGCGCAGCGTCTCGGCGTCGAGGCCGAGGGCGTCGCGTACGGCGGTGAAGTTGTCGCCCGCGTAGCCGCCGAAGTAGGCCGGGTCGTCGGAGTTGACGGTCACCAGCAGTCCGGCGTCCAGCATCGCGGGCAGCGGGTGGTCGGCGAGGTCGTCGATGACCCGCAGCCGGACGTTGGACAGCGGGCAGACGGTGAGCGGCACCTGCTCGGCCGCCAGCCGGGCCACCAGCCGCTCGTCCTCCAGGGAGCGCACCCCGTGGTCGATCCGGTCCACGCCGAGGACGTCCAGGGCCTCCCACACATAGGCCGGGGGCCCCTCCTCCCCCGCGTGCGCCACGCACTTGAGCCCGGCCTCCCGGGCCAGCGCGAAGACCTCCTTGAACTTCGACGGCGGGTGCCCCACCTCGGCGGAGTCCAGGCCGACGGCGGTGATCCTGTCGAGGAAGGGGCGGGCCGCCTCGAACGTCGCCAGGGCGGAATCGGCGCTCTCGTCGCGCAGGAAACACATGATCAGGCGGGTGCTGATGCCGTAGGTCTCCAGGGCGCTGTCGAGCGCGCGGGCCAGGCCGTTGATGACCGTCGCGATCGGGACGCCGCGCGCGGTGTGCGCCTGCGGGTCGAAGAAGATCTCGGCGTGCCGTACGCCCTGCTCCCGGGCGCGGGCGAGGTAGGCGTGGGCGAGGTCGGCGAAGTCGTCCTCGGTGCGCAGTACGGCCATCAGCGCGTAGTAGAGGTTCAGGAACGACTGCAGATCGTCGAAGGAGTAGGCGCGGCGCAGCTCGTCCTCGGTGGAGTACGGCAGGGCGACGCCGTTGCGCTCGGCGAGCGCGAAGGCCAGCTCGGGCTCCAGGGTGCCCTCGATGTGCAGATGCAGCTCCGCCTTGGGCAGCGGCGCGGGGGCGGTTGCGGCGGAGGGGGAGGACGGGGAGGAAGCCACGCGGGTCACACCTGTTCTGCGGTTCGTCTGCGGTTCGGAAGCGTTCTGCGGTTCGGGAAGGGTTGCGGTCAGCGGTTACGGGGGCCTCGGCCGGTGACCGGAAGGGGCTCGTCCGGCGAGGAGTCGCCAGGTTATCCGGGCCGGTCGCCGGTGCCGCGGCGGCGCCCTGCCCGCCCGCGCGCCGGTGGCGTCCCGGCGGCGGGGGACGGGGGCGTTCTGCGGCGGAGCCGTCAGCCGGCCGCCGCTCTCGACGCCGGCCAGTCGCCGCCCTCGATGGGGGTGCCGGTGGCGCGCAGCCGGGCGGCGAGGCGGTCGGCGGCCAGGTAGACCCAGGCCCGTACGGTCCTGCCGTCCGCGCACACGGCGTCGGTGCGCACCCGCTCGTACAGGTTCTCCGGGTCTCCGGGGGCGTAGTCCTCCAGCCGGTCCAGGGTGGCGCACACCTCGTCGTAGTCGGTGTCGCGGGGCAGGACGAGGTCGCCGTGGACCACCGCGCCGGCCGGTCCGGCTGTGGCGTACGGGTAGCCGGGGCCGTCGTAGAGCAGCGCGCCACCGATATGGGCGGGCTCCTCGGCCGCGGTCCGGCCGCGCAGGGCCCAGGCGTGATTGGCCTCGCCGGGGCGCAGCGTTCCGTAGACGAAGAACGGCAGCCGCTCGGGCTCGGTGGTCATGGCGGTGCTTCCTCTCCGGGCCGTGGTGCTCCCTCTGCCACGATGCCAGGCCGCCGGCGCAACCAACACGGCGCGGCAGGCGTCGCAGCCAACGAGATCGATCACGACGGGTGTGGTCGGAAACGGGGGCACGGATGCGAGGGCAGGAACCGGGGCCAGTGCCGGGCGCAGGGCTGCGCGTATGGCAGCGCGTACGGCAGCGCGCAGAGAGCGGAATACGCCGGATACGGCTGCCGCGGACCCGGCGTGACCAGCGGCGCGCCTATCAGGCCGTCGTCGCCCTGACGGTGCTGGCGCTGGCGCCCGCGACCTGGATGAACGCAGCGGCGGGCCCCCGGGTGCGCGGTGTCGCGGACGCGCCCGCCGCACCCGTCGCCATCGTCTTCGGCGCGGGGCTGTGGAACGGCGCGCCGTCCCCGTACCTCGCCCACCGGCTGGACGCGGCCGCCGCGCTGTACGACCGGGGCACGGTCCGCGCGGTCCTGGTGACCGGCGACAACAGCCGGGACGACTACGACGAGCCGGATGCGATGCGCGCCTACCTGCTGCGGCACGGCGTCCCGGCCCGCAAGATCGTCAGCGACTACGCGGGCTTCGACACCTGGGACTCCTGCAGCCGTGCGCACCGGGTCTTCGGCGTGGACCGGGCGGTGCTGGTCAGCCAGGGCTTCCACATCCGGCGCGCGCTGGCGCTGTGTACGGCGGCCGGGGTCGACTCGTACGGCGTCGGGGTGGCCGCGAAGCACGATGTGACCTGGGCTTACGGCGGTGTCCGGGAGATCTTCGCGGCCGGGAAGGCGGCGGCGGACGCGCTGCTGCGGCCCGATCCGCACTTCCTCGGACCGCACGAGAAGGGGGTGGCGGAGGCGCTGCGTTAGCGAGCGCCCCGCCAACCCGGACCACACACCTAGATCACGATCACCTGGACCACGATCGCGTAGACCACGATCACGCCTGGGACGCCCGCGCGTAGAGGTTGAGGACCTTCTCGCCGAAGTACGGGCTGTAGGAGACGCGGTCGCTGTCCGGGCCCGTGGGGCCGCCCCCGTTGAGGCCGCCGATCAGGCCGATGACCCGGCCGGTCCCGCTGTCCTCGTCGAAGTCGGCCAGCCAGGGGCTGCCGGAGGTGCCGCCGTAGAACCCGCCGCAGTCCATGCGCAGTTCATGGGTGCCGGACAGCCGGCTGGTGCGGGTGGCGCAGCGTACGGCCTTGTCCTGGGGGTCGTGACGGACGTTCGGGTAGCCGACGACGGTGACGTCATTGGTGTAACCGGGCGTCGGGGAGAGGGTGTTGCCGCCGGTGATCTCCTCGACGGGCCGGCCGTCCTCGTCGGGGGCCACGGTGGCGAAGGCGAAGTCGAGGTCCGCCCCGGCGCCGGTGGTGCCACGGCCGGGATAGGCGAAGGTGTCCTCGATCGCCCACACCCCGTACGGCTGCTTGTCCGCGCCGGAACGATACTGCGGGACAAAAGCCGCCCTGGTGCCCGGATTGCAGTGCCCGGCGGTCAGGATCAGATTGCGGTGCGGGCTGTGCACCACGCTGGCGGTGCAGTGGTGCGCGCGGGAGTCCCCGTCGACGGAGAACAGCACACCGACGGACGGCACACCGTCGAAGTGCCGCGCGCGAGCGGCCGACTTGGCGGCGGGGGCGGCCTTGGTGACGGGCGCGGACCGGGCGTGGGCGGCCCGGTCCGAGGTGCCGCGCCCGGGGCCGGCCGGGGCGGCGGCCGCCATCCGGTCCGGCGTCCAGTAGGCGGCGGCGTCCCGGCTGGACCAGGTGGCGCCGGGGCGCGGGCTGGGGCTCGGCCCGTCGCCGTGCGCCGCCACGTGCGCAGCGTCCTGGGCGGCATGGCCCACGGAGGCGAGGGTCAGGCAGGCCGCCACACCGGCCACCGCGGTCCCGGCCGCGATCCAGCGCCGCCGGACCGGCCGCTTCCGCACGTGCCGCGTCGTCGCACCGCGCCCAGTGGTAATGCGTTCCACGTCAGCTCGTCTCCTTCGCGACCCAGGACAGATAGCCGGCGCCACCGTGGGTGACCGGCGTGGCGATGATCTCGGGGGTGTCGTAGTCGTGCGCCTGCAGGAGGTAGGCCTCCAGGGCCGCGTAGCGCGCCTGGGCCGTCTTGAACAGCACCTGCCATTCCTGGCCGGTCTCGATGGCGCCGTCCCAGCGGTACACCGAGGTCACCGGCGCACTGATCTGCGCGCAGGCGGCGACTCGCTGCTCGATCGCGCCGCGGGCCAGGTCCACGGCCTTGGCCTCGCTGTCGACGGTCGTCATGACGGTCAGGAACCGGGCGTCCGGGAGCCCGGCGGGTCCGGGTGGCCGGGTCGATTCGGTGGGGTCGGTCGGGTCGGTCGGGTCGGTCGGGTCGGCCACAGGTGCATCCTTCGCGGTGGGGGGCGGGAGGGATCGGGACAGACGGGACGGTGGGCCCGCGCCGCCGCCGGGCCGGCTCGCCCGGCGGCCACGGAACCGCTCCGCATCGTACGGACCGAGATGATCATCCCGGAAGGGACCGGCCCGCCCGACAGCGGTATGCACCCGGACGCCGCCCCTCCGTGAGCGGGCTCCCGGACGGTTTCCGGCCGGTCCCCGGCCCGTGGTCACGCTCCCCGGTTGCGTCCCGGGGCGCACCGGCAACGATGGAAAGGAAGCTCCGCCGCGTCCGCACGCGAAAGGCCGGCCTCATGGACGATCTCGATGCACTCGCCCGTCACCTGCTCGACGAGGCCATGACCTCCGCGCACGGACGCAGCGCCCACCTCTTCCTGCACGACGGCCCGCTGCGGCAGGCCGTGATCGCCCTGACCGCGGGCACCGAGCTGGACGAGCACAACACTCCCCCGGCAGCGAGCCTGCACGTCCTGTACGGCCGGGTCCGGCTGACCGGGCAGGGTGGCGGTCCGGAGCTGAAGGCCGGTCAGGTCGCGATGCTCCCGCGCGAACGGCACGGGCTGCTGGCCCTGGAGAACGCGGCGGTGGTGCTGACGGCCGTCACGGGAGTTCCGCTGAGCGAGCGCCGTACGGCGGCTGCGGCGGGGGCCCCTGGGTAGGGGCGCGGTGGCGCCCCGGGGCAGGGCCGCGGCGGGCGGACCGCGACAGCCCGCGCCGGGGTCAGGCCGCCAGCCACTGGTCGTAGGCCAGCTTGCACAGCAGGGCGACGACGACCACCACCAGGACGCCCCGTACGAAGCCGGCGCCGCGCTTGAGGGCCATCCGGGCGCCCACCAGGCCGCCGACGAGGTTGAACAGCGCCAGCAGTGCGCCGAGTTGCCACAGCACGGTGCCCTGGACCGCGAACATCGCCAGCGCGCCGACATTGGTGCAGACATTGACGACCTTGGCGGTGGCCGACGAGCTGACCAGGTCCATGTGGAGGATCGCGGTGAGCGCGACGACGAGGAACGCGCCGGTCCCGGGCCCGATCAGGCCGTCGTAGAAGCCGATGCCCAGGCCCGCGACGAGGACGGCCGCCACGACGCGGCGGCGGGAGACCGGGCCCGAGGGCGCGGGCGCGGTCCCGAAGGCCGGGCGGAAGAGGACGAAGGCGAGCACCCCCAGCAGGACGGCCATGATCAGCGGGCGCAGCACCTCGCTGTGGATACCCGCCGCGAAGAACGCCCCGGTCAGCGAACCGGCCATCGCGGCGAGGCCGATGCGCAAAGCGCTCCGGACATCGACCGGGGCCTTGCGGACGTAGGTGATCGCGGCCGCGGTGGTGCCCACGACGGCGGTGGACTTGTTGGTCCCGAGGACGTACGCGGCGGGTGTGTGCGGCAGGCCGACCAGCAGGGCGGGGAGCAGCAGCAGTCCGCCGCCGCCCACCACGGCGTCGATCCAGCCCGCCGCGAGGGCGGCCAGAGAGAGCAGGGTCACGGTGAACAGCGATATGTCAGGAGGCACCGGTTGATCTTATGAACCACGTCCCGCCCCGAGGGTGTGGCTCCCGCACGGGAGCCGCGCGGGGAGCCACGTCGGGAGCCCGTCGGGAGCTGAGTCGGTCACCGCGCCGGGAGCCGGCTCGCACGGCGACCCGCCCCCCGGACGCTCCGAGCCCCTGAGAGCCCTTGCCTACCGAGCCGCCGGCTGGTGGAGCCAGGGTGAGCTGGTGGCCCAGAAGATGGCGTCGGCCCCCAGGGTGTTGGTGCCGAAATCGGCGAACTCCTGCCGGGTGTACGGCTTCTTCGTATCAGGGTTCTTGTACTGGAAGTCGGGTTCCTGTACGGCCATGGCAACGATCGGGAGCTGCCCTCGGTATTTCTTGAAGAAGGGGTACGAGTTCTGCATCTGCGCCGGGCGGTTCGGCAGGATATCGGGTCCCCCGAGGCCGATTCCGTGCGCCTTGGCGAACTCGAAGGTGCGCTTCATGTAGCCGCGGCTGTTGTTCCATTCACCCGGCCAGAAGTTTACGTACTGGATGAACGGCGTCTTGGTGAAGACCTTCTTGCCGTAGGCCATGTTGGCGAGTTCCGCCTTGAAGTAGGCCTCGTCGCTGTATCCGGTGCGATCCTTCTTGGTGTCCACCTCGGTAGCGGTCTCCGGCAGGTTCACCCCGGCGAGGCGACCGTCGAACCGCTGGGCCAGCGCCTTCAGCAGGTGCTGGAAACGGCCGCGCACCTGCGGGTTCCATTGGGCTGCGACCGCTCCGGGCTCACCGGCCCCCAGGCCGTTCTCGTTCGTGGTCGGAGCCGCGCCACCCCTGTACTCCGGATCGTTCAACAGGTAGTCCGGGAGCCTGGTGGGCGCCGTGAAGAACCGGTCCTGGATCTGGAGGAAAAGCTTCTTGTGGCGGGGCTGCAATTCGCCCAGCACACGGTCGATCTCCGAGAAGTCGTACTGGTTCTTCTTCCGTTCGAGCATCTTCCACGGCACCACCAACTGCACACCGGCTATGTCGGGACGATCGATCAGGGGTTTCACCTCCGCATCGAAATCTCCCATGGATGCGTACAGGTAGTTTTTCGTCTCCTTGTTGCCGGATGCCGATGCGGACGCCTTGTCGGACACCGAAGCGGGAGCCCCGGAGGCCGTCCAGGCCGCACCCGCCAGGGTTATCGTCATGAGCACTCCGACACCGGCAGCAATGCGCTTGGTCACCATGAAGCCGATCGTGCCGTCCAGTCATAAGAGGGATGTAAGAACGGCGCGGGGCAGTTCAGGCTCCGCATGCACGGCAATCATGGATACCGGATGCCGATACCGATACCGATGCCGAGACTGATACTGGTGGCGATGGGGATGGGGATGGCGACAGCGAGGGGGCCGCGACCATGGGAAACGTCTTCGTGATCGGTGGGGAACTGCCCGTCCGGCGGGTGGGGTTCGGGACCGGTGGGCTCGTCGGGCCCGGGTACTGGGGGCCGCGGCACGACGATCCGCAGCGCTCCGTCGCGCTGCTGCGCCGGGCCGTCGAGCGCGGGGTCACCCTGATCGACACCGCCGACAACTACGGGCCCGACGTGGCCGAGGAGCTGGTGGCGCGCGCCCTGCATCCGTATCCGGACGGTCTGGTGATCGCGACGAAGGGCGGCGTGGTCCGTACCGGCCCGGACCGCTGGCACATCGCCGGGCGCCCGGAGGACCTGCGCGCCATGTGCGAGGCGAGCCTGCGGCGGCTGCGCACCGACACCCTCGGCCTCTACCAGTTGCACCGGCTGGACCCGCAGGTGCCGATGGCCGACCAGTTGGGCGCGCTGACCGAGCTCCAACAGGCGGGAAAGATCCGGCACATCGGCCTGGACTCCGTCAGCGCGGCCGAACTGACGCAGGCCCAGCGGCTCGCCACCGTCGCCTCCGTGCAGAACCGTTACAACCTGCTGGACCGCGCCGCGGAGGACGTCCTGGAGCTGTGCGAGAAGCGGGGCACGGCGTTTCTGCCGTGGTTCCCGTTGGGCAACGGCACGCTGGCCGGGGGCGCCGGCCCGACGCTCGCCACCGTCGCCGCCCGGCACGGCGCGACCCCCGGCCAGATCGCGCTGGCCTGGCTGCTGCACCGCTCCCCCGTCCTGCTGCCCACCCCCGGTACGGGCTCACCCGCCCACCTCGACGAGAACCTGGCCGCGACGGATATCGCCCTCACGGAAGGGGACTTGGCCGACTTGGCCCGGCTGGACGCCTCGGGGTAGCCACGCGGCCCGCAGACACCCGGACAGGAGGCGGCGCCGACGGCCCTCATCGCTCCGCCCCCACCAGTTCCACGGCGCCACCGCGGTCCGGGACGCTGTACCCGGCCGGTGCCCGGTCGGGTGCGGGCGGGGCGGCCGGGGTGACCGTCCGGGACACCAGGGCGGCAGCCGCGGCCGTGGACATACCGGGCGGGCCGCACAGATAGACATCGTGTTCCACCAGGTCCGGGACGAGGTTGCGCAGGGCCCGGGGCGCCAGCGGGTCGAAGGGGCCGTCGGACGGACCGAGGAGGTAGTGCAGCGCCGCGCCCCTGGCGGCGGCGATCCGCTCCAGCTCCTCGCGCAGCACCAACTGGGCGGCGTTGCCCGCCCGGTAGAGGAGCGTGAGGTCACCCGGGTCGCCCGGCAGGGTGGTCGCCGCACGCCTTCACGGTGATCCGGTGTGGGCGAGGCACAGGGTCAGGACATGGCGGCCGCCGAGCGCGTGCCGGCGGGCCAGCCGGTCGGCGCCGACGCCGTGTTCGACGGCCGGGACCCGGGCCATCAGCAGCAGCATCACCAGGATTCCGGAGCCCGCGAGCAGTCCACTGAGGTGGGCCAGGGTGGCGAACAGCGCGTCGAGCCGCATCGAGGGCTCGGCCTGCACCAGCCACAGGCCGACGACCAGCACCGCACCCCCGGCCAGCACCCGCCTCAGCGCCGTCGGTGTCAGGCGCGGCGGAGGCGCGGGCACCGGCGACCTGCGCTGTGTCCTGCGTGGCACCCTGCGCGGCGCGCGGACGGGCCGGGGCGGCAGGGGCCGGGGGTCGAGTCGCGCGTACAGCGGATGGGTGGGCGGCGGGTCGGCGGGGCCCGGAGTCGGGGCACCAGCACCGGGCGCACCGCCCGGTGCGTACCCGTCGCTGAGGTCGGCCTGGATCGTCACGGCCTCGAAAATACGGCTGCCCGGACACCGGAAAGAGCAGGTCAAGCCCCTTTCCGCCGATCCTTAAGGCAGCCTTGAGGATCGGCTGACCGAGGGTTAAGAACCGCGGCTTCCCCAGCCCGCTCCATGGTGGGCGCGGACGTCATCCCGAACGCCTCCGGCACAAGCTGCGGGTCCGCTCAGCCCTCGCCGTCCCGTGCGGCCAGCCGGGCGCCGAGGCTCTCCGCGACGCGGTGCACCTCGGCGAGGGATTCGGTCAACTCGACCGTCAGCAGGTGCAGTTCGCCGGAGGTCCAGGTCCGCCCCGCCAGGACGCGCCGCGCCTGGGCGAGGAGTTCGGCGGCCAGCGCCATCTGCGCCGCCTCCATGGCGTCGGCGACACGGGACACGTACCCGGTCCCGTCGCTGACGAGAAAGCACGGCTTGCCCTCCGGGCCGGTCCACGGCAGGAGCCGCGCGATGGCGTCGGTCATGTTGTCCACTCCGTAACTACGGGCTTGTGCGTGGCGCCGGCTGGACCCGGCTCGGATACCGGGTGTAGCCAAATGGTCACCCGAACAACGCAACAGGCAATAAAATGGGGGCGCTTGAACCGGCCTCGCTCAAGTCTGCGACCTGCCGCGAGGCCGGTATGCACGCACAGGACGAGAGGTCACCGCGTTGGACGAGACGACGCCGCCCGAGCACTTGAATCCGCTGGAGCGATTCGGCCGCGACATCAGACAGGTCCGGCTGGCCCGCAAGCTCACGCAGAAGCAGCTGGGCAGGGCCACGGGCTACTCCGAGGGGTACGTCAGCAAGGTCGAGTCCGGCACGCTGCTCCCCAGACCCAGCCAGAAGTTCGCCAAGGGCTGCGATCTCACCTTCGGGACGGGCGACTTGTTCTCGGGGATGTTGGAGAGGATTGACGACGGGGAGCACCCGAGTTGGTTCGTGCCGTATCTCAACCTGGAGCGGAAGGCTTCGCGGATCCTGACCTACCAGACGAACCTCGTGGCAGGAATGGTCCAGACAGAGGGCTATGCACGGTCCGTCTTCCGCGTATCCAACCCTCATGCGAGTGCGGAGGCGATCGAGGACAAGGTTGCGGCGCGACTACGACGGCGTGAGGTGTTCGAGCGGGAGGCTCCGCCCCACCTGTGGGTCATCCTTCATGAGGCCTGCCTGCGAACCACGGTCGGTGGCGCCGAGGTCATGACCGGACAGCTCGACTACCTGCTGACGGTGGGCACATCACCACGCGTCGAGCTCCAGGTGATGCCCTTCTCCGCAGGCATCCCGGCCACGTCCTCGATGCCCTTCATCGTGTTGCGCTTTCCGACTTCCCGCACGGTGTTATACACGGAGACCCGAGTAGGGGCCCGGATGCACGACTCCGAACAAGCGGTCGAGGCGGCCCTGGACGACTATGATCTGCTTAGGGCGAATGCGCTGTCCCCGGATGAGTCGTTACCCCTGATCAAGTCTCTGCTGAAGGAGTACCGAGCATGAGCCCCGACTTGGATCTTGCCGTCGCCACGTGGGTCAAGTCGTCCTACAGCGAGGGCAACGGCGGAGACTGCATCGAGTTCTCCCGCGATTTCACGTGGACCAAGTCGTCCTACAGCGAAGGCAACGGCGGGGCGTGCGTCGAATTCTCCCGCGCCCTCACCGAAGCCCACGGCCTCGTCCCCGTCCGCGACTCCAAGAACCCGGACGGACCGGCGCTCGTCTTCCCCGCGGGTGGCTGGTCCTCGTTCATCACCGCGGTCAAGGGCGGTGAGTTCGCCGGCTGAGTCCCGGCGGCACCTCTGCAGGATGACGGCCCCCGCTGCCCGGCGGGGGCCGTCGTCATGCCGGCGTGCGGCCGAAGGGGTCGGTACGCGCCGCTGACGCGCGCTGCGCCATACGGGCGAAACCGATCGTCAACCATGGCGCGGCGTCCGGCGGTTCCCTTCAATCGGTGCTACCGACGGTGGGGTGCCCATCCCCTGTCGGGGGACCATGGACGGCTGCCGGTGCGATGCGGCTTCGTCGTGTTCTTCAGGGCACCCCCGACAGGTGAGCGCGCCCGGGCGGTTCCCTGCCCTCCTGCGCGCAGCAGCTCCCCACCTCCTTCATGGAGCCTTCGAAAGGGGCTGTCCAACATGGCACTCGCTCTCACACTCACTCCGTCCTCGGTCACGACGGGCCAGACCTTCCAAGCCGCTGTCACCGGTGCCGTAGCGGGAGAGCCGATCACCTTCACGTACGACGCGGCAGTCCCGCAGACCGTGGTCGCCGACGGCACCGGCAATGCCAGCGTCACCTTCACGGGGACCACGTCGGGCGCGGTGACGGCCGCCGGTGCCACCAGTGGCGCCGCCACCGCAAGCGTGACCGTTACCGCACCCGTCAACTGTGTGGTCACGCTGACCTCCACGCCCGCCAACCCGACCGCCGGGCAGCCGGTCACCCTCACCGCCACCGTCACCTGCAACGGCACCCCCGTCGAGGGCGCGACCGTCGTCTTCGCCACGACCAGCGGTTCCCTGGGGGTCGGCGTCACGACCGCCGCGGGCCAAGCCACCCTCACCACCAGCGCGCTGCCGGTCGGAGTGAACGCCGTCACGGCCACCGTGACCGCCGCCACCACCACCTGCATCTGCATCGGCGTCAGCGCAACGGCAAGCGTGACCGTCACCGCGCCGCAGAACTGCGCGATCACCCTGACCTCCACGCCCGCCAACCCGGCCGCCGGACAGCCGGTCACCCTCACCGCCACCGTCACCTGCGGCGGCGTACCCGTCCCCGGCGCGACCGTGCTCTTCACGACCACGAGCGGTTCCCTGGGGGTCGGCGTCACGACCGCCGCGGGCCAAGCCACCCTCACCACCAGCTCGCTGCCCGCCGGGGCCAACGTCGTCACCGCCACCGTGATCGCGGCCACCACCACCTGCACCTGCATCGGCACCGCCGCCACGGCAACCGTGAACGTCACCGCGCCGCAGAACTGCGCGATCACCCTGACCTCCACGCCCGCCAACCCGACCGCGGGCCAGCCGGTCACCCTCACCGCCACCGTCACCTGCGGCGGCGTACCCGTCCCCGGCGCGACCGTGCTCTTCGCGACCACGAACGGGCCCCTGGGGGTCGGCGTCACGACCGCCGCGGGCCAGGCCACCCTCACCACCAGCCTGCTGCCCGCCGGTGCCAACGTGGTCACGGCCACCGTGATCGCGGGCACCAGCACCTGCACCTGCATCGGTGTGGCCGCCACGGCAACCGTGAACGTCGGAGCCGCGCAGAGCTGCGCCGTCACCCTGACGTCCAGCCCGGCCAACCCGACCGCGGGCCAGCCGGTCACCCTCACCGCCACCGTCACCTGCGGCGGCGTACCCGTCCCCGGCGCGATCGTGCTGTTCAGCACCACCGGCGGCCCGGTCGGCCTCGGCCTCACCAACGCCTCCGGCCAGGCCACCGTCACCACCAGCGCGCTGCCCGTCGGCAGCACCGTCGTCACCGCCACCGTGCTCACCGCCAACGCCAGCTGCAACTGCGTCGGCGTCGCCGCGACGACCACCGTGACCGTCGGGGCGACGCCGGCCTGTGTCGTCACCGTGACGTCGTCGCCGGAGAAGCCGGCCGCCGGGCAGCCGGTCACCCTCACCGCCACCGTCACCTGCAACGGCGTACCCGTCCCCGGCGCGATCGTGCTGTTCAGCACCACCGGCGGCCCGGTCGGCCTCGGCCTCACCAACGCCTCCGGCCAGGCCACCGTCACCACCAGCGCGCTGCCCGCCGGCAGCACCGTCGTCACCGCCACCGTGCTCACCGCCAGCCCCAGCTGCAACTGCCTCGGTGCCTTCGGGACCGTGACCGTGACCGTGGGCGTGGGCGGCGGGACGGGCCTCACGGCGCACCCCGCCTGCTACCGGATCAACACTCCCCCGCTGCCCTCGGCCTTCGCCACTGCCACGTTCAGCGCGAGTGGCGCAACCCCCGGCTCGACGGTCACCTTCCACCTGGACGGTGCCGCAGGCCCGGTGGTGTGCACCGCCGTCGCCGACGCGAGCGGGAACGCCAGCTGCACGGCCACCCTCACCGTCGGCCAGGTGCTGTTCACCAGCTACACCGCGACCAGCGGCGGCGCCTCGTCGTCCAGCACCCTGTCCATCTGCCTCCCCTGACAGCCGGCCCCGGTTCGCGTACCGCGGCCGGAAACGCCGTACCGCAGCTCACCTGAACCGGCTTGACCGGCAAAGGAGTTGGTGAACGGCACGGCAGCACGACCGACTGAAAGGCCAGCTGAACGGCCGGCGAAAAGTCGGCAGAACGGCCGTCCCCCGTAGTGCAAGTACGGGGGACGGCCGCTGGACCCCAAGGATAGGCCCCGGGGCACGGCGGTACGCCTGCCGGCCGACGGGGCCGTCGACCCGTATGGCAAGACGCCACAGAAGGAACAGAAGGAGCGGAACATGGGCTGCAATTGCGGCGGCGGTGCCCGCCCGACCGTCACCATCTACCAGCTGAACCTGCCCGACGGCACCGTGCGCCAGTACTACACCTGGCAGGAGGCCGACGCGGCCAATCAGCGCGCGGGCGGCATCGGCACCATCCTCGTCCTCAATCAGTAGCGGCCGGCCGGGTGCCCGCACGGTGACGGGGTGGATCTCATGAGCCTTGTGGTGTTTCTCCTTTCTCTCGGCGCGACGTGCCGGATCACCAGATTCCTGACCAAGGACTCGCTCGCGGCGGGATTCCGCTCCTGGGTGGCCGGCCGGTTCGGCGACGATTCCAAACCCGCCTATCTGGTCAGCTGCAGCTGGTGTGCCGGCATCTGGGTGGCGTCCGCCACGGCCCCGCTCGCTCATTGGACCGGAGGAACCACCGGATTCCAGATCATCGCGACGGCGCTGTCCCTCGCCTATCTCGCCGGGCTGGCTTCCCGGTGGCTCGATTGAGCCGGGAAGGGAGAGACGGGACGGGAGACGATAAACAGGAAATCTCTCGTTCCGGCGATGACCGCCTACGCACCACCCGCATCGAAGTGAATCAGCGGCTTGATGATTCCGTCCTCTTTCGAGGCCATCATGGCAAAGGCGCGTTCGATCTGGTCGAAACCGAATGCGTGGGTGGTCATCGGGGTGGGGTCGACCTTTCCGTTCTCCAGCAACCGGAAGATCCGCCGGAGCCACCCCCGGCCGCCACGGTTGAACCCGGCGTAGACCTGCTTGTCGGACATGCCGTAGCCGAACGGCTCCAGGGGGATCCGCAGCGGCTCGTGCACCTCGCCGTGGTATCCGACATTGGAGATCCGGCCTCCCGGCTTCGTGACCCGGAAGGCCGCCTCCCAGGTCTGCGGGGTGCCCAGCGCCTCGATGGCGGCGTCGACCCCCTGGCCGTCGGTCAGCTCCATGATCCGCGCGACCGGATCGCACCGGGTGTGGTCGACGATCAGATCGGCGCCGAAGCGGCGGGCGAGTTCCTGGCGGGCGGGGACCGACTCGACGGCGATGATCAGGCCCGCGCCGAGCAGCCCGCAGCCGATCGTCGCCGACAGCCCCACCGCGCCCTGGGCGAAGACCGCGACGGTCTCCCCCAGGGCGAGTTCCGCGTGTTCGGCGGCGACGAAGCCGGTGGAGAGCATGTCGGTGGCGTACAGGGCCTGGTGGTCACAGAGCGCGGCGGGAATCGGGGCGAGGTTGGCCTCGGCGTTGTTGACCAGGAAGTACTCGGCGAGGTTCCCGTCCCGCCGGGTGGTGAAGCGCGCGCCGCCCAGCATCCGCCCCTGACACTGCGAGGAGAACCCGCGCTGGCAGGAATCGCACTGGAAGCAGGGCGTGATCCCGGCCACCGCGACCCGTTGGCCTTCGGCCAGCCCCTCGACGGCCGAGCCGAGCGCATGGACGACACCGACCGCCTCATGTCCCAGCGTCACATCCGGCGCGACCGGCATCGCGCCCCTCATGGTGTGCACATCGGTGGTGCACACCATGGCCGCGGTGGTGCGCACGACCGCATCGGTGGGGCCGGGTTCGGGGACCGGCTTCTCGATGACGGCGACCTCACCGACCCTCCGGAGAACGAAAGCCCTCATGTCCTCGCTCTTCCCGCAGAAGAGGTCCGGTGGCGGTCGGGCCGTCATCTTCCGCCCGTTCGGCCGACCGCCCGTCCGGCCGCCGCCGGCTCTGCCTCGCCCGCTGACCGCGCGCCGCTCGCCGCTCGCCCGGTGGTCACATGGCATGCGCGAGCAGCCGGTCCGCCTCGCCGGTGCGCTGGTAGCGGACACTGCTGCCGTCCCGCATCCGGGTGAGCAGGCCCGCCCGGTACAGGCGGGTGAGGTGGTACGAGACCGTGGACGGGCTGAGGTGGTGCACCGCGGCGAGGCGGGTGGTGGTGAACGGCCGGTCCAGGCTGGAGAGCAGCATCAGCCGCGTATGGCCGAGAACTTCACTCAGTACCTCACCCGCTCGCTGCGGCGTCCGGGGCCGGCCGCCGCCCCCGGACGGCCGCAGGGCCGGATAGACAAGGCAGAGCCGGTAGCCCGCACGGTGGTCCAGCGCCAGGAAGCACCGGGTGGCCAGGGTGGACGGGACGAGGGCGATCTCCCGGTCGTACGCGGAGTTCAGCTCGGTGTCGTTGGCGACGCACAGGGTGCCGTCGCGATAGGAGACCGAGGGGTGGAGCGAGGCGAGGCAATGGGCCAGCCCCCGCTTGGCGATGACGCCCGCGCGGCAGAGGATGTCCTCCTCCGCCTGCTCCTCGATCACCGGCCAGTGAGGCTCCAGACAGAGCCGGAAGAACCGCTCGATCTCTTCCACGAACCGCTGGGTGAACCTGTCGTCCCCTCGCACCGCTGCCTCCTGGAGGGCCTGCAGCGCACGGGCGCGGGGCCGGGACGTGGTGGACGACGACAGGGAGAGGGCCAGGTACCAGGCCTTCGCCTCGTCGGGAACGGCCTGCACCGCCCGGGAGGAGGCCGAGCCGGACACCCGCTCCAGCGAGGAGCCGCGGACGGCGGTGGGCACGAGTTCGCCGCTGTCTCCCAGCAGGTGGGAAAGGAACTGCAGCCGCTTCCACAGCCGCGGGTCACGGGCCGTACGAGCCCACGGCGGCTCTCCCGGCATGGTGTGCGGCGCGAACCATCTGTGCTGAATCGCCGTCACGGTCTCCATCATGGGCGATACCGCAAAGCGGATCGATTCCAGAGACCGTGCACTCAATTTCATCCGGATCACCGGCAACTCCCCCGTAAACCCATGCCATGCGCCACGTCACACGTCACGCGTCACGCGTCACACCTCACGCGTCGCGTCCATTCGAACCTCGTCGAATGGCCTTCCACGCATGCGTGACTGCCTCTTGAATCGAGCCTATAGCGGGGAACGGCCCCGCACTCACGAGAGGAAGAATGCGGATGATGCGCAAGGCGATTCTGAGCGCCGGAGCCATGTCACTGAGCGTCATGGCCCTGATCGGTTTCGGTCCGGTCGCTCACGCTGACAACGGCGCGTGCCCGAAGAACAGTTTCTGCCTGTTCGAGCACGACAACTTCCTGGGCGGACGAGCCGTGTTTCACAAAACCACCAGGCATCTGGGATATCGCGAGTTCGACAACGGCGTCACGGTGGGCGACAACGCCAGCTCAATGATCAACAACATGGGCGTGGCCGTGGGGCTCTATCAGGACGGCGACTGCACGGGCAGGCATTACAACGCCCGCAAGGAAAGCACCGATTCCGACTTCAGCAACAACGCCTTCGACAACAAGGCCAGTTGCCTCGTCGTCAGCTAGCGCCCTTTCTCTGGATCACCTCATTGGCCGGATGTCCCTCCCGGCAAGGAGGGGCAGGAAACACGGCAGCAACACGGCGAGTTCCTGAGTCCTGGGCCGGCGGCATCGCGCTCGCCCGGTCGGTGAGGTGATCCGAAGGGGGTACGCGGCATCGGCCGGCGCAGCCGCGTCCCGGCGAGGCAGCGGGGCGGCCGTGGCACCGCCGCGCGAGACCGGCCGACGCGCACGAGCCCGAGCGGCATCGCCGCCCTCTTAGAACTCTCTTATTCCCGTTGCCTATTCACTCAGGTATGACATTCCACCTCCCCACGGTCACGGGCCGACGCCGCCGCAGCACCCGGGCCCTCGCCGCCTCACTCGCGCTCACCGCAACCACCGTCGGACTCACCGGCTGTGACAGCGCCTCGGCCGGCACCCTGGAGGGCAGCCGCCTTACGCTCCCCGTCTCCGGCGGCACGGCCGTCGTCGACACCGCCTCGCTGGCCGTGAAGGCACACACCGAGGACGGGCGGCAGCTGGTGCTGTCGGCCCCGGCCGGCGGCGGGCTCGGCGAGCCGGGGCCGGTGACCCGTACGGCCGACGGGGCGCGCTGGAGCTACCCCGGCAAGGGGCTGAAGGTGACGGCGAGTTCGGTGCGCGGACGGCTGCGGATCAGGCTGCGGGCGGACCGTGACGGGTCGGTCGACTGGCCGGTGACCGGCACCGACCGGGCCGCCTCCGCCGTGCAGGTCCCGCGCGGTGAGGGGCTGGACATCCCGGTGAAGGACGCCTTCTGGAACGCCGGACCGGAGAAGGGCGGGCTGGCCGGCAGCACCGTCGACATGGGCGAGGCCCTGTCCCTGCCCCTGTGGGGCTACTCCATGGGCGGGGCGGACGGTAAGGGCGGGGCGAGCGGCAAGGGCGGGGCGAGCGGCAAGGGCGGGAGCGGCGTCAGTTACCTCACCCCCACCGACCTCGGCACCTCGCTGCACTTCGCCTCCACCGGCGGGCGGCTGCGCACCACGGCCCGGCACGCCTTCGACGCCGGGGAGGGCACCCGCGACTACGAGGTCTCCTTCGCCCTCACCGACGGCAATCCGGTCGCCCCGGCCGCCGACTACCGCTCCTATCTCGCGCAGCACGGCCGGCTCGGCAGCCTGCGCAAGAAGATCCGGCAGAACCCGGCCACCGAAAAGCTGCTGGGTGCGTTCCACGCCTATGTGTGGGGCGAGGCGCGCACCGCCCCCGGGGTCGAGGCGCTGAAGAAGCTGGGCGTGGACCGGATGTGGCTGGGCTACGACTCCGGTCCCGACCCGATGAAGGCGCCGGCGGTGCAGGCCGCCAAGAAGGCGGGCTACCTCGTCGGCCCGTACGACACCTTCGCCAACGGCCAGGACCCCGAGAAGGCCGACAGCCCCACCTCCGTCTGGCCGGACCGGGTCTATCCCGACTTCTGTGTACGCAAGGCCGACGGCACCCCGGTGACGGGCTTCGGCAACCGCGGCTGCTACCTCAGCTCGCACGCCTTCGAGAAGGCCGAGCCGACGAAGCACTACCTCGCCGACCGGACCCGCACGATGGTCGCCAACGGCGCGGACAGCTACTTCCTCGACGTGGATGCGACGGGAGAGCTGTTCCGCGATCACGGCAAGGGCCATGAGATGACCAAGGCCGGCGACCGCGCGAGCCGGCTGGCCCGGATGGTGCGGCTGTCGAAGAACCTCGTCCTTGGTTCGGAGGGCGCTCAGGCGTGGGCCAACAAGGTGCTGGCCTACAACCACGGCTCCGGCACCCCGGTCGACGACGGCCTGTGGGCCCTGGAGCGGGACAAGAAGACGTGGGGCGGCTACGCGCCGGAGAAGGCCCCCGGCGCCTTCTTCAAGCCGGTCCGGCTGCCCGCCCGGATGGCCACCGCCATGTACGACCCCAAGTACCGCGCGCCGCTCTACGAGACCGCACTGCACGGCTCGCTGGTGAACGTGGAGCGCTGGGAGCTGTCGTACCAGAAGCTGCCGGCCCAGAAGACCACCCGGGCGCTGCTGGCGATGCTCTACAACACCCCGCTGAACTTCGTTCTCGACGGCCCGACGCTGCAGAAGGACGGGCCACAGCTCGCCGCGCTGCAGAAGTTCTTCTCGCCGCTGCACCGCGCCGCCGGCACGCAGCAGCTGACCTCGTTCCGGTGGCTGACCGGTGATCGCAGCGTTCAGCGCACGGTCTTCGGCAAGGGCGCGCTGACCGTCACCGCCAACTTCGGCAGCAAGGCCCACGGCGGCCTGCCGGGCGGCTGTGTGGATGCCGAGCTGGCCACCGACCAGCAGCCGCGGCGGCTGTGCCCGGCGCAGCTGAACGGCTGACCGGCCGGCCGGCACCCCAGCTGACCTGCTGACCTTCCGGAGGGCGGCGGCCCGCGCGGCGGCCGCCCTCACACGGCGGCCGCCGCGCCACTGAGGGCAGCGTTCCGCCCGGGAAACAGTGCAGATGCGGGCGGGTAACAGCCGCGCCGCAGGCTGACGACATGACCTCGATGCCGCCGCACCCCGATGCCACGCCAGGCTCCGCCCCCGGCTCCCCCACCCTCGTCCTCATCGGCCACGGCATGGTCGGCCAGCGCTTCCTGGAGGAGCTGGCCGACCGCGGTGTCACCGAGCGGGCACGGGTGGTCGTGCTGTGCGAGGAGCCCCGCCCGGCCTACGACCGCGTCCAGCTGACGTCGTACTTCGCCGGCCGCACCCCGGAGGACCTGAGCCTGGCCGATCCGGACTTCATGGCCCGGCACGGCATCGAACTGCACCTCGGCGACCCGGCCACGGCCGTGGACCGCACCACCCGTACGGTCACCGCCCGCTCCGGCCTGACCGTCCGCTACGACGCCCTGGTGCTGGCCACCGGCTCGTACCCGTTCGTGCCGCCGGTGCCGGGCAAGGACAGCACGGGCTGTTTCGTCTACCGCACCATCGAGGACCTGCTCGCCATCGAGGAGTACGCCGAGAACGCCCGCACCGGTGTGGTGGTCGGCGGCGGACTGCTCGGCCTGGAGGCGGCCGGGGCGCTCAAGGGGCTCGGGCTGCGCACCCACATCGTGGAGTTCAGCCCGCGGCTGATGGCCCTCCAGGTCGACGAGGGCGGCGGCCGGGCGCTGCGCCGTACCGTCGAGGGGATGGGGCTGGAGGTGCACACCGGCGTCGGCGGCAAGGAGATCGTCGCGGACGGGGCGGGCGCGGTCACCGCCATGGGCCTGTCCGACGACTCCCGTATCGAGACCGATCTGGTGGTCTTCTCGGCCGGTGTCCGCCCCCGCGACCAGCTCGCCAGGGACTGCGGGCTGCCGGTCGGCGAGCGGGGCGGCATCGTCGTCGACGAGCGGTGCCGCACCGATGACCCCGCCGTGTACGCGATCGGCGAGTGCGCGCTGGCCGCGGACGGCCGGGTCTACGGGCTGGTCGCCCCGGGCTACGACATGGCCCGGGTGGCGGCCGGCAGCATCGACGGGCAGCTCGGCGGCGACACCGGGGAGCCCACCGGCTTCACCGGCGCGGACCTGTCCACCAAGCTGAAGCTGCTCGGCGTGGACGTCGCGTCCTTCGGCGATGCGCACGGCACCACGGACGGCTGCCTGGACGTGGTCTACGCCGACTCCCGCAGCGGCGTCTACAAGAAGCTGGTGATCGGTGCCGCGGGCGAGCTGCTGGGCGGTGTGCTGGTCGGCGACGCCGAGGCGTACGGGATGCTGCGGCCGCTGACCGGCACCGTTCCCCCGCTGGCGCCCGAGCAGCTGGTGCTGCCCGCCGGGGTGGCGGCCGGGGGCGGCGGCGCGCTCGGCCCGTCCGCGCTGCCGGACGACGCGGTGCTGTGCAACTGCCACAACGTGACCAAGGGGACGGTGCGGGCGGCGGTCACCGAGCACTCCTGCGGCACCCTCCCCGAGGTCAAGAAGTGCACCAAGGCCGGTACCGGCTGCGGCAGTTGCGTCAAATCGGTGACCGCCGTGATGAACGACGAACTGGCCGCGTCCGGCGTCAGCCTCGACACCGGTCTGTGCGGCTGCTTCCCGCACACCCGCGCCGAGCTCTACGAGATCGTCCGTACCCTGCGGCTGACGAGCTTCGCGGCACTGCTGGACTCGCACGGCCGCCCGGAGGCACGCAACGGCGACGGCTGCGAGATCTGCAAGCCCACCGTCGGCTCGATCATCGCCTCCCTCGCGCCGGCCGTCGGCGCCGACGGCTACGTCCTCGACGGGGAACAGGCCGCCCTCCAGGACACCAACGACCACTTCCTCGCCAACCTCCAGCGCAACGGCTCGTACTCCATCGTGCCGCGCATCCCCGGCGGGGAGATCACCCCGGAGAAGCTGATCGTGATCGGCGAGGTGGCCCGCGACTTCGGCCTCTACACCAAGATCACCGGCGGTCAGCGGATCGACCTGTTCGGCGCCCGGGTCGACCAGCTCCCGCAGGTGTGGGCCCGGCTGGTGGCGGCCGGCTTCGAGTCGGGGCACGCGTACGGCAAGGCGCTGCGCACCGTGAAGTCGTGCGTCGGCCAGACCTGGTGCCGCTACGGCGTCCAGGACTCGGTCCGTATGGCCATCGAACTGGAGCTCCGCTACCGGGGCCTGCGCTCCCCGCACAAGCTGAAGTCCGCGGTCTCCGGGTGCGCGAGGGAGTGCGCGGAGGCCCGCGGCAAGGACTTCGGCGTCATCGCCACCTCCCAGGGCTGGAACCTGTACGTGGGCGGCAACGGCGGTGCGGACCCGCGCCATGCCGACCTGCTCGCCCAGGACCTGGACGACGCCGGGCTGATCCGCCTGATCGACCGCTTCCTGATGTTCTACATCCGCACCGCCGACCGCCTGGAGCGCACCTCGGCCTGGCTGGAGCGGATCGAGGGCGGGCTCGACCACGTACGGGATGTCGTCGTCCACGACTCCCTGGGGCTGTGCGACGAGCTGGAGGCCCTGATGGCCGCCCATGTCACCCACTACCGCGACGAGTGGGCCGAAACCCTCGCCGATCCCGAACGGCTGGCCCGCTTCGTGTCCTTCGTCAACGCGCCCGGCGCACCGGATCCGTCCGTCCGCTTCGTGCCGGAGCGCGACCAGGTCAAGCCGGATCTGACGCTGCTGGCCGGCCCCACTCTGCCCGTTCGCACTCTGGAAGGGACTTCCGTCTGATGGCCACCGCGATCACCCCTCTCGACTCCCGCACCTCCCCCGTCCGTCCCGCCACCGGCGCCGCGGCCACCGCCTCCGCCACGGCCACCGCCTCCGGCACGGCCGCCACGGTCGAGATCCGCTGCCCCCAGGGCTGGGTCGCGGTGTGCACGACGGACGACCTCACCCCGGGGCGCGGGGTCGCCGCCCTCCTCCCGGACGGCACCCAGGCCGCGCTCTTCGCCGACCGCGCCGGGCAGACGTATGCGATCGCCAACCGCGATCCGTTCACCGGCGCCCAGGTCCTCTCCCGCGGCCTGACCGGCTCGGCCGACGGCCGGGCGTTCGTGGCATCGCCGCTGCTCAAGCAGCGTTTCGACCTGGCGTCCGGGGACTGCCTGGACGACCCGGAGGTCGCGGTGGCGGCCTATCCCGTACGGACGCGGGGCGGGGAGCGCGACTCCTGAGGCCCGCCCCGCCCCTCCCCCGCCCATCAGGCAGGGAGACATAAGCGCAACCCACCGGTTGCACCTCCTTTCGTCACGTGCAACCATCAGGTAGCACGTGAGTACCGGAAGGGCACGACAGGAGGAGCACCCCATGAGCACCGGCAGCAATCAGCACGAGGACGGCGGCGCGGGCGGCGCCCGCGACCGCATCGAGCGGGAGATCAGCATCGCCGCGCCCGTGGAGCGCGTCTGGGCCGTGCTCACCGAGCCGGAGCACGTCGGCTCCTGGTTCGGCCAGGGCGAGCCGGCGCCGGTCGACCTGCGGCCGGGCGGGATCATGGAGCTCGACCACGGTGAGTACGGCCAGTTCCTGACCAAGATCGTGAAGGTGGACCCGCCGCACCACTTCTCGTACCGCTGGGCCAGTGCGCACCCCGGTGAAGTGGCGGTCGAGGGCAACTCCACCCTCGTCGAATTCACCCTCACCGAGGAGGGCGACGGCACCCGCCTGCGCGTGGTGGAGAGCGGATTCGCCGGCCTCCGCATCCCCGAGGACCGGAAGCGGACCGCCGGGTACGAAAGCCACTCCGCAGGCTGGTCCGGCCAGGTGGAGAACATCCGGCGGTACGCGGAGCAGCTCGGGGCATGACGAGGGCTGGAGAGGCGGGCGGGGGGCCGGGCGGAGGCGGTGGTCAGGGCTCGGGGGCGGGCTCGGGCCCGGACGCCGTGGCGGAGGTCTTCGCCGCGCTGGCGGACCCGACCCGCCGCCGGATACTCGACGCCCTCGCCGCGCACGGCGAGGCGACTGCCACGATCCTGGCGGCCGAATTGCCGGTCAGCCGCCAGGCCATCGTCAAACACCTGGGGATCCTGGACCGCGCCGGTCTGGTCGCAGGACACCGGGAGGGCAGGGAAGCGCGCTACCGGGTCATACCGGAGCGGCTGGGGATCACCGCCCGGTGGATGGACCGGGTGGCCGCCACCTGGGACACCCGTCTCTCGGCGATCAAGCGCCTCGCCGAGGAGGAGTGAGCACGGGCGCGACGCGCGGGGCACAGGGAGGACGGAGCGCGGAGGACAGGTCGCGGAGGACGGGTCGCGGAGGACGACGGAGGGCGGGCAGCCGGCGGGCAGCGGGCCCGCCTCCGGCCCTCTCCGGTCCCGGCCGCCCCTCCCACGTACTCTGGTCGCCCCCGTACGGAGGAGCACAGGCGTGACCCGGTGGAACACCAGCCACATCGCCGACCAGACCGGCCGCTCGGCGGTCGTCACCGGCGCCAACAGCGGACTCGGCTACGCCACGGCACGTGAACTGGCCCGGCACGGCGCCCGCGTGCTGCTGGCCTGCCGCAACGAGGCGCGGGGCATGGCCGCCCTGGACCGGCTGCGGGCCGACGTCCCCACCGCCGAGGCCGAGTTCCGGCCCCTCGACCTGGCCGATCTCTCCTCCGTACGGGACTTCGCCGCCGCCCTCGACGACTTCGACGGCGACCGCCTCGACCTGCTCATCAACAACGCCGGCGTGATGGCACTGCCGTACCGGACCACCGCCGACGGCTTCGAGATGCAGTTCGGCACCAACCACCTCGGCCACTTCGCGCTGACCGGGCTGCTGCTGCCCAAGCTCCTCGCCACGCCCGGCGCCCGGGTCGTCACCGTCTCCAGCATGCTGCACGCCCTCGCCGACCTCGACTACACCGACCTCAACAGCACGCGCTCCTACCGCCGCTGGATCGCATACAGCCGCTCCAAGAGCGCCAACCTGCTCTTCACCCACGAACTGACCCGGCGGCTGGCCGCGGCCGGCTCCCAGGTCGTCGCGGCCGCCGCGCACCCCGGATACGCCTCCACCAACCTCATGACCGCGGGCGTCCGCATGGAGGGGCGCACCTCCGCCGAGCGGATCATCGACTTCGGGACCGGCCTCATCGGCCAGTCCCCGGACGGCGGCGCCCTGGGCACCCTCTGCGCGGCCACCGCGCCTCATATGCGGCCGGACTCCTTCATCGGTCCGCGCAACGGGCTGCGCGGCGCCCCCGCCCAGTCCTTCCGCGCCCCCTGGACCAAGAAGGACGCCAACGGCGAGCGCCTGTGGGCCGCGTCGGAAGAGCTCACCGGCGTCCACTACGACTTCTCACGGCCGGCCGCGGCATTCTGACCGACGGGTGCGGCGCGGTGGCCGTTCCCTGTACCGGCCGTTCCCTGTGTGGTCCCCCGCGCCGGCCGATCCCTGTGCCAGCCGTTCGCTGTACCGGCGATCCCCGTGCCGGCCGTTCCTAGCGCCGGATCGTGACGCCGGGCTGAGCGGGAGGGGGAACAGCTCGGCTCGGGAGGGGGAACGACTCGTGATGCGGATCTGCTCCTGCCGGGGCCACCGCTCGTGAGGCGGGCCTGCTCACTGCTCGTGACACGGAACCGCTCGTCGTGACGCTCCGTTGTCAGTGGTGCGTCCTACCGTGAGGTCATGAACTCCGCACACCCCGCAATGAGCATGGATTACGACGGTCACTGCGCCGCCCTCGTCGACCAGGCCGCACTGCTGGCGTCCTGCCTCACGGAGCGGGACGCCGACCTGACGACCACCGTCCCCTCGTGCCCGGACTGGAACCTCGCCCAGCTGCTCCGGCATCTGGGCGAGGCCCATCGCTGGGTCGAGGACCTGGTACGGACCCGGGCGACCGAACCCCCGCCCGAGACCGCCCTCCGCGTCCTGCCCCGCGACACCACCCAGTCCCCGGCCGAGGCCGCCGCCTGGCTCCTCGAGGGCGCCCGGCGCCTTGCGGACACGCTGCGCTCCACGGGCCCCGACATCCGGATCTGGACCCCGCTCCCCTCCGGCTCCCCGCGCTTCTTCGCCCGCCGCATGGCCCACGAGACGGTCATGCACCGGGCCGACGTCACGCTGGCGCTCGGCAGCGACTTCACCGTCGACCAGCGCCTCGCCCTCGACACCCTCGACGAATGGATGGAACTCGGCTCCCTCCCCGAGATGTTCGACTTCCACCCCGACCGGCGCGAACTCCTCGGCCCCGGCCGCACCCTCCACTTCCACGCCACGGACACCCCACCGGAAGCCGCCGCCGACTGGCTCGTCGACCTCACCGGCGACACCCTCGCCTGGCGCCGCGCCCAGGAGCCGGCCGCCGTCTCCGTCCGCGCCCCGCTGACCGACCTCCTGCTCCTCATCTACGGCCGTACCCCCGCCGACAACGACACCTTCGAGATCACCGGCGACGCGGAACTGCTGGAATTCTGGCTGGCACGCGTGCTGTTCGGCTGAGGACCGGGTCCCGGCCGGCACCCACCTCACCCCCTCACCACACCCCGCCCTGCCCTGCCCCACCCCGGAGAGGAACCCATCAGGCCACCGGCGCGTGGATTAAGTTGGCCTCGCCCCCAGGCACGGCCCACACGCACCGACCCACCCGAGGAGAGAGCCCCATGACCGAGTCCGACCGGCCGCCGGGCAGCACCCCCGGCCTGCCTCCCACGCCTCCCCCGTACCGTCCGCGGCTCGGCCCCGAGCCTCTGCCGACGAACCAGGCCGAGGCACTGGCGATCGGCCGGAAACACTTCCCCGAGGTCGGCTCACCCGGCGGTCCCACCGGCCTGTACGTCCATGAATTCGACATCGGCTATCTGATCCACGCGAGCTGGCCACGCCCCGAGGACCCCACCGCGCCTCCCGCGGAGCCCGGCGGCAGCCACGTCGTCATCTCCAAGATCGACGGCGAGGTGTCGTCCGTGCCCAACTTCCCTCCGGAATCGGCAGTGGAGCTCTACCACCGGCACTACAGGCGCCGGACCTCCTGTGCGCAACAGGAGCAGAAAATGACCAGTTCGCCAGACCAGCACACGCCACCCATCACCCCCGAGGAAGCGCTCGCCCTCGTCCGCAGCCGTTATGCCGAGCCCAAGCTGCCCGACGGCTCCCCCGCCCCCCTGCACGTCCACGAATTCGACATCGGCTACCTCGTGTACGCCGCCTCCCCCGGTACACCGGACGCGTCCGGCCCCCCGCAGCCGGCCCCGCCCGGCGGGTCAAAGATCATCGTCGCCAAGGACACCGGCGAAACCGTCCCCGTGCCCAACTTCCCCACCGAGGCGGCCATCGAGCTCTACCGCAAGCAGCGCCAGGCCCCGGCATAGCGGAACGGACACTTCTCCCGTGCTGGACGTGCTGGATGTTCCGGACCTGCCGGACCTGCTGGAGTGACCTTGCGCATCGAAGCCGAAGACTCCTACCGCGACGACGACATGCGTGTCCATTACGAGGACGAGCCCTTCACCGGCGAAGTCGTCCACCGGGATGCCACGGGCCGGGTGAGCGCCCTCATTTCCTACGTCGAAGGGGTGCCCTCCGGCCCGCAGACCGAGTGGTATTCCGACGAGTCGAAGAAGACCGAAGGCCGGGTCAGATGGGGGCTCGCCGTCGGGGATTGGCGCAGATGGCACCCGAACGGCCGGCTGGCCGAGCATTCCGTGTTCAGCGAGCAGGGCAGGCGAACGCGGCGCCGGCGCTGGGACAAGGACGGCAATCTCACCGAGGACAGGTCGTTCACGGCCTGACCCGCTCTTCGCCTTGCGAAGTGTCCAGGCCCTCGCCGCCCTCCGCAGCGGCGCCGGCCCCGTTCCCGCCCCTCACGTCACCTCATCCGCCAACAGATCCATCAGCAACCCGTCCGCCCAGCCGCCCGTCCGGTAGTCGCGGCCGTACGCGCGCATGATGCCCACGGGCTTGCAGCCGACCTTGCGGTAGCTGCGGATGGCGGCGGTGTTGGCGGCGGCCGGGTCAATGGTCAGGCGGTGGTGGCCGCGCTCGCGGATCAGCCAGCGGGCCAGGGTGCGTACGGCGTCCGTGCCGAGGCCCTGGCCGTGCCGCTGTGCCGTGAGGAAGATGTCGATGGTGGCGTGACGGAATTCCGGGTCGGTCTCCTCGTCGAACTGAATCGCCCCGATGACCTCACCGTCGACGACGACAGCGAGCATGTCCCGGTAGTCGTCCGGCACCGACCACCAGGCCGCGACCTCCGGCTCCCGGACGATGCGGTCGAGCGTGGCGGTATCGCCGTCCGCTGTCGGCCGGAGGACGACCGAGGCGCCTTGAAGCGAGGCTCCGTGCAGCGAGTTCATGCTCGCATTGTCCTGCCGGCCAGGTGGGCGGGGACGAGGATGAGCCACTGCTGAAGCGCTGGACGGCGACCGGCTCCTGTCGCGCGTGGGCGCACACCGACAGCCCGCCCCGCGGCCCCGTTTCGTGCGGATGCCATGCGCGCTTCACAGTCGTGCGGCAGAGTGGACGGTCGCACCGTCGGTGATCGTCGATCACCGGTAGGTTACGAGCTCAGGGGGCGACGTGCCATGACGGAGATCAACAGGCGGCGGCTGTTGGCGGCCGGCGCCGGGATGGCCCTTGCCGCGGGGACGGCGACCGCGTGCGGGTCCAACACCGGGCGGGGCGGCGGCGGTTCGGGGCCCGCGCTCAGCCAGTGGTACCACCAGTACGGGGAGCCCGGGACCCAGCAGGCCGTGAAGCGGTACGCCGCCGCGTACCGGAAGGCGGACGTCTCGGTGCAGTGGCGGCCGGGTGACTACGACCGGCAGACGGCGGCCGCGCTGCTCACCGACTCGGGGCCGGACGTCTTCGAGGCCAACGGGCCGCTGCTGGACCAGATCCGGGGCGGTCAGGTGGTCGATCTGACCGCCGAGATCGAGCCGGTGAAGGACGACTTCCATCAGGCCGTGCTGGCGCCGAAGATCTGGCAGGACAAGATCTGGGGCATCCCGCAGGTCGTCGACATGCAGTTGCTGTACTACCGCAAGAGCCTGCTGAAGAAGGCCGGGGTGCAGCCGCCGCAGACGCTCGACGAACTGGTGGACGGGGCGAAGAAGCTCAGCGACAAGAAGTCCAAGGGGCTGTTCCTGGGGAACGACGGCGGGGTGGGGGTGCTCGGCGGGACGCCGCTGTTCGCCGCCGGGCTGAGCCTGATCAGCCCGGACGGCAAGGTCGGGTTCGACGATCCGGCCGCGGCGCGTACCCTCGGCAAGATCCGGCAGCTGTACGCGGACAAGTCGTTGCTGCTGGGGGCGCCCACGGACTGGTCCGATCCGGCCGCCTTCATCCAGGGGCTGACCGCGATGCAGTGGTCGGGGCTGTGGGCGCTGCCGCAGATCAAGAAGGCGCTGGGGGACGACTTCGGGGTGCTGCCGTTCCCGAAGGACGGGAGCGGAGGGAAACCCTCCGTTCAGGTGGGTGCCTATGGCTCCGCGGTCAGCGCGCGGAGCGCACGCAAGGCGGAGGCCAAGGCCTTCGCGAAGTGGCTGTGGGTGGACCGCACCGACTACCAGCAGGACTTCGCGCTGTCGTACGGATTCCACATCCCGGCGCGGGTCTCACTGGCGAAGAAGGCCCGGCAGCTGCAGTCCGGCCCGGCGGCGGACGCGGTGCGGTTCTCGACCGATCACGGCTACGCCGAGCCGCTGTTGTGGACGACCGCGGACCGTAGTGCCTATCAGGACGCGCTGAGCCGGATCATCAAGGACGGCGCCAATCCGGAGAGCGAGCTGAAAAGCGTGGTGCGCAAGGTCAATGCCGAGCTCCAGCGGGTCAAGAAGAAGTGACCGCGGGCGGGACCGAGGAAGCGGTCACAGACGTACCGGCCCCGCGTGCCGCGGCGGGGCCGGAAGCCGGGCCCCGCTCGCCCGGCACCCGGTGGCTCGGCCCGCAGCGGCGGAATCTCTGGTTCTGGGTCTTCGTCGGGCCGTTCGCGATCGGGCTGGGGCTGTTCACGTACGTGCCGTTGGTGTGGAGCGTCTACCTGAGCTTCTTCGACGCGCACAACACCGTGAGTCCGTCCGGCTCGGATTTCGTCGGGCTGGGCAACTACGGCACGATGCTGAGCGATCCGGCGTTCCTCGGCAGCCTGGGCACGTTTGCGCTGTTCACGGTGTTCATCGTGCCGGCGACCTATGCGCTGTCGCTCGCCCTGGCGCTGATGGTGAACCGGTTGCGCTTCGCCCAGGCGTTCTTCCGGTCGGTGTTCTTCCTGCCGACGGCCTGCTCCTATGTCGTCGCGTCGGTGATCTGGAAGCTGTCGGTCTTCAACGGGGTGCGGTTCGGGCTGGCCAACACCGTGCTGGGGTGGTTCGGCGCGGACCAGACCGCCTGGCTGTCGACGACCCATCCGCCCTGGTACTGGCTGGTCATCGTGACCGTACGGCTGTGGCTGCAGGCCGGGTTCTACATGATCCTGTTCCTGGCCGGACTGCAGCGGATCTCACCGCAGCTGTACGAGGCGGCGGCGGTGGACGGGGCGCGGCCGGGCTGGCAGGTCTTCCGGCACCTCACCTTTCCGCAGTTGCGCGCCACGTCCGTGGCGGTGGTGCTGCTGTTGGTGATCAACGCGTTCCAGGCGTTCGACGAGTTCTACAACCTGCTGAGCGATGCGCGCGGCTATCCGCCCTACGCCCGGCCACCGTTGGTCTATCTGTACTACACGGCGCTCGGACAGGACCAGAATCTCGGGCTGGGCAGCGCGGGCGCGGTGATCCTGGCGCTGATCATCGCGGTGGCGACGGTCGTCCAGGCCCGCTGGTTCGGCCTCGGCCGCAAGGAGGAGTGAGCACCGATGCATGACGCGCTGACCAGAGCCGGGCGCGCGCTGCGGGTCGTCACCGTGATCGCCCTCGCGCTGCTGTTCCTCGTCCCCTTCTACCTGCTGGTGCGGAACGGGCTGGCCACCGAGCGGGAGATCACGTCCCCTGACTGGACGTTCTTCCCGCACGAGCTGCAGTGGTCGCATCTCACCGAGGTCTTCCGGGATCCGGGCCTCCCCCTGGGCCGGGCGCTGCTCAACTCCACGCTGATCGCGGTCTCGACGACCCTCGGTACGGTCCTGCTGGCCTCGCTCGCGGGATACGGCCTGGCCCGCATCCCCTACCGGCACGCCCCTGTGGTCTTCTACGCGATCCTGGGGACGCTGATGGTCCCGGCGGCCGTGACGTTCGTGCCGAGCTTCGTGCTGGTGTCGTCGCTCGGCTGGATCTCCACCCTGCGGGGCCTGGTCATTCCGACGCTGTTCAGCGCGTTCGCCTGCTTCATCTTCCGGCAGTACTTCCTGGGCTTCCCCAAGGAGCTGGAGGACGCGGCACGGGTCGACGGGCTCGGCTACTGGCGGACGTACTGGCGCATCGTGGTGCCCAACGCCCGGCCGGTCTTCGCCGCCGTCGCCACCATCGTCTTCATCGGTGCCTGGAACGCGTTCCTGTGGCCGCTGGTGATCGGACAGGACCAGGAGGCCTGGACGGTACAGGTGGCGCTGTCGACGTTCACCACCGCGCAGAACCTCAATCTGCATGAGCTGTTCGTGGCCGCGGCGGTCTCGATCGCCCCGCTGGTGGTGGTCTTCCTGCTGCTCCAGCGGTACATCGTGGCGGGGGTGGAGCGCAGCGGGATCGACGACTGAGGCATTGAGCCCGCCCGCCAGGAGGGGGTACGGTGCCTGGCATGAGCACGCACCCGACCGTCCGTGAGGTGGCCCCGCGCGAGAGCGGCCCCCACGGCGAGTGCGCGCCCCGCGGCCTGAGCTTTCTGCGCCGCCGCGGCCGGGTGGGATCTCCCCCGGCCGGTTGTTCCTGTACGGCCTGACGGCTTCCCGCGGTGGCGGCTTCCCGCACCGGCAGCTTCAGGCGTCGCCGGCGTCATGCCCTGGCGGGTTCACACGCTGACCGGTTCACGGGCTACGGGTTCACGGGCTGACGGGTTCACGGGCTGACGGCCACCTGCACTGACGGGTTCCTGCCCTGACGTGCGGCGGGCGGTGGTCCGCCCGACGACCGCGGCCGCCGTGGCCGCACACCCATCCCCCGGCCGCCAGGCACATGGCTCCCGCCTCCCGCTCTCCCTTCCTCCCACCCACCCGCCTCCCCTTCTCCCGATCAGGAGGATCAGTTGACGACGTTCGCCGATTCCGCGGCTTCCCCCGCCCCCGTGCCCACCCCCGTCCTGCGCCCCCACCGCATCCCCGCCGACGGCCTCTACGAAGGGCACCGCGTCCTGCGCCGCACCCCCGAAGACTGGGAGGACCGGCCGTACGAGCGCTTCGAGGTCGTGCCGCAGGCGGCCACCATCGGGGCCGAAATCCGTGGGCTGGACCTGTCCCGGCCGCTGTCCGCCGGCCTGCGCGCGGAGCTGAACCGGGCGTTGCTGGAGTGGAAGGTGCTGTTCTTCCGCGGGCAGCATCTGAGCTCCGCGGCGCAGCGCGAATTCGCGCGCAATTGGGGTGAGCTGGAGTCCAACCCGTTGCTGGCGTGGGGCGATTCGAGGGATGTGGTGCGGTTCGACAAGGCGGCAGGCGGGGCCTTGACGTTCGAGAACGTATGGCACACGGATGTCACGTTCCGCGAACGCCCGGCGCTGGGCGCGGTGTTGCAACTGCGGGAGGTGCCGCCCGCGGGCGGGGACACCCTGTGGGCCGATATGGCCGCGGCATACGACAATTTGCCTCCGGAAATCCGCGCACGGGTCAATGGGGCGCGGGCGGTGCACGACTATCTCCCGGGTTTCGCGCGCTTCTACTCCAGCGTTCAACTGGCACCATTTCAGGAGCAATTCCCTCCGGTCGAGCATCCGGTGGTGCGCCGGCACCCGGAGACCGGGCGGCGGATGCTGTTCGTCAACGCCTCCTTCACCACCCGGATCGTGGGCCTGGAGGAGGCGGAGAGCGACCGGCTGTTGCGCGTGTTGTTCCAGCAGGCGCAGGTGCCGGAGTTTCAGGTGCGGTGGCGCTGGCAGGCGGGGGACCTCGCGTTCTGGGACAACCGTGCCACCCAGCACTACGCGGTGAACGACTACGGAACGCACCGCCGGGTCGCGGAGCGGGTCGCCATCGCGGGCGACCGCCCCTACTGACCGCGGGCCCGGTATCTGCGCCGCCCGTCAGGACGTGCCTGAGGGGCGGCAGGCGGAGCCGGACCTGCGGCAGCCGGAGCCGGACCTGCCGCAAGCCGGGCTCCGGCTGCGGCAGGAGGCGCCGGACGCACGGCGCGGCGTTCCGGGCACGCGGCACGACGTCCCCGGCAGGCGGCATGGCGCACCCGTCGCGCGCCACGGCGTCCCGCACGCGCCCGCAGGTGTGCCCGGCGCCGCTCACCCCAGCCGTTCGTACGCCGCCGCTTCCGCCGGACGCGCACCGCGCAGCAGGGCCGCGCCCAGCGGGGTGAGGGTGTGCAGCACCGCGTTGCCCTGCCGCAGGGTGACCAGCAGGCCGGCATCGCGGAGCACCGTCGCATGCTGGCTGGCGGAGGCCAGCGAGACATCGGCGCGCCGGGCGAGTTCGCTGGTGGTGCAGCCGACGCCGACGCCCTGGAGTATCGCGGAGCGGGTCTGGCCGACGAGCCGGCCGAGGGAACGTTCCGGCGGTACCGGCGGGGTGATCCGCGGCACCGGGTGTTCCACGGGGTAGACCAGCACGGGCGTCAGATCCGTGTTGTGGAAGGTGACCGGGGTGCGGCGGCAGAAGTACGACGGCAGCAGCAACAGCCCCCGGCCGCCGAGGTGGAGATCGCGGTCCACCGGATAGTCGGCCTCCAACACGGGCGGGCGCCAGCGCATCATCGGCGGGAGCGAGGCCAGCAGCCGGTCCGCGCCGCCGTCGAGCAGCGCCCTGCCGCGGGCGGCCCGGTCGGCCTCGATACGGCACTGGACGCGCGGCCAGTACGGGGCGACGGCCGCCTCGTAATAGCGCCGGAGGATCCCGGCGAGCCGGCCGAGGGCGCGGGTGTCGCCCTCGGCCATCGCCCGTATCCACGACGGGAACGGGCGGGTGGCCGCGGAGAGCCGGGACAGCTCCTCGTGCAGCCGGGCGGACGGCGTCTCGCGCAGCGCGGCGAGCGCGTCGGTCATGCCGAGGAGCCCTTCGGCGGGCGTCAGGAAATCGGGAAAATACCCGCGGGTGGGCACGAGCGGCGCCAGCAGTCGCGCTTCGCCATTCAACCTTCCGCGCGTTTCCGATCGCCATTTGCCGAACGCCGAATCGTCCCGTCGGTCGCGCAGCCGGTGAAAGCTTAAGACGGTCTCCCACAGTGCGTCCGGGCGTGCCGCAATGCGCACACGGGCCAGATCGAGTCCACTGAAATGGACGCGTAACACCGAAACCCCCACCTCTGGTTTCCTCAGTCGGCCCCCGGCACGCCTGAGTATGCACGCCAACACGTGCGGTCACCATGCCCTTTTGGCCAGACTTGAAAGTGGTCGCGCCACCGGGCCCGGTGGAGGAAAGCTTGTACTCAATTCAGCGGCGGTGCGAACGGACCGGATTGCTCGATCCCGTGGGGGGTGATGGGCAACCACCCGGCCGCTCGCCAGCCCCGCTGAAGGCCGCACCCCGCGCCGACCGGGGTGACGGCAGCTCCCGAGGGGGGAGTCCGGAAAGAGCGAGGGCGGCACCTCCGCACAGGTGCCGCCCTCGCCATTCTGACCTGCGAAGATGCCACACGGGCAGAAGTCGCACGGGCCCGCGTCCAGCACTCGGATGCGGGCCCTCTTCGGCGCCTGGGGTCAGCCGGCGCCCGGGATCAGGTGCTGCCCGGGGCCAGTTGACGACACCCGGGGCAGTTGCTGCCCTGGATCAGTTGGTGCCCCGGGCCCCGCGGTGACGGCGTACGGCGAAGACCGCGCCGGTGCCGAGCAGCACGGCGCCGCCGCCGACGAGGGCGAACCGCGGCACGGCGGGCGACGCACCGGTCGAGGCGAGAGTGCCGCCGGTGACTGCCGACGCCGGCTGGGCGGAGGCGGTGGAGCCGGCGGAAGCCGGGGAACCGGTCTGCGCGGCCGGCTTCGACTCCGGCTTCGGGCGGTCCTTCTCCTCGACCTTGCCGGGCTTCGCGTCGCCGACCGTGCCGGGCTTGCTGCCGGCCGGCAGCACCTTGAAGTCGTAGCGCTTCATGGGGCCGAGAACACACGGGTGGTACGCATCAGCGGCGTCACCCGCGAACAGAGCGAAGGCATCGAGGGCCGGGGCCTCCTTTTCGAGCGTCATCCGCATCTTCACCTCGGTGCGGGCGCCGGGCTTCATGCCCTTGACGGAGGCAATGTGGGAGCCGCCCTTCGTGGAGTCCAGCTCCTTCCAGCCGGAACCGTCGGCCCACTGCACCTTCATGAAGTGCTGTTCCTGGTGCCTGGCGGTCAAGCGGAAGAAGACCAGCGGGTCCACGTCCAGCGTGCGGTCGGTGGCGTTGGCCACGGTGAACGAGAAGTCGACCGTGGTCCCGGCGACCACCTTCGCGGGCAGGCGGTTCGCGAGGACGGTCAGGCCCGGCACGCGTACGCACTCGGCGGCAGCGGCGAGCGCCTGCTCGGCCGCGTCCTTGGCCTTGCGGGCCTCGGCCGAGGCGGTCAGGACCTTGTTCCACTCCCGGAACGCCGCGACCTTGGCGTCGTCCCATGCGTCCCTGGCCGCCTTGCGCTTGGCGTCCGCGTTCGTCTTGGCCTCGGCGGCAGTCCTGGCCTGCGCCTCGGCGGCGCTCAGTGCCTCCTGCGCCTTGGCCTTCCCGTCCTCGTCCGTGGCCTCGTCCAGCGCGGCCCTGGCGTCCTCGACGGCCTTGTCGGCGGCGGTCTTGCCGGCGGCGGCGGCCTTGGCCGCCTTGTCCGCGGCGAGGAAGGCCGCCTTGAGCGGGTGGGAGTCCTGATCCAGGGCGGCCATGGTGGCGTTGATCTTCTCGCGGCCGGCCTTCTCGGCGGCAACCGCGTCCTCGTACGCCTTCTTCGCGTCGTCGGCGGCCTTCTTCAGTTCCGCGTAGGTCGGCTTCTGCTGCGTCTGCGCCGGGGCCTTGGTGTCGGCGAAGGCGGTGCTCGCGGAGAGCAGGACCGCAGGCGCGGTCACAGCGGCAACGGCTGCGGTCGCGAGGGTACGGCGAAGGTTCACTGGAGACCTTTTCCTGGTCAAGAGAAGGGAATCCGCCGCGTGGGCAGAGCGCTCAGGCGTGCGGGATGCCTGGGATCTTATGACCGATATAAGGCCTAAGGGCAAGGAAAAAATTACTTGGCGGGAGTGCTCCCACCCTCACCCTCAGCGGGTAAAACGGGGCAATACCCGGCAGTTGCCCTCTTTGCCGCAGGTTTTTCTGTGATCTAACCAACGGGACCTTCCGACCGGCCTGCGACCGGCCTGCGACTGCCCTCCGGCCGTCCTTCAACTTCCCGCCGGTGCCGGGGCGTTGCCTCGCCGCACCGCAGCGACACCGGGGCCCCGCAAACGGGCGTCCGGGACCAAAGACCGAGGGCGGCACCTCCGCACAGGTGCCGCCCTCTTGGGGTGCCGGAGCCGACAGCCGGGCGGCTGAGGGTTGGTGCCCGTACTGCCGGGCTCCGGTGGGTCTTTCACGCCACCGCGGGCGCACCCGGCGCCCGCGGTGACCGGCGGGGGCAGTGGTACTCACCGCCCCCGGCGCGGTCAGCGGCTGTCGCTGCCCTTGGACTCCGCGGCCGCGCGGCCCGCCTCCAGCCGTGCGACCGGGATGCGGAACGGGGAGCAGGAGACGTAGTCCAGTCCGGCCTCGTGGAAGAAGTGGACGGACTCCGGGTCACCGCCGTGCTCGCCGCAGACGCCGAGCTTGAGGTCCGGGCGGGTGGCCCGGCCGGCCGCGGCGGCGTTGCGGACCAGGGAGCCCACGCCGTCCTTGTCGATGGTCTCGAACGGGCTGACGCCGAAGATGCCCTTCTCCAGGTACGCGGTGAAGAAGCTGGCCTCGACGTCGTCGCGGCTGAAGCCCCAGACCGTCTGCGTGAGGTCGTTCGTACCGAAGGAGAAGAAGTCGGCCGACTCGGCGATCTGTCCGGCCGTGAGGGCGGCGCGGGGCAGCTCGATCATCGTGCCGAGGGTGAGCTTGAGGCTGACGCCATGAGCCTTCTCGACCTCGGCGATGACCTGCTCGGCCTCCTCCCGGACGATCTCCAGCTCCTGGACGGTGCCCACCAGCGGAATCATGATCTCCGCACGCGGGTCGCCCTTGGCGTTCTTGCGCTCGGCGGCCGCCTCGGCGATGGCACGCACCTGCATCGCGAACAGACCGGGGATGACCAGGCCGAGGCGCACACCGCGCAGGCCCAGCATCGGGTTCTGCTCGTGCAGCTTGTGCACCGCCTGCAGCAGCCGCAGGTCGTTCTCGTTGGCGTCCTTGCGGGCCTCGGCGAGCGCGACCCGGACCGACAGCTCGGTGATGTCGGGCAGGAACTCGTGCAGCGGCGGGTCCAGCAGCCGGACCGTCACCGGCAGTCCGTCCATCGACTCGAACAACTCGATGAAGTCGGCCCTCTGGAGCGGCAGCAGCTGGCTGAGCGCGGCGTCCCGGTCGGTCTCGGTGTCGGCCAGGATCAGGCGCTCGACCATCTCGCGGCGCTCACCGAGGAACATGTGCTCGGTGCGGCACAGGCCGATGCCCTGGGCGCCGAACCGGCGGGCACGGGCGGCGTCCTCGGCGTTGTCGGCGTTGGCCCGTACGCGCAGCCGGCGTACCCGGTCCGCGTAGGCCATGATCCGGTGGACGGCCTTGACCAGCTCGTCAGCGTCCTCGGCCCCGGCGTGCATCCGGCCCTCGAAGTACTCCACGACCGGGGACGGCACGACCGGCACCTCACCGGCGTAGACCTTGCCGGTGGAGCCGTCGATGGAGACGACGTCACCCTCCTCGATGACGGTCCCCTCCTGGGTCGTCATCCGGCGGGCCTTGGTGTCGACCTCCAGCTCCTCGGCGCCGCAGACACAGGTCTTGCCCATGCCGCGGGCGACGACGGCGGCGTGCGAGGTCTTGCCGCCGCGGGAGGTGAGGATGCCCTCGGCGGCGATCATGCCGTTGAGGTCGTCGGGGTTGGTCTCGCGGCGGATCAGGATGACCTTCTCGCCGGAGCGCGACCACTTGACGGCGGTGTACGAGTCGAAGACGGCCTTGCCGACCGCCGCGCCCGGAGAGGCGGCGATGCCGCGGCCGATCGTCTCGGACTTCGCGCCCAGGTCGAAGCGGGGGAACATCAGCTGCGCCAGCTGCGCGCCGTTGACCCGCTGCAGGGCCTCGGCCTCGTCGATCAGGCCCTGGTCGACGAGCTGGGTGGCGATCCGGAAGGCGGCACCGGCGGTGCGCTTGCCGACCCGGGTCTGCAGCATCCACAGCTTGCCGCGCTCGATGGTGAACTCGATGTCGCACAGGTCCTTGTAGTGCGTTTCGAGCGTCTCCATGATCTGCATCAGCTCGTCGTACGACGCCTTGTCGATGTTCTCGAGGTCGGCGAGCGGCACGGTGTTGCGGATACCGGCGACGACGTCCTCGCCCTGCGCGTTCTGCAGGTAGTCGCCGTAGACGCCCTGGTGGCCGCTGGCGGGGTCGCGGGTGAAGGCGACGCCGGTGCCGGAGTCCGGGCCGAGGTTGCCGAAGACCATGGAGCAGACGTTGACCGCGGTGCCGAGGTCGCCGGGGATGCGCTCCTGGCGGCGGTAGAGCTTGGCGCGGTCGGTGTTCCACGAGTCGAAGACCGCGCGCACCGCGAGGTCCATCTGCTCGCGGGGCTCCTGCGGGAAGTCCCGGCCGGTCTCCTTGGACACGATGTCCTTGAAGTGCGCGACCAGGCTCTTGAGGTCGGCGGCGTCGAGCTCGATGTCGACGCGGACGCCCTTGGCCTGCTTGGCCTCCTCCAGCGCCTCCTCGAAGAGCTCGCCGTCCACGCCCAGCACGGTCTTGCCGAACATCTGGATCAGGCGGCGGTAGGAGTCCCACGCGAACCGCTCGTCACCGGCCTGCGCGGCGAGGCCGGAAACCGATGCATCGGAGAGGCCGATGTTGAGGACGGTGTCCATCATGCCGGGCATGGAGAACTTCGCCCCGGAACGGACCGATACGAGCAGCGGGTCGTCGGCCTGGCCGAGCTTCTTGCCCATCTGCTGCTCAAGGGCGTCCAGGTGCTCGGAGACCTCGGCACGCAGTGCCGCGGGCTCGGTGCCGCTCTCGAGGTAGACCTTGCAGGCTTCAGTGGTGATCGTGAAGCCGGGAGGGACCGGAAGTCCCAGGTTGGTCATCTCGGCGAGGTTCGCACCCTTGCCGCCGAGGAGGTCCTTGAGCTCCTTGTTGCCCTCGGTGAAGTCGTAGACGAACTTCACGGACGAAGGCTGGGTTACGTGGGGATCTTGCGTTTCCGGCACGGCACTGACTCCTCGCCGACGGGCTGCCCTGACGGCGAGGAACATACCCAGATCGAAGGCGCATGGGTACGTCCACTTGGTCGACATGCGTGCGTAACCAGCCGTCCGCCACTGGATCGAAAGTGATCATGCATTTGGACGTAGCTTCATTACCTGAATGCACCACTCCGCTACGTAGTCGAAATAGCGTTGATGTGCTACTCGGAGCAACGAATGGCGTAATAACTCGAACGCATGACGCATGGCACCCGGTGCCACCATTGGAGAGGTGGAGCCCCGCCCGGGGTGCTCATCTGAGCGCAACCCCTATCAGGGGTGGCGAGAATCACGCGCTCATGTGTGACCCGGTCCCATCATTTGGACCCACTTCAGTGTCTCGCTCCACGACCTGTCCAAGGAAGACATCCACCGGGACGCGCCCCCGGTCGCCTGCGGCCGGCGGATCCGGGCATCGCCATCGGGCCAAGTTTTCGATCCCTGGTTGCCGACCGCCTCTCTTCCCCTCTTCCCTCTCCCGCCCTACCCCTTGGCCCGGCGTCCGCTCCGTCGTGGCCGGGGGTCCTGGCCGTCCAGCAGCTCCAGACGCCGGTCCGCGCCCCGGGTCTCGACCTGCAGCACGATCCGGCCCAGCAGATCCGCCAGATCCAGCGCCTCGTCATCGCTCAGGGGCTCGGTGACAAAGGCTTCCTCGGTGTGAAACTCCGGGAAGACCCTGATCATCAGCCGCTCGCCCTCGGGGGTCAGGGACAGCAGGGCGAGCCGCCCGTCGGCCGGATGGGTCCTGCGCTCCAGCAAGCCGCGGCCCTGGAGCGTGCGGGCGACGCCGGTGAGCGTGCCCTTGGAGATGCCCGCGTCCTCGGCGACCCGCCGGGTCTCCCGCTCACCCCGGATCCAGACCACCCACAGCACGACGAAGGCGGTCCAGGTCAGCTCGGCGTCGCGCAATACGGAGTTCTCGAAGTGCTGCCGTACGGCGGCCGCGGCGCGATAGATGCTCGCGACCGCGGCCATCCGCTCGTGACAGACGGGGACGGGGGTGTCGCCGAGTCTGGCCTGGACCGCCTTCTCCGTGTCCGCGAGGGACCGGTGCCCGCTCACCACAACAGCCCCCTCGGCTTCCGCCCGGTCCGTATGGCCCGGCGCCCGCATGCGCCCGGCCCATGACACCCAGTGCCGGTATGGCCTCAAACGGTAGCGGCGGGTGGTGGTCGCCCGCCCGCCGACACGCCCCGCACGCCGCCCCGGGTGCCTCCGCGTGGCCCTCTGTCCGGTACGGGGGAGCCGCGCCGACGCTCTGCCGGGCCCGTCCCCCGTACGGGCCCGGCAGAGGGTCACCGATTCCTCCGGGCGGCCACGGGCGCGCCGCACCTCAGGCTGCTGCCTGACGTAACGTCAGGGTCAAGCCCCGGCCGGTGAGGAGCCGGTCAGTACCCCGTGCGTACCTTCGGCAAGGGTGCACCGCACGCCAGTGGGGGCGCCTCGGCCTTCCGCACGAAAGTGAGCCCGGCACCTCCGCCGTACGGGGGAGGTACCGGGCTCCGTTCACCAGGGTCCGGCGTCAGCCGCCCGACGTGTCCAGCTCCGCGTCGGCGTCCACGCCCGCGCAGTCGTAGGGGTCGTCCAGCCAGCCGTCCGGCAGGACGACCCGGTTGCGGCCGGAGGTGCGGCCGCGCGGGCCGTCTGCGCCCACCGGCCACGGCTGGTCCAGGTCCAGCTCCGACAGCAGCGCGTCCAGCTCGTCGAGGGAGGAGGTCACCGCGAGACCGCGGCGCATCTCGGAGCCGATCGAGAAGCCCTTGGTGTACCAGGCGACATGCTTACGGAAGTCGATCACTCCGCGGGTCTCGTCGCCGATCCACTCGCCGAGCAGGGTGGCGTGCCGCAGCATCACCGCCGCGACCTCCTTGAGGGTGGGCTGCGCGTACCCCTCGGAGGCGTCGCCCCCGGTACCCGTGCCCTCGAAGGCGGCGACCAGATCGCCGAACAGCCACGGCCGCCCCAGGCACCCGCGCCCCACGACCACCCCGTCGCAGCCGGTCTCCCGCATCATCCGCTGGGCGTCGTCGGCCGACCAGATGTCGCCGTTGCCGAGCACCGGGATCTCCGGGACGTGCTCCTTGAGGCGCGCGATGGCGTCCCAGTCGGCGGTGCCGCCGTAGTGCTGGGCCGCGGTCCGCCCGTGCAGGGCGATCGCCGTGATGCCCTCCTCGGCGGCGATCCGCCCCGCGTCGAGGTAGGTGATGTGGTCGTCGTCGATGCCCTTGCGCATCTTCATCGTGACCGGCAGGGCCCCCGCGTTCGCCACCGCCTCGCGCAGGATCGAGCGCAGCAGGTTCCGCTTGTACGGCAGCGCCGAGCCGCCGCCCTTACGGGTCACCTTCGGGACCGGGCAGCCGAAGTTCAGGTCGATGTGATCGGCAAGGTCCTCTTCCGCGATCATGCGGGCGGCCTTGCCGACGGTGTCCGGGTCGACGCCGTACAGCTGGATCGAGCGCGGCTTCTCGGTCTCGTCGAAGTGGATCAGCTGCATGGTCTTCTCGTTGCGCTCGACCAGCGCCCGCGTCGTGATCATCTCGCTGACGAACAGGCCCTTGCCGCCGCTGAACTCCCGGCACAGCGTCCGGAACGGGGCATTGGTGATCCCGGCCATGGGCGCGAGCACCACGGGCGGCTGCACCGCATGCGGACCGATCTGCAGCAGAGTCATGACGGCGATACCTTCGGCTTCCTTCGGCGGGACGGTCGGGCCGCGGCCGTACGGGCGGTCCGGCCACCGCGATCTCCCATTGTCCCGCACCGCGGGAGCGGCCCTGCCGGGACCGGGCATCCGCGATCGTTGTAGCGTTCAACCATGCCTGATCTCAGCCGCCGACGGCGTCTCCTGGTGCTGGCGATCTGCTGCATGAGCCTGCTGATCGTCAGCCTCGACAACACCATCCTCAATGTCGCCCTGCCGTCCATTCAGCACGAGCTGCACGCCTCGGTCGCCGGTATGCAGTGGACGATCGACGCCTACACGCTGGTCCTGGCGGCGCTGCTGATGCTGGCCGGTTCCACCGCCGACCGGCTCGGCCGGCGCCGGATCTTCCTGGTGGGGCTGGTGGTCTTCGCGGTCGGTTCGCTGCTGTGCAGCCTGGCGCCGGGGCTGGAGTGGCTGGTGGTCTTCCGGATGGTGCAGGCGGTCGGCGGCTCGATGCTCAACCCGGTCGCCATGTCGATCATCACCAACACCTTCACCGACCCGCGGGAGCGGGCCCGCGCGATCGGGGTGTGGGGCGGGGTCGTCGGCATCAGCATGGCGGCCGGGCCGGTGATCGGCGGGCTGCTGGTGCAGAGCGTCGGCTGGCGCTCGATCTTCTGGATCAACGTCCCGATCGGGGCGCTGGCGTTCTTCCTGACCCTGCGCTACGTCCCGGAATCCCGCGCTCCCCAGCCGCGCCGCGTCGACCCGGTCGGCCAGCTGCTGGTGATCGCGCTGCTCGGCTCGCTGACGTACGCGATCATCGAGGCCCCGGATGCCGGCTGGACGTCCCCCGAGATCCTGGTGTTCGTCCTGGTGGCGCTGGTGTCCCTGGCCGGTCTGGTCGCCTACGAGCGGCGCCGCAGTGAACCCCTCATCGACCTGCGGTTCTTCCACAGCGTGCCGTTCAGCGGAGCCATGGTCGTGGCGGTGTGCGCCTTCGCCGCGCTCGCCGGCTTCCTCTTCATCAACACGCTGTACCTGCAGAACATCCGCGGTCTGTCCGCTTTGGACGCCGGTCTCTACATGCTCCCCATGGCCGGGATGACGCTGATCTTCGCCCCGGTATCGGGGCGGCTGGTCGGCAACCGGGGGCCCCGGCTCTCGCTGCTCCTCGCCGGTACGGCGATGGGGGCGAGCGGGCTGCTCTTCGCGGCCTTCGACGCCCAGGCCACGAATGCGTTGCTGTTCACCGGCTATGTCCTGTTCGGCATCGGATTCGGCCTGGTCAACGCCCCGATCACCAACACCGCGGTGTCCGGTATGCCGCGTGCCCAGGCAGGGGTGGCCGCCGCCGTCGCCTCCACCAGCAGGCAGGTCGGGCAGTCGCTCGGCGTCGCGGTGATCGGCGCCGTACTGGCGGGCGGGGCTCACGCCGCCGCCTCCGCGGACGCCTTCGTCGCGGCCGGCCGCCCGGCGTGGTGGATCATCGCCGGCTGCGGTGCGGCCGTGCTGCTGCTCGGGGCCCTGACCACGGGCCGGTGGGCGAAGGCGACGGCCGACCGCACGGCGACGCTGTTCGACGACGGGGCCCGGGGGCAGCAGGCGGCGGACGCACGGTCGTAGCCGTAGGGCGGGGGGTGTCTGGGCCGGGCTGGACCGGGGCCGGGGCCGGGGCTGGGCCGGGGGGCTGTGGCCGGGGCAGGGTGTCTCTCCCGGGGCCCCTCAGGCCGTGACGAGTGCGGTGGGCTCCGCCGGCCTGGCCGACCGCGCTGCCTCCGCTGCCTCCGCCGCCAGCAGATCCAGCCGCTCCCGGGTCACCTCGTCGACCGGTGTGTAGGACAGCAGCTTGGGGCCGGGGTTGGGCCCCGTCCACAGGCTCGTCGCGGACAGCTGCAGTGTGCCCACCCGGGGATGCCGGAAGAGCTTGACGGCACTCATCGGGCGGATGACTTCATGCTGTGCCCAGATCTCCCGGAATTCGGACGACGCCTCCGTCAGCCGCGCGACCAGCGCCTTCCAGGCCGGCTCCGCGACATGCTCGGCCATCGACGCCCGGAACTTGGCGGCCATCACCCGCATCGTGGCGTCCAGGTCGACCACGCTCGCCCGCCACTCGGGGTGGGTGAACGCCAGCCACATGCAGTTGCGGTCCTCTTCGGGCAGCGCGTCGAGGTCGCACATCAGACGGCCGTATGTGGCGTTGTAGGCGAGGATGTCGAAGCGGCTGTTCTGGAGGACGGCCGGGAACGGCTCCAACTGGCGCAGCATCTGCCGCAGTTCGCGCGTGACCCCGGTGCACTCCGTGCCCGGCGTCGGGTCGATCGCCCCGGCCAGCGCGAACAGATGGCTGCGCTCGGCGCGGTCGAGCAGCAGCGCACGGGCGACCGCGTCCAGGACCTGCGGCGAGACGTGGATGTCCCGGGCCTGTTCGAGCCAGGTGTACCAGGTGACCCCGACGGCGCCCAGGTGCGCGACCTCTTCGCGGCGCAGTCCGGGGGTGCGACGGCGGGCGCCCCGCGGCAGCCCGACCTGCTCGGGCGTGATCCGTTCCCGCCGGCTGCGCAGAAAGGCGGCCAGCTCGGCCCGGCGGGCGGCGTCGTCGCGCGGGGCGGTGGCGGGCCGTGGGCCGACGGCGGGCCATGAAGCGGTGGCGGGCCGCGAGGCGGTGTCGCCGGCAGGGCCTGTGGCAGGCTGCGTCAGGGGCGTGTCCACGGTCATGGCTCCAGGGTGCCGCAGTCCGGAGCCGGTTGCCAGGTAGCACCGGTACCAGGATAAGAACACTCTGGTACCAGCCTGAGCGGTCGACGATCGTCGGTTCCGTGAGCGATACCCGAGCACTGACGACCACTGCGGAAGCCCCGGCTGCGCCCTCTGGAGCCCCGGCCGCCCTCGCGGATGCCGCGATCCCGAAGCCCCCGGGGGCGCCGGCCGCACCGATGGCACCGACCGCCCCGGAGACCCGGGAGGTCCCAGCGGTACCGGCCGCCCCCGGCCCCGCCGTGCAGCAGCCGGCCACGACCGCGCTGACCCCGCTCGGCCTGCTGACCGTGCTGCTGGGCGCGGCCCTGCCCATGATCGACTTCTTTATCGTCAACGTCGCGCTGCCGACCATCGACCACGACCTCCACGCGGGGCCGGCGATGCTGGAGATGGTGGTGGCCGGCTACGGCGTCGCCTACGCCATGCTGCTGGTGCTCGGCGGCCGGCTCGGCGACATGATCGGCCGCCGTCGGCTGTTCCTGTGGGGCCTGGCCACCTTCGGCCTCACCTCACTCGCCTGCGGTCTCGCGCCGGACGCCGGAACGCTGGTGGCGGCCCGGGTCGCCCAGGGCGCCGCGGCCGCGCTGCTGCTGCCACAGGTACTGGCCACCATCCAGGCCACGACCACGGGCAAGCGGCGCGCCAAGGCCGTCAGCCTGTACGGGGGCACGGCCGGTGTCGCCAGCGCCGTCGGCCAGGTACTCGGCGGCCTGCTGGTCGCCGCCGACCTGGCGGGCACCGGCTGGCGCGCGGTCTTCCTGGTGAACGTCCCGTTCGCCGCCGCGGCCTGGCTGCTGGCCGCCCGTACGGTCCCCGAGACCCGGTCGCCGCACCCGAGCCGGGTGGACGGCCCCGGTACCGCACTGCTCGCCGCCACCCTGATCACGCTGCTGCTGCCGCTGACCGAGGGCCGGGCGGCCGGCTGGCCCGTGTGGTCCTGGGTCCTGCTGGCCGTGTTCCCCTTCGCCGCCGCCGCGTTCCTGCTCGTCGAGCACCGGGCCGAACGTGCCGGCCGCACCCCGCTCGTCCCGCCCTCGCTGCTGCGCATCCCCTCCGCGAACAGCGGACTCACCATGATCATCCCGTTCTCGGTGGGCTTCGGCGGCTTTATGTTCGTCGTGGCCGTCGCCCTCCAGAACGGGCTGCACTACGGCCCGTTCGCGGCAGGGCTGTCCCTGGCGCCGCTGTGCGTCACGTTCTTCTTCGCCTCGCTGGCCGGTCCGCGGCTGGTGGGGCGGTTCGGGCGGCGGGTGGTGATCGCCGGTTCGCTGATCCAGGGCGCCGGTCTGGTCGCCCTGGCGCTGACCGTGCACACGGGCTGGCCCGGCATATCGGTGGCCGGCCTCGCGTCGAGCATGGCCGTGCTGGGCCTCGGGCAGGGCCTGGTGCTGCCGGTACTGATGCGCATCGTGCTGAGCGAACTGCCGGTGGCACAGGCGGGTGTGGGCGGAGGCGTCATGGTCACCACCCAGCAGTCCGGCCTCGCGCTGGGCGTGGCCACCCTCGGCACCCTCTTCCTCGCCCTGATGCCGTCCCTCGGCATCCGCGACGCGATGCTCGCCGCCCTGCTGACGCAACTGGCGATCGTCGCGGGCACGACGGCGCTCGCCCTGTGCCTGCCCCGACAGGTGCGCTGACCTGGGCTGACCTGGACTTAAGCGGGAGGGAACGAAGGGCCGGGACGCGACTTTCATATGACGGCTGACAAATATTGAAATCTGTCAGCCGTCATGTCATAGTGATGGCGGGACAGCCAACCGCCCTCATCCGCACCTCTCGTCGCCCCTCCCTCCCTTCCCCCATCCCTCCCGTACTCCAGGAGCACGCCGTGCAGACCCGCACCCTGGGCACCACCGGCCCGCAGACCTCCGCCCTCGGCCTCGGCTGCATGGGCATGTCCGCCCTCTACGGCGACAGCGACCGCGGCGAGTCCATCGCCACCCTTCACGCCGCCCTCGACGCGGGCATCACCCTGCTCGACACCGGCGACTTCTACGGCATGGGCCACAACGAACTGCTGATCAACGAAGCCCTGCGCACAGCCCCCGCGGCGGCCCGCGAAAGGGCGCAGATCAGCGTCAAATTCGGCGCGCTGCGCACGGTCGAAGGCGGCTTCACCGGCTATGACGGCCGGCCGAATGCGGTCAAGAACTTCGCCGCGTACTCCCTCCAGCGCCTGGGCGCCGACCACATCGACATCTACCGGATCGCCCGGCTCGATCCGGATGTCCCGGTCGAGGAGACCGTCGGCGCCATCGCCGAGCTGGTCGCGGCCGGACACGTCCGGCACATCGGCCTCTCCGAGGTCGGCGCGGAGACCCTGCGCCGGGCCGCCGCCGTCGCCCCGATCTCCGATCTCCAGATCGAGTACTCCCTCATCTCCCGCGGCATCGAGGAGGCGATCCTGCCGACCGCCCGCGAACTGGGCATCGGCGTCACCGCGTACGGCGTCCTGTCCCGCGGCCTGATCAGCGGCCACTTCAGCCGGGACCGCAAGCTCGCCGCGAACGACTTCCGCGGCAGGAGCCCGCGCTTCCAGGGCGAGAACCTCGACCGCAACCTCGACCTGGTGGACGCACTGCGCAAGATCGCCGAGCAGAAGGGCATCTCGGTCGCCCAGACCGCCATCGCCTGGGTGCTCTCCCGCGGCGAGGACATCGTTCCGCTGGTCGGCGCCCGCCGCCGCGACCGGCTGACCGAAGCACTCGGCGCCCTGGAGGTCACCCTCGACGCCGACGATCTGGCCGCCATCGAACGCGCCGTCCCCCCGAACGCCGCCGCCGGTGACCGCTACCCCACCGACCAGATGGCCCACCTGGACAGCGAGCGCTGACCCCGGGGGCAGCGTGACCGACGGAGCGGGTACGGGGCAGGGACAGGTACCGTCCCTACGGACCCGGCGCACGGATCCGTAGGGGCCCACGGGTCCGATGGACTCACGCACCTACGGACCGGCGCAGGTGCCGGCACCGGCACACCCACCTGGTGCGCCACCGGGACCGCTCGCAGGCCCAGCCCGCCTCACCCCGCCCCTCCCGAAAGGCCGACCACCCCATGCCGCCCGAGACGTTGACACCTGAGCGCATCCTCGAAGCCACCGAGGAGGTACTGCGCCGCTACGGCCCGGCCAAGGCCACGGTCGTCGATGTGGCGCGCGCCCTGGGCGTCAGCCATGGCAGCGTCTACCGCCACTTCCGTACGAAAACGGCGCTGCGGGAGGCGGTCACGGAGCGCTGGCTGGACCGTACGAGCAAGGAACTCTCGGTCATCGTCGCGACGGAAGGGCCGGCTCCGGAGCGGCTGGAGCGCTGGCTGACCGCCCTGTTCGAGGCCAAGCGGCACAAGGCCGGTGACGATCCCGAACTCTTCGCCACCTACATGACGTTGATCGGCGAGAGCGGCGGCGTGGTCGACCGGCACGTCACCGATCTGGAAGCCCAACTCACCACCATCATCGAAGCCGGCGTCAGCCAGGGCACCTTCCACACCCCCTCCCCCGCCGCCACCGCCCGCGCCGTCTTCGACGCCACCGGCCGCTTCCACGACCCGTGCTACGCCCCCGAGTGGTCCCGCCCCGAGATCACCGCCGACTTCGAGGCCGTCCGCGACCTGGTCCTCCGAGGCCTGCGCGGCTAGGGCGTGTCTGTGGGATCAGTTGGTTCAGCCGGTCCCGCCTCGGACGTTTCCCGAGCGGGCGGCAGCGCGAGCCAGTCCTGCCAGGTGATGTCGCGGCCCAGGTAACGGGGCTGCTGGAAGGGCCAGTCGGCGGCGATCCACTGCGGCACCAGCGCGTCGAGCGCGCGCTCCACGTCGCTGCCGACGAGGTCGTCCACCACCCACCAGGAGACCTCTCCGTCGGCACCGGTGCGCTCGGGCGGGTCGATGTAGACGCAGCCGAGGATCGCCGTCTCCTCCTCGTCCAACAGCGCGTAGTTGAACGACTGGTGCGCGGCTATCTCCTTCTCGTGCCGCAGCAGGTCGATGCGGTCCTCTTCATAGGTCATCGTCTCCTCGGGCCAGCCCCAGGCCGGGCCGAAGATCTCCCACAAGCGTTCGCGGGAGCCCATCACGGCGGGGTAGTCGATCGCGGTATCCGCCTCCCGGATCGGCCGCAGGTGCACCGCGGTGCCGGGCACGGGCACGTGGACGGGGTGGACGAAGTCGTCAGGCAGCCAAGTCATAAGGCCCGAACTTACCGCCGGTCGGCGCGGGATGATCCGAGCGGCGCGGGCGCGCACGGCCCTCGGGCAGCTGTCTCACCCCGTGCCGGCCGTGCCGTGCAGGAAGAGGGCCCAGGCGAGCGTGCCGAAGGCGGCGGTGTGGACGACGGCGCGCACGATGTTCCAGGTGACCCACCGCCCCTCGAAGCTCTCCCGCGCGGCCTTGAGCGCACCGGGCCGGCCGGCCGGGGCACCAGGAGGGCTCCCCTCCCACGCCGCGTTGTCGAGAGCGTCGCCCGGCACGTTGTCGAGCTGGTTGTTGAGCGGGACGTTGACACCGCCGGTCACGAAGAAGCCCGCCACATACAGCACCAGCGCCGCGAGGATCCAGGGCAGGGCCGCCTGCCCGGGCCCGCTCCAGGCCAGGACCGTGGCGAGAAGGAGCAGGGGGACCGGCAGCAGAAAGGGAAGCAGGAACCAGCCGTTGATGATCGCCCGGTTGATATTCCGCATGGCCTGCACGAAGGTGCGGTCGGCGGACCGGCCGAGGCCGGGCATCACGGCATAGGCGAAGGCGGCGAACAGGCCGGCCATCAGGCCCGCGCCGAGGGTCGCGACCAGGAGCGTGCCGGTCTGCAGGGCTCTCATGGCTCCTCCGTGTCCGTACGTGGAACGACCCTATCGACACCGGCCGCCGCTTCGGGGCCCGCGAGGACCTGCCAGAGGGCCTGCCGCCTGTCTGCGAAGTCCCGGGCACGCAAAGGCAGACGCCCCCGGGACACCCGGCCCGGCGGAAAAGGCGCTACCCGGCCCTCCGGTAGCTGCTGCCATCCTTGGGCCGGGCCAGCAAGCCCGCCACGACGAGGTAGCGGCGCAGCGCCGAGCAGTCTTCGTGCACCGTCAGCAGCGCCTCGTTGACCTCGCGCTCGCTGTATTCCCGGTCCCGCTCGAACAGCGTCTCCGCGAGATGTGCGAGCAACTGCTCGCGGCGGGCCGCCTTCCGCGGGATCGCCGTCAGCCGCCCCCGGGAAAAGAGGGAGGCCACCCCCTGCGAACCACTCGACTGATGGTCAGACATGCCGGAAGCCTCCCCCGCCGCCCACACCCGGGCAAGGCATTTTCCTGAGGCGACCGGACCATGCACTTTCACAGGGTCCCCTGCCCGGCACTTTCCCGGGCCCCGACTCACCAGGCAGGACGGATCGGGCCGTTGGGTGCAAGCCGGGCCAGGTCGGCGGCGAGGGCGCCAAAGCGCTCCGCGCCCAGCGCCTCCTGCCACGGCGCGACGGCAGCCCGGGCCGCCTGGTCGGCGGCGCGCGTCGCCGCCCGGCCACGCGCGGATCTCCCATGTCCGACCCGCCACCGGCAGCCGGGACCTCGCGGCCTGGACGTGCGAGGTACCGGCCGGAGCGGTGCCCCCGGCTCATGTGATCAGCCAGGAGGAGGCCTGCTACGTCCTGTCCGGCCGGCTGCGCTTCTCCATCGACGGCGAGACCGCCGAACTCGGCCCCGGAGATGCGGCGGTGGCACCCGCAGGCTCCGCACTGACGGTGGCCAATCCGGCCGACGAGCCGGCGCGGATGTGGGTCACCACCCGTGCCGGCCTGACCGCCGAGCTGGCCGACGGCAGCAGCATGGCGCCACCCTGGGCCAACTAAGGGCTGCCCCATACCTCTTCGGCCGAGCGATCAAGCAACTCGGCTAGGGCCGGACGTACGGCCGGGTCATGATCTCCATGTTGTGACCGTCCGGGTCGGCGAAGTACGCGCCGCGGCCGCCGAACAGGCGGTTGATCCGGCCGGGTTCGGTGTGGCCGGGGTCGGCGAAGTAGGTGACCCCGACCGCTTCCAGGCGGGCGATCATGTGGTCGAACTGCTCGTCAGGCACGAGAAACGCGTAGTGCTGTGACTGAACCGGCTCGTCACGCTTCTCGTAGTAGTCGAGCGTCACGCCGTTGCCGAGGTCCACGGGAAGGAACGGCCCGAAGGGAGCGCCGACCGTCAACCCCAGTATCACGGCCAGGAACTCGGCCGACAGCTGCCGGTCCCTGGCGTAGACGGCGGTGTGGTTCAGCTGCACGGAGGTCGTCGGCAGCTCGGATTCCTGCGGGTACTGCTGATCGTTTACGTCGTTCAGCTCGTGCGGTTTGTTCAGCTCGTGCGGCATGAGTGTGGGTGTCTCCGGGTCTTGGGATCCGCTGGGAAGGGCGCCGCGCAGGGGCGCCAGGCGAAAGACTCGAAGAAGGGGGCGGGGCTCTGGCCCGCCTCGCGCTCACGCCGAGGCCGGGAACCCCACTCGTGCATGGCCCATGGCCGACCCGGCAGTCACCCGGATGACCTTAGTGATCAGGATGGGCCGAAGCAATGGTCGTGGTCGGACGGCACCGCCCGGCGCCGGGCCGCGCCCACCCGCAGCGAGGCCCGGCCCGGTGGACCCCGGTTGATCCGTAGGAGTGCACCGCCCCGGTCCTTGTCGTTTCGCAGCCTGGTGAACCGGTGCGCAGACATACGTTTGGTGAGCCAGAGGCGCCAGAGGCGCCGGAGCAGAGGATGCCCACCAGAATCCAGCCAGCCGCTGAGCCAGGGGTAGCGATGCGCCAGACCAATCTCACCGGGGAGCCGGCCGCCTACGTCAGCGCCCGCGAGGAGCTGCGGCAAGCCGAGATCGAGCTGATGCGTCATCGTGAACGCGTCGCCGACCTGCGCCGGCGGCTGCCGCTGGGCCCCGCCGTCGATGACTACGTGTTCGAGGAGGGCCCTGCTGATCTGGAGGCCGGTGACGCGCCGGCACGGACCGTGCGGCTGAGTGAACTCTTCACCCGGCCCGGACGTGACCTGATCGTCTACCACCTCATGTACGGCAAGAAGCAGACCGAGCCGTGCCCCATGTGCACGATGTGGCTCGACGGATTCAACGGCGTGGGCCGCCACCTCGCGCAGAACGTCGACCTCGCGATCGTCGCCGCGGCCGGCCTGCCCGCGCTCCGCGCGCACGCCCGGGACCGGAAGTGGACGAATCTGCGTCTGCTCAGCGCCGGCTCCGGGACCTTCAAATACGACCTGGGCAGCGAGGACGCCGAGGGCAACCAGGACTCGACGGTGTCCGTGTTCACCCGCGACGACAACGGGTCGGTACGCCACGTCTACTCGGTGCACCCGCGGATGTCCGACGACATCGACCAGCGAGGCATCGACCTGCTCAGCCCGGTATGGCACCTGCTCGACCTCACCCGCAAGGGCCGGGGCAACTGGTTCGCCGCGCTCGACTACTAGATGCCCCGGCCAGATGCTCCCGCGCACCCAGCCACTGGACGTGCCGCCGCCCCAGGGGGTGTCCCCTAACCGCCCACCCCGAGGAAGTGCAGCACCGCCAGCACCCGGCGGTGATCGGCGTCCGCCCTGGGCAGGTCCAGTTTGGCGAGGATGTTGTTGATGTGCTTGGCGACCGCGCTCTCGCTCACCACGAGCTGTGCGGCGATGCCCGCGTTGGAGCGGCCCTCGGCCATCAGGGCGAGCACGTCCCGTTCGCGGGCCGTCAGCCGCTCCAGCGGATCGCTGGACCGCCGCACCAGCAACTGGGCGACGACCTGCGGGTCCAGCGCCGTCCCGCCGGCCGCCACCCTCCGCAGCGCCTCGATGAACTCCTCGACATCGGCGACCCGTTGTTTGAGCAGATAGCCGACGCCGCTGGTGTTCGCCGCGAGGAGATCGGCCGCGTAGCGCTCCTCGACGTACTGGGAGAGCAGCAACACGGCCGTTTCCGGATGGTGCTGACGTATCGACAGTGCGGCACGCACGCCCTCGTCGGTGAAGCCGGGTGGCATCCGGACGTCCACCACCGCGAGGCCGGGCCGGTGTTCCCCGACCGCCGCCAGCAGCTCCTGCGCGTCCCCCGCCTCGGCCGCCACCTCGAACCCGGCCATCTCCACCACCTTGACCAGCCCGATCCGCAGCAGCACGGAGTCCTCGGCGATCACGGCACGCCTCACATCGGGCACGGCAGCTCCACGTTCATCACGGTCGGGCCCCCCACGGGGCTGCTCATCCGGAAGGTTCCGTCCACGGACCGCACACGCTGGGCGAGCCCCTTCAGACCGCTCCCCTTGGACGGATCGGCGCCGCCCACACCGTCGTCGGCGATCACCACCCGCAGTATCCCGCCGAGCCGGGTGACCGTCACGTCCGCCCGGGTCGCCTCCCGTGCGTGCTTGGCGATATTCGTCAGCGCCTCGGAGACGACGAAGTAGGCGACCGTCTCGACGGCCGGTGCCGCGCGCTGCGGCAGGCCGGGCGGCAGATCCACCCGCAGCCGGACGGGCAGCGGGGCGCGGGCCGCGAGCCCGGACAGCGCAGCGTCCAGCCCCAGCTCGTCCAGAACGGCCGGATGCAGCCCGCGCACCAGGTTGTTGAGCTCTTCGATCGCGTCCTTCGCCGCGCGGTGCGCGGCGTCGATGACCTCCCGCGCCTCCGGTGGCAGATCCGTGAGCGTGGCCTTGGCCAGCCCCAGATTCAACGCCAGCGACACCAGCCGCTGCTGCGCGCCGTCGTGCAGATCCCGCTCGATACGCCGCCGTTCGGCATCCGCGGCGTCCACGGCACCGGCCCGGCTCTCGGTCAGGTCCTCGACCCGGCGCGCCAGCTGGTCGGACCGGCTCACGCCCAGCAGCGCCTGCCCGGCCAGGATCTCCAGCCGGACGAGTCCGGCGGCCAGTGCCGGCACCGCGGCGAGCGCCACCAGCCCCAGCACGGTGAGGTAGGAGCCCGTGGTGGTGTAGCCGGGGTGGCTTCCCCGCCACTCCGCCGACACCGCCCAGACCCACACCAGGACCGACGACGCCGCCAGCGCCGCCAAGAGCAGTGCCAGCAGCAGGAATTCCAGCACCCCGAGCAGCGGCCCGATCAGCAAGTTGTAGCCGAACTGCCGCTTGAGCTCCGTGAACCGCAGCCGCGGCAGCTCCACCCCGCACAGCGCCCGGAACCGCCAGCGCTGCGGCCCGGTCAGCCCCCAGCCCGCGACGACCAGCAGGGGAAGCGTGAACGCCAGCACCACCGGCGTCCCGGGGTCCGGGTCGAGCGCGGTGCCGAGGGCCAGCATCACCACCCAGACGTGCAGCGCCAGCGGGATGAGATGCAGGGTCATCCCGGCGGCTGTGAAGGCGAGGTCACGCCGCATACGGACGAGGGCCCGGCGCAGCCGGGGCGGGACGGTCATGATCCAACCGTATGGGGCGGGTTCGTCCGGCGGCCATGACAGCAGGGTCCGCATCGGGGGTGTAGCTGGTGCCACCCCAAGTCGGACAGCGACGTTACTGACGGTGGCCCGCGGAAACCGGAGTGTTGATCACGAGCCCGAGGGCCGGGTTCACGACTCCGAAAGCGACTCTTTCCATGACTCTGACCGCCTTCAACACCCCGTTCAGCAGCGGCAGTTGCCCGGCCGTCGGCAGCACCGGCGGACCCCTACGGCTCACCGCGGCGCGCCGCCTGCAGGGCAGGATCCTGACCGGCGCAGGGCTCGCCCTCCTCCCCTGGCTCGGCTACCTCGCCGGCACCTTGCCGCCCTCCGAGGCCGCCGCCTGGGTCGTCCTGGACGCCCTGGAGGCTGCCGCCCTCCTCACCGCCGGCACCCGGCTGCTGCGCGGCGGCCCGCACCACCGCGCCCCCGCGGCCGCCGCGGCGGTCCTGCTCCTCGCCGACGCCTGCCTCGACCTGGCCACCGCGGCCCCCGGCACGGAGCTGGCCACCGCCCTCGCCATGGCCGTCGGGGCGGAACTCCCCCTGGCGGGCCTGTGCGCCTGGCTCACGCCGCGGCGGACGTGAGAGCACAAAAGCGCCGGCCGGCCCCGGAAGAATCCGAGCCCGACCGGCGCTTGAGGTCACGCGCAGGGGCGCAGCCCCGCGAAAAGCGGCCCGCCCCGTGAGGGACTAGCAGCCGAGCAGCCGCGCGCCCAGGTAGGCCTGGATCTGGTCCAGGCTGACCCGCTCCTGCTTCATGGTGTCGCGCTCGCGCACGGTCACCGCGTTGTCGTCGAGGGTGTCGAAGTCCACCGTGACGCAGAACGGCGTACCGATCTCGTCCTGGCGGCGGTAGCGGCGGCCGATCGCGCCCGCGTCGTCGAACTCGATGTTCCAGTTCTTGCGCAGGTCCGTGGCCAGCCCCTTCGCCTTCGGCGACAGCTGCGGGTTACGGGACAGCGGCAGCACCGCGACCTTGACCGGCGCCAGACGCGGGTCGAGCTGCATGACGGTGCGCTTCTCCATCTTGCCCTTGGCGTTGGGCGCCTCGTCCTCGATGTACGCGTCGAGCATGAAGGCGAGCATCGCGCGGTTCACACCGGCCGCCGGCTCGATGACGTACGGAGTCCAGCGCTCGCCGGCCTCCTGGTCGAAGTAGGAGAGGTCCTGGCCGGACGCCTTGGCGTGCGCGGACAGGTCGTAGTCGGTGCGGTTGGCCACGCCCTCCAGCTCGGAGAACTCGGTGCCGCCGAAGTTGAAGCGGTACTCGATGTCGGCGGTGCGCTTGGAGTAGTGCGAGAGCTTCTCCGCCGGGTGGTCGTACCAGCGGATGTTCTCCTCGCGGATGCCGAGGTCGCGGTACCAGTTCCACCGCTCGGCCATCCAGTACTCCTGCCACTTCTCGTCCTCGCCCGGCTTGACGAAGAACTCCATCTCCATCTGCTCGAACTCACGGGTCCGGAAGATGAAGTTGCCGGGCGTGATCTCGTTGCGGAAGGACTTGCCCATCTGCGCGATGCCGAACGGCGGCTTCTTGCGCGACGTCTGCTGCACCTGGGCGAAGTTGGTGAAGATGCCCTGCGCGGTCTCGGGGCGCAGGTAGGCGACCGAGGCGGTGTCCTGCGAGGGGCCGAGGTGGGTGGAGAGCAGGCCGGAGAACTGCTTGGGCTCGGTGAAGCTGCCCTTGTTGCCGCAGTGCGGGCAGTTCACGTCGGCGAGGCCGTTCGCCGGAAGCCTGCCGTGCTTGGCCTCGTACGCCTCTTCCAGGTGGTCGGCGCGGAAGCGCTTGTGGCAGGAGGTGCACTCGGTGAGCGGGTCGGTGAAGGTGGCGACGTGGCCGGACGCCTGCCACACCTCGGGGGCCAGGATCACCGACGAGTCGATACCGACCACGTCTTCGCGGGAGGTGACCATGGCGCGCCACCACTGGCGCTTGATGTTCTCCTTGAGCTCGACGCCCAGCGGACCGTAGTCCCAGGCAGCGCGGGAGCCGCCGTAGATCTCACTGCAGGGGTAGACGAAGCCACGGCGCTTGCTCAGGCTGACGATGGTATCGATCTTGTCGGCGGCCACGGTGCTCTCTTCATTACGACGACGAACGATGGATGGGCGGCGCCCGAACGCCTCGATGGGGGGTGGTGGTGGGGAGACGGGTGGGCGAATAGTTCAGGGTACCGGCGGCCGTACCCTCTGGATCAAATCGGTTCCCGCCCCGTTGTCGCCCCGCTCACACCCGCCCAGACGTTGTTGACAATCGTTTCCAACATTGTTGAAAATGAGTGTCATGAACATACGCCGTCACATATCCACCGCGGCCCTCGCCGGAGTCTCGGTGCTCGGCCTGCTGGCCGTCTCCGCCTGCTCCCCCGCCGGCGGGGCCCGCACCGCGGACGGCAGGCTGCGGGTGACAGCGTCCTTCTACCCCATGGAATTCCTCGCCCGGCAGATCGGCGGGAAGCACGTCGAGGTGACCGACCTCACCAAGCCGGGCGTCGAGCCGCACGACCTGGAGCTCACCCCGAAGCAGACGGGTCAGCTCGGCGACTCCGGCGCGATCGTCTACCTCAAGGGCCTGCAGCCCGCCGTGGACGACGCCGTCGCGCAGTCCGGCAACCAGCACGTCGCCGACGCCGCCGCGCTCACCTCCCTCGAAAAGCACGGCACCGAGGTCGACGGCCACCACCACACCACCGGCGACAACCACTCGCACTCCGGGTCCGAGGGCGGCGACGACCCGCACATCTGGCTCGACCCCGTGAAGTACGCCGAGGTCGCCGAGGGCGTGAACAAGACCCTCGCCAAGGCCGACCCGCACCACCGGGCCGACTACCAGAAGAACACCGACGCGCTGGTGAAGAAGCTGGAGGGGCTGGACAAGGAGTTCCGGGACGGGCTGAAGAAGCGGTCCTCGGACACCTTCCTCACCACCCACGCGGCCTTCGGCTACCTCGCCGAGCGCTACGGCCTGACCGAGGAGGCCATCAGCGGCCTCGACCCCGAGTCCGAGCCCAGCGCCCACCGCATCAAGGACCTGCACACCCTCGCCGCCGCGCACCACGTCTCGACCGTCTTCTTCGAGACCATCGCCAACCCGGCCACCGCCAAGGCCCTGGCCGGCGACCTGCACCTGAAGACCGATGTCCTCGACCCGCTGGAGGGGATCAACGACAAGTCCCGCGGCAGGGACTACTTCGGGGTGCAGCGCGCCAACCTCGCCGCGCTCCAGAAGGCGCTCGGCAGCAAGTGACGGACACCGGACGAGCCACGGACACCGGACGAACGGCGGAGACCGGACAAGTGACGGACGCCCGCAAGTGACGGAGACCGCACCACACGTGACGGAGGTCACCATGAACCAGTCGCCCGGCCAGCCGGTCATCGACCTGCGCGGGGCCACCGCCTCCCTGGGCGCCCGGCCCGTACTGCGCGGCGTCGACCTGGCGGTGCGCACCGGCGAGGTCGTCGCGCTGCTCGGCGCCAACGGCTCCGGCAAGTCCACCGCCGTCCGCTCGGTGATCGGCCAGGTCCCGCTCACCGGCGGCGAGCTGGCCCTCTTCGGCACGCCGTTCCGGCGCTTCCGGGACTGGGCCCGGATCGGGTACGTACCGCAGCGCACCACCGCGGCCGGCGGCGTCCCCGCCACCGTCGGCGAGGTCGTCACGGCAGGCCGGCTCGCCCGTACGAAGCTGGGGATCCTGCGCAAGGCCGACCGCGCCGCGGTGCACCGCGCCCTGGAGCTGGTCGGCATGGCGGACCGCGCCAAGGACTCCGTCAACGCGCTCTCCGGCGGACAGCACCAGCGGGTGCTGATCGCCCGCGCGCTGGCCGGCGAACCGGACCTGCTGATCATGGACGAGCCGATGGCCGGCGTCGACCTGGCCAGCCAGGAAGTGCTCGCCTCCGCACTGCGCGAACAGGTCGGCCGCGGCACCACCGTCCTGCTCGTGCTGCACGAGCTGGGCCCGCTGGAGCCGCTGATCGACCGCGCGGTGGTGCTGCGCGACGGCTGCGTGGTCCACGACGGCCCGCCGCCCGAGGCCGTGGGCCAGCATGCGCTGCCCGGCCATGACCATGTCCACCCGCACGCCGACGCGGCGGCGGAACCGATCCGGACGGGGCTGCTGAGCTGATGGAAATCCTCGACTACGCCTTTATGCAGCGGGCCCTGATCGCCGCCCTGATCGTCGGCGTCACCGCCCCCGCCATCGGCATCTACCTCGTCCAGCGCCGCCAGGCCCTGATGGGCGACGGCATCGGCCATGTCGCGCTCACCGGCGTCGGCCTCGGCTTCCTGCTCAACACCAGCCCGGTGTGGGTGGCCACCGCCGTCGCCATCGCCGGCTCCGTCGTCATGGAGCTGATCCGCTGGTACGGCAAGACCCGCGGTGACCTCGCGCTGGCCATGCTGTTCTACGGCGGTATGGCGGGCGGCGTGATGCTGATGAACCTCTCCGACGCCGGCTCCAACGCCAACCTCGGCACCTACCTCTTCGGCTCGATCACCACCGTCTCGCCCCAGGACATGACGACGATCTACATCCTGGCCGCCCTGGTGCTGGCGATCACGATCGGCCTGCGCCGCCAGCTGTTCGCCGTCTGCCAGGACGAGGAGTTCGCCCGGGTGACGGGTCTGCCGGTGCGGCTGCTCAATCTGCTGGTCGCCGTCACCGCCGCGGTCACCGTCACCGTCGCCATGCGGGTCGTCGGGCTGCTGCTGGTCAGCGCCCTGATGGTGATCCCGGTCGCGGCCGCCCAGCAGATCAGCCGCAGCTTCGCGCTCACCTTCGCGGTGGCCGTCGCGATCGGTGTCGCGGTCACTCTTACGGGCACCGCCACCTCGTACTACGTGGACGTGCCCTCCGGCGCCACGATCGTGCTGTTCGCCATCGGACTGTTCGTGCTCTTCACGGCGCTCGCCGCGCCGCTCGCGAAAAAGCGCGCCAGGGCTGCCGCGGAGGGCTCCGAGGGGTGCACCCTGGAGGTACCCGGCGGCCGCGCCGCCCCGGACGATGTGAGCGTGGCCGGATGAGCGCGGGCAGGCAGGTGCCGGCGGGTAGCGTGAGCACAGCGGCGTACGCGTAAGCGTTCCCCCGGTGGCACCGTCATCACCTGGCACAATGGCGGGACGCACGTGCAGGGGGAAGTCCTGACGTCCTAGGGAGGCAACGGTGGCGACGAGCGCGGGATCTCCGGTACGCGGCCGGTCGACGCGGCAGCGGACCGCGGTGTCGGCCGCACTCGACGAGGTCGACGAGTTCCGCAGTGCGCAGGAGCTGCACGACATGCTCAAGCACAAGGGCGACTCGGTCGGGCTGACCACCGTCTACCGGACGCTGCAGTCCCTCGCCGATGCCGGTGAGGTCGACGTACTGCGCACCAGCGAGGGCGAGGCCGTCTACCGCCGGTGCAGCACCGACGATCACCACCACCATCTGGTGTGCCGGGCCTGCGGCAAGGCCGTCGAGGTCGAGGGCCCCGCGGTGGAGAAGTGGGCCGACCAGATCGCCGCGGAGCACGGCTTCCGGGACGTCGCGCACACCATCGAGATCTTCGGGACCTGCGGGGAGTGCGCCGAACGGGCCGCCGAGAAGCAGTAGCGGCAGACAGCACGCACACGACAGCGCGAAGGGCCGCCTCCGACGACCGGAGGCGGCCCTTCGCCGTCTGTCCGCCGTCCCTACGTCGCGGTTTCGCCCTCCGCCAGCTGCGCGCCGCCGAACCTGCGGTCCCGCTTCGCGTACTCCAGGCACGCCTGCCACAGGTTCCGGCGGTCGAAATCCGGCCACAGAATGTCCTGGAAAACCATCTCGGCATACGCGCTCTGCCAGATCAGGTAATTCGAGGTCCGCTGCTCACCGGACGGCCGCACGAAGAGATCCACATCCGGCATGTCCGGGTAGTACATGTACTTCGCGACGGTCTTCTCGTTCACCTTCGACGGGTCCAGCTTTCCGGCCCGCACATCCGCCGCGATGGCCGCCGCCGCATCGGCGATCTCGGCCCGCCCGCCATAATTCACGCAGAAATACAGCGTCATGGCGTCATTGTTCTTGGTCTGCTCCTGAGCGATCTGGAGCTCCTGCACGACCGACTTCCACAGCTTCGGCATCCGCCCGACCCACCGGATGCGAATACCCAGCGCGTCCATTTCGTCGCGGCGCCGCCGGATCACATCGCGGTTGAAGTTCATCAGGAACTTCACCTCGTCGGGCGACCGCTTCCAGTTCTCCGTCGAGAAGGCGTACAGCGAAAGGTTCTTCACGCCCATTTCGATGCAGCCCTTGAGGACGTCCAGGACGACGCCCTCGCCGACCTTGTGCCCCTCGGTGCGCGGCAGTCCGCGCTCCTTGGCCCACCGGCCGTTGCCGTCCATGACGACCGCCACATGGTTCGGGACGAGCTCACCGGGGATCTTCGGCGGCCGCGCACCGGAAGGGTGCGGCTCGGGCGTCACGTACTCACGTCGATTACGGCCCAGAATCCCGCGTCGTGCCATGCGGCCCACGTCTCCTATGTGTCTTGAGGGCGTTTTTGCCTTGAGGGGCGTATGTGTCTTGAGGGTGGTGTTCGCTATTTCTCTACGTACCGGAGGGAACGCAGGCCCCGCTCCAGATGCCAGTGCAGATACGCCGTGACGAGCCCGCTGCCCTCCCGGGCATGACGGGCCTCGCAGGCGTCCGCGGTCTCCCAGTCGCCGGTCAGCAGCGCGCTGAGGAGCCCGATGGCCTCAGAGGAGGGTACGACGCTCCCCGGCACCCGGCAGTCACCGCAGGTCACCCCGCCCGCCCCCACGGAGAAGAACCGGTTGGGACCGGGCATCCCGCACCGTGCGCAGCTGTCGAAACTCGGCGCATAGCCGTTGACGGCGAGCGAGCGCAGCAGGAAGGCGTCCAGCACCAGATGCGGCTCGTGCTCGCCGCGGGCCAGCGTCCGCAGCCCGCCGACCAGCAGCAGATACTGCTGTACGGCGGGTTCGCCCTCGTGGTCGGTGAACCGCTCGGCGGTCTCCAGCATGGCCGTGCCGGCCGTGTAGCGGGCGTAGTCCGTGACGATCCCGCCGCCGTACGCCGCGATCGTCTCGCTCTGCGTGCACAGCGGCAGCCCGCGCCCGATCAGCTCGCTGCCGCGCGCATAGAACTGCACATCGACGTGCGAGAACGGCTCCAGCCGCGCCCCGAACTTCGACTTCGTCCGCCGCACCCCACGCGCCACCGCACGGACCCGGCCGTGACTCCGGGTGAGCAGCGTGATGATCCGGTCCGCCTCACCCAGCTTCTGGGTGCGCAGCACGATGCCGTCGTCGCGGAACAGACTCATGGCGCCATTCTCGCGCATGGGCGGGGGCGGGCGTCCCTCAGGCCCGCTCGCCCCTGCTGCGGGCATTGACGTACGCGGTCGCGATCCTCAGCCGCTCGGCGACGGTGTCCTGCGGGTGCGGCGCGGGCTCGTCCGGGCCCGGCGGAGCCCCGTCGAGCGCACGGGCCAGCCGCCGGGCGACGTCCATCGTGCAGCGCCCCAGCTCCACGAGTGGCGGCAGATACCGATGCTCGTACGAGACGGGGTCGGGGCGCAGGGAAGGCAGCACGACGCCGACGCGGGCGAGGGCTTCCCGCAGATCCGTCGTCACGGTTTCCACTTCCTTGGGCTGGTTCATGATCGTCCGCACTTTCCGTGAGGGGTTTCACTGTTCGCATTCAGAGCGTGACGGTGCGGAACTAGGCTGGGCAATGGCGCAGGCACTGCAACTGCCGGGCAGAGAAAGGACGTAGGCCATGGCCAATACTTCGCGACAGGCCGCCTGGGAATTCTGGGGCACGGAGCTCAAGCGCCGGAGAGAGGACGCGGGCTTAACCCAAGAGGCGCTGGGCCGGATGGTCTTCGTGTCCGGCGGCTACATCGGCCAGTTCGAGCAGGCGATCAGGAAGCCGCAGTTGGATGTGGCGATCCGGATCGACGGAGTCCTGCAAACCGATGGCTTTTTCGAGCGGACCTGGCGGAAGCTGATCGATGACAAGCGGTATCCGGATTATTTTGCAGTAGCGGCGGAGCTGGAACCGCTGGCAGCGAAAATCTGCGAGTTCGAGCCCATGATCGTGCCAGGGCTGCTCCAGACACCGTCGTACGCACGGTCGCTGCTGCTCGCGGGCAACCCGCTCGCGACGGACGAGTACATCGACGAGAAGGTACGCGGCCGCGTGGACCGGACGGTCATCCTCAAGGACGCTTCACGACCCCTCTACTGGGCTGTGCTGCACGAGGCGGCGCTGCGGGTACCGGTAGGCAGTCCGGGCGTCATGGCTGACCAGTTGGAGCACATTGTGCGGCTCTCACGCGAGCGCAAAATCCTGCTGCAGACCCTCCCGTTCGCGGCGGGGGCGCATCCAGTGATCGGCAAATCAATTCGGCTCATGGAGTTCGAGGATGCCCCGCCAACCGCCTATACAGAAGGCGTGTATTCGGGGAACTTGCTGGACGATCCGGCCGTGGTGAAGCGCGTACAGCAGGACTACGATCTGCTCAGGGCCGCCGCACTGTCGCCGGAGGCGTCCCGGGCCCTGATCGAATCGGCGGTGGAGGACTACAGACGATGCGTGAGTACGACCTGAGCGCCGCCCGCTGGCGTAAGAGCAGCTACAGCGACACCAACGGCGGCAACTGCGTCGAGGTCGCCCACGACTTCCCCGGCGCCGCCTCCTGGCGCAAGAGCAGCTACAGCGACGGGGACGGCGGCAACTGCGTCGAGGTCGCCGACGACATCCCCGGCATCGTCCCCGTCCGCGACAGCAAGGCCCCTGACGGCCGCGCGATCGTCTTCCCCGCGACCGCCTGGACCGCGTTCGTCGACGCCGTCAAAAACCCGCATTTCACCGGCGCCTGACCGTCTTTCACCTACCGTTCACACCAGGCACACAAAGGCCCCGCCATCCCACTGGATGACGGGGCCACATCACGTTATGGTCCGGGGCATCGCGGGCGGAAGGCGACCTTCCGCACTTCTCCGTCCCTCGAGGGAAGTGGCCCTCACGGCACGTCACCTGCCCGGTAGCATCCCGTGATGATCGGCAGCACAACGCCGTGAAGGCCGGCCGACCCCGTCAGTACCCCAATTGAGGATCTCGATGACATCCATACCGGAGGCGCTGTTGTGGTGCCTCAGCGCAGGTACGGCCGCCGCCGTGGTCCTGGCGGCGCTCTCGATCCGCGCGCGCGGGCAGCGCGCCGGTCTGAGATCGCGTCTGTCCGCCGCTGAGGAACAGAACAGCGCCACGCTCCACAGCAATACGGAGCTGACGGCCCGGCTGCGCGCCACCGAGGCCGAGATCCGGCACCTGGCCGGTACCCGGCTCCCCGACCTGACGCTGGCGCTGGCCCACCCGCATGTGCCCGTACCGGGGCTGCTGGACGCGCGGTTCGCCGGGACGGAGACGGACCAGGCGCTGAACGCCGTACTGGAGCAGGTCAGCGACGCGATCACCAAGGAGCGGGCGCGCGTCGACGCCGCCGCCCAGTCCACCCTGCGCGGCGCCACCACCACCATCCAGGCGCTGCTCTACCAGCTCCAGTCGGCGCTGCAGGAGATGCAGCACCGCTACGACGACCCGAACGTCGCCCAGGACCTGCTGAACGCCGACTTCCTCAACGAGCAGGCGCTGCGGCGCGTCCAGGCCACCGGCGTCGTCTGCGGCGCGTGGCCGGGCCTGACCCGTGAGGACTCCTACCTCGCGGAGCTGGTCGTCGGCGCCACCTCCCGGCTGCGCGGCTACGAGCGGGTGCAGGTCAGCAACCAGCTGCGCGACCCGGTCGCCGTGGTGGCGCGGGCCGTGGAGCCGGTCGCGATCGTGGTGACCGAGCTGCTGGCCAACGCGCTGCACCACTCGCACCGTGAACTTCCCGTCACCATCACGCTGCAGCAGGGCAACCGCGGCGCCTCGGTCATCGTCGACGACTACGGCGTCGGCATGCACGACGACGAGATCAAGGCCGCGATGGAGCTGCTGTCGGGCGACGACGACCTGCTGCTCACCCAGCTCGGCGACCCGCCGCGGTCCGGGTTCGCGGCGGCCGGCCAGCTGGTGCGCCAGTACGGCTTCGGGGTCCACGTCGAGCCGTCGCCGTACGGCGGTGTGCGGGCGGTCGTGTACCTCCCGGGTGACCCCCTCCTCACCGTCCTCGACGAGAGCGCCCAGCCGATGTCCGTGATGGCTCCCCTGCCGCACCGTTCCGGGGTGCCGGACCGGACCGGCTCCGCGCTGCCGACCGGGGCCGCGACGCCGTCCCCGGCAGCTGCCGCCCCCGCCGCGCCGTCCGGGCCCGCCACGCCCTCCGCGGCCTCGTACGAGGCGCCCGTCCCGCAGGCCGAGGGCGAGCTGCCGCGCCGGCGCCGCCGTAAGCCCGTGTCCGAACTCGACGAGAGTGCCCCGCGCACCGAGTCGGCTCCCCCGCGCTCCCCGGAAGAGACCGGAACCCGTTGGGCCGCGCTCCAGCGCGGTACCGAAACCGGCCGGGCAGCCGCCCAGTCAGAACCCCCTCGCAGTCCCGAAGGGAACGCTCAGTAATGAACAGCCCCAACCGCCGCCGTGTCGCCGAGGACAAGTCCTGGGTCCTGGCGCCCCTCATGGAGTTGCCGCATGTTATTCACGCAGCCGTGATCTCCGGTGACGGTTTCATCGAGGGCGCCTCGCCGGGCCTGCAGCGTGACTCCGGCGAGGGTGTCGCCGCGATGATGTCCGCGCTCCAGGGCGCGGGCCGTGCCGTGACCGCGGCGTTCGCCGGGAAGGACGACACCCGGCTGCGGCAGACGGTCATCGAGTCCGACGAGGGCTTCGTCTTCGCGATACCCGCCGGCGAGAACACCTGCCTCGCCGTCTTCGCCGGTCCGGAGGTGAACATGGGCGTCGTCGCCCACCACATGCAGATCCAGGTCACGACCCTGGGCAACAAGGTCATGAACAGCCCGGCACGGGATACGGGTAACGCCGTATGACCCCGCGCCAGAGCAGCGGCAGGCGCCTCGTACCGGCCTATCTGGCCACCGGCGGACGCGCCCGCCCCAGCCGCAACACCCTGGACCGGCTCACCCTGCTGCACAGCGTCGGGATGCCGATCACCAGCGAGGTACGCCCGGAGGAGCACCGCATCCTGGAGCTGTTGCAGCCCGGGGCGCTGTCTCTGGCCGAGGTCGCCGCCCACCTTCACCTGCCGGTGAGCGTGGTGAAGGTGCTGGTGGCCGACCTCGTCGATGCCGGGCGGCTGAAGGCCCGTGCCCCCATTCCCGAAGCCGAGCAATTCGACCGACAGATCCTGGAGAGGGTTCTCGATGGACTCCGCTCTCTCAAGTCCTAGCGCCCACGCCGACGCGAGCAACGGCAGCATGTACCTCTCCGGCGAGCACCAGACCCTGGTCAAACTCCTGGTGGCGGGACCGTTCGGCGTCGGCAAGACCACGCTCATCCGCGCGCTGTCCGAAACCCCGCCGCTGCACACCGAAGAGGTCATGACCCAGACGGGCGCGGGCGTCGACAACCTCGCCGGCGTCCGGGAGAAGACCACCACCACCGTCGCCATCGACTTCGGGCGGCTGACGCTGCCAGGGGACCTGGTGCTGTATCTGTTCGGCACCCCTGGGCAGAAACGGTTCCGCCCCCTGTGGGAGGACATCGCCCGGGGCGCGCTGGGCGCCCTCGTCCTCGCCGACACCCGCCGCCTGGCGGACTCCTTCGAGGTGATGGACATCGTCGAGGAAGCCGGGCTGCGCTACGCGGTGGCGGTCAACACCTTCCCCGACGCGCCCCAGTACGACGCCGAAAAGCTCCGCGAAGCGCTCGATCTGCACCCCGAGACGCCGCTGGTGCTGTGCGACGCCCGCGACCGGGAGCAGTCCGTCGACGCGCTGATCTCGCTGGTCGGGCACGTCCTGGCCCACACCCCCGAGGAGAACCCGAACCCGTGACTTCCCCGCACCAGCCGGGAGCCGCACCGCCACCGGGCTGCCCGGCGCACGCCGCCGCCCCGTACCAGCAGGCGCCGGGCCGGCCCGACGCCCACACCCCGGTGAAGCTCTACGGACCGGACTTCGCCGCCGATCCGCGCCGCATCTATGCCCAGTTGCGCCAGTTCGGTGCGCTGGCGCCGGTCGAGATCGCGCCGGAGGTGACCGCGATGCTGGTCACCGACTACCGGGCCGCCCTCGACCTGCTGCACGACGACGCCACCTGGTCCAAGGACTCCCGTGAGTGGATGACCACGGTCCCGGCGGACTCGCCGGTCATGCCGATGCTGATGTGGCGCCCCAACATCTTCTACGCCGACGGGCCGGCGCACGTCCGCTACCGGGACGTGGTCGTCGACAGCTTCAAGCTCGTCGAGCCGCACGAGCTGCGCGCCCGCGTCCACCACGCCGCGGACTCCCTGATCCGGCGCTTCGGCGCGCACGGCGAGGTCGACCTGATCGCCGACTACGCGCGGCTGATCCCGCTGCTGATGTTCAACAACCTCTTCGGGATGCCGGATTCGTACAGCGACCGGCTGATCACGGCCATCGGGGGCATGCTGGACGGCAACTCCCCCGAGGAGGCCGCGGCCGCCAACGAGGCCTACACCAGCTACATCATGGAGCTGGTCGGCATGAAGAAGGCCGAGCGCGGGCCGGACCTGACCTCCTGGTTCATGGACCACCCCAACGCGCTCAACGACGAGGAACTGATCCACAACGTCATCCTCACGATGGGCGCGGGCAACGAACCGCTCGCCAACCTCATCGGCAACGCGCTGTCGCGGATGCTCTCCGACGACCGCTACTACCACACCCTCTCCGGTGGCGCGCTGACCGCGCACGACGCCATCAACGAGGTGCTGTGGAACGACCCGCCGCTGACCAACTACTCCGCGCACTTCCCGGTCCGTGACGTCTTCTTCCACGGCACCTGGGTGCGCAAGGGGCAGCTGGTGATGGTGTCGTACGCGGCCGCCAACAGCCAGTTCGACACCACCGCGCAGACGGGCCCCGGCGGGGGCGGCGGCTCGCACCTGTCCTGGGCGGCGGGCCCGCACGCCTGCCCCGTGAAGCGGCATGCGCTGCTGATCGCCACCACTGCGATCGAGCGGCTGACCGCCTGGCTGTCGGACATCGAACTCGCCGTGGACGCGAGCGAGTTGCAGTGGCGCAACGGCGCGTTCCACCGGGCGCTGGCCGCGCTCCCGGCCCGCTTCACCCCGATCACCCCCGACCAGGCAGGAGCCACTCCATGGCACAACAGGGACAGCAGCCCTACGTCATCGACCCGGTCGGAAGCGACATCCATGGAGAGGCCGCCCGTCTCCGCGCGCTAGGCCCGCTGGCGCGCACCGAGCTGCCCGGCGGCGTCGAGGCCTGGTCGGTCACCGGCCACACCCTGCTCAAGCAGCTGCTGACCGACGACCGGGTCTCCAAGAACCCGCGGGAGCACTGGCCCCTGTGGCAGCGCGACGACATCCGCGGCAGCTGGCTGCAGTCGTGGATCGGCGTCACGAACATGTTCACCGCGTACGGCGCCGACCACCGACGGCTGCGCAAGCTGATCGCCCCGGCGTTCACCGCCCGCCGCACCGACGCCATGCTCCCGCGCGTGGAGGCCATCACCGGGGCCCTCCTGGACGACCTGGCCGCGCACCCCGCGGGCGAGCCCGTGGACCTGCGCGCCCGTTTCCACCATCCGCTGCCGATGCAGGTGATCTGTGAGCTGTTCGGCTTCCCGGAGGGCGAGCAGCGCGCCGAACTCGCCCGCCTCGTCGCGGCCATCATGGACACCACGGCCACCCCGGAGCAGGCCGCCGCCACCGGCGCGGCCGTCCATGCGCTGCTGTCGGACCTGGTCGCCGCCAAGCGCGAGCACCCGGCCGACGACCTGACGAGCCTGCTGGTCTCCGCGCGGGACGACGAGGGCGAGCGGATGACCGAGCAGGAACTGCTCGACACCCTCCTGCTCGTCATCGGCGCCGGTCACGAGACCACCGTCGACCTCCTCGGCAACGCCGTGCACGCCCTGCTCACCCACCCCGAACAGCTCACGGCGGTGCTGTCGGGCGAGGTGCCCTGGAACGACGTGATCGAGGAGACGCTGCGCTGGGCACCCAGCATCGCCGCGCTCCCGCTGCGCTTCGCCGTGGCGGACATCGAGATCCCGGACGGTCCCACCATCCGCAAGGGCGAGGCGATCCTCCCGGCGTACGCGGCGGCCGGCCGTGACCCCGCGTTCCACGGCGAGAGCGCCGACGGCTTCGACGTCCGGCGCACCCGTCAGGAGCACCTGGCGTTCGGCCACGGCGTCCACCACTGCCTGGGTGCCCCGCTGGCCCGTATGGAGGCGCGGATCGCGCTGCCGGCCCTCTTCGCCCGTTTCCCGGGGATGCAACTGGCCGTGCCGCCGGAGGAGTTGGCGCCGACGGACGGCTTCATCTCGGGCGGTCTGCGCAGCCTGCCGGTGCGTCTGACGCCGGCCTGAACCGCCCGGCCGCTGCCGGTGTCCGGCCCCGTCGCCCTGCTGTGGTGGCGGGGTCGTCCGGGTTCCCGTGCGGCCGTCGCGCCGCGGGCCGGTCACGTGGGTGCCGGCGCCTCCGGCCGGCCGCCCCGCCCCTCAGGACGGGGTGCGCGCCGCCGCCAGCAGCCGGCTGGTGTCGGCGGGGCGGAGCGTCAGGGCGCTGCCGACGGTGCTCAGCACCTCGCGCTCGGCGGGCGTGTAGGAGCCGTCCGCGAGAGCGATACGGGCGCCCTGGAGGAGGATCGCCTCCCGGCCGGCGGGGGCGAGGTGCGGGGCGAGCGGTTCCAGCGCCTCGTGGAGCTCGATGGCCAGTGCGGTGCCGCACGGGTCCAGGCCCTGGGGCGCGCAGTGGCCGCCGGTCACCGCGTCGTAGGTGCCGGTGAGCCGGCCGGTGTCGGCGGCGAGGGCGGCGAGCAGGGTCAGCAGTTCGTCCTCGGAGCAGTCCGCGAAGCCGGCCGCGCGGACGGTGTCGACGGCGGTGTCGCGGACGGCGCGGGAGGACGTGCCCCCGGCGGCCAGCAGCGCGAGGGTGACGGTGTGGACGGCGTCCCTGAGCATCGCGGAGAAGCGGACGGTGGTGGGGTGGTCGAGGGCGTCCGGGCCGAAGTGGCCGTGGCAGGCCGAGCACTCCAGGACCGGGCCGGTGGCGCCGCGGGGCATGAGCGGGACGCCGAGGACGGTGAGACGGCGGCGACCGGTCCGGCGGAGGTAGTTGCGGTCCCCGCCGCAGTCCGGACAGAAGAACTCGCCATCGGCGACGGTGCGCCAGGACGTGCGCACACCCATCACACACATCTTGTGCCTCACGTCAGCCCTCCGTAACTCCCCCGTAGCCCTCCGGGTACGGGTGGGGTTCCCAGGGAGTACCCCATGGCGCCCTCGCCGTATGGGACGTGATGTTAGCCACATACATGATGTGGCGTCAGCACCTCGTACCGGACAACTGGCCGGATGACGAAGGCCTCTGCCCCCTTGCACGGGAGGGGCAGAGGCCTGGGGGCGCGGTGAACTGCGTGGCTGTCAGGAGGCGGGCGGCGGGCGGGGCGGCCGCGGGCCCCGGTGGCGCCGCGGGCCGGGCTTGGCCAAAACGGTGCGGGCAGGGCGGGAGCGCACCGGGCTTCCCGTCACCCCATCGAGGTCATCAGGGCGCGGGTCACCTGGTGCGCCTGGTTGTCCAGGCCGCGGGCGTTGGGGTGGACGAAGGTGCAGGCCTCGCCGGAGCCGGGGATGTCCTTGCACAGCTCCGACGGTGTGTCGGTCTGGTCGCCGTCACCGGTGAGGTTGTCCCGGACGCCGTACATCCACTTCGCGTCCCCGCTGTGGCACACCCCGTGGTTCAGGCTGGGCCCGTAGGTGTCGACGTAGAGCGCGGCGTGCTCCTCGGCGTGCCGGTGGAGCAGCCCGTTCAGGCGCTTTTCGAGGCCGTCCAGCCAGGGCATGTCGCCCTTCTTGACGCTGCCGAGCTGGTTCCAGTGCAGGAACGAACAGCCGGCGCCGTCCGGGACGATGGCGGGGTAGCCGACGACGGCGATCCTCGCCTGCGGTGCGCGACGGTGGATCACCGTCATCATGCGGTCGAAGTCGGCGTCGAGCTGCGCGAACCGCTCCTCCAGCCAGCCCGCCCCCTCGCCCGCGCCGGTGTAGCGGTCGGTGCAGGGCTTGGTCTGCAGGGGCTTGGTGATGCCCAGTTCGAGGCAGGTGCTCACGATGGACCCGAAGCCGAGGGAGTTGCCGCCGATGCCGACGGTGACGTAGTCGGTATCGGGGGACAGCGCCTCCACCTGCGGGGGCAGATCGGACCAGCCGCCCGGGGGCGGGACCGACGGCGGTCCGTAGATCTTGGCGGCCGGCTGGGGCCCCAGGACCCCGTCGACCACCTCGGCGGCCCCGCAGGTCGCATCCGTCAGGTGGAACCCCAGCTGACGGGCGACCTGGTGCGGATAGTTGCGCGCGGAGCGGCCGCAGCCGTCGTCCTCCTCCCAGGGGCGGACCCATACGCCGGCGCTGTAGGAGTCGCCGAGCGCCACGTACTCCGGACGGTCGGCCACCCGGGCCGGTGCGCCCGAGGCCGCCGGGGCGAGGGCCGAGGCCACCACGGCCAGCGAGGCGGCCGCCGCCAGGAGGAGCCGGGAGAGTGCGGGCATGCCGTGTCTGCTCATCTGCACGTCCTTGGTGTCCGGCGTCGCGGCCTGTCCGACGAGCGCCCGGTCACCAAAAGTACTGACGCACTCACCAAGAGTGACATGGAGGGGATTCAAACCCCACCTTCAGGTGGCGTCGCACCACGGCGCCCCCGCCGCTCGGGGAGAGCGACGGGGGCGCGTGCGGGACGGTGCGGCTGCCGGGCCGGGTCAGCGGCCCGCGCGGTTCACGGCGGAGACGACGGCCTTCAGCGAGGCACGCGTGGTGTTCGCGTCGATGCCGATGCCCCACAGCACCTTGTCGCCGATCGCGCACTCGATGTACGAGGCGGCCAGCGAGGAGGCGCCCTCGCTCATGGTGTGCTCCTGGTAGTCGAGCAGCCGCGCGTCGATGTCGACGCCCTGCAGCGCGTGGAAGAACGCGGAGATCGGGCCGTTGCCGGTGCCGACCAGCACGGTTTCCGCGCCGTCCACCTCGGCTTCGACGGTGAGGGTGTCGATGCCGTCCTTGTCGGTGGTGGTCTGGCCGTTCTTGACCTGGATGCGGCCCCACGGGTTGTGCGGGTTGGGCAGGTACTCGTCCTGGAAGGCCGACCAGATGGCGGTGGGGGTGATCTCGCCGCCCTCGGTGTCGGTCTTCTCCTGGATGATCCGGGAGAACTCGATCTGCATCCGGCGCGGCAGGTCCAGGTGGTGGTCGTTCTTCAGGACGTAGGCGATACCGCCCTTGCCGGACTGCGAGTTGACGCGGATGACCGCCTCGTAGGAGCGGCCGACGTCCTTGGGGTCGATGGGCAGGTACGGGACCGCCCACGCGATGTCGTCCACGGTCTTGCCGGCGGCGGTGGCCTCGGCCTCCATGGCGTCGAAGCCCTTCTTGATGGCGTCCTGGTGGGAGCCGGAGAAGGCGGTGTAGACCAGATCGCCCGCGTAGGGGTGGCGCGGGTGGATCTCCATCTGGTTGCAGTACTCGCTGGTGCGACGGATCTCGTCGATCTGCGAGAAGTCGATCTGCGGGTCGACGCCCTGCGAGAACAGGTTCATGCCCAGCGTCACCAGGTCGACGTTGCCGGTGCGCTCACCCTGGCCGAACAGGCAGCCCTCGATGCGGTCGGCGCCCGCCATGACCGCCAGCTCGGCGGCGGCGACGGCGGTGCCGCGGTCGTTGTGCGGGTGCACGGACAGGCAGACGTGCTCGCGCCGGGACAGGTGGCGCGACATCCACTCGAAGCGGTCGGCGTGGGTGGAGGGCGTCGAACGCTCCACGGTGGCGGGCAGGTTCAGGATGATCTCGCGGCCCTCCTCGGGCTGCCAGACGTCCATCACCGCCTCGCAGACCTCCAGCGCGAAGTCCAGCTCGGTGTCGGTGAAGATCTCCGGGCTGTACTGGTAGCCGAAGATCGTCTCGTCGCCCAGGATCTTGTCGGCGTACTCCATCACCAGCCGGGTGCCGTCCACCGCGATCTGCTTGACCTGCTCCTTCGAGCCGCGGAAGACGACCCGGCGGAAGGTGGGCGCGGTGGCGTTGTACAGGTGCACGGTGGCCCGGTGGGCGCCGCGCAGCGACTCCACGGTGCGCTCGATCAGCTCCTCGCGGGCCTGCGTCAGGACGGAGATCGTCACGTCCTCGGGGATCGCGCCCTCTTCGATGATGGAGCGGACGAAGGCGAAGTCGGTCTCACCGGAGGACGGGAAGCCGACCTCGATCTCCTTGTAGCCCATGCGTACCAGCAGATCGAACATCTCGCGCTTGCGGGCCGGCGACATCGGGTCGATCAGCGCCTGGTTGCCGTCGCGCAGGTCGGTCGAGAGCCAGCGGGGCGCGGCGGTGATGCGGTTGTCGGGCCAGGTGCGGTCGGGGATGTCGACGGCTTCGTAGCGGCCGTACTTGTGGACCGGCATGCCCGAGGGCCGCTGCAGCTGCGTCGCGTTGGTGACCGGGGTGCGCCGGCCGACGGGATGGCCTGCGGGGCTCGACGGATTCGTCATGGTGCGTGGGGCTCCTCGTGTGTCCGCTGGGGTCCCCCTGCTCCTGGGGAGTCAGGGAGGGCCGACGGGGCGAAAAGATCGCAACACCGAACTCCGCGGGGAGGGGGTCGGCCTACGACTACAGGCCCTCACCGCGGCAGCTAAGGAGAAGCAGCCCGAAACGCATGATGCACAGCACCTTAGCCGAGGTCGGCCCTGGAGGGCGGTCGCGTATCAGTATGCGGGACCGGGCGGACTTTGTTCCCTAAATGCGACCAACCACACTTTTTCGGGAATCTTGGACGCGGGGAGTGACAGCCGCATCACACAGTGCCACCGTTTGTTCATGGACCTCAACGATGCGCAGTCAGATCAGGCCACCGGCCACACCCCGGTCTTCTGCACGATCATCCCGCCGCACATCCTCGACAACCTGGCGCAGTCCGACGACCCGGAGCGGCACGAGCCCGCCCGCCGGACCCTGGAGCACGACCACGCACGGCGCATCGAGCGCCGCGAGCTCGCCGCCCGCGGCGGGCTGACCCCGGGCGAGCCCGGCGCCTCCCCCGACAAGCCGAACCGCACCGTCTACGACGCCCGGCACCAGGAGAACCTGCCCGGTCACAAGGTGCACTCGGAGAAGGACGGCCCCGTCAAGGACGCCTCCGTCAACCGCGCCCACGCCGGCCTCGGCGCCACCTTCGAGCTCTACCTCAAGATCTACGGCCGGAAGTCCATCGACGGCGCCGGCCTGCCGCTCAACGCCACCGTCCACTATGGCCGGAAGTACGACAACGCCTTCTGGGACGGCGAGCGGATGGTCTTCGGCGACGGCGACAACGACCTGTTCAAGGACTTCACCATCCCCGTCGACGTCATCGGCCACGAGCTCACCCACGGCGTCACCCAGTACACCGCCAACCTCACCTATGAGGGCCAGCCCGGTGCCCTCAACGAGTCCGTCTCCGACGTCTTCGGCGTGCTGATCAAGCAGTACGCCCTCGGCCAGACCGCCGACCAGGCCGACTGGCTGATCGGCGCCGACCTCCTCGGCCCGAACGTCACCGGCAAGGCGCTGCGCTCGATGAAGGCTCCGGGCACCGCGTACGACGACGACGTCCTGGGCAAGGACCCGCAGCCCGCCACGATGAAGGGCTACGTCCGCACCAACGACGACAACGGCGGCGTCCACATCAACTCCGGTATCCCCAACCACGCCTTCTACCTGGCCGCCACCGCCCTCGGCGGCAAGGCCTGGGAGCGGGCGGGGCAGGTCTGGTACGACGTCCTGACCGGCGGCAAGCTCTCCACCGACGCGCAGTTCGCCGACTTCGCCGCCCTCACCGTCAAGGCCGCCCAGGCCCGCTTCGGGGCGGGCGATGAGCACGAGGCCGTGGTCAAGGCCTGGACGCAGGTCGGCGTGACCCCGAAGTAACGGCGCCACGAGGTCCGCGGGGCGGGCGCCGCCGGCAGGCGCGCCCGCCCCGCGCACGGTTAGCGTGGCCGTACGGGGTAGACGTCCGTCGGAGGACGTCGGAGGAGTCGTGACGTCGGAGGAGTCGTTATGCGCATTCACGTTCATCGCACCGGCGGTTTTGCGGGCGTCGACCGCCGCGCCGAGGTCGACACCTCGGGCCGCCCGGACGCCGAGGACTGGCAGACCCTGGCCAAGGACGCCGTCGCCACCGGCCGCACCGAGCCCCCCGTCGGCGTGCCGGACGGCTTCAGCTACCAGATCACGGTCGACGGCCGGACGGTCTACTGCTCCGACCCCCGGCTCACGGACGAACAGCGCAAGCTGATCACCAAGGTGATGAAGGAAGGGGCTTAGGGCCTGGGCGCTACCACCCGCCGGGGGTGGCTGGCGCGGCGCCCCGACTTCCCGTCGCCGCCCACCCCTTGACACCGTTACCGCCGGTTACAAAGATCCGGCGCATGACGACCGAACCGGTGCCCGCCCCGCTGCCCCGCTTCCCACGTGACTTCTTATGGGGGGTGTCCACGTCCGCCCCGCAGATCGAGGGGGCGGTGGAGGAAGACGGGCGGGGGCGCTCCGTCTGGGATGTCTTCGCGGCGGGGGGCGGGCGGATCAAGGACGGGTCGGACGCCCGGGTGGCGACCGGCCACTACCACCGGTACCGGGAGGACGTGGGACTGCTCCGGGAGCTCGGGGTCGGGGCGTACCGGTTCTCGGTGGCCTGGCCGCGGGTGGTGCCGGACGGGGACGGGGCGGTCAACGGCGCGGGGCTGGACTTCTACGACCGGCTGGTGGACGCGTTGCTGGCGGCGGGCGTCGCACCGGTGCCGACGCTCTTCCACTGGGACACCCCGCAGGCGCTGGAGGAGCGCGGCGGCTGGCTCCGGCGGGAGACCGCCGAGCGCTTCGCGGCGTATGCGGACGTGGTGGCGGGGCGGCTCGGGGACCGGGTGGAGCGGTGGATCACGCTCAACGAGCCCGCCGAGGTGACCTTGCTGGGCTACGGGCTGGGACAGCATGCGCCGGGGCGGCAGCTGCTGTTCGACGCGCTGCCGGCCGCGCACCATCAACTGCTGGGACACGGGCTGGCCGTGCAGGCCCTGCGGGCCCGCGGGGCGACGGACATCGGGATCGCCAACTCCCACGGGCCGACCTGGACGGCGAGCGCGTCGGAGGCGGACACCGCGGCGGCCGGCCTCTACGACCTGCTGCTCAACCGGCTGTTCGCGGAGCCGGTGCTGCTGGGCCGGTATCCGGACGAGGAGCTGGCGGCGCTGCTGCCGGGGCCGGTCGCGGAGGATCTGAAGGTCATCGCGGAGCCGGTGGACTGGTACGGGATCAACTACTACCAGCCGACGCTGGTGGGCGCCCCGGGGACGGAGAAAGCCGCGGGGACGGATGAGGCTACGGGGGCGGAAGAGGCCGCGGGGACCGACTTCGGCGGGATCCGGCTGCCGCCCGAACTTCCCTTCGCGCCACGGGAGATCGAGGGCTACCCCCGCACCGATTTCGGCTGGCCGGTGGTGCCGGAGGCGCTGACCGAGCTGCTGGTGTCGTTCCGGGAGCGGTACGGGGACCGGCTGCCGCCCGTCGTGATCACCGAGAACGGGTGCTCGTACGAGGGGATCGAGGACCGGGAGCGGATCGCGTTCCTGGACGGGCATCTGCGGGCGCTGCACGCGGCGATGGCGGCCGGGGTGGACGTGCGGGGCTACTTCGTGTGGTCGCTGATGGACAACTTCGAGTGGGCGGAGGGGTACGCCCGGCGGTTCGGGCTGGTGCACGTGGACTACGCGACGCTGGAGCGGACGCCCAAGGCCTCGTACCGCTGGCTGCAAGGCGTGCTGCGGGAGCAGGCACGGGGATGAGCGGCCCGGCTCCCGGGGCGCTTGCGGAGCCGTCGCAGCCGGCCGGGCGGGCGTGGACCGCCGCGCTGTCGCTGGCCAACGGGGCGATCTGGGTCGGGTGGTACGGGCCGCTGCAGATCCTGCTGGCGCTGCAGGCCGCCGAGCTCGCGCCGCCGGGGACGCCGAAGGAGTCGGTGCTGGCGTGGGTGACGGGGGCGGGGGCCGTCGTCTCGATGGTGGCCAACCCGCTCTTCGGGGCGCTGTCGGACCGTACGGCCTCGCGGTTCGGGCGGCGTACGCCGTGGATCGCCGCGGGGGTCGCCGGCGGGGCCGGCGCGCTCGCCCTGCTGGCCGGGGCGCGCTCGGTGGCGGTGATGGTGCTGGGGTGGTGTCTGGTGCAGCTCACCCTCAATGCGGCCTTCGCGGCGATCACCGCGGCGGTGCCCGACCGGGTGCCGCGGCGGCAGCGCGGGGCGGTGGGCGGCTGGCTGGGTGCCGCGCAGATCCTGGGCGTGGTGGCCGGGACGGGCCTGGCGACGGTGGCGGGGGGCGTGGCAGCGGGAGGCGTGGCCGCCGGAGGTGCGGCGGAGGGAGGCGTGGCCACGGGGGGAGTGTCCGCGGGCTATCTGGCCTGCGCAGGTTTCGTGGTGCTGGGCACCCTGCCGTATGTGCTGTGGCACCGGGACCCGGTGCTGCCCGCCGGGCGGCGCCCGGCGCTGAGCCTGCGGGCCCTGGCCGCCGGGTTCTGGATCAGTCCGCGCCGCCATCCCGATCTGGGGTGGGCCTGGCTGACCCGGTTCCTGATCAACCTGGGCAACGCACTGGCCCTGCTGTACCTGCTGTACTACCTGCGCGATGTGCTGCACCGGCCGGACCCGGGCGGCGGGGTGCTGGTACTGACCGCGGTCAACGGCGTGACCCTGCTGGGCACGGTCGTGGTCGGGGGCTTCTGGTCGGACCGGGCGGGGCGGCGGCAGCCGTTCGTGCTGTGGTCCGGGGTGATCATGACGGTGGCGACCGGGCTGCTGGCCGGCTGGCAGACCTGGCCGGGCGCGCTGTGCGCCGCGGCGCTGCTCGGGGTGGGGTTCGGCGTCTTCACCGCCGTCGACTTCGCGCTGATGACGCAGGTGCTGCCGGCCGCCGCGCACCGCGGCAAGGACATGGGCGTCATCAATATCGCCAACGCGCTGCCGCAGGTCGCCGCCCCCGCGCTGGCCGCGCCGATCGTCCATCACCTCGGCGGCTACCGGATGCTGTACGCCGTCGCGGCGGCGGTCGGGCTGGTGGGGGCGCTGCTGGTGCGCCGGATCCGGGGCGTGGCCTGAGCGGCTGCGCGGCATCCGGGGCGTGGCCTCCGAGGGCCGCGGCGCCCCGCGGCCGGGAGCCGGGCCGGGCTCAGAAGCCCAGTTTGCGCAGCTGCTTCGGGTCGCGCTGCCAGTCCTTGGCGACCTTGACGTGCAGATCCAGGAAGACCGGCGTGCCGAGCAGCGCCTCGATGTGCTTGCGGGACTTCATGCCGACCTCCTTCAGGCGCTTGCCCTTGGGGCCGATGATGATCCCCTTCTGGCTGGGGCGCTCGATGTAGACATTCGCATGGATGTCGAGGAGGGGCTTCTCGGCGGGGCGGTCCTGGCGCGGCAGCATCTCCTCGACGACCACCGCGATGGAGTGCGGCAGTTCGTCGCGGACGCCCTCCAGCGCGGCCTCGCGGATCAGCTCGGCGACCATGACCTGCTCGGGCTCGTCGGTGAGATCGCCCTCGGGGTAGAGCGGCGGGCTCTCCGGGAGCATCGGCACGAGCAGGTCGGCGAGGAGCGCCACCTGGCCGGCCCCTCGCCCGCCACCGCCGTTGTCCGAGGGGCTGCGCCCCGCCTCTTCCAATGCGACCGCCGAGACCGGGATGATCTCGGCCCATTCGATGCCCAGTTCCTTGCCGAGCTGGTCGATGGCGATCAGCTGGGCGGCCAGCGCCTTGGAGTCGACGAGGTCGGTCTTGGTGACGATGGCGACCTTGGGGGTCTTCTTGATGCCCGCCAGCTCCGCCGCGATATAGCGGTCGCCGGGGCCGATCTTCTGGTCGGCGGGCAGGCAGAAGCCGATCACGTCCACCTCGGACCAGGTGGTCCGCACGACGTCGTTCAGCCGCTCGCCGAGCAGCGTGCGCGGCTTGTGCAGACCGGGGGTGTCGACGAGGACCAGCTGCGCCTCGGGGCGGTGCACGATGCCGCGCACCGTGTGGCGGGTGGTCTGCGGGCGGTTGGAGGTGATGGCCACCTTCGTGCCGACGAGAGCGTTCGTGAGGGTGGACTTGCCCGCGTTGGGGCGGCCGACGAAGCAGGCGAAGCCGGCGCGGTGCGCGGCGGAGGACTCTGTACGAACGCTCATGGCGCCCATTCTCCCCGATGCCGGGCGCGGCTCCGACCAAACGGCCGCGGCGGCCGGCCCGGGGTGGCCGGGAGGGGCGGCCGGGACGGAGCGGCCCGCCGCGGCCGAGGGGCCGCAACCGGCGGGCCACCCCCGCACGCCGTCCGCACTCCGTCCGTACGGCACCCGTGCCCGTCCGCCCGTACCGCCCCGCGCTCAGGCCGGTGCGTCGCCCGCCGGGACGGTGCTGCGCAGGGTGCCGTCGGGGCCGGCGACCAGGACGGGCGTCGCGGGCCCGCCGAGGTCCCGTACGGCCGCACGGTCCGCGTCGGCGGCGCGCTCGGCGTCGGTGACCACGGCCGCGGCCTCCAAGGACGTGGCCCCGCTGGCGACGGCCATCGCCACGGCCGTCTGCAGCGCGCTGAGCTGCAGCGACTCCAGGGCGACGGTGCCGGCGACATAGGTGCGGCCGGTCTCGTCGCGGACGGCGGCGCCCTCCGGCACGCCGTTACGGGCCCGCGCCGAGCGGGCAAGCGTGATGATCTTGCGGTCTTCCGGGTCCAGCGGTGCGGCTTCGCTCATACGGGCGAGCATATGCGGGGCCGCGGACGGCGGTGGGAAAGGGGGCGGCCGGTCCGGCGCCGCGGCGGAAGGGAGAGGTGGCTGCCCCGGTCCCCCGCTCCGGGGCAGCCTGCGCGGGAAGATCTCTGTGACGATTTCTCTCACGCGTGACGGCCGCGCTTCCAGCGACCGCCCGAAGATCTTTCCATGCGGCACACGAAAGAATCCAGCCCCACCGGAAATGACTTGCAGAACATTTCCGGTGCACTGGAGATAAGTAGCCTTGTGGAGTTCTGTGGCGAGAATTATTCCCGCCGCCACAAAGAATTACGCGGTGAATTCCGCATCCGTTCAGCCGGCGGAACGGCCGCCCGCCCAGGGCTCCTCGGACGCGTCCGCCCCCTCGCTGCGCACCGGCTCACAGACCACCGTAATGATCTTGTTGCGGCGGCCGGCCGGGGACTCCGCGGTCAGCCGGAGCGCCTTCAGGCCCGGGTCGGACACGTCCTCGGAGAGGTCGACCTCGGCGGTGGCGCCGGCGATGGGCACCCGGCCCAGGAGCTTGGCGAGCAGCCCGCCGACCGTTTCGACATCCTCGTCGTCCAGCTCGGCCAGCCCGTACAGCTCGCCGAGGTCGCCGATGTCCAGCCGGGCGGTGACGCGATAGCGGCCTTCGCCGAGATCTTCGACGGGCGGCAGTTCCCGGTCGTATTCGTCGGTGATCTCGCCGACGATCTCTTCCAGGATGTCCTCGATGGTGACAATTCCGGCGGTGCCGCCGTATTCGTCGATGACCACCGCGACATGATTGCGGTCCTGCTGCATTTCGCGCAGCAGATCACCGGCATTCTTGGTGTCGGGGACGAAGACGGCGGGGCGCATGGCCGTGGAGACCAGCTCGTTCTCGGCGTCGCGGCTGATGTGGACCTTGCGGGCGAGGTCCTTGAGGTAGACCACGCCGACGACATCGTCCTCGTTCTCGCCGGTCACCGGGATGCGCGAGAAGCCGGAGCGCAGGGCCAGGGTGAGCGCCTGGCGGATGGTCTTGAAGCGCTCGACGGCGACCAGGTCCGTGCGCGGCACCATCACCTCGCGGACGAGGGTGTCGCCGAGCTGGAAGACGGAGTGCACCATCCGGCGCTCCTCGTCCTCGATCAGCGACTCCTTCTCCGCGAGGTCGACCAGCGAGCGCAGCTCGGCCTCGGAGGCGAACGGACCCTTGCGGAAGCCCTTGCCCGGGGTGAGGGCGTTGCCGAGGAGGATCAGCAGCTGCGGGACGGGGCCCATGACGCGGGCCAGCGGCAGCAGCACATAGGCGGCGGCGGTCGCGGTGTTCAGCGGATGCTGGCGGCCGATGGTCCGGGGCGAGACGCCGACGGCGACATAGGAGACCAGCACCATCACGGCGATGGCGACGGTCAGCGCCTGCCACGTCTTGTCGAAGGAGCGCAGACAGGCGTAGGTGACCAGGACACCGGCGGCCATCTCGCAGCCGACCCGCACCAGCAGGGCGACATTGAGGTAGCGGGTGGGGTCGGCGGCGACCGCGGCGAGCTTGGCGCTGCCGCGGCGGCCGGAGCGGACGGCTTCCTCGGCCCGGAAACTCGTCGTACGGGCCAGACCGGCTTCCGCGCAGGCGGCGAGCCAGGCGATCACGACGAGCAGGACCGCGACCGCGATCAGCTGGGTGGTCATCACGGCGTCCCGTCAGGTCACGGTGGGGGCCGGCGAGGGGCCGGTCAGGCCCTGCTCGGTCCGCCAGCCGTCGATGATCGCCGCCTGCAGGCCGAACATCTCGGCCTTCTCGTCCGGCTCTTCGTGGTCGTAGCCGAGGAGGTGGAGCACGCCGTGGACGGTGAGCAGCTGGAGCTCTTCGTCCATGCTGTGCCCCGTCGGGGCCTCCTCGCCCTGCTTCTTGGCGACCTCGGGGCACAGCACGATGTCACCGAGGAGACCCTGCGGGGGCTCCTCGTCGTCCTTCGCCGGCGGACGCAGCTCGTCCATCGGGAAGGACATGACATCGGTCGGTCCCGGCAGGTCCATCCACTGGAGATGGAGCTGTTCCATGGCCTCGGCGTCCACGACGATCACGGACAGCTCGGAGAGCGGGTGGATACGCATCCGGGCGACGGCGTAGCGGGCGACATCCAGGATGGCCTGCTCGTCGACGGCCGTGCCGGACTCGTTGTTGACGTCGATGGACATGGGGGGGGTCGCTTCTCGCTTCTGTGTGCCGGGCACGGGCCGGCCGGTGCTCCCGGCCGGCCCGCACTCACTTGCCGTTGCGGCTGTCGTACTTCTCGTAGGCGTCGACGATACGGCCGACCAGCTTGTGGCGGACCACATCCTGGCTGGTGAGCAGGGAGAAATGCACATCGTCGACGCCGTCCAGGATGTCCCGGACCTGGCGCAGACCGCTCTTGGTGCCGCCGGGGAGGTCGACCTGGGTGACATCGCCGGTGATGACGATCTTCGAGTCGAAACCGAGGCGGGTGAGGAACATCTTCATCTGCTCGGGGTTCGTGTTCTGCGCCTCGTCGAGGATGATGAACGCGTCATTGAGCGTCCGGCCGCGCATGTATGCCAGCGGAGCGACCTCGATCGTGCCCGCGGCCATCAGGCGCGGGATGGAGTCGGGGTCGAGCATGTCGTGCAGCGCGTCGTAGAGCGGGCGCAGATACGGGTCGATCTTCTCGTAGAGGGTGCCGGGCAGGAAACCGAGCCGTTCGCCGGCCTCGACCGCGGGGCGGGTCAGGATGATGCGGTTGACCTGCTTGGCCTGCAGCGCCTGCACGGCCTTCGCCATCGCGAGGTAGGTCTTGCCGGTGCCGGCCGGGCCGATGCCGAAGACCACCGTGTGCTCGTCGATGGCGTCGACGTAGCGCTTCTGGTTGAGGGTCTTGGGCCGGATCGTGCGGCCGCGGTTGGACAGGATGTTCTGGGTGAGCACCTCGGCGGGTGTCTCACTCACCGCTCCCTCGCCGTCCTCCGCCGCGCGCAGCATGGCGATGGAGCGTTCCACTGCGTCCTCCGTCATCGGTTGTCCGGTGCGGAGCACCAGCATCATCTCGTCGAAGAGGCGCTGGACCAGGGCGACCTCGGCGGCGTCGCCGACCGCGCTGACTTCGTTGCCCCGGACATGGATGTCGGTCGCCGGGAAGGCTTTTTCGATCACGCGCAGAAGGGAGTCTCCGGATCCCAGGACCGTGACCATCGGGTGTTTGGCCGGGACGGTGAACTGGGCGCGCGCCTGCGGTTGCGTGGGTGTCTGCGTCATGGGGCGGCTCGGTGGCCTGCTCAACCCCCATCCTTTGCTCGTAAGAGGTGCCTGCCTGCAATGACCTGCACTCGACTCCTTGGGATACAAGAGTACGACGGGGCACTGACAAGCCCGAGGTCTTTTCCTGCCGGGGCCGGGACGCCGCCGGGGGCGGCCGGTGCGCGTCCGTGGGGGCCGGTGCGCGTCCGGTCCGGCCCGGGGGCCGCTCAGGCCGGGCGGCGGAAGCCGATCGTGGGGACGGCGCGGGCCAGCGGGGCGGGCCGGTAGGCCGCGGGCAGCACCTCGTCGAGGAAGGCGTACTGGCGGCGCAGCGCGCCCGGCGCACCCGCCTCGTAGGCGCGCACCTGCTGCCACCAGCCGGCGATCTCGGCCCACCCCGGTGCGGACAGCGAGCCGCCGAATTCCTGGACGGACAGCGCGGCGCTCAGCCCCGCGAAGGCGAGCCGGTCGGCGAGCGGCCAGTCGGCGAGGGTGCCGGTGACGAATCCGGCGACGAAGACATCGCCGGCGCCCGTGGGATCCAGCTCCTCCACGGCGATGGCGGGCACCTCGGCGCTCTCCCCGGTCCGCCCGTCCACCGCGTAGGCGCCCTCGGCACCCAGCGTGACCACCGCCAGCGGCACCCGGTCGGCGAGCTTGTGGGCGGCGTCGCGCGGGCAGGTGGTGCGGGTGTAGCGCATCGCCTCCTCGGCGTTGGGCAGGAACGCCTCGCAGTGTTCGAGGTCGGCGAGGTCGGCCGGGTCCCAGCGGCCGGTGTCGTCCCAGCCCACGTCCGCGAAGATGCGGCTGCCGCGGCCGGCCGCGCAGCCCAGCCAGCCCTCCCGGCGGCCCGGTACCAGCGAGGCGACGCAGGCGCGGGACGGCGGCGGGCAGCCCGGGGCGTGCTTGCCGTCGAAGGCGAAGTCGGGCGGCGGTGCCTCGTGGCCGTGCGAGACCATCGTGCGCTCGCCCTCGTACGCCATGGAGACGGTCACCGGGGAGTGCCAGCCGGGGACGGTGCGGGACAGCGCCAGGTCGATGCCCTCGCCCTGTTCGAGCGCTTCCCAGCAGTACTCGCCGTAGTGGTCGTCGCCGAACGCGGCGGCCAGGGAGGTGCGCAGGCCGAGCCGGGCCAGCGCGGTGGCCATGTTGGCGACGCCGCCGGGGCTGGAGCCCATGCCGCGGGCCCACGATTCGGTGCCGCGGACGGGGGCGCTGTCCAGGCCGGTGAAGATGATGTCCAGGAAGACGGTGCCGGTGAGATAGACGTCGGTGTACGGATCGCCGTCGGCGCGCACCGCGGCGAGCGGATCGAGGGCCGGTGGCACTGCGGCCGGTCCCGCGGGCAAAAGGTCATCGCGTCGGCTGCTCACCGTGCTCGCTCCTCTCGTATCGGCACGTGCCGCCAGTGTGCCTGATGCTGCGGTACGTTCCGCCCCATGAGGCTGACGATTCTGGGCGGGGGCGGCTTCCGGGTGCCGCTGGTCTACCGCGCGCTGCTGGACGACCCGGCGCACGCCGTCTCCGAGGTGGTGCTGCACGACACCGATCCGCGCCGGGTGGCGGTGATCGCCGAGGTGCTGACGCGGCTGGCCCGGGGGCATCCGGCGCCGGTGCCCGTACGGGTCGAGCACCGGCTGGACGACGCGCTGGCCGGGGCCGGCTTCGTCTTCTCGGCGATCCGGGTGGGCGGCACCGCGGGCCGGATCCGCGACGAGCGGATCCCGCTGTCCGAGGGGGTGCTCGGCCAGGAGACGGTCGGCGCGGGCGGTGTCCTCTACGGCCTGCGGACGGTCCCGGTGGCCCTGCACATCGCCGAGCGGATCGCGGCCCTCGCCCCGAAGGCGTGGGTCATCAACTTCACCAACCCGGCGGGCACGGTCACCGAGGCGATGTCCCAGGTGCTGGGCGACCGGGTCATCGGGATCTGCGATTCGCCGGTGGGGCTGGTGCGCCGGGCGGCACGGGCGGCCGGCGTGGAGCCGGCGGCCTTCGACGACACCGGCCGGGTCGACTACGACTACGTGGGGCTCAACCACCTCGGCTGGCTGCGGTCGTTGACGCTGGACGGTACCGAGCTGCTGCCGGGGCTGCTCGCCGACGACGCCGCCCTGGGCTCCTTCGAGGAGGGCCGGCTCTTCGGCGCCGACTGGCTGCGGACCCTGGGCGCGCTGCCCAACGAGTACCTGCACTACTACTACTTCCGCCGCGAAACCCTCGACTCCGTACGGGAGACCACCGAGACCCGCGGTGAATTCCTCGACCAGCAGCAGGGCGGCTTCTTCGAGCGGGCGGCGTCGGCCGGCGGCCCGGAGGGGGCGTACGAGCTGTGGGAGCGCACCCGGCTGGAGCGCGAGGAGACGTATATGGCGCACAGCAGGGAGGCCAGTGGCGGCTGGCAGCGCGACAGCCACGACCTGGAGGGCGGTGGTTACGACCGGGTGGCGCTGGCGTTGATGCACGCCATCGTGGGCGGCAGCGGGACCCGGCTGATCCTCAACGTCCGCAACGGGACGACGGTGCCGCAGCTGGCGCCGGACGCGATCGTGGAGACGGTGTGCGAGGTGACGTCGCAGGGCGCCAGGCCGCTGCCCTGCGCGCCGCTGCCCGAGGACCAGTTGGGGCTGATGCTGCAGGTCAAGGCGGTGGAGCGGGCGACGGTTGAGGCGGCGGTCTACAAGGACAGGGACGCCGCGCTGCGGGCGCTGGCGCTGCATCCGCTGGTGGACTCCCCCGCGGTGGCCGCCCGCATCCTGGAACGGGCGGCCAGGGAGGTGTGAGGGGGCGGAGGCCGGGAGCGGAACACCCTCTGTCCTCCGCCGGAATACCCTCCGCTTCCCCCACGTTGTGGCCCGCAAGGGGCCTCCGCAACCCTTACGGGATACGGCCGCCCCTCCCCTTAATGGCCCCGCGCCCCTCAGTGCCCCCGCTTGATCCACTCGTCCAGATGCGGGGCCTCCGCCCCGATCGTCGTCGGGTCGCCGTGTCCGGTGCGGACCTGGGTCGCGGGCGGCAGGGTCAGCAGCCGGTCCCGGATCGAGGCCACGATCGTCGGGGAGTCCGAGAAGGACCGGCCGGTGGCGCCGGGGCCGCCCTGGAAGAGGGTGTCGCCGGTGAAGACGGTGCCCAGGTCGGGGGCGTAGAGGCAGACCGCGCCGGGCGCGTGGCCCGGGGTGTGCAGCACGGTCAGATCCGTTCCGGCGATGGTCAGCACCTGGCCGTCCGCCAGCTCCGCGTCCGGCGCCGTGTCCGCGTGGGTCATCTTCCACAACGGCAGGTCGGCGGGGTGCAGATGGATCCGGGCGCCGGTGCGGGAGGCCAGCGCCGGGGCCGCGTCGATGTGGTCGTCGTGCCCATGGGTGCAGACGATCGCGCGCAGCGTCCGGCCACCGAGGGCTTCGAGGATGGCGTCGGCGTCATGGGAGGCGTCGATCACGATCGCCTCGTCGTCGTCGCCGACGATCCATACGTTGTTGTCGACGTCCCAGGTGCCGCCGTCGAGGGAGAAGGTTCCGGAGGTGACCAGGTGGTCGATGCGGGCCGCCATCAGAGCGTCACCACCGAACGCAGGACATCGCCCGACTCCATCCGCGCGAAGGCCTGCTCCACGTCCTCGATGCCGATGGTCTCGGTCACGAACGCCCCCAGGTCGATCCGGCCCTGCAGATGCAGATCGACCAGCATCGGGAAGTCGCGGGAGGGCAGACAGTCGCCGTACCAGGAGGACTTGAGCGCACCGCCGCGCCCGAAGACGTCCAGGAGGGGCAGTTCCAGGGTCATCTCCGGGGTGGGGACGCCGACCAGGACGACGGTCCCGGCCAGATCGCGGGCGTAGAACGCCTGCCGGTAGGTCTCGGGGCGGCCGACCGCGTCGATGACGACATCCGCGCCGAAGCCGCCGGTCAGTTCGCGGATCGCCTCGACGGGGTCGGTGGTACGGGAGTTGACCGTGTGGGTGGCACCCATGGAGCGCGCGGTCTCCAGCTTCCGGTCGTCGATGTCCACAGCGACGATCGTGACCGCACCGGCCAGCCGCGCGCCCACCACGGCCGCGTCGCCGACGCCGCCGCAGCCGATGACCGCGACCGAGTCGCCCCGCCCGACGCCTCCGGTGTTGATCGCGGCGCCGATGCCTGCCATCACCCCGCAGCCCAGCAGTCCGGCCGTCTCGGGCGCCACCCGGGGGTCGACCTTCGTGCACTGTCCGGCGGCGACCAGCGTCTTGTCGGCGAAGGCGCCGATGCCCAGCGCCGGGGACAGCTCCGTGCCGTCCTTCAGCGTCATCTTCTGCCGGGCGTTGTGGGTGTCGAAGCAGTACTGGGGGCGGCCCCGCAGGCAGGCGCGGCACTGGCCGCACACCGCCCGCCAGTTCAGGACGACGAAGTCCCCCGGGGCCACATCGGTGACCCCGGCGCCGACCGACTCCACGACGCCGGCGGCCTCGTGTCCGAGCAGGAACGGGAAGTCGTCGTTGATGCCGCCCTGCTTGTAGTGCAGATCGGTGTGGCACACCCCGCACGTCTGGATCTTCACCACGGCCTCGCCGGGGCCCGGATCCGGCACCAGGACGGTCTCCAGCCGGACCGGTTCGTTCTTCCCCGGCGCGATCACGCCGCGCACTTCCTGTGCCATCGGAACAGCCCCTTTCAAAGATCACGTACGGGACCACTGTGGCGCACCGCCACCGATCCGTGCCTCACCGTACGCGTGCCGGGCCACCCCGCACAGGACCACGGCCGGGTCCGTGATCTCCGGCCCGGGGCCGCCGGCCGCGCGCCCTCTCGGGTGCCCTCCGCCGCCAGGCCGGCGTCCGGACCGCGGCGATCTCCACGGCCAGTGCCCATGAGCCTTTACCAAGCGTTGAATCTTCGCGCGTAGATACCGACTTGATGCTCTGTTAGACCTACGAAGTCCACTGATGCCTCCCAAGGAGCCGCGCATGCCCCGCCCCGCCCGTTTCCGCCCCGCCCTCACCCGAAGGGCCCGGCTCGGCGCCGCGACGGTCGCCGCTCTCGTCACCGGCACCGCGGTCTTCGGCATAGGCCAGGCCACCGCCGAACACTCCGTGCCGCGCACCGACAAGGAGATCCCCAACCTCACGCAGGTGCAGGACAAGATCAAGGCGTACTACGGCGACACGGTGACGGCGGACGGCGAGCACTACGCCTCCCCGCACAGCAACTACGCCCGCCAGGTCCGCGGCATCGAGGCCAAGGCCCGCACTTACCTGTCCAAGGCCCTTGCGCAGCAGGGCCGGACGGGCAAGCAGGGCAAGCAGCCCAAGCCGGCCATCGTCCTCGACATGGACGACACGACCCTGCTCACCTACAACTACGAGCTCCAGGTCGGCTTCCACTACACCGAGGAGAGCCAGGACAAGTACCTGGCCCACCACGACATGGACCCCGTCTTCGGCATGAACCGGCTGGTCAACTGGGCGCACGCCAAGGGCGCCGAGGTGTTCTTCCTGACCGGCCGCAAGGAGGCTCAGCGCGACTGGAGCGTGCGCAACCTCAAGAACGTCGGCTACGACGTGCCCCTGGACGCCGGGCACGTCTACCTGAAGAACAAGGAGCACCCGCCGGCCTACCTGCCCTGCGGCGCCACCTGCACGACGGTCGAGTACAAGTCGGGCACCCGCAAGCACATCGAATCCCTCGGCTACCGCGTCGTCGCCAACTTCGGTGACCAGTACAGCGATCTGAACGGCGGCGCCGGGGACCGGACGTTCAAGCTGCCGAACCCGATGTACTTCCTGCCGTAAGCAGGGGTCGCACGCCCGGCGGGGCGCGGCGCACGCTCCCCGCGGCACGGCGCACGCCCGGCGGACGGACCTCCGCCGGGCGTTCAGCGCCGCTTGGGCACCGGCACCCGCATCAGGTCCCTGGCGATGGTCAGCTCGCCCGTGAAGCCCGCCTCGCGGGCCTGCCGCTCGAACTCGGCGGGGTCGTCGTAGCGCTGCGAGAAGTGCGTCAGCACGAGGTGCCGCACCCCCGCCGACGCCGCGACCCGCGCCGCCTGCCCGGCGGTCAGGTGTCCGTGGTCGGTGGCCAGCTGGACGTCCTCGTCCAGGAACGTCGACTCGATCACCAGCATGTCCGCCCCCTCGGCGAGCGCATGGACGCCGTCGCACAGCCGGGTGTCCATGACGAACGCGAAGCGCTGGCCGGGACGCCGCTCGCTCACCTCGTCGAGGGTGACGCCGTTCAGCTCGCCGAGCCGCCGCAGGCGCCCGACGTCCGGTCCGGCGATGCCGTGCGCCGCCAGCCGCTCCGGCAGCATCCGGCGCGCGTCCGGTTCGATGAGCCGGTAGCCGTACGACTCGACCGGGTGCGAGAGCTTGCGCGCCTCCAGGACGTACGCCGCCGAGCGCTCCAGCTCCCCGTCCACGGCCACCGGCCGCTGGACCAGCCGGACCGTCTCCCGGTACGCGGTGGCATAGCGCAGCCGCTCGAAGAAGTGCTCGCCGCTGGCCGGGTAGTGGGCGGTGACCGGGTGCGGCACCCGGTCGAGGTTGATCCGCTGGATCACCCCGGCCAGGCCGAGCGAGTGGTCGCCGTGGAAGTGCGTGACACAGATCCGGTGGAGGTCGTGGGCGGCGACCCCGGCGCGCAGCATCTGCCGCTGCGTTCCCTCGCCGGGGTCGAAGAGCAGCCCCTGGCCGTCCCACCGCAGCACGTAGCCGTTGTGGTTGCGGTGCCGCGTGGGCACCTGGCTCGCGGTGCCCAGGACCACCAATTCACGTACGGACACGGTGCGTTATCCGGGGGGCCACTGCAGGCCGCGGCCACCGAGCACGTGCAGGTGGGCGTGGAAGACGGTCTGGCCCGCTCCGGCGCCGGTGTTGAAGACGACCCGGTAGCCCCGGTCCTCGACCTTGTCCTCGGCGGCGACCTCGCGGGACTCGCGCAGTATGTCGGCGATGATCTGCGGTTCGGCGGCGGCCAGGCTCGCCGCGTCCGGGTAGTGCGCCTTGGGGATCACCAGGACGTGGGTGGGCGCCTGGGGGTTGATGTCGCGGAACGCGACGGTGGTGTCGGTCTCCCGGACGATCGTCGCCGGAACCTCCTTCGCCACGATCTTGCAGAACAGGCAGTCGGCCTGCGGTTCTCCCGCCACCGGTGGCTCCTTCCGGGTCATCCGTCCTGCGCACGGTGCGCACGGCCTCGGATGCTACCGGGCAGGCCGTACCCGGGCGCCCACCCCACCCCACGCCGCGCGGTCCCCGCGCCGGCCCGGCCGCACACCGCACGGGAGCGCCCGTCACCCCGAAGGCCGGGGAACGCGTCTCCCTAGCTCCAGCGCCCGGTGCGCCCCAGCAGCAGCGCCGTGGCCGCGGTGCCCGCCGTGGAGGTGCGCAGCACGGTCGTGCCCAGGCGGTAGGGCCTGGCGCCCGCCTCGGCGAAGAGGGTCAGCTCCTCCGGGGAGACCCCGCCTTCCGGCCCGACGACGAGCACGATCCGGCCCTCGGCGGGGAGTTCTGCGGTGGCGAGCGGGGAGCTGCCCTCCTCGTGGAGGACGGCGGCGAAGTCGGCGTCGGCGAGCAGGGTGGCCACCTGCTTGGTGGTCAGCGGGTCCGCGACCTCGGGGAAGGTCAGCCGGCGCGACTGCTTGCCCGCCTCACGGGCCGTGGCACGCCATTTGCCCAGTGACTTGGCGGCCCGCTCACCCTTCCACTGGGTGACGCAACGCGCCGCCGCCCAGGGCACGATGGCGTCCACACCGGTCTCGGTCATCGTCTCGACGGCCAGCTCGCCGCGGTCGCCCTTGGGGAGCGCCTGGACGACGGTGATGGTGGGGTCCGGCGACGCCTCGGTGCGCAGTTCGGCGACCGCGACGGTGAGCCGGTCCTTGCCCTCGACGGCGGCGACCGTGCCGTGCGCGCCGGTGCCGTGGCCGTCCGTCAGGACGACCTCCTCGCCGGCCCGCAGCCGGCGCACCGACACCGCGTGCCGGCCCTCGGGGCCGTCCAGGGTCAGCGTGCCGCCGGCCCGTACGTCCGCGAGCGAATCGACGAGGAACACCGGAGCGGTCATGCGGCGCCGCCGGCGCGTGGGCGGCTCAACGCGGCGCGCGCCGCGTCCAGTTCGACCGCCAGTACGTCCACGAGCCGCCCGGCGGGCAGCTCCCGCGCCAGCCGGTGCCCCTGGCCGGCCCACAGGCTCATGCCCTGCGCGTCGCCCGCCTTGGCCGCGGCCTTGCGCACCGTGGAAGTGAGGTAGTGGACGGCGGGGTAGGCGGCCGGGGCATACGGGCCGTGCTCGCGCAGGAAGCGGTTGACCAGTCCGCGGGCGGGCCGCCCGGAGAACGCCCGGGTCAGCTCGGTATGCGTGAACAGCGGGTTGGTCAGCGCCTGCTTGTGCAGCGGGTTGGCGCCCGATTCGGGGGTGGCGAGGAAAGCGGTGCCCAGCTGCGCCATGCTCGCCCCGGCGGCCAGCACCGACGCGATCTGCGCCCCGCGCATCAGCCCGCCCGCGGCGATCACCGGGATCTGCACGGCCTCACGGACCTGGCCGAGCAGCGCCAGCAGCCCCAGCCCCGAGCCGGTCCCGTCCGCATGCGGATCGTCCCGGTGGGTGCCCTGGTGGCCGCCGGCCTCCACGCCCTGCACGCACACCGCGTCGGCGCCCGACCACTGGGCGGCCTGCGCCTCGGCGGCGGTGGTGACCGTGACGACCGTGTACGTGCCGACCGCGGCGAAGGAGTCGAGGACGGCGCGCGAGGGGCAGCCGAAGGTGAAGGACACCACCGGCACCGGATCGTCCCGCAGGGTCGCGAGCTTGGCCTCGTAGCCGTCGTCGATGGGGCCGTCGGTGTCACCGAGCTCGGTCTCGTACCAGGCGGCCTCGCCCGCGAGTTGTTCGCGGTAGACCTCGACGACGGAGCCGTCGGCCAGCGAGGGCTGCGGCATGAAGAGGTTGACGCCGAAGGGCCGGTCGGTCAGCGACCGCAGCTGTTTGATCTCCTGGTACATGCCGTCGGCGGTTTTGTAGCCGGCGGCGAGGAAGCCGAGGCCGCCGGCGCCGCAGACGGCGGCGGCCAGCTCCGGTCCGGAGCCGCCTCCCGCCATCGGGGCCTGCACGATCGGATGGCGGCAGAGATCGGTCAGTGCGGTGGGCATGAGCACATCGTGTCACGCCCACCGCACCGTTCCGAACCGGGGCCGAGGCCGCCGCGCCGCCGGGTGGAACGGCTGCGGCCCCCGGGCTCACCTGGGGCTATCGCCCGTTGAACGCATCCTTCAGACGCGAGAAGAGACCCTGCTGTCCGGGCTGGAACTGCCCCGTGGGCCGCTCCTCCCCGCGGAGCTTGGCCAGCCGCCGCAGCAGATCTTCCTGGTCGGGGTCGAGCTTGGACGGTGTCTGCACCTCGACGTGGACGATGAGGTCGCCCCGGCCGCCGCCGCGCAGATGGGTCACGCCGCGCTGGTGCAGCGGAATCGACTGGCCGGACTGGGTACCGGGCCGGACATCGATCTCCTCCACGCCGTCCAGCGTCTCCAGCGGGCACTTCGTGCCCAGCGCCGCCGCCGTCATGGGAATGGTGACCGTGCAGTGCAGATCGTCGCCGCGCCGCTGGAAGACCGAGTGCGCGACCTCGTGGATCTCCACGTAGAGATCACCGGCGGGGCCGCCGCCGGGGCCGACCTCGCCCTCGCCCGCGAGCTGGATGCGGGTGCCGTTGTCGACACCGGCCGGGATCTTGACGGTGAGCGTGCGGCGCGAGCGGATCCGGCCGTCGCCGGCGCACTCGTGGCACGGCGTCGGCACGACCGTGCCGAAGCCCTGGCACTGCGGGCACGGCCTGGACGTCATGACCTGGCCGAGGAAGGACCGGGTGACCTGGGAGACCTCACCGCGGCCGCGGCACATGTCGCAGGTCTGCGCCGAGGTGCCGGGGGCCGCGCCCTCACCGCTGCAGGTCGTACAGACGACGGCGGTGTCGACCTGGATGTCCTTGGTGGTGCCGAAGGCGGCTTCGTTCAGCTCGATGTCGAGCCGGATCATGGCGTCCTGGCCACGGCGGGTGCGCGAGCGCGGTCCGCGCTGCGACGCGGTGCCGAAGAAGGCGTCCATGATGTCGGAGAAGTTGCCGAAGCCCGCACCGAAGCCGCCCGCGCCCTGGCCGCCGCCGGCCTGCGAGAGGGGGTCCCCGCCGAGGTCGTAGACCTGCTTCTTCTGCGGGTCCGACAGCACCTCGTAAGCGGCGTTGATCTCCTTGAACCGCTCCTGGGTCTTCGGATCCGGGTTCACGTCCGGGTGCAGCTCGCGCGCCAGCCGGCGGAAGGCCTTCTTGATCTGGTCCTGCGAGGCGTCGCGGCCGATGCCGAGGACCGAGTAGTAATCCGTGGCCACTTACGACTCCGCGAGGATTTGTCCGACGTAACGTGCCACTGCGCGTACCGCTCCCATCGTTCCGGGGTAGTCCATGCGGGTCGGTCCGACCACGCCGAGTTTGGCGACTGCCTCGTCGCCCGAACCGTAGCCGACCGTGACGACCGATGTGGACGCCAGGCCTTCATGGGCATTCTCATGCCCGATGCGTACGGTCATGCCCGAGTCCTTGGCCTCCCCGAGCAGCTTGAGCATCACCACATGCTCCTCAAGGGCTTCCAGCACCGGCCGGATGGTCAGGGGGAAATCGTGTCCGAAGCGCGTGAGATTGGCGGTGCCGCCGATCATCAGGCGCTCTTCGGTCTCTTCCACCAGAGTTTCCAGCAACACCGACAGCACTGTCGAGACCGTGCCGCGGTCGTCCTGCTCGAAGGACTCCGGAAGATCCTGCACCAACTGCGGCACATCCGCGAACCGGCGGCCGACGACCCGGCTGTTGAGCCGGGCCCGCAGATCCGCCAGGGAGGTTTCGCCGAACGGTGCCTGGCAGTCGATGAGCCGCTGCTCGACCCGGCCGGTGTCCGTGATCAGTACGAGCATCAGCCGGGCCGGGGCCAGGGCCAGCAGCTCGACGTGCCGGACCGTGGACCGGGTCAGGGACGGGTACTGCACGACGGCGACCTGCCGGGTCAGCTGCGCCAGCAGCCGGACCGTGCGGCCCACCACGTCGTCGAGGTCGACGGCGCCGTCCAGGAAGTTCTGGATGGCCCGCCGCTCCGGGCTGGACAGCGGCTTGACGCCGGCCAGCTTGTCGACGAACAGGCGGTAGCCCTTGTCGGTCGGGATCCGCCCGGCGCTGGTGTGCGGCTGGGCGATGAACCCCTCGTCCTCCAGGACCGCCATGTCGTTGCGGACGGTGGCCGGGGAGACCCCGAGCCGGTGGCGTTCGGTGAGCGCCTTGGAGCCGACCGGCTCCTCCGTCCCGACGTAGTCCTGGACGATGGCGCGCAGCACCTCCAGCCTGCGTTCACTGAGCATCCCGCGCACCTCCAGTCCGGCCGTCCGCCGCTTCGTTTCTCCTGGCACTCACACGGGCCGAGTGCCAGACCTTGAGCCAGTGTACGGCCGGGTAGCACGGGCGCGGCAAGGGCGGGCGCGCGGAGTACCCGTCCGATGACCGTGATCGGCCGATCTGTCGGGCAACGCTATCGCGATGGCGCTAGCGTCTCGGTATGCGTACTGCTTGGGAAGAGGCCGGCTGGGAACGGCTCGGTGACGGTGTCGCCAGGCGCCGGATGCCGGGCTGGGACGAGACGATCGGGGTGATCGCGGGGAGCACCGGGGTGATGATCGTCGACACCGGCGCGACCCTGCGCGACGGCGCGGATCTGCGCCGGACGATCCGCGGGGTGCTGGGCCGGGACGTGACGCATATCGCGCTCACCCACCCCCACTTCGATCATGTGCTGGGCACGGCCGCCTTCGCGGGCGTCGCGGTGTTCGGGGCGGCCGGACTGGGCGAGCTGCTGCGCCGCGGCAAGGACGAGCTGCGGCACGACGCGATCCGGCACGGCGTCGCGCGGGACGCCGCCGCGGAGGCCGCCGATCTGCTCGTCGCCCCGCACCACCAGGTGCACGGCCAGCTGACCGTCGAGCTGGGCGACCGGCAGGTGCTGCTCGCCAATGTCGGCCCCGGGCACACCGCCCACGATCTGGCGGTCCTGGTACCGGGCCGGGGCGGCGAGCCGGAGATCGTCTTCTGCGGTGACCTGGTCGAGGAGTCCGGCGAACCCCAGGCGGGCCCCGACGCCCTGCCGCGGCAGTGGCCCGGCGCGCTGGACCGGCTGCTGGCCCTCGGCGGCGAGGAGGCGCGGTACGTTCCCGGCCATGGCGCCGTGGTGGACGCCCGCTTCGTCCGCGCCCAACGCGACGCCCTGGCGGCCCGCTTCGGCGTGGCGCCTTCCTGACCCCGCTCCTGACCCCCTGCCCGCCCCCTCCCGACGGAACAGGCCCCACACGATGCAGAACAGGCACTACAGCCCGGACCTCACCCCACCGTGGAAGAAGCAGCGGCCCGCGCCCGAGGTGCCGGCCGAGCCCGATCTGGTCGTCGAGGAGGTCACCTCGGGCTTCTGCGGCGCCGTGATCCGCTGCGAGAAGACGGCGCAGGGCCCGACGGTCACCCTGGAGGACCGCTTCGGCAAGCACCGGGTCTTCCCCATGGAGCCGCGCGGCTTCCTCCTGGAGGGGCGGGTGGTCACGCTCGTACGCCCCCAGGACCGGCCGGCGCCCGCCGCGCCGGCGCGTACGGCATCGGGATCACTCGCCGTGCCCGGCGCCCGCGCACGGGTCGCCCGCGCCGGGCGCATCTATGTGGAGGGCCGGCACGACGCCGAGCTGGTGGAGCGGGTGTGGGGCGACGACCTGCGCATCGAGGGCGTGGTCGTGGAGTACCTGGAGGGCATCGACGACCTGCCGGCGATCGTCCGCGGCTTCGCCCCCGGCCCGGACGCCCGCCTCGGCGTCCTCGTCGACCATCTCGTACCCGGCTCGAAGGAGTCGCGCATCGCGGCCGGGGTGACCGGGGACCATGCGCTGGTGGTGGGCCACCCCTACATCGACATCTGGGAGGCGGTGAAGCCGTCCTCGGTCGGGATCGCGGCCTGGCCGTCCGTTCCGCACGGGCAGGACTGGAAGACCGGGGTGTGCCGGGCGCTGGGCTGGCCGGAGAACACGGGCGCCGCCTGGCAGCGCATCCTGTCCTGCGTGCGCTCCTACAAGGACCTGGAGCCGGCGCTGCTGGGGCGGGTGGAGGAGCTGATCGACTTCGTCACGGCCGGCGGTGGCGGGTGACGGCAGGAAGAGTGCCGAACCGGGAGGTGTCCAGCGTGATGCCGAGGGTGTCGACGCGGAGCGCAACACCGAACGGGACGGTGCGCTGCACCTCGTAGTCGGCGTCCTCTCCCGCGCCGCCCGGTTCCGTCAGCAGTACGCAGCGGGCGTCGTACGGGTCGATGATCAGATACCCGGGGACGCTCCCGGCGGCGTAAACCGAGCGCTTCAAGCCGTAGTCACGGTCAGCGCTGCGCAGGGAAACCACCTCGGCCAACAGCGTCACGTCCGAGGCGGGTACGAGCCATCCGGAACCCTCGCCCCTTCCGCACTCCAGCACCACGAGGTCGGGCTGGGGCTTGCTGAGCTCCCCCGGGAACGAGACGTGCTGGGTCGCGAACCTGTGCCAGCGGTCGTGCGGAATCTGGCCCGTCACCTCGCTGACGATCGTGTTGTGGACGATATCCGTCCCGCCGGTCAGCAGGATCTCCCGGCGCAGGAGCTCCGCCCGCAGCCCCTCCGGCGGCTCGAACGCCGCGAAGTACTCCTCGATGTGCTGATCATGCACTGTGGCCAACCGCCCAACTGTCTTTGCGTGCAGGGGTACCGCCTGCAGCCTAGGGACGGCGTGGCCGGGTGGGCCGGGCCTCGGGACGGGATCCCCCGGCCGAGTGATCAGTCCACCAGATCCCGCACCACCGCATCCGCCAGCAGCCGCCCCCGGAGTGTCAGGACAGCCCGCCCACGGCCGTACGGACCGGCCTCCAGCAGGCCGTCCTCCAAGGCGCGGGACGCCGCCCGCGCCCCCGCCGGGGCCAGGATGTCCAGGGGGCAGCCGTCCGCCAGCCGCAGTTCCAGGAGGATGCGTTCGACCCGGCGGTCCTCGTCCGTGAGGAGTTCGCGGCCGACGCCCGGGGAGCGGCCTTCGGAGAGGGCCTGGGCGTAGGCGCCGGGGTGTTTGACGTTCCACCAGCGGACGCCGCCGACGTGGCTGTGGGCGCCGGGGCCCGCGCCCCACCAGTCGGCGCCGGTCCAGTACAGCTCGTTGTGGCGGCAGCGGGCGGCGTCGGTGGTGGCCCAGTTGGAGACCTCGTACCAGCGGAAACCGGCCGCGGCGAGGCGTTCGTCGGCGATGAGGTAGCGGTCGGCGTGGACGTCGTCGTCGGTCATCGCCACCTCGCCGCGGCGGATCCGGCGGGCCAGCTGGGTGCCCTCCTCGACGATCAGGGCGTAGGCGGAGACATGGTCGGGGCCGGCCCCGATCACGGCATCCAGGGAGGCGCGCCAGTCGTCGTCGGTCTCACCGGGGGTGCCGTAGATCAGGTCGAGGTTGACGTGGTCGAAGCCGGCCGCGCGGGCCTCGGCGACGCAGGCCTCGGGACGGCCGGGGGTGTGGGTACGGTCGAGGATCTTCAGGACGTGCTGCCGGGCGCTCTGCATGCCGAAGGAGACGCGGTTGAAGCCGCCCGCGAGCAGCCCGTCGAGGTAGCGGGGGCCGACGGACTCCGGGTTGGCCTCGGTGGTGATCTCCGCGCCCGGCGCCAGGCCGAACTCCTCGCGGATCGCGGCCAGCATCCGGCCGAGATCCGCCGCGGGCAGCAGGGTCGGGGTGCCGCCGCCGACGAAGACCGTCTCGACGGGGCGCGGGTCGTCGCCCAGCACCTTGCGGGCCAGCCGGATCTCGTCCACGACGGTGTCGGCGTAGTTGTCGCGGGAGGCCAGGGCGCCGCCGGAGCCGCGCAGCTCGCTCGCGGTGTAGGTGTTGAAGTCGCAGTAGCCGCAGCGGGTCGCGCAGTACGGCACATGCAGATAGAAGCCCAGGGGCCGGCCGGCGGCGGCCGCCGGCGTATGACCGGGCAGCGCCCCGTCCTCGGGCATCGGCTCACCATCGGGCAGTGCGGAAGGCATGGGAACCATTGTCCGTCATGGCGGGGCGGTGCCGACCCGGGCCCGGTGTGCCCTACGGCACCCCGGACCCACGCCGCCCCCGGCCTACGGCACCCCGGGCCTATGACTCCCCCGGCCCGGCCGCCTGGAGGACCAGCAGGGCCAGGTCGTCGTCGGGCGGGACCGGGCCGAAGGCGTGGACGGTGTTGCGGATGTGGTCGGCGAGGGCGGTGGCGCCCAGGCCGGCGCCCGCGGCGAGGGTGAGGGCCAGACCGTCCTCGTCGTCGAAGAGCCGCCGTCCCGAGCGCCGCTCGGTCACCCCGTCCGTGACGCACAGAAGCGTTTCACCCGGGCAGAGGTCGAACGATTCGCTGACGTACGCGGCGTCCTCCACCACTCCCAGCAGCATCTGCGGCGCCGCGACGACCCGGACCCGGCCGTCCGTGCCCAGCACCAGCGGCAGCGGGTGGCCGGCGCTGGCGAGGGTGCAGCGGGCGCCGCCGGAGCCGCCGGGGTACGGGACGATCTCGCCGTAGAGCAGGGACAGGAAGCGGGCCTGTTCGCCCTCCTCACGGATCTCGACCGGGGCCTCCGCACCGGCGCCGGCCGCCGCCACCGCCGCCGCGACCGCCGCGACCGAGTCGGCGGCCTCCCGTGCCATGGTCTTGTTCAGCCGGTCGAGCACCGCGGCCACCCCGAAGCCGTCCCGGGCCAGCAGCCGCAGCACCGGGCGGGCCAGCCCGGTCACCGCGGCCGCCTCGGGGCCGCTGCCGCAGACGTCGCCGAGGGCGAAGCACCAGCGGCCGTCCCCGGCGTCGAAGAGGTCCCAGAAGTCGCCGCCCGCCCAGGCGCCCTCGCGCGGTTCGTAGACCACCGCCGACTCCACGCCGGGCACCTGCGCCCGCCCGCGCGGCAGCAGCCGGCGCTGCAGGACCTGGCTGATGCGCTCCTGGCGGCTGTAGGCGCGGGCGGTGGCGACGGCGCGGGCGACCCGGCGGCCCAGGTCCTCGATCAGCCCGACCACCTCGTCGGGGAAGCGCAGCAGCCCGCTCCGGCCGAGCAGCAGGGTGCCGAGGCGGCGGCCTCCCGCGACCAGGGGGCAGGCGAGCGCGGCGCCGCCCGGCCCGTAGCCGCCCGGTTCGTACGGCCAGGGCCAGGGGGCCGCGCCGGGCGCACCGCTGGGCGAGGCGCCGTCCGGCAGCTCCGGCGGCTGCTTCTCCAGCGCCGTGCGCAGCGCGTCGATCCGGCTCTCGGAGGCGTGCCAGACGCGGGCGAGCCGCTGTTCCTCGCCGTCGGCGGCGATGCCCCGGCCGGGGGCGCCGCTGTCGCCGTCGTAGAGCCACACCGCGCACCATTCGGCGAGCCGCGGCACGATCAACTGGGCGGCGAGCGAGGCGACCTGATCGGCGTCGAGCTGGCCGGAGAGCAGGTCGGAGGCCTCGGCGAGGAAGGAGAGGGCGCCGTTGTCGACCCAGCCGGCCTCGTGGTCGGGCCGGGCGGAGCGGCGCGGCGCCGGGGCCAGCAGCTCGGCGGCCCGCAGTCCGTGCCGCAGCAACTGGCCGTCGAAGGCGAGCTCCGGCTCGGGCCCGGCGCCGTCCCGGGCGCCGACGGGCAGCCGGAACCAGACGGTCTTCATGGCCCGGCGGTAGGTGATGCCCCAGGATTCGGCGACGGCGCTGATCAGCTGGAGGCCGTGGCCGCCGTTCTCGGCGGCGGCGCTGTCCTCGGGGGCGCGGACCGGCTGGGCGGGGTGGTGGTCGGAGACCTCGATGACGAGGCCGGGGCCGGCTGGGCCGTCGGGGCCGGTGCCGGGTGTGCCGTCGAGGCCCGCGCCGGGGGCGTACGCGAGCGGCGCCGGGTACGGCTGCCCGCTCCGGCTCCCGCGGGACTCACCGCTCCGGCCCTCATGGGGCTCCCCGCTCCGGCTCCCCGGGGATTCCGCGCCCGGCTCCCGCTCCGGCTCCAGGCGGCAGCGCAGCTCGACGGTGGTGCCCGCGTGCACCACCGCGTTCGTCACCAACTCGCTGACCAGCAACACCGCTTCGTCCGCGAGCCGGCCGGTCAGGCTCTCCGCGCCGGCCAGCCCCTGGTCGGCCCAGTCGGCGAAGGCGGCCCGGACGAAGCGGCGGGCGGCGGCAGCGGCCTGCGGATCACCGGGCAGGCTGGCCCACCGGGAACGGGCCACGGCCCCCTCGGCAGGCCCGGCCGCGGGTCCGCCACGGGCCCCGCCCGCCCTCGCCCTGCGCGTCGCCGTGACACCGTCGTCCCGTGGCGACGAAGTTGTCGTCCGCATTGAGCAACTCCCGACCAGCTCCGCTACAGCGCCGGATGCGCCAACGACAGAGTGACAGAACGAGCGCAGCCATAAGCACGGAGTCACAGAAGTGGGTGGTCACGGCGGCCAATTCGGCTGACGCACCGAGGGAGTTGGCCGACGCGCACCAAGCGGCGCCCGGGGTACCTGTAGGGACACCCCGACGGCGGCCGCGGTTCCCGCCGGCCGCCGTCTTCACCCGTACGGGCGCGGCGGCATGCGGCACCCCCGTACGGGCGGGAACGCGCCGGCCCGTAAGGGCGCGACGCCCCGCCGCCGCGACCCGCACGAGCCCGGCGGTACGGGACGCGCCGACCCGCCCCGTACCGCCGTGTCCTCGTTGCGGCTACGCCTCGCGCGTCCCCGCGTACATCTCGTCGATCAGGTCCTTGAACACCCGCTCCACCACCGGCCGCTTGACCTTGAGGCTCGGAGTCACCTCGCCGTGCTCGATGTCCAGGTCACGCGGCAGCAGCCGGAACTTGCGGATCTGCTGCCAGCGCTGCAGCCCCTCGTTGACCCGCTCGACATAGCCGTCGATCAGTTCGCGGGCCTGCGCGGTCGCGACGACCTCGGCGTACGTCTTGCCCTCCAGACCGTGCTCCTTGGCCCAGGTCATGATCGTCGGCTCGTCGAGGGCGATCAGGGCGGTGCAGAAGTTCCGGTTGGCGCCGTGCACCAGCACATTGGAGACGAACGGGCAGACCGCCTTGAACTGGCCCTCGACCTCGGCGGGCGCGATGTACTTACCGCCCGAGGTCTTGATCAGGTCCTTCTTGCGGTCGGTGATCCGCAGATAGCCGTCCGGGGAGAGCTCGCCGATGTCACCGGTGTGGAACCAGCCGTCCTCCTCCAGCACCTCGGCGGTCTTGTCCGGCAGGCCGTGGTAGCCCTGCATGATGCCGGGGCCGCGCAGCAGGATCTCGCCGTCCTCGGCGATCCGCACCTCGGTGCCGGGCAGCGGCTTGCCGACCGTGCCGGTGCGGTAGGCCTCGCCGGGGTTGACGAAGCTGGCGGCGCTGGACTCCGTCAGGCCGTAGCCCTCCAGGATGTGGATACCGGCGCCGGAGAAGAAGTAGCCGATCTCCGGGGAGAGCGCGGCCGAGCCGGAGACCGCAGCGCGCAGCCGGCCGCCGAACGCCTCCCGCAGTTTGGCGTAGACGAGGGCATCGGCGATCCGGTGCTTGGCGCCGAGCGCGAAGGGCACCGAGGCGTTGCCGGTGCGGCGGAAGTTGTCCTGCGAGACCTTGGCGTACTCGCGGGCCACGTCGGCCGCCCACTGGAAGATCTTGTACTTGGCGCCGCCGCCCTGCCGGGCCTTGGCCGCGACACCGTTGTAGACCTTCTCGAAGATCCGCGGCACCGCCGCCATGTATGTGGGCCGGACGACCGGCAGATTCTCGATGATCTTATCGACCCGGCCGTCCACGGCGATCACATGGCCGGCCGCGATCTGGCCCGCGGTGAGCACCTTGCCGAAGACGTGCGCCAGCGGCAGCCAGAGGTACTGCACGTCCTCCTCGGTGACCATGCCGGTGGCCGGGATCGCCCGCGCCATGTACGCCCAGCAGTCGTGCGGGAGCTGTACGCCCTTGGGGCGGCCGGTGGTCCCGGAGGTGTAGATCAATGTGGCCAGCTGGTCGGCGCGCAGTGCGGCGACCCGCTCCCTGACGCAGTCCGGGTGGTCCTCCAGATAGGCGGTGCCGCGCTTCTCCAGCTCGGCCAGGGTGAGCACCCAGCCCTCCGGATCGCCCTCGGCGGGCTCCGCGCCCGCCTCGTCGATGACGACGACATGCGCCAGCTCGGGCAGCTCGGCGCGCCGCTCGCGCGCCTTGGCGAGCTGTCCGGCGTCCTCCGCGATCAGCACCCGGCTGCCGGAGTCGGCCAGGATGTAGGCGGTCTCCTCGGCGTTGGTGCTGGGGTAGACCGTGGTGGTGGCGGCGCCGGAGCAGAGCACGCCGAGGTCGGCGAGGATCCACTCGACGCGGGTACTGGCTGCCAGCGCCACCCGCTCCTCGGGCAGTATGCCGAGCGCCATGAGCCCGGCGGCCACGGCGTAGACCCGTTCCGCGGCCTGCGCCCAGCTGATCGACTTCCAGTCGTCCGGTCCCGGTCCCGAGGCCGGGACCGGATAGCGATAGGCCTCGATATCGGGCGTGGCCGCGACCCGCTCCAGGAAGAGATGCGCCACCGAGGGCGGCCGGTTTTCGATCAGCGTGTGGGTGTCCGTCACGGCGTCCTCCGGGGCCCGCTTCGATGCTGGTGACTCGCGAGTAACCTTTGAGCAGTGATCAGACTAGAGCGCGAGGCGCCGACGCGTAAGAGGCTACGACCGACTGGTTAAGGATGTGACCAGTGCGATAGGTGTACGTAGCACGCGCAATGTCCGATAGGGGCCGCGGCGCGCGTCCGCAGCGGGCCACCGGGGACCGGGAACCGGACCGCCGGCGGCCGGTCCCCGGAGGAAAGCCGACAGGGCACCGGCCCCCTGCCCGGGGACCCGCGCCCTGCCTTCCGCCTTCTTCCGCCTGCTTCTTCCTACTTCTTCGACTTCGCGTCGCCGTCGGAGTCCGAGGACAGCACCGCGATGAAGGCCTCCTGGGGGACCTCCACGCTGCCGACCATCTTCATCCGCTTCTTGCCTTCCTTCTGCTTCTCCAGCAGCTTCCGCTTACGGGAGATGTCGCCGCCGTAGCACTTGGCGAGGACGTCCTTGCGGATGGCGCGGACCGTCTCACGGGCGATGACCCGGCTGCCGATGGCGGCCTGGATCGGCACCTCGAAGCTCTGCCGCGGGATCAGCTCCCGCAGCTTGGCGACCAGCCGCACGCCGTACGCGTACGCCTTGTCCTTGTGGCAGATCGCGGAGAACGCGTCGACCTTGTCGCCGTGCAGCAGGATGTCGACCTTCACCAGGTCGGCGATCTGCTCGCCGGTGGGCTCGTAGTCCAGCGAGGCGTAGCCGCGGGTCTTGGACTTGAGCTGGTCGAAGAAGTCGAAGACGACCTCGGCGAGCGGGAGGGTGTAGCGGATCTCGACCCGGTCCTCGGAGAGGTAGTCCATGCCGAGGAGGTTGCCGCGGCGGTTCTGGCACAGCTCCATGATCGCGCCGATGAACTCGCTCGGCGCCAGGATCGTGGCCCGGACGACCGGCTCGTGCACCTTGTCGATCTTGCCGGTCGGGAACTCGCTCGGGTTGGTGACCTCGTGCTCGGCCCCGTCCTCCATGTCGACGCGGTAGACCACGTTCGGTGCGGTGGCGATCAGATCGAGGCCGAACTCGCGCTCCAGGCGCTCGCGGATGACCTCCAGGTGCAGCAGCCCCAGGAAGCCGACGCGGAAGCCGAAGCCCAGAGCCGCGGAGGTCTCCGGCTCGTAGACCAGCGCGGCATCGTTGAGCTGCAGCTTGTCGAGGGCGTCGCGCAGCTCGGGGTAGTCCGAGCCGTCCAGCGGATACAGCCCCGAGAACACCATCGGCTTGGGGTCCTTGTAGCCGCCCAGCGGCTCCTCGGCTCCCTTGTTCAGCTGGGTGATCGTGTCACCCACCTTGGACTGCCGGACATCCTTCACACCGGTGATCAGGTAGCCCACCTCACCGACGGACAGCCCGTCGGCCGCCTTCATCTCGGGCGAGTTCGTGCCGATCTCCAGCAGCTCGTGAGCGGCGCCGGTGGACATCATCCTGATGCGCTCGCGCTTGCCGAGCGTGCCGTCGACGACCTTCACGTAGGTCACGACACCGCGGTAGGCGTCGTAGACCGAGTCGAAGATCATCGCGCGGGCGGGGGCGTCCTTGACGCCGACCGGGGCCGGCACCTCGCGGACGACCTTGTCCAGCAGCTCGGCCACGCCGACGCCGGTCTTGGCCGAGACCCGCAGCACGTCCTCGGGCTCGCAGCCGACCAGATTGGCCAGCTCGGCGGCGAACTTCTCCGGCTGGGCGGCCGGCAGGTCGATCTTGTTGAGGACGGGAATGATCGTGAGGTCGTGCTCCATCGCCAGGTAGAGGTTGGCGAGGGTCTGGGCCTCGATGCCCTGGGCGGCGTCGACGAGGAGGATGCAGCCCTCGCACGCGGCGAGCGAGCGCGAGACCTCGTAGGTGAAGTCGACGTGGCCGGGGGTGTCGATCATGTTCAGGATGTGGGTCGTCCCACTTCCCTCTTCACCCTCGGTGGGGTCCCAGGGCAGCCGGACCGCCTGGGACTTGATCGTGATGCCACGCTCGCGCTCGATGTCCATGCGGTCGAGGTACTGCGCGCGCATCTGCCGCTGGTCGACGACACCGGTGATCTGGAGCATCCGGTCGGCGAGCGTCGACTTGCCGTGGTCGATGTGCGCGATGATGCAGAAGTTACGGAGGAGGGCCGGATCGGTACGGCTCGGCTCCGGCACGTTCGTAGGGGTCGCGGGCACGCAGGGTCCATTCAGTGAACGCGGGTAGGCGGGACTCGGGTATATGACGTCTCCCCCATCGTCCCATGACCGAGGGGCCCGGTCCGGTTCGGGCGAGGGCAGCGGTCCGGTTTGGGTGGCCGTAGACCCTGCTGGTAGCCTGGTCCACTGCGCTTCGTGCCCTCTCTCGTACGAGGCGCCACTCGAAACTCCAACGAACCTGAAAAGGCTCTTTCGTGGCGAACATCAAGTCCCAGATGAAGCGGATCAAGACCAACGAGAAGGCTCGTCAGCGCAACAAGGCTGTCAAGTCCACTCTGAAGACCGCGATCCGTCGCACCCGCGAGGCCGTGGAGGCCGGTGACCTGCAGAAGGCCGCCACCGCCCAGGCCGAGGCTGCCAAGAAGCTCGACAAGGCCGTCAGCAAGGGTGTCATCCACAAGAACGCCGCCGCCAACAAGAAGTCGGCGCTGGCGAAGAAGGTCGCGTCCCTCAAGGCCTGACCTTCCGCCGGAGGAGGTCACCGGCCGGTCCAGGCCTGGTCTTCCTCCACCCGCAGTACCCGCAGTACCCCTGTCGACGGGGACCCAGCGGCCCCTCTCTCCGCTCCCTGACCGATGCACCACCGTGCCGCACACGGCCTGCGTTCGCCACGCGGGTGCGGCACACCCGGCCCGCTCGGCGCGCTCCGCCGACCAGGCCGCAACAGCTTGATACGGAGGCCCCGCCTCACCCCTTCCCCGGGGGTGAGGCGGGGCTTTCTTTCGTTGGAGTTCCCTTCCGAGTTCATTCGCTGGAGTTCCCTTTCGAGGTTTCTTTGGGGGGCACTGGGAGGGATCGCTGGGAGGGCTCTTTGCAGGGGGTTGTTTACGAAGATTCTTGTGGTGTTCTGTTGCGAAGAGGCGTGGACGGCGGAATACATGGTGGCGTTCCGTCGCCGGGCTCCTGCTGCGGCGTCTCTACTGCGGTGCCATTGCTGCGGGGGTAGCGCTTTGGGGCAGTTGAGGCGACAGATCCCGGGCTCGCGGCAGGGGCGAAGGTGGCGTGAGCTTACGGGTGAGGGTGAATGGGGCAGCATTTCGGTCCGCTCACCATGGGGGAAATTCCGTGCCGCAGAACCGGGTTCGCTTTCCGCGGGGTCCGCTACGCTGCGGCCATGTCTGTTTCGGGGGACCAGAACAATCCGTACGCCCAGCCGCAGCCGAACCCATACGGCCAGGTGCCCGCACCCCAGAATCCGGTGCCGACACCCCAGAATCCGGTGTCCGCACAGCAGAATCCCTACGCACCGCAGAATCCCCACGCACCGCAGAATCCCCAGGCATCACAGAATTCCCACGCACCGGAGAATTCCCACGCACCGGAGAACCCCTACCCACAGCAGGCCATACCTCCGGGACAGACCGGCGGATACGGCTATCCCGCGCCCGGCGTACCCGCTCCGCCCACAGGGCCACCCGCGTGGGCACCCGTCGCCGCACCCGGGGGCGCGGGCCGTGGCCCGTCCGGCTGGCTCTGGGCCGTCGGCGGGGTGGTCGCCGCGTCCGCGATCTGGGCCTCGCTGTTGTTCGCCACCGGGGGTTTCTCCTCCGAGCCCGGCCCCGACCTCGCGGGCTACGCCTACACGAGCGATCTGTGTGCGGACACCGCGATGGCCCCCTTCGAGGACGCCCGCTACAAGACCAAGGCAAGCACCGGTACGGCCTCGAAGGACGCCAATCCGCAGCACAGCGGCGCCCAGCTGAAGTCGCTGGACACGATGACGTGCAACATCTCGTTCGAGCAGGACGGCGCAAGCACCTCCGCCTACTCCTCCACCTGGCTCTACAACACCGCCACGCTGCACAAACAGACCGACCCGACGCCGGAGTTCGCCGACGGCTACCGCTCGTACGAGAAGCAGGACACCTCGGTCGGCTACCGGGTCGAGGCCGTACCGGGGCTCGGCGACGAGGCCTACCTGGTGACCCGGAAGGACGACGGCAGCACGAGCAGCAGCTCGTATGTGATCCTCGGCGTCCGGGACGGCTGGATGACGTACCAGTCGACGTGGTCGAGCTATGCGTCGAGCAGCGGCAGTGGCAGCGACAGCGGCAAGCAGCCGACCGCCACCGAAGTGGCCACGATGCTGAAGACCAGCGCGACGGAAACTCTCAGGCGACTGCGCCCAGGGCACTGATCACGCCGGCCATCGTCTTCGATGACGGTCTGGCCTGCCCACGGTCCGACGCCGACGCCAATACCGACACCAACGCGGACGCGGAACGCCAATACCGACGCCCACACGGACGCCATACCGATGCCGGCGCCGACCCCGACGCCATCGCCGCCTCCGACGACACCGCACAGGATCTGAGCGCGCCGCTGAACACCCTCGCCGACAGCGAGGGGCCGGGGGTCACCGCGAACGGGCCGCCCGGGCAATTGCCACGACGGCCTTCTCCAGGGCGTACGCCGGATCGTCCCCGCCGCCCTTCACCCCCGCGTCGGCCGCTGCCACCGCGCGCAGCGCCGTGGCCACGCCGTCCGCCGACCAACCGCGCATCTGCTGTCGTACCCGGTCGATCTTCCAGGGCGGCATGCCCAGGTCGCGGGCGAGGTCGCCGGGGCGGGCGCCGCGCGGGGCGGAGGCCAGTTTGCCGATGGCGCGGACGCCTTGGGCGAGCGCGCTGGTGATCATGACGGGGGCGACGCCGGTGGCGAGGGACCAGCGCAGTGCCTCCAGCGCCTCGGCGGCCCGGCCCTCGACGGCACGGTCCGCGACGGTGAAGCTCGATGCCTCGGCCCGGCCCGTGTAGTAGCGCGCGACGACGGCCTCGTCGATGGCGCCCTCGACATCGGCGGCCAGCTGCGAACAGGCCGAGGCCAGCTCACGAAGGTCGCTGCCGATGGCATCGACCAGCGACTGGCAGGCCTCGGGCGTCGCCGACCGCCCGGTCGCACGGAACTCGCCCCGCACGAAGGCCAGCCTGTCGGCCGGCTTGGTCATCTTGGGACAGGCCACTTCCCGCGCCCCGGCCTTGCGGGCGGCGTCCAGCAGGCCCTTCCCCTTGGCGCCGCCGGCGTGCAGCAGCACCAGCGTGATCTCTTCGGCGGGCGATCCGAGATACGCCTTGACGTCCTTGATGGTGTCCGCGGAAAGGTCCTGGGCGGCGCGCACCACGACGACCTTGCGCTCGGCGAAGAGCGAGGGGCTGGTCAGCTCGGCCAAGGTGCCGGGCTGGAGCTGATCGGGAGTGAGGTCGCGCACATCGGTGTCCGCGTCGGCCGCCCGGGCAGCCGCCACCACCTGCTGCACCGCGCGGTCCAGCAGCAGGTCTTCCTGGCCCACCGCGATCGTGACGGGGGCGAGCGGGTCGTCTTGAGCTGTCTTCCTGGCCATCGCGTCCAGCATCCCACGCCCCACTGACACCCCCGCCCGGTCCGGCCCGGTCCGCTCTGACGCCCCGTCCCTGACCCGACCCCGCTCCGGTGCCTGCGCCGGGCCGCTCCGGGCCCCTGCCTGACAGTGGCGCCATCGCCGTGTCGGACAATGGCCGGGTGAATGATGCTGCCCCACACCCACCGCACCTCCGGCACGTCCTGGTACTGCCCGACCGCGATGCCGCGGAGGAGGTGGCCGAGGCCCTGACCGAACGCTTTGGTGTCGCCGAGGAGCCCCAGCTCGTACGGGACGCCCTGGCCGGTGAGGACGACGCCGAGGACGCCCAGTGGCTGGTGGTGGTCGAAGACCCGGACGCCGCCCACGACCCGGCGCGGCTGCACGACCTCGCGGCGGAGTACGAGGGCTGGCGCGAGGCCGAGTAACGACAGGGCCCGTGTCGGCCAGAGACCGTGGAGCCAGAGGTCGTGGGGCCAGAGGTCGTGAGACCCAGGGCCTGCGGGGCCAGAGGTCGTGGGGCCCAGGGCCCGCGGGGGGCGCGCCTAAGTGCCGCTGCCTCCGGGCACCCGCACCGCGCCGACCCGGGGCTCCCGCTCCAGAACGATCCCGAAGTGTTCCCGGTAGGCGGCGAGGACTTCTCCCTCGCCCAGCTCACGCTCGTCCCGTGCACCATCCGCCCCGGAGGTCACGAGCGTACGACCGGAGAGCGTGACCCGGCCGCTCTCGGTCAGCCGTGAACACACCAGGGACCGGGTGAAGTGCGACTTGGGCGAGGTCCGGTGCCACCAGCAGCCGGCCTCGAAGTCCGCGTAGGCACGCGGGCGTTGTTCGAGGCGGTACTGCGGCTCGCCGTCCCTCAGGACATCGAGGTCTCCCTCCCGCGTCTCCTCGATCCGGAACACCCCACCGGGATCGGCCTGCTCGGCGCGGCTGTCCCAGCGCAGCGGAAAGTGGCTGTGCCTGCCGAAGCCGACGTCCGCCAGCCATGGCCCGCTCGGCGTCTGTACGCGCAGCGCGAGGTGGTCGTACGGGATTCCGGGCCCGTCGGCGTCGAACACGCGGCCGGAAAGCAGCTCGACCTCATAGCCGAGCGCGCCCAGGAGCAGCGCGAAAGCGCCGTTGAGTTCGTAACAGAACCCACCCCGCCGGGCGCGGACGATTTTGTCGAGCAGCGGCTGCTCCGCGAGCAGGATCTCTTCGCCGAGGTGGATGGAGAGGTTCTCGAAGGGGACGGTACGCAGATGGCTGAGGTGCAGCGTACGCAACGCCTCGGCGTCCGGGGCCGCGGCGCGGACGGCACCGATCCGGTCGAGGTAGGCGTCGGCAGCGGCGGCGTCCATCAGGCGTGAGTCCTCGTCCTCATGCCCCGGATCCTACAGATCCGGATCCAGCAGCATCCGCGCTACGCCCGGCCTGCACTGCCTGCTCGACTCACGGCCTCGTGCACCACACAGCCCCATCGGCCGCCGCCTGCACAGCCTTCTCCGCTGCCGCCGCCTACGTGGCCTCTCCGCTGGGTTCGGGGAGGGGCACGGAGGGGTCGCGGTCCGGCGCGGGCGCGGACTCCTGAGACGGGGCGGCCCCGGGAGGCCGTGTATTCGGGGGGACGGGGCCGACAGCCACCGGATCGACGGCCGCCGGGCAGACCGTCACCGGGTGGACGGCCACCGCCTGGACGTGCCGGGGCTCTGCGGTCCGTTACCGGGCGGTGCCGGGTTCTCCGGCCGGGGACCGGGCCGGCCTTGGTCCGGTGGCCGTTGACCGTCGCCGACAGCCTGGCCGTGGTGCCCAGGATCGCGATGGCTCCGTCGGTGTCCGTGCGCAGCACCCGGGCGCCCTGGGCGCGCAGCGCCGCGATGGTGCGGGGCGCCGGGTGGCCGTACGGATTGCCGGTACCGCAGGAGATCAGCGCCAGGCGCGGCGCCAGCCGGTGCATCAGCGGCGGGTCCTGATAGGCGGAGCCGTGGTGTGCCACCTTCAGGACATCGACGCCGCCCAGCTCCGGGTGGGCCGCCAGCAGGGCGCGCTGCGCGGGTGGTTCGAGGTCACCCAGCAGCAGGAGGGACAGGCCGCCCGTACGGACGAGCAGGGTGACGCTGGCGTCATTGGGGCCGTCGAGGACGTCGAGACCGTCGGCACCGACCGGTTGGCCGGCGGGGCCGGAAGGGCCGGAAGGGCCAGAGGGGCCAGAGGGGCCGGGGAGGGCAGGTGGAGCCGGCGGCCAAAGGACCTCCCACGTGAGGGGGCCCAGGTGGCGCCGCTCCCCCGGTGCGGCGCGGATGACCGGCACCCGTGCCGCCGCTGCCGCAGTGCGTACGAACTGCACCTGACCCGGAGGATCTTGCAGTCTCGTGGTCTCGATCGCACCGACCGCACGGCCGCGGAGCGCCCCCGGGAGCCCGTCCACATGGTCGGCGTGGAAATGCGTCAGGACCAGGAGCGGGATACGGCGGATACCCAGGTCGGTGAGGCAGCGGTCGATGGCCCGGGGCTCGGGTCCGGTGTCCACCACCAGCGCCGTACCGTCCCCGGCTGCCAGCACCAGGCCGTCGCCCTGCCCCACGTCACACACCACGGCCCGCCACCCCGGCGGCGGCCAGCCGGTGAGGACGCGGGTGAACGGGGCGGGGCGCCACACTGCCAAGATCATTGCCAGCACGCACAGCACACACAGCCAGGGACGGCGCAGCACTCCGCGGACGACCGGTACCAGGGCCACCAGGGCAGCCGCCAGCACCAACCCGCCGCCCCAGCCGCCCGGCCAATCGAACTCCGCCCCCGGCAGCGTCGCCGCGGTACGGGCGACGCCGGCGATCCATTCAGCCGGCCAGCCCGCGCACCACGACAGCGCCTGCGCGGCCGGCAACGCGACCGGGGCGGCGGCGAGGGCCGCGAAGCCCAGCACCGTCGCGGGTGCCACGGCCACTTCCGCCAGCAGATTGCAGGGCACGGCGACCAGGCCCACCCGGGCCGCCAGCACGGCGACCACCGGTGCACAGACCGCCTGGGCAGCGGCCGCGGCGGCGATCACCTCGGCGATCCGGGGCGGTACCCGGCGCCGTTGGAGGGCGGCACTCCAGCGTGGCGCGAGCAGCAGCAGCGCGCCGGTCGCCAGGACGGACAGCAGAAAGCCATAACTACGGGCGAGCCAAGGGTCGTAGAGGAGCAGCAGCAAAACCGCGGCGGCGAGGGCGGGGAGCAGCGAGCGACGGCGGCCGGTGCCGATGGCCAGCAGTGTGATCAGGCCGCAGGCGGCGGCCCGCAGCACGCTCGGGTCCGGGCGGCAGACCACGACGAAGGCGAGCGCGAGCGCACCGCCGATGACGGCCGTGCCGCGCAGCGACAGGCCCAGGCGTGGTGCCAGCCCGCGGCGCTCGGCGCGCGTCGCGAGGTGGGGCGGCCCGATCAGCAGGGCGAGCACGATCGTCAGGTTGCTGCCGGAGACGGCCAGCAGATGGGTGAGGTCGGTGGCACGGAAGGCGTCGTCGAGATCCGGCGGCACACGTGAGGTGTCACCCACCACGAGGCCGGGCAGCAGGGCGCGGGCATCGGGGCGCAGCCCGTCGGTGGCCTCGCGCAGCCCGGCTCGCAGGTGTCCTGCCAGCCGCTGCAGGGGGGACGGGGCACCGACCTTGGCCGGTGGCGCCTCAGCGGTGACCCGGAGCACGGCGGCGACCTGGTCGGCCTGCGAGAGCGGTGGCGCGGCATGCGCCGTCACCCGGATGCGTGTCGACGGCAGCAGCCCGCGCCACGCCGACGACAGGCTCTCGCGTGCCCCGGAGCCGTGCGCTTCGTCTCCCCCTCCACGATGCTGTACGACCACCAGCACTGGGGTGCGTACGGTGGTGACCGCACCGCCCGGTGCCGTGACCCGGACGGCATCGGCCGTGAACACCAGTACCGGGGGCGTCCGTTGGGAGCCCCGTACCTTGGGGCGGGTCAGTCGTGGATCACCACTCACCTCCAGCTCCGCCGTGAGTCCCGCGTAGTGCTCCGCCAAGGCCGGCAGCGGTCCGCGGCGGACATCCGACGCATGCAGCGCCGCGGCCGCGGCCCCCGCCGCACCACACAGCAGCACCGCGGCCAGGGCCACGAACGCCCCGGCGGACCAGCCGCGGGGAGAGCGCGGCCGGAGCGGCCCCGGCCCTCGCCGGGAAGCTCCCGGCTCAGACCCGGCGCAGGGCAGCCCGGCCCGCTCCGGGACGCCCTCCGCCCCGCGCCGGACCACAGCCATCCGCCACGCGCACAGCGCGAGCACCACGGCCGCACCGCAGACCACCGCCACTCCCCCGCCGGGGGCGCCCAGGCCGATCACCGCCCCCGCCCAGGCGGCCAGCGCGGGCGCGACCAGCCGCAGATCGGCCGGGCCCTCTTGATGCGGGTCCGAGGCACCGCGCGACGACGACGCCGTGGCGTGCACGATGGTGCGGAGACCGGTCACGGCTGGACCAGCGGCCGCAGATCGGCGAAGCGGCGGTCACCGATGCCGGTCACCTGACGGAGCTGGTCCACCGAGGTGAACCCGCCGTGCTGGGTGCGGAATTCGACGATGTGCCGGGCCAGAACGGGGCCCACTCCGGGGAGCGAATCGAGCTGCTGCTCGGTCGCCGTGCTGAGGCTGACCGGTCCGGCCGGACCGCCTCCGGCCCCTGGCGACCCGCTTCCCGTCCCGGATGCCCCCGGGCCGGCGGGCCCGGCAGCGCCCCCGGTACCCGCTGCGCCCCCGGCAGCGCCGACCACGATCTGTTCGCCGTCGGTCAGCAGGCGTGCCCGGTTCAGCCCACTGGTGCTCGCTCCCCGCAGCACTCCGCCGGCGGCCCGCAGCGCATCGATCACCCGCGCCCCCGGCGGCATCCGGTGAATGCCCGGGTGCCGGACCTTGCCCGTGACATCGACGACAAGTTGCCGGCCTGCTCCGCCCGGCGGGCCGTGCGCCATGGCTGCGGCGGACGACGACGGCAGGGCCGGCGGGTGCGGCGCGGGTCCGGACGCCGCGGGCCGTTCGGCCGCCGGGGCCCGTACCGGTTCGGGGCGGCCGGCCCAGAAGTGCTGTACGGCCCATCCCACTGCCAGCACGAGCACCAGGACCAGGGCGGCGAGCATCTTCGGGTCGGCGCCGCACCGTAACTGCACCCAGAGCGGCAGCCGTTCGTGTACGGCCAGCCACACCCGCTCCCGTCGGCGCGGCCCCGGCGGATCGCCCGCAGGAGGCGGCGGACCGTGCCCCGGAGGCGGCGGGCCGCCCCCGGCCACCGCAGCCGCCTCCCCACCCGGCCCAGTCCCATCACCCGGCCCAGTCCCATCACCCGGCCCAGTCTCGTCACCTGGCCCCGCCGACCCAGCACTCGCATCCGCACCTGCGTCCGCGCCCACACCCGCGCCCGCGCCCGCGCCCACCTCGCCGAAGATTGCCGCGACCCGGTCCCGTACCCGCTCGCGCTCCGACTCCCGCCGCTCCGACGCGCCGAACGGAGCCAGGGAGCCAGCGGTGGTGAACGGGGAAACGGAAGCTGCGGTCACGCCCGAAGAGGCCAAACCCAAGGAGGCCGAGCCCGAGGGCACCGGTCCCGAGGGCCCCGAAGGACCCGGAGGACCCGGAGGACCCCAAGCCCCGACCGAGAACGCCGGACGCGGCAAGGCCCAAGAGACCGGCAACGCCGACGAAAGCGACGGGGCGGAAGCAGACCCGGAAGCAGATCCGGAAGCAGATGATGAGGCCGGGGAGGCCACCCACGCAGAGCGAAAGGAGTTCATACCGATCGACGCTAAGCACGTCCCGCAGATCTCGCTGAGCTGCCGCAATTCCGGTGGACGAAGGCCGAGTTGTGGACAACTCCGTCACCCACAGGAGGTGCCACCGCTCCCCCCCTCACCTCGACGAAACCACGACCCCCAGCAGCCCCGGACCCGTATGCGCGCCGATCACCGCGCCCACCTCGCTCACCAGGAGCTCGTTGAGCCCCGGCACCCGCTCCCGGAGCCGCTGGGCCAGAGCATCCGCGCGCTCCGCCGCGTCGAGATGGTGCACCGCGATATCGACCTGGCCCTCGCCGGCCCGCTCCGCGGCAAGCTCCTCCAGCCGTGCGATCGCCTTGGACGCCGTACGGACCTTCTCCAGCAGCTCGATCCGCCCGTCGGCCAGTTGCAGGAGCGGTTTGACGGCGAGCGCGGAGCCGAGCAGCGCCTGGGCGGCACCGATACGGCCGCCGCGGCGCAGATAGTCGAGGGTGTCGACGTAGAAGTAGGCGGAGGTGGCAGCGGCACGCTTCTCCGCGGCGGCTACCGCTTCGTCGATGTCCCCGCCCGCCTCCGCCGTCTCCGCGGCGGCGAGAGCGCAGAAGCCGAGGGCCATCGCGACCATGCCGGTGTCCACGACGTGTACGGGTACCGGCGCCTCCTTGGCCGCCAGTACCGCCGCGTCGTACGTACCGGAGATCTCCGAGGACAGATGGAGCGAGACGATACCGCTCGCACCGGCCGCCGCGACCTTGCGGTAGGTGTCGGCGAACATCGTGGGGGCGGGCCGGGAAGTGGTCACCGGCCGGCGCTTCTGGAGTGCCTGGGCGACGGATCTCGCGGAGATCTCGGTGCCCTCTTCCAAGGCCTGGTCCCCCAGGACGACGGTCAGCGGAACGGCCGTGATGCGGTGACGCTCGACAGCCGTCCGCGGCAAGTAGGCCGTGGAATCGGTGACGATCGCGACATGGCGGGACATGAATGGGAGGTTATCCGGGGATCCGGACGCCGCACAGTGCGGGCCCCTCCCCAAGATCTTCCAGGTTTCCCCAAGGCTCTGCCAAGAGGGCGCCGGAGCATGCCGTCCCCGGCCACGTCCTCGTCCCCGTCCGCGGACCCGAGATCCGCGCGACGCCGCTGACGCTCCGGGCTTCCTCTCCGTCTCCCCGGGTCCCGCCCCGCCCCCACCCACCCCCTCACCTCACCTCATCGAGGTCTTCTTACGGCCTCACCTGGTCGTGACCTCCGTTGGTCGTGTCCTCCGTCCGTGGCGGCCGTGAGGTCCGCGGCGTCCGTGTCCGTGGCGTCTTCTCCCACGGGTAGGACGGCTGGGTGCGCGGGTCACGGGCGGTCAGCGCCTGCGGGCCCTCGGGGGCCTGCTCCGCGGGGTGGCCCCCCTCGGACGCCGAAGGCCGGCCCGTACGGACGCCGTCGTCCGGGCCCCCGTCGTCAGCACGCGCCCCTGACGCCCCGTCCGCAGGCGGCTGTACGGGGTCCCGCAGCGGGTCCGCGGCGTCCTCGACCCGGGTCCAGTGGCGCAGCGCCCCCGCCTCGACGTCGATCTGGTCGCTCAGCGCCGCCAGATCGTCGTCCGCGAACTTGCGGGCGCGGTCCCGGGCGGCCCAGCGCAGCGACTCCGCGGAGTGCGTGATCCGTTCCGTGCGCTCCCTGAGCTCCGGGAGGCGCGCGGCGATGGTGGCCCGGTCGGGCTCGCGTTCGAGCCGCTTGAGTGCGTCGTCAAGCTCGTGGCCATGGGCGCTCAGCCGCTCGAAGAGCCCGATCGCCTCGCTCAGGGAGGCGTCGTCGGAGGAGCCGCCGCGAAGCGCCTCCTGGGTGGCGCGCATGGACGTACGCAGCGAGAGACGCAGCTGTGCGAGTTCGCCGACCACGCCGGGCTGGGCGAACTGCCGGGCGCGGAGGCTGGTGTCCTCGACGGTTCTGCGGGCCTGGGCGACCGTGCGGTCGACGCCGCGCTTGGCCGCCGTCACCGCCTTGACCGTGACGAACACGCCTGCCAGGACGAACAGCACGAAGAGCAGCCCGACGATGGCGACAGCAGCTTCCATGGGCGCTCCCCAGACGTGTCGGCGGCGCCGGTTCCTCGCCCGCGCCCTTGTCCCTCCACGGTAAACGGCTCGGGCAGGTCACGGGTTCCGGACGAACCCCCAACCTGCCCGTAGGGGAAACCACCCATGGCACCGGCGCCGCAGCGACAGCGGCAGCGACAGAGGCAGCGGCGGCACACGCGACCAGAAGCCCCGGCCACCGGGGCGGCACCACACGCAAGCCCCCCACCCGGGCGCCCGGAACCACTCCCGGGCGCCCGCCACCGGCCTACGCCGGGACGATGTTCACCAGCTTCGGCGCCCGGACGATGACCTTCCGGATGCCCGCCCCGTTCAGCGCCGCGACCACGGCGGGCTCGGCCAGTGCCGTGGCCTCCAGGTCCGCGTCGGAGATCGACGGGGAGACCTCCAGACGGGCCTTGACCTTGCCCTTGATCTGCACGACGCAGGTCACGGTCTCGTCGACGACATACGCCGGGTCGGCCACCGGGAAGTCCGCGTGCACCACGGTGTCCGTGTGGCCCAGCTTGCGCCACAGCTCCTCGGCGATGTGCGGGGCCAGCGGGGCGATCAGCAGCACCAGCCGCTCCGCGACCGTGCGCGGAACGGGGCCGCCCGTCTTGGTCAGGTGGTTGTTCAGCTCGGTCACCTTGGCGATGGCGGTGTTGAAGCGCAGGTTCGCCAGGTCCTGGCCGACACCGTCGATCGCCTTGTGCAGGGCCCGCAGGGTGGCCTCGTCCGGCTCGGTGTCGACGACGGTGACCGCGCCGGTCGCCTCGTCGACGACGTTGCGCCACAGACGCTGCAGCAGGCGGTACTGGCCGACGACGGCCCGGGTGTCCCACGGCCGCGACACGTCCAGCGGGCCCATCGCCATCTCGTACAGGCGCAGGGTGTCCGCGCCGTACTCCGCGCAGATCTCGTCGGGAGTGACGGCGTTCTTCAGGGACTTGCCCATCTTGCCCAGGACACGGCTGACCTTCTCGCCCTGGTAGTAGTAGCCGCCGTCGCGCTCCTCGACCTCGGCGGCCGGGACGGCGATGCCGCGGCTGTCCCGGTAGACGAAGGCCTGGATCATGCCCTGGTTGTACAGCTTGTGGAACGGCTCGGAGGACGAGACATGTCCCAGGTCGTGCAGCACCTTGGACCAGAAGCGGGCGTACAGCAGGTGCAGCACGGCGTGCTCCGCGCCGCCCACGTACAGGTCGACGCCGCCGGCCGGCTGACCCTCGCGCGGGCCCATCCAGTACTGCTCGATGTCAGGGGCGACCAGCGCGTCGGCGTTGCCGGGGTCCAGGTAGCGCATCTCGTACCAGCACGAACCCGCCCAGTTGGGCATGGTGTTGGTCTCGCGGCGGTAGCGCTTGATGCCGTTGCCGTCGCCCAGGTCCAGGTCGACATGGACCCAGTCCTCGTTACGGGACAGCGGGGTCTCCGGCTGGGTGTCGGCGTCATCCGGGTCGAAGGTGCGCGGGGAGTAGTCCTCGACCTCGGGCAGCTCCAGCGGCAGCATCGACGCGGGCAGCGCGTGTGCCACGCCGTCCTCGTCGTAGACGATCGGGAACGGCTCGCCCCAGTAGCGCTGCCGGCTGAACAGCCAGTCGCGCAGCCGGAAGTTGACGGTGCCCTCGCCGATGCCCTCGGCGGCCAGCCAGTCGGTGATCTTCTCCTTGGCCGCCGTCACGCCCAGGCCGTCCAGCGAGATCGTTGCGCCCGACGAGTTGACGATCTTGGCGTCGTACGAGGCGAAGGCGTCGTCCCAGGTGGACGGGTCGGTGCCACGGTCGTCCGACGGCTCGACCACACAGCGCATCGGCAGCTCGAAGGCGCGGGCGAAGGCGAAGTCACGGCTGTCGTGCGCGGGCACGGCCATGATCGCGCCGGTGCCGTAACCCATCAGGACGTAGTCGGCGATGAAGACCGGGACCTGCGCGCCGCTGACCGGGTTGGTCGCGAAGGCGCCGGTGAAGACGCCGGTCTTGTCCTTGGCCTCGGCCTGCCGCTCGACGTCCGACTTGGAGGCGGCCTGCTTGCGGTAGGCGGCGACGGCGTCGGCCGGAGTGGCGTGCCCGCCGGTCCAGACGTCGTGGGTGCCCTCGGGCCAGGCTTCCGGGACGATCGATCCGGTGCCGGTGCCGGTGCCGTTGTCGGAGCCGGCGACCAGCGGGTGCTCGGGCGCCAGCACCATGTAGGTCGCGCCGAACAGGGTGTCCTGGCGGGTGGTGAAGACGGTGATCTTGTCGTCGCCCACCGGGAAGTCGACCCGGGCGCCCTCGGAGCGGCCGATCCAGTTGCGCTGCTGCAGCTTGATGGCCTCCGGCCAGTCCAGCGCGTCCAGGTCGTTCAGCAGCCGGTCGGCGTAGGCGGTGATGCGCATGTTCCACTGGCGCAGCTTGGCCTTGAAGACCGGGTAGTTGCCGCGCTCGGAGCGGCCGTCCGCGGTGACCTCCTCGTTGGCCAGTACGGTGCCCAGGCCGGGGCACCAGTTGACCGGCGCGTCGGAGGCGTACGCCAAGCGGTACTCGCCCAGGATGTTGGCGCGCTCGAGGGGGCTCAGGGCGCTCCAGTCCCGGCCGTCCGGGGTCGGGCGGGTGCCGGCCTCGAACTGCGCGACCAGGGTGTCGATGGGGCGGGCCGCGTCCGCCTCCGGGTCGTACCAGGAGTTGAAGATCTGCAGGAAGATCCACTGGGTCCACTTGTAGTACGCGGGGTCGATCGTCTCGACCGAGCGGCGCTGGTCGTGGCCCAGGCCCAGGCGGCGCAGCTGGCGCCGCATGTTCACGATGTTGGCCTCGGTGGAGACCCGCGGGTGGGTGCCGGTCTGCACCGCGTACTGCTCGGCGGGCAGGCCGAAGGCGTCGAAGCCCAGGGTGTGCAGGACGTTGTGACCCGTCATGCGCTGGTGGCGGGCGTAGACGTCGGTGGCGATGAAACCCAGCGGGTGGCCGACGTGCAGGCCCGCACCCGACGGGTACGGGAACATGTCCATGATGAACTTCTTGGGGCGGGCCGCCACCGCGGCGTCGCCGGCCAGCCCCCCGGTGGGGTTCGGGGCCTCGTAGGTCCCGTCCGTCTCCCAGAAGTCCTGCCAGCGGGCCTCGATGTCGGCGGCCAGCGCTGCCGTATAGCGGTGCGGTGCTGCCACCTCGGCAGCAGTGGTCGTCTCGCTCATCGTCCTCAAAGCTCCATCGATCGTCTCTGCCTGCGGAAACGCGCCACAATCCCGGCACGCCGGAAACAAAAAGACCCCTCGCACAGGAGGGGACGCCGCGCCGATTCCGACGGGTTCTGTCATCCGTCGGTACTGATCAGCGCGGCCCGCTAAGCAGAAGGCGTACGGCACGCATGGCGTCAGGGTACCGCAGGGCGTACGAGGCCCGCGCTGAGGATTCCCCCAACACGGGCCCCGCCCCCGTGACGCCGCACTCCCGCCGCCGCCCCACCGGGGTCACGGACGGCGCGGGCCGGCGGTGCCGCGCGCCCCTGTCAGGGGCGGTAGGAGCTCACGTATCCGGCGCCCGGCGAGCCCACGCCGGTGACGTCGTCGTAGCCGACACCCGCGTGCAGCGAGCTGTCCTTGCCCAGGCTGCGCAGCGAGGTCGTGGTGCCCTTGCTGCTGTCGACGCCGTTGACGTAGTCCACGCGGACGACGGCCAGGTCACGGCCGGCGCCCAGCGGGTGGTCGGTGACGTCGTGGTAGGCGGCGGTGCCGTAGCGCTGGTAGATGGCGGGGTTGGCGAAGCCGATGGCGACGCCGTGCCGGGCCTGCTGCGCGAGCGCCTGGACACCGGCGATCACCGGTGCGGCCAGCGAGGTGCCGCCGATGCGGTACTCGTCATAGCCGAGCTTTCCGTCCGGCAGGGTCTGGGTCTGGCCGACGAGGAACCCGGTGTTGGGGTCGGCGACCGCGGCGATGTCCGGGATGGTGCGCATCGCGCCGCCGCCGTTCGCCTTCGCGAGCCCGTCCGGCACGATGCCGCGCTGGTAGAAGGGCTGCGCCACGGTCTTGCTGGTGCCGCCGCCGGCGCCGCCGTTGAAGGTGCCGGGGAAGCCGGTCCAGTCGTTGCCGTCCTTGGACAGCAGCGCCTTCTGGGTGCCCCAGCCGGTCTCCCACTGGTACGCGTCGTGCTTGCCGACGGCCAGGGAGGTGCCGCCGACCGCGGTCACCCAGGGGGAGTTCGCCGGGCTGTCGACCTGCTTGGTGCCGGTCTTGGCGACCTCGTCACCGTCGTCGCCGGAGGAGAAGTAGAAGCCGATGCCCTGCACCGCGCCCTGCTGGAAGAGCTGGTCGTAGGCGGCCGCCGCATCCGGGGTCTCGTTCGCCTCCAGGTCGCCCCAGGAGTTGGAGACCATGTCGGCGAGGTGCCCGTCGACGACCTTGCCGAGCGAGTCGATCAGGTCGTCGTCCATGCAGGAGGCGCCGCCGACGTAGACGATGTCGGCGTCGGGGGCGACCGCGTGGACGGCCTCGACGTCAAGGGTCTCCTCGCCGTACCAGCCGGCCGCGCCGCAGTCCTCGATGTGCGTGTAGTCCTTGGGCAGCACCTGGGAGAGCTGGCCGCGGCGGTAGCGGGGGTCGCCGTTACGGGCGGCGTACGTGTCCGCGTCCTGGGCGATGGTCGGCGAGGCGTAGGCGTCGGTGATCGCGACGGTGACGTTCTTGCCGGTCCACTTCTTCGCCCCGTAGGCGGCGCGCAGCTGCTTGCCGGTGTAGCCCTTGATCGCGTACGGGGCCTTGCCACCGTAGGCGGACGGCAGCTTCTTGTCCGTCCTGGAGCCGTAGTACGAGGAGAACGGACCGGAGTTGCGGAAGACGCCCTCCGGCGGCGGCAGTTCGCCGGAGTGGTGCCGGGCCATCCGCGGTGCGTTGTCCAGGCCGGTGACCGTCAGCACCGAGTCGGCCAGGGCGGCGGGCGCGGAGGCGGTGGTCGACGGGGCGTGGTAAATATGGCCGCTCTTGCGGTAATTGTGCAGGTCGGTGGCGAAGGCGCGCTCGGCGGCGGCCGCATCGCCCTTGACCGTCACATACCGGTTGGTGGTGCCGGTGACCGCCAGGCCGGACTTCTTCAGCCAGTCGGTCACCTTGGCTATCTGCTCGTGCGTGGCACCGAAGCGGGCCCGCACCTGGCCGGGGCTCAGGTACTTCCCGTACGCGGCGGAGTGCGGGTCGGACACGGCCCTGGCGTAGTCCGCGAGCCCCTTGGCGTCACGGCCCGCCAGGTAGACGCGGGCGGTGACGCCCGCAGAAGCGGAAGTGTCGCCCCGGTCGGCCTGCCGGGTGGCCCACAGGGGCTTGGTGCCCTGCAGTGCGTGCCGTCCGCCGTCGTGGCCCGCGGCGTCGGCGGCGGGTGCGCCGAGCGCGAGCGCGCCGGCGACCAGCGGCAGCGTCGCTGCCCAGGCCAGACCGGCGCGGGCGCGGGGTGATCTGGTGCGGCTGGATCTCATGTAACCCCCTGCTGTGGCGATGCGGTGCGCTGCGGGTGCCGCGCTGCGCCGGTACGCAGGTGCGCGGCACCGCACAAGCGGTGAATGCGTGGGATGTGACGTTCACGCGATGCGCCACTCTTTCGGTGAACCGTTCATGTCAGGGACATGCGATCACCAAGAAGAGGCCAAGGAACGGCAAGGACTGACCACGAATGGACAGGGAGCGAACATTCAACTCGCCATAACGGACGGCCCTCTGACCAGATATCAGGGCAACCCGGGAGGAACCGCCGCCGAGACCGGACGGCCGGGGCACTCGCCCCGCAGGGCACACACGACGAAGCGGGCCGTCCGCATCGGACGACCCGCTCCGTTCTCTGTGGAGCTAAGGAGAATTGAACTCCTGACCTCCTGCATGCCATGCAGGCGCTCTACCAACTGAGCTATAGCCCCGTATTCTGTTTCCCGCCCCGGTTCCCCGCTGCGGCATCGCCTACATTACACGGACCTCCCCGCCTTCTGCCAAATCGTTCCGTCCGGGGCCCCTCAGCCATTGCGCCGGAGCCCCCGGCCGTCGCACCCGGGCCCCTCGGCGCGCCGCGCGGTACTGTCGGCACGCCGTGCCCGATTCGTCCTGGGGGAGCCGTACGCCGTGACAGCGCTGGAGCTGGAAGCGCCCACCGACCCCCGTGGCACCCGCTCCGGCCCGGGCATCCTCCGCCGGCACCCCACCCGCGCGGCGGCCCTCGCCTGCCTGCTCTCGTTCACGGTCTTCTGGACCGTGCAGCGCCTCGCCCATGTGACGATGCTCGACCTCATGGTCTACCGCGCCGAGGGCTTCACGGTCCGCAACGGCGGGTCCCTCTACGACATGGTGGCGACCTCGGCGCACCTGCCCAACACCTACCCGCCCTTCGCGGCGCTGCTGTTCACCCCGCTCACCCTCCTTGGCGTCCCCGCGATGCGCACCCTCGCCACGGCCGGCAACCTCGCCCTGCTCCTCGCCGTCGTCCACCTCTCGCTGCGGCTGGCCGGCCGGCCCCGGCACCTCCCCCGGCCGGCCGCGACGCTCGCGGTCTCGGCGCTGCTGGTGTGGTGCGAGCCGGTGTGGACGACGCTGCGCTACGGCCAGATCAACCTGCTGCTCACCGCGCTCGTGCTGTGGGACCTGACCCGTAAGGACACCCACCGGCTCGCGGGTGCCGGCATCGGGATCGCGGCCGGCCTCAAGCTCACCCCGGCACTGTTCGCCGTGCTCTTCGCACTGGCCGGCGCCGTCCGTGCCGGGCAGCTGCTCCGCTCCGGCGCGGGGGTGCGCGCCGTCCGCCACCCCTGGCTGCGCCAGGCCGCCGTCGCCACCGCCACCTTCCTGGCCACCGTCCTCCTCTCCGCGCTCGCGCTGCCGCGTGACGCGCACCGCTTCTGGACCGAGATCGTCTTCGCCGCCGACCGGGTCGGTGAGGTGGAGATCACCGCGAACCAGTCCCTGCGCGGCGCCCTCGCCCGGCTGCTGCACACCCACGATCCGGGCTCCGCCTGGCTCGTGGCCGCCGGTCTGACCGCGGCCCTGGGCCTGGCACTGGCGGCCGCGGCGCTGCTGCGCGGGCTGGGGGCACCCCCGGCCGAAGGCGGGGGGAGCGCCTGGGCGGCCGTCACCTGCGCGGCGACCGCGCTCCTGGTCAGCCCGATCTCCTGGTCCCACCACTGGGTGTGGTGCGTACCGATGGTGATCCTGCTCGGCTCCGAGGCGCTGCACCGGAACGGCACTGCCGCCCGCCGCTGGTGGGCGGCGGCCACCGCACTGGGCGTGCTGTTCTGCTCGTTCGCGCTGTGGTGGGTGCCGCACCGCTGGCACCGCCACGAGGAACTGCACCAGAACGGCGTCCAGATGCTGCTCTCCGACGTCTATCCGCTCGCCGGTCTTGCGCTGCTGGCGCTGGCCGGGGCCCGGCTGTGGCGGCGCGGCCGGCGGCCGGGAAGGGGCAGCGGGCACAGCACTGCGGCCGCCGGCCGTGAGGTGTGAACCGGGCGCCCGCGCGGCGGAATGACGTGGCGGCCGTCGCGCCCCCGCCCCAACGCCGCCCGCAAAACCCGCAGTTCGCCATGTCCTGGCTGCCGCGGGCCTCGCCGGGACGGGCCCTGCTCAGGCCGTCGCGAACGAGTAGAAGCGCTTGAGGGTGCAGTGCTCGTCCAGCAGCCGTCCGTAGATCGGCTCCCCGTCGAGTTCCCGGTAGGTCTCGATGGGGTCGCCTTTTATGACGAGGGCGCGGGCGCATTCCTCGCACCAGTACTGGTAGTCGGCGTTGACCGGTTCCATGTCCCGGACGATCGGCGTACCGCTGCCGCACCAGTCACATTTCCTGCTGTGGGCGCCCATCCATCAGCTCCAACTGCGGCCGCAGGCCGTACAAACGAAGGAAATGCCCCCGTCGTCACCCAGCACCTGCGCCACATGGGAGGCGCCGCACGAGGAACACTGCGGAGCGGAACCGTCATCGCCGCCGGCTGCGGGGGGAGGGGCGTCCACGGGACAGGTGAAGCGGAGCGCATACTCCGGCAGCCAGTCATAGCCCTGCGCCTCGGCCACGTCGAGCAGGTCGTTGACCTCCTCGAGGATGCTCGTGGGCATCGCGATATCTCCTCCCCTGCCGGCGCCGTCCGATTCTGCCACGGACCACGCACCGGGTCAGGTCCGCCTTCTTGCCACCCCGGCGAGCCCGCCCCTCCCCGCGTACACCTTGCCTGCGGTTCCCAACGCGGCGGCAAGAGGGGGACCGTGGGCGCACCCGAGGCCCGCACCGATGCCAAGTGGGCGAGCCGGCAGGGGAATCGCTGACCGGGCGGCTGTCACGGACCGGTGCGGATTTCGCGCGCCTGTGGGAGACCGGGGACGTCTCGCCACCGGGATACCGCATGAAGGTGAGCCGGCACGCCACGGGCGGTGAGATACGGCTGGTCTCGACGTCCTTGGCGGTGGGCGGCGTCCCGGAACCCGGAGAGATCCCCTGCCGTGCAGAGAACGGGCACCACGCCGAGGACCCGCAGAACGCGGAGAACCCGCAGAACGCAGAAATCCCGCCTCCGTCTGGAGGCGGGATCTTCCCGGCTGTGGAGCTAAGGAGAATTGAACTCCTGACCTCCTGCATGCCATGCAGGCGCTCTACCAACTGAGCTATAGCCCCGGGTCTTGTTCCGCTCCCCCGGGTTTCCCCCGGCGGCGCCGCGAACAAGAAGAACTTTAGCCTGCGACCTGCCCAGATGTGAAATCCGGTCTGCCGCGGGCGCCCGGCGGGCTCAGTCGTCGTCGCCGAGCACGGGCTCCGGCAGGGTGCCGGCGTTGTGCTCCAGCAGGCGCCAGCCGCGCGCGCCCTCGCCCAGCACCGACCAGCAGCAGTTCGACAGACCGCCCAGGCCCTCCCAGTGGTGGGCCTCCAGGCCGAGCAGCCGCCCGATGGTGGTGCGGATGGTGCCGCCGTGGCTGACGACGACCAGGGTGCCGTCGTCGGGCAGCTTGTCGGCGTGGCCGAGCACGACCGGGGCGGCCCGGTCGGCGACCTCGGTCTCCAGTTCGCCGCCACCGCGCCGCACCGGCTCACCGCGCTTCCACGCGGTGTACTGCTCGCGGTACCGCGCAAGGATCTCGTCGTGCGTCAGCCCCTGCCAGGAGCCCGCGTAGGTCTCCCGCAGGGCCGCGTCGTGCGTGACCTCCAGGCGGGTGAGCGTGGCCAGCTCGCTCGCGGTGGTCGCAGCCCGCTGCAGGTCGGAGGCGATGATGACGTCCGGCCGCAGGGCGGCGAGGAGGCGGGCGGCGCGGCGCGCCTGGCCGCGGCCCTCCTCGGTCAGCTCGATGTCCGTCGACCCCTGGAAGCGGCGCTCCAGGTTCCAGGCCGTCTGGCCGTGGCGCCAGAGGACGATGCGGCGGCCCCGGCCGCCCTTGGTGCCGTTCAGAGCAGTTCTCCGTCCTGCTCGCCCGCCGTGGCCTCGGCGTGCTCGGCGGCCTTGCCGCGGGTGGCCTTGGCCTCCTCGGGGAGGTCGATCTCGGGGCAGTCCTTCCACAGGCGCTCGAGCGCGTAGAAGACGCGCTCCTCGCTGTGCTGGACGTGCACCACGATGTCGACGTAGTCGAGCAGGACCCAGCGGGCCTCGCGGTCGCCCTCACGGCGGACCGGCTTGGCGCCGAGGTCCTTGTTGAGCCGTTCCTCGATCTCGTCGACGATCGACTTGACCTGGCGGTCGCTGGGTGCCGAAGCCAGCAGGAAGGCGTCGGTGATCGAGAGGACGTCGCTGACGTCGTACGCGATGATGTCGTGCGCGAGCTTGTCGGCCGCGGCCTGCGCGGCGGCGTTGATGAGCTCGAGGGAACGGTCCGTGGCGGTCACAAGCGGCTTTCCGGGTCGAGGGCAGCCTCTCCGGCCGGGCAGGGGCAGCTGGCTCACTGCTGAGCCGCGGCGCGTGCCGCAGTCCCCGTGGACGACCGGATCGGCGGTCAAGTACCCCTCAAGGGTCTCACGGACCACCGACACTCCCGACTGGGTTTTCGAACCAGTCGGTCGGTTCCGGTGTCCGGGCTGGTCAGCACGGTGGCCGGGCAGGGTGGGCGCGGTGGCTGGGCAGGGGGCAGCACAGTGGGCGAGCGGCCGCCCGGTGCCCGCCGGCCTCCACCGGCGGGCACCGGGCGGTGGCCCCGTCAGCCCTTGTAGTCCTGCCCGAGCACCACCGTGATGTCGGCGTTCGAGGCGCCCTTGCCCTGCCTGACCACGCTCGCCGGCAGGCCCAGGGTCTTGGCGACCTCCGCGGCCTTGGCCTTCTGGGCGGCGTCCGCGTAGGTGATGCGGGACGTGGCGGCCGGGCCCGCGGTGCCCGCGTCGACGAAGCTGTAGCCGCCGTTGAGCAGCGCGACCTGCGCCTTGTTGGTGGCGCCCTTGGTGCCGGTGGCGTTGCGCACGGCGACCCGGGCCGTCGCGTCGGGGGCGGTCTTCTTGACCGTGCCGCCGAGCACGTCCTTGACCACACCGGCCGCCGCGGCCTGGCTGAGGGTGCCGTTCGCCTGCACGGGCAGCAGCGTCGTGCGGTACGCACCGGTCTTCGCCAGCTCCGCCCGCTGCGCCAGCGAGCTGCCCAGCTGGCCCTCGGTGAGCGGCGGGTCGAGCACCTGCAGCAGCGACTTCACGGTGGCCGTGGCGCCGTCGGCGTCGCTGGAGACCTTCTTCAAGGTCGCCTGCATGACCTGGCCGAACCGCTGCAGCTGCCGGGTCTGGGGCTCGCCCGGCGCCTGGTAGGTGGCGTAGGCCACGGCTCCCTGGCCGTTGAGGTCCTGGGCACTGCCCTGCTTGACGGCCGGGGACTCGCCCTTCTTGGCGCCGGGCACGGTGGCGTCGGTGTCCAGCGTGATCCCGCCGACCGTCTCGACGAGGTTCTCCAGATACGGGGTGTCCAGCCGCCAGCTGGCCTTGAGGTCGGCGCCCAGGAGGCTGTTGAGGGAGTCCCGGGTCGGTTCGGTGCCGTCGTCCTTGACGGACTTGCCGAGCGTCGTGGAACTGCCGTCGTCCTTGGGGACGACGAGGCTGTTGGGCAGGAGGACGGTGGTGCCCTTGTGGGTGGTCGTGTTGTCCACCAGCAGCGCCGTCGAGCTGTTCCCGGACTTGGTGTCCCGCAGATGGACGACGAGGACGTCGCGCTTCTGCCCGCCGGCCGCGGCCGCCTGGCCCGTGCCGGGACCGGCCAGGCCGGGCAACTTGCCCGCCCACCACAGATAGCCGACGCCGCCGGCGACCAGCAGGGCCAGCACGACGGACAGCGCGACGATGCGGCTGCGGCCGCGCCGTTTGGCCTCCTCACGCCGCTCGGTGCGGCTCTCGGTGAACTTCAGCCAGTCGATGACGTCTTCGGAGTCCTCGTCCGGCTCCTCGATGAAGGAGAACTGCTCGGTGCGGTACTCCGGGTCCTCGCCCGGGGAACCGGGCGCGCCGCCGGGCGCCCCCGGCCCGTCACCGTCGTCCGCCGGGCCGCGGCGCCGCTCCGGCGGCCGCGGCGGCTGGTCCTGGTGCTGCGCAGCGGGCTCGTCGTAGCGGGGCCCGTCTGCGTAGGAGGTCTGCTCGTACGGGGGCTGCTGGGCCTGCTGGGGGATCCACTCCTGCTGGTGCGGCTGCTGCTGGGGCGGGCCGTACGGGTCGTACTGCTGCGGATAGCCGGTCCGGTCCTGCACCTGCGGACGGCCGTACGCGTCGTAGCCGTACTCCGCCTGCCCCTGGTATGCCTGCTGTCCCTGGGGGGCCTGACCGCCCTGGTGACCGCCCTGGTGGCCGCCGTAGGGGTCATAGCCCTCATAGGCGGAGGGGGCGGTCTGCTGCCCGTAGGCGTCGTAGTGCTGCTCGTACGACGACTGCGCGGCGTCGCGGTACACCGGCTGCCCGTAGGCGTCGTAGGTGTAGCTCGTATGCCCCTGCTGCTCCTGGCCGTAGGGGTCGTGGGCATACGGGTCCTGCGGCCCGTACGGATCCTGTCGGTCGCTCACCGGTGCCCCTTTCCGTCAGCCCCGTCAGCGGTCGTTGCGGTACAGCTGTTTTTTGTCGATGTAGCGCACCACACCGTCCGGCACCAGGTACCAGACCGGATCCCCCTGGGCGACGCGTGCCCGGCAGTCGGTCGAGGAGATGGCCAGCGCCGGCACCTCGACCAGCGACACCGCCCCCGCGGGCAGCCCGGGGTCCGCGAGGACATGGCCGGGCCTGGTCACCCCGATGAAGTGGGCGAGCGAAACCAGCTCCGCGGCATCGTGCCAGGTCAGGATCTGGCTGAGCGCATCGGCGCCGGTGATGAAGAACAGATCCGCGTCACGGTGCTCCGTCCGCAGGTCACGCAGCGTGTCTATGGTGTACGTCTTGCCGCCGCGGTCGATGTCGATGCGGCTGACGGAGAACTGCGGATTCGACGCGGTCGCGATGACCGTCATCAGATACCGGTCCTCGGCCGGGGACACCTTCTTGTGGCTCTTCTGCCACGGCTGTCCCGTCGGCACGAAGATGACCTCGTCGAGGTGGAACTGACTGGCCACCTCGCTGGCGGCGACCAGGTGTCCGTGATGGATCGGGTCGAACGTGCCGCCCATCACTCCGAGTCGCCGCTTCACGGGCCCTGTGTGCTCTCCCATGCGTGCAGACCCTACTGGGCTGTGCGCGATGCCGGGGGCCGGGTGCCGGGCTCAGCGGTCCCGGTTGAAACGGGTGGTGATCCAGAGCAGGAGGAGCAGGACAAACAGGGCGCCGCCGCCGGTCACGAAGGGGCTGAGGCTGGCGTGACCGCCCTCGTGTCCGGGCTCGGCGGCGAGGGAAACCAGGGACTGTGCGGTGGTGTGCAGGCTCATCGTCGGCAGGACCAATCCGGGCTGGGGTCGGGCAGAGACTTCCACCACATCGTAAGCGCCGCCTCACCGCGGGCTCACGGCGACTCCGCCCGGAGGCGTCCGGGCCGTGCGCGTCAGGTCACTCCTGGCCGGGCTCAGGTCAGTCCTGGCCGGGGTCAGGTCAGTCCTGGCCGTAGCCGCGCAGCAGGAACCAGGCGAGCAGGCCGGCGCCCACGAAGCCGACGACGATCACGGTGCGCAGGATCCACCCGGGTCCACCGTCCCTGGCGGTCTCCTGGGCTGCGGCGAGCAGCACGCTCGGATACGGCATGACGGTGCGCTCCCTCGGGTACGGCCCGTGCGGTCATCTGCAGGGGCCCGTGCGGTCATTGGTGCGATCGCCAGCGTACGCCCGAGCATCCATTCTCCTGTCGGCGGCGTCCTCTAGTCTGAAACACACGCAGTCGAACAGGGGGAGGCCCCAATGACGGAGAGCCCAGGCGGCAGCGCGAACGTTCCGAGCCGGGACCGGCGGCGATTCCCCGGAATCTCCTCGCGGTCGTACGAGCACCCGGCGGACCGTTCGGCGCTGGTGGCGCTGCGCAAGCTGAGCGGGTTCGACACGGTCTTCAAGACGCTCAGCGGCCTGTTGCCGGAGCGCAGCCTGCGGCTGCTGTTCCTGTCGGACTCGGTACGGGTGGGCGAGCAGCAGTTCGCGCACCTCAACGACATGCTGCGCGACGCCTGCTACATCCTGGACCTGGAGAAGGTCCCGCCGATGTACGTCAATCAGGACCCGCAGCCCAATGCCATGTGCATCGGCCTGGACGAGCCGATCATCGTGGTGACGACCGGTCTGGTCGAGCTGCTGGACGAGGAGGAGATGCGGGCGGTCATCGGCCACGAGGTCGGGCACGCGCTGTCCGGGCACGCCGTCTACCGCACGATCCTGCTGTTCCTGACGAACCTGGCCATGAAGGTCGCCTGGATCCCGCTCGGCAATGTCGCGATCATGGCGATCGTGACGGCACTGCGCGAGTGGTTCCGCAAGTCGGAACTGTCCGCCGACCGCGCCGGACTGCTGGTCGGCCAGGACCTGCAGGCCTCGATGCGCGGCCTGATGAAGCTGGCCGGCGGCAATCATCTGCACGAGATGAACGTCGATGCCTTCCTGAAGCAGGCGGACGAGTACGAGGCCGGCGGCGATCTGCGCGACTCCGTGCTGAAGATCCTCAACCTGCTGCCGCGCAGCCACCCGTTCACGACCGTACGGGCGGCCGAACTGAAGAAGTGGGCGGCCAGCCGCGACTACCAGCGGATCATGGACGGCCACTACCCGCGCCGGGACGAGGACAAGGACACCTCGGTCTCCGATTCGTTCCGGGACTCCGCGGCCCACTACGCCGACTCGGTGCGCAACAGCAAGGACCCGCTGATGGGCCTGGTGCGCGATATCGCGGGCGGTGCGGGCGATCTGGGCGGCAAGCTGCGCGACACGGTCTTCCGTGGCGGCACGCGCTCCGACGGCCCCGGCAACGGCAGCAACGGCAACGGCAACGGCAGCAACGGCTCCGGCGGGAGCGAGGGCCCGGAGGCGTCCTAACGCAGCGGATGGCTCGGCTTCGGCTGGGCGGAGGGCGCCAGCTCACCGCAGAGCGAGGGGTTGGCGCGGTCCCTGGCGTAGGGGTCGGTGCCCCGGGGACGGTCCTGGCCGGCGTGCTGTCCCGCGAACAGCGGGCGCAGCGCGTCGGCGGGCCGCGAGGAGCAGGCCAGCGGCCCGGCCTGCAGACTGCTCTGCACGACCTCCAGGCGGTGGTCGTTGAGGTTCTCCCGGCTCAGCCGGAAGTGCACCTCACGCCGGACGGTGACCAGCGAGGCGGCGCCCGGGGTGGGCTTGCCGATGCCCTGGCCCGGGGCCTTGGCCGGGGCACCGGGCGCGGGCCGGACGGCGTAGACGAAGGTGTAGTCGGCGGTGACGTCCAGCGCGTCCGGGCTCAACTCCGACGCGGCCAGCGTGCCGTTGACCCGTACGTCCGGGTCGGCGAGCCGGGTCTGCCGGGGGTCGAAGCGGATCAGCCACCCGGTCGCCGCGTCGTGGCCGTTGTCGTCGGGGCGCGCCAGGCTGCGGTCGAACTGGTCGAGTTGGCCGGTGTCGAGCAGCAGCCGCACCGGCCGTACGGACCCGCCGGTGAGGGTGTCCGGGTCCAGCGAGGACCGGACGAGGTAGTCCTTCGCGACGGTCAGGGCGGCGACGATCTGACCGTCGGAGAAGTGCTCGGTGCGGGTGACGGCGGGCAGATTGACGCCCGCCGCGCCGATCCGGTAATTGGCCGCGGGGCTGTGGGCGAAGAGGTCCCCCGGTGTCGCTCCGGGTACCTCCCCGGCCGGCGCGAGGGGCACCACCGCGGACCGCAGCGGCTGCGCCCGGACCGTCTCCGGGGTTTTGTACGGGTGGCGTACGCCCATGTAGACGGCGGTGCCGAAGGCGAGGACGATCAGCAGGACCAGCAGGACGGCCTGCCGTGAGCCGCCCAGCCGCATCCAGGCGTGCCGGGTCTTGACGGCCGGTGAATGGTGCTCACCCAGCCGCTCGTCCGCGGAGAATTCCTGCAGTCGCGCAGCACGGACAAACGATTCGTCGAAGACGACGGATCGGTATTCGTCCTCACCGCCTCCCGGGGCGCCGTTGGGCGTCCCTTCGGGAGGGTCCCCAGGCCCGGTCATACAACAAGAGTAGGTCTGCCGGGGCGAAGGTAAACGCCGGGGCGGCGGGCAACTTCGTGACGGGATTCCGTTTCGAAAACGCGTTTTGCGGGCACGGCGCCACGGCGTCAGTGCGGCTTGGGCGCCGCCGGGAACGACGGGCGCAGGGGCTCGGCCGACGGCAGGCCGGGGCGCGCCGTGCGGACGCTGTCCAGGACACCCGTGGCGGGGGCGTCCACACCGCTGGACGTGGGTGCCGGTGCGGGGCTCTGGGTGCGTCCCGAGGAGCCGCGGTAGACGGCGCTGAAGGCCAGCGCGACCAGCCCGATGCCCATCACCACGGCCAGCACCCAGGCGACCGGGCGGTGCCAGCGGGTGCTGCTGCGGTAGGGGCGCAGGGCGCCGCCGTAGGGGCCGTACGGGCCGTAGGGCGGGTAGTCGCCGAACTCGCCGTCGTCGTACTCGGCGTAGTCGGTGTACCCGTCGAAGTCGTCGCTCCCCCGGACGCGGCGCCGGCTGCGCAGGCCGGTCTCGTCCACGTCGTCGCCCTCCGGGCCGAAGCCGGGCCCGGAGCGGGCCGCCTCGGCCTCCGCGCGCGCCTCGGCGGCGGCCAGCATCCGCTCGACCGCCGAGGGTTCGTGAATCTGCGCGGACCGGACGAATTCCTCGTCGAAGACCACGGAGGCGAATTCTTCGTCCGCTTTTCCGTGGCTCCCGTGGTGGTGCTCGTCGGGCTCTTCACCGTCCGGGAACGGCTTGCCCCCCACGTCGTCCGGCACCCGTCCAGGTTAGCCCCGGGCGCTCATTTTGGGCAGGGAGAACGGGGAATCCGGGGGACGCTTCAGCGGGTGTGGCCGTCTCCGGTGAGGATGTACTTGGTGGAGGTCAGCTCGGGCAGTCCCATCGGGCCGCGGGCGTGCAGCTTCTGCGTCGAGATGCCGATCTCCGCGCCGAAGCCGAACTGGCCGCCGTCGGTGAAACGGGTCGAGGCGTTGACCGCGACGGTGGTGGAGTCCACCAACTGGGTGAAGCGGCGGGCGGCGGCCTGCGACGTGGTGACGATCGCCTCGGTGTGACCGGAGGTCCAGCGCCGGATGTGGGCCACCGCGGCGTCCAGGTCGGGCACCACGGCGGCCGCGATGTCGTACGAGAGGTACTCCGTCGCCCAGTCCTCGTCGGTGGCGGGCGCGACCAGTCCGGGGCCCGCCTGCTGCCAGGCGGCGTCGCCGTGCACGATCACGCCGGCCTGGGTCAGCGCCTCCAGGGTGCGCGGCAGGAACTTCTCGGCGATCCCGGCGTGCACCAGCACCGTCTCGGCGGCGTTGCAGACGCTGGGCCGCTGGGCCTTGGAATTGACCAGGATGTCGAGGGCCATGTCGAGGTCGGCGGCCTCGTCGACGTAGACGTGGCAGTTGCCGGTGCCGGTCTCGATCACCGGGACCGTGGACTCCTCGACGACCGTGCGGATCAGGGAGGCGCCGCCGCGCGGGATCAGCACATCGACCAGGCCGCGGGCGCGCATCAGCTCGCGCACCGAGTCGCGGCTCTCGCCGGGCACCAGCTGCACCGCGTCGGCGGGCAGCCCGGTGCTCCGGACGGCGTCGCGCAGCACGTCCACCAGGGCGCTGTTGGAGGCGTACGCGGAGGACGAGCCGCGCAGCAGCACCGCGTTGCCGGACTTCAGGCACAGGGCGGCGGCGTCCACCGTCACATTGGGCCGGGCCTCGTAGATGATGCCGATCACCCCGAGGGGGACCCGGACCTGCCGCAGGTCGAGCCCGTTGGGCAGGGTCGAGCCGCGCACCACCTCCCCCACCGGGTCGGGCAGCGCCACGACCTGGCGGACGTCCGCGGCGATGGCCGCGATCCGCTCGGGGGTGAGGGTGAGCCGGTCCACGATCGACTCGGCGGTGCCGGCCGCCCGCGCCTTGTCGATGTCCTCGGCGTTGGCGGCGACGATCGCGTCGGTCCGCTCCACCAGGGCGTCGGCGATGGCGAGCAGCGCCGCGTCACGGGCCGTACGCGGCTGCGGCGCCAGGACGGCGGCGGCCTCCCGCGCGCGGCGGGCGGTCTCGAGAACGGGCGAGGAGTGCGATGCGCTGCTGGTCATGGCCGCAGCCTAACGGGGCGGCGGGCCGCGGCCACGCCGTATCTCACAGCGCGGGACGCGGACGACCGAGGGTCAGAAGGGGTGGACGCCGACCGGGGAGGCCGGGGGCGGACCGTAACCCTCCGCTACGCGCTGATGGTAGGTATCACGGTCGATGACCTCCAGGCCGACGATCTCCCACGGCGGCAGCTTGGCCGTCGAGCGGTGCTCGCCCCACAGCCGCAGCGCGACCGCCGCGGCGTCGTGCAGGTCCCGCGCCTCCTCCCAGTAGCGGATCTCGGCGTGGTCGTTGGCGTAGCGGCTGGTCAGCAGGAAGGGATGGTCGTGGGCGAGCTGTTCCAGTGCCCGCCGGACCTCCTTCAGCGGGGCCTCGGCGCCCGAGACGCTGAGCGTGATGTGCCACAGCCGGGACGTCTCGCGCTGCCCGGCGTCCGGTCCGCGCTGTGCCGCCCCGTCCCGCTGTGCACCGCGCTCGTCCGGCCGGCCGGTGTCCTCGCCGGTTCCGACGCTGGTCAGCGTGCGCTCCGCCGTCCCTCGGGGCAGCGCCCCTGGGCGCCCTCGTCTCACCGGCGGCCTCCTGTGATGCGAATCGCTCCGCCCTCGGGGGTGCGGAGCCTCGTACGTCGGCGGGTGCGCTCGCGCGCTGCGGGCGCCGCTCCCCTACGGCATCCCCGCAACAAAGTTGACCAGCCCGCGGCCCGTCGCGGGGGCGTTTTCCCCAAGGTCTCCACGGAAAGGCCGGTCTCCGCACGGCGTGGTGGGCGGGGTTCACGGAGCGTGACGCCCTCGGCCGGAGGGCACCGGAGCGTGGCTCAGGGGTGCAGCAGCACCAGATCGTCGCGGTGCACGATCTCCCGCTCGTAGGCGGGCCCCAGCTCACGGGCGAGATCGCGGGTCGAACGCCCCATCAAACGGGGGATTTCCCGGGCATCGAAATTGACGAGCCCCCGGGCGACCGCGCGGCCCTCGGCGTCCCGCAGCTCGACCGGGTCACCGGCGGAGAACTCGCCGTCCACGGACGCGATGCCGGCCGGCAGCAGCGAGGAGCGCCGGTCGACGACGGCCCGTACGGCGCCGTCGTCCAGGACGAGGGCGCCGCGCGGCGTGGAGGCGTGCGCGAGCCACAGCAGCCGGTCGGCGGAGCGGCGGCCGGTGCGCAGGAAGTGGGTACCGGTCGAGCCGCCGGCCAGGGCGTCCGCGGCGTGCACGGCCGAGGTCAGGACGACCGGGATGCCGGCCGCGGCCGCGATCCGGGCCGCCTCGACCTTGGTGACCATGCCGCCGGTGCCGACCCCGGCCTTGCCCGCGCTGCCGATGGAGACGCCCTCCAGGTCCGCGGGGCCGCCGACCTCCGCTATCCGGGAGGTCCCGGGGGCGGACGGGTCGCCGTCGTAGAGGCCGTCCACGTCCGAGAGCAGGATCAGCAGGTCGGCGCGGACGAGATGGGCGACCAGGGCCGCCAGCCGGTCGTTGTCGCCGAACCGGATCTCGTCGGTGGCGACGGTGTCGTTCTCGTTGACGATCGGCACGGCACCCATGGCCAGCAGCTGGTCGAGGGTCCGGTAGGCGTTGCGGTAGTGGGCCCGGCGGCTGGTGTCGTCGGAGGTCAGCAGGACCTGGCCGGCCCGGCGGCCGTAGCGGGCGAAGGACGCGGTGTAGCGGGCGACGAGCAGGCCCTGGCCGACGCTGGCGGCGGCCTGCTGCCGGGCCAGGTCACGGGGCCGCCGCTCCAGCCCCAGGGGCGCCAGCCCGGCCGCGATGGCTCCGGAGGAGACCAGCACGATCTCCTTGTCCTGGTGCTTGGCCAGCACGTCCACCAGCGCGTCCACACGGTCCGCGTCCAGTCCCCCGGCGGCCGTGGTCAGCGAGGACGAGCCGACCTTCACCACGATCCGGCGAGCGTCCTTCACGTCCTGCCTTGCGCCTGCCACCTGCGTACCCCTGTGCTCGCCGATCTCACCGCCGTACGGGGGATTACCGCCCGACCCGCACCACGGCCCTACGGGCGCAATCTACGGCAGAGCGGACCCCGGGCGCTTCGTGATATTGCCTGGCGGACGCCCTGCGGGCGGGAGGGGCCGTCTCCGGCGCCCGGCGAAGGGCGCAGAATAGGGGCCGAAATGCCGGGCGTTGCTTCCGTGCCTTTCCCCGCCCGCGCGGTTTTCCTTAAGAGGGAAGCCGAGGCCAAGAGGTTGCGTTCGATTGGTCCGCTTTCGCGGTGATGAGAGCCACAGCAGATTGTCACCAAGGCCAACAAGGTCATACGGTCGGGTGTCCATCGGTCCCGTTTCGCCGCTCCGGCGGCGTCGCAGCGCGGGACCCGGCCGCCCCCCTCGGCCTCCCCTTTGACCTTTCGTGCTGCCAGGAGCCCTCCCCCGTGCCTTCCGCCGGAATCGCCCCCCGCCGAGCCGTCCAGCTCGCGGCACTCTTCGCGATGATGGTCGCGTTCACCGCCCAGTTGGTCGGTGCGCTGCTACCCGTCATCCCGCTGTTCATCGCCGCATCCGTGGTCAACCTGGGTCTCGACCTGGTCCTCCAGCACAAGCAGCCCGGCCTGCTCGCGGTGCTCGGCCGGATCCGGTTCGATGTCACGGTGCGCCAGTTGCTGCGCGACATGCTGATACTGGTCGGCCTGCTGCACATCGACGGCATCAACCCGCTCGAGGAGCAGGCGCCGCTCACCATCACGCTGCTCCTCTTCTACGGCACCCACTTCGTGTGCCAGGCGGTCGCGGTGCTGGTCCGCAGGACCCGCAGTCTGCCGTTCGTGACCCGCAACATCGACGCGAGCGCGCTGCGACTGTGTGACGCCCCGCCGCGCATCCTCTCCCGCCAGACGGGCCGGCGGCTGCTGCGCTTCTCCGTGCCCACCACGGTCGGCATGATGCTCACCGCGATCACCACCGACGCCTACTGGGGCGGCATCGGCCTCGCCGTCTCCCTGACCCTGTCCGCCGGCGGCACCCTCTACCTGGGCACCTGGCTGCTGCCCAAGAAGCGGGTGGCCAGCGAGAAGCAGGCCCTGGCGTGGCTGGACGACTGGCTGGCCGAGTACCGGCCGACGGTCGGCATGTACTTCTCCGGCGGCTCCTCCTCCGCCTACCAGGCCAACATGTGGCTGAGCACCCTGGCTTCCCTCGACGGCAACCCGATCATCGTGCTCCGTGAGCGCTTCATGGTGCAGAAGATCGAGGCCACGGACGTGCCGATCGTCTGCATCCCCAAGGTCGCCAACCTGATGCGGCTGGAGCACTCCACGCTCAAGGTCCTGCTGCACCCGGCGAACTCCGGCAAGACCTCGCAGATCCTGCGCATCCCCTCCATCAAGCACGCCTTCACCAACCACGGCGAGAGCGACAAGCTGTCCTCCTGCAACCCGTACGCCAAGGCGTACGACGAGGTGTGGGTGGCGGGCCCGGCGGCCCGTGACCGCTACCAGCTCGCCGACATCGGCGTCGAGGACAAGGACGTCATCGAGGTCGGCCGCCCCCAGCTGGCCCCGATCCAGCCGTACGCGGGCGCCCCGGCCGGCCGGATGACCACCGTGCTGTACGCCCCGACCTGGGAGGGCTGGGACGGCAACCCCGGCAACACCTCGGTGATCCTGGCGGGCGAGAACATCGTCCGCGAACTGCTCGCCGACGAGAACGTGCAGCTGCTGTACAAGCCGCACCCGATGACCGGTTCCGTGGACCCCCGGGCGGGCGCCGCCAACACCCGCATCCAGGCGATGATCGCGGAGGCGAACACCCGGCGCAGCGGGGAGCGTCCCGGCCCGGAGGCCGCCGCCGAGCTGACCCGCCGCGCCGAAGAGCTCAGCGCGCTGACCACCTCCGCCTTCCGCAAGAGCGCGGACGAGCTGGAGCGGATGGGCCTGCAGGGCACCCCCGAGGAGGGCCGCGCCGCCGCCGTCGAAGCAGCCGTCACCGCCTGGGAGGCGGCGTACTGGAACTCCTTCCCCCGGTGGGAGCACCGCGTCATCACCACCGCCCGCCCCGGCATCTTCAGCTGCTTCAACCAGGCCGACGTGCTGATCAGCGATGTCTCCAGCGTGGTCTCCGACTACCTGAGCAGCGAGAAGCCGTACGCGGTCGCCAACACCTCGGGGATGAGCGAGGACGACTTCCGGGCGAACTTCCCGACCGTGCGGGCCGCGACGATCCTCACGCCCGACGCGCACGAGGTGGCCGGTCTGCTCGACGCGGTCCGCAACCCGGAGCGCGACACCCTGGCCGCGGAGCGGGCCGAGCTCAAGGAGCACCTGCTGGGCCCGTCGGACCCGCCGTCGTCGGTCCGCTTCAACCAGGCCGCGCTGGAGCTGGCCGCGAAGGCCGACGAGCGGCGCATCCGGATGGAGAACCGGCTGTCCGGTATCCCCGGCCAGCGCTCTCAGGAGGACGTGGACGCCTCCGAGACGGCCGAGAACGAGGCCAGTGGCGCCTCGGACACCACGGCCGCCGTCTAGGCCGCAGCGGGCCGCTCACGGCTTCGGCCGCGGCGCGGGACCACACCGACAACGGGGAAGGCCCCCGGGAGGAGAACTCCCGGGGGCCTTCCCCGTTGCTGCGGCCGCTGCCGTGGCCGCTGTGCCGGGGCAGTCCGCCCGGCGGGCCGCCCGGCGGCCTCAGAAGGGCCGGAAGCCCTCGTACTCCTGGTCGGCCTCGTCCCGTGCCAGGTCCCGGTCCCTGCGGCGCTGCGCGGCCGGCCGGGGCGCCTCCATACGGTGGTCCTCGCCGCGCCGGCCCAGCATCTCCGCGCCGGCCGCCATCATCGGCTCCCAGTCGAAGACGACCGCGTTGTCCTCGGGTCCGATGGCGATGCCGTCGCCCGCGTGCGCGCCCGCCTTGCGCAGCTCGTCCTCGACGCCGAGGCGGTTGAGGCGGTCGGCGAGGTAGCCGACGGCCTCGTCGTTGTTGAAGTCCGTCTGGCGGACCCAGCGTTCGGGCTTCTCGCCGCGCACCCGGAAGAAGTTCTCGCCCTCCGCCGTGATCGTGAAGCCGGCGTCGTCGACGGCCTGGGGCCGGATGACGATACGGGTGGCCTCCTGGACGGGCTTGGCGGCGCGGGCCTTGGAGACGACGTCGGCGAGCGCGAACGACAGCTCCTTCAGGCCGGTGTGGGCGGCCGCGGAGACCTCGAACACGCGGTAGCCGCGCTCCTCCAGGTCGGGGCGGACCAGGTCGGCGAGGTCCTTGCCGTCCGGGACGTCGATCTTGTTGAGGACGACCATCCGGGGCCGGTTGTCCAGGCCGCCGTACTGCGTCAGCTCCTCCTCGATGATGTCGAGGTCGGAGACCGGGTCGCGGTCGGACTCCAGGGTCGCGGTGTCCAGGACGTGCACCAGCACCTCGCAGCGCTCGACGTGCCGCAGGAACTCCAGGCCCAGGCCCTTGCCCTGGCTCGCGCCGGGGATCAGCCCGGGGACGTCCGCGATGGTGTAGACGGTCGAACCGGCCGTCACCACACCGAGGTTGGGCACCAGGGTGGTGAAGGGGTAGTCGGCGATCTTGGGCTTGGCGGCGGAGAGCACCGAGATCAGCGAGGACTTGCCGGCGCTCGGGTAGCCGACCAGCGCGACGTCCGCGACGGTCTTGAGCTCCAGCACGATGTCGCGGGCCTCACCGGGCTCGCCGAGCAGCGCGAAACCGGGGGCCTTGCGGCGGGCGGAGGCCAGCGCGGCGTTGCCGAGGCCGCCGCGGCCGCCCTGCCCGGCGACGAAGGTGGTGCCCTGGCCGACGAGGTCGGCGAGCACATTGCCCGCGCGGTCCAGGACGACGGTGCCGTCGGGGACCGGCAGGACCAGGTCCTGGCCGTTCTTGCCGGACCGGTTGTCGCCCGCGCCGGGCTGGCCGTTGGTGGCCTTGCGGTGCGGGTGGTGGTGGTAGTCGAGAAGGGTGGTGACGTCCTGGTCGACGACGAGGATCACATCGCCGCCCCGGCCGCCGTTGCCGCCGTCCGGGCCGCCCAGCGGCTTGAACTTCTCCCGCATCACGGAGGCCACGCCGTGGCCTCCGTTACCCGCGGCGACGTGCAGCTCGACGCGGTCCACGAAGGTGGTCATGGTGGGGGTGCCTCCAGATAACTACGGGTATGTCGCTGTGCTGCGCGCTTGTCCTGTACAGCGCGCACATCTCTGTCCTAACACGCAAGGGCGGACCGGCCTTCCCGCTCGCGCGGGAGAAGGCGGTCCGCCCCTGAGTGATGCTGATGCTGAGCTATCGCTCGGTCAGGCCGGAATTACTCGGCGACCGGAACGATGTTCACGACCTTGCGGCCACGGTGGGTGCCGAACTGCACCGCACCGGCAGCCAGCGCGAACAGGGTGTCGTCGCCGCCGCGGCCGACGCCCGTGCCCGGGTGGAAGTGGGTGCCACGCTGGCGGACCAGGATCTCACCGGCGAGGACGGCCTGACCGCCGAAGCGCTTCACGCCGAGCCGCTGAGCATTGGAATCGCGACCGTTCCGAGTGGACGATGCGCCCTTCTTGTGTGCCATGTCTCCTCAGTCCCTTACTTCGCCGGAGCGTCGATGCCGGTGATCTTCAGCGCCGTGTGGAGCTGGCGGTGGCCGATCCGCTTCTTGTAACCGGTCTTGTTCTTGTACTTCTGGATCCGGATCTTGTCGCCCTTGTGGTGGTCGACGACCTCGCCCTGGACCTTCACGCCGGCCAGGACCCACGGGTCGCTGGTGACCGAGTCGCCGTCGACAACCAGCAGCGTCGAGAGCTCGACGGTGTCGCCGACCTTGCTGGTGGAAATGCGGTCAACCTCGATGACGTCGCCAACAGCAACCTTCTGCTGGCGTCCGCCGGTGCGCACGATCGCGTACACGCGGAACTCTCTTTCGCTAGGAACGGATCCTCTGATGCCAGCCGCTCACACGGGCTCGGGATGGGGCCCGTGGAATCCGAGTGGACGAGCGGCCTCCCTCGGCGGACCGAGAGGTGTTTGCTCAGGGGTTCGGTGTCACAGACACCGACGGTCAAGATTACGGGGCCTTGACCAGGGGGTCAAACCGGCCCCGGACCGCTGACGGTCCGGGGCACGGCCGTGCTGCGCCGCGGCTTACGCCACGCCCTCCGCCTGCGCCACCGACGACTCCTCGGCAGCAGCGGTCTTCTTGGCCGCCGCCTTCTTGGTCGTCGCCTTCTTGGCGGTGGTCTTCTTCGCCGTGGCCTTCTTGGCGGTGGTGGCGGTCTTCTTCGCCGCCGCCTTCTTGGCCGTGGTCTTCTTCGCCGCGGTCTTCTTGGCGGTGGCCTTCTTGGCCGCCGTCTTCTTCGCGGTCTTCTTGGCCGCGGGCTCCGCCTCCGCCCCGGCGTCCGCGGCGGGCTCCGGCTCGCCGACCGGCTCGGCCGACGGCGCCGGCTCGGCGGGCACCACGATCTCGGCGGCCTCACCGGCGGCCTTGGGAGCGCCCGCCGGAGCGGTCACCTTCCGGGTCGCGCGACGGCGCGGACGGGCCGGCGCGGGCTCCGCGGCCGGCGCCTCGGCGACCGGCTCGGGGGCCTGCTCCGGCTCGGCTGCCGGGGCCGGCTCGGCCGGCACCACGATCTCGGCGGCCCCACCGGCGGCCTTGGGGGCACCCGCCGGAGCGGACACCTTCCGGCTCGCCCGGCGGCGGCCACGGCCGCGTCCGGCGGCCGCCTCGGCCTCGGCCGGGCTGCCGAACCACTCGTCGGTCCCCTCCACCGCGGGCTGCAGCTCGGCCTCCGTCACGGGGGCGGGCTCCAGCTCGGGGGCGGCGGCCTCCGCGGCCCCGGCCTCCGGGGCGGGCTCGACGGCCTCGGCCTCGTGGACGTGCGGCTCGGGCTGGGTGCCCTTGCCCTTCTTCTTGCGCTTGCCACCGCCGCCGGCCGTCGTCGGCTGGTCCATGTGGACGATGACGCCACGGCCGTTGCAGTGCACACACGACTCGGAGAAGGACTCCAGCAGGCCCTGGCCGACCCGCTTACGGGTCATCTGGACCAGGCCGAGCGAGGTGACCTCGGCGACCTGGTGCTTCGTACGGTCCCGGCCCAGGCACTCCAGCATCCGCCGCAGCACCAGGTCCCGGTTGGACTCCAGCACCATGTCGATGAAGTCGATGACGACGATGCCGCCGAGGTCGCGCAGCCGCAGCTGGCGCACGATCTCCTCGGCCGCCTCCAGGTTGTTCCTGGTGACCGTCTCCTCGAGATTGCCGCCCTGACCGGTGAACTTCCCGGTGTTGACGTCGATCACGACCATCGCTTCGGTCTTGTCGATCACCAGCGAACCACCGCTGGGCAGCCAGACCTTGCGGTCCAGCGCCTTCATCAGCTGCTCGTCGATGCGGTACGTCGCGAAGACGTCGACGTCCGAAGTCCACTTCTGCAGCCGGTCGGTGAGGTCCGGGGCCACGTGCGCGACATAGCCGTGGATGGTCTGCCACGCGTCGTCACCGCTGACGATGACCTTGGAGAAGTCCTCGTTGAAGATGTCGCGGACCACCCGGACGGTCATGTCCGGCTCGCCGTAGAGGAGCGACGGGGAGCTGGTGGAAGCGGCCTTCGCCTTCTTCTGGATCTCTTCCCACTGCGCCTGCAGCCGCTGGACGTCGCGCGCCAGCTCGTCCTCGCTCGCGCCCTCGGCGGCGGTGCGCACGATGACGCCCGCGTCCTCGGGGACGATCTTCTTGAGGATCTGCTTCAGCCGCGCCCGCTCGGTGTCGGGGAGCTTACGGCTGATACCGGTCATCGAGCCCTCGGGCACGTAGACCAGGTAGCGGCCGGGGAGCGAGACCTGGCTGGTGAGCCGGGCGCCCTTGTGGCCGATCGGGTCCTTGGTGACCTGCACCAGCACGGACTGGCCGGACTTCAGCGCGGTCTCGATGCGGCGCGGGCCGTTGGCCATGCCCAGCGCCTCGAAGTTGACCTCACCGGCGTACAGCACGGCGTTGCGGCCCTTGCCGATGTCGACGAAGGCGGCCTCCATCGACGGCAGGACGTTCTGCACCTTGCCGAGGTAGACATTGCCGACGTACGAGGTCGCCTGCTCCTTGTTGACGAAGTGCTCGACGAGCACGTTGTCCTCGAGGACGCCGATCTGGGTGCGCTCGCCGCTCTGGCGGACGACCATCACCCGCTCGACGGCCTCGCGGCGGGCCAGGAACTCCGCCTCGGTGATGATCGGCACCCGGCGGCGGCCCTGCTCGCGGCCCTCCCGGCGGCGCTGCTTCTTGGCCTCCAGGCGCGTCGATCCCTTGATCGACTGCACCTCGTCGGCGCTTGTGCCCTCGTCCTTCTTACGGGGCTCGCGGACCTTGACGACCGTGCGCTCCGGGTCGTCGGTGCCGGTGGACCCGTCCTCGCCGGCGTCACCGGTGCGACGGCGGCGGCGACGGCGACGGCGGCTGCTGCTGGAGCCGCCGCCCGGCTGCTCCTCGGCCTCCTCCTCCGCCTCGGGCTGCTCGTCGGCCTCCTCGGGCTCGGCCCGCTCGCTCTCGCGCTCCTCGGCGCCGCGGTCCTCGGCGGACTCCTCGGCGCCTTCGGCGGACTCACCGCGACGGCGGCGACGGCCACCACGGCGGCGGCGGCGCGAGGGACGGCCGTCGGACTCGTCCTCGCCCTGGCCGCCGGCGGCCTGCTCGGTCTCCGGTTCGGCCGCCGCTCCGGCCTCCTCCGCCGCCGGCTCCTCGGCGGGGGCGGCGGACACCTGCTCGGGCTCGGCCGGGGCGCCACGGCGGCGACGGCGGCGCGCACCGGCGGGCTGCTCCTCCACGGCCGGCTCGGCGGCGGTCTCCTCCTGGCGCGCCGCGGCAGCGGCGGCGGCCGCGGTCTCCGGCGTCTGGAACATCGGCTCGGTGAAGACCGGTGCCTGGAAGACGGCCGTCGGGGGCCGCTGCGCCCGGCGGCGGCCGCGCTGCGGCGCCTCCTGCGCGGGCTCCTCCTCGGCGCGGGGCGCCTCGGCGGCGGGCTCGGCGGCTCGCTCACCTCGGCGGCGGGCCCGGCGGCGGGGGGCTTCGGCGGTCTCGTCCTGGGCGGTCCCGGTGTCGGCGGTCCCGGGGGTCGCGGCCTCGGCGGCCGGAGTCTGCTCGGCCTCCGCTTCCGCGGCCTGCGGCGCGCCCGCGGGGGCGGTGGCCTTACGGGTGGCACGGCGGCGGGCGCGGGCGGGCCCCGCGTCCTCGGCGGCGGCCGGGGTCTCCTCGGCGCTCTCGGCCGGGGCGGCCGGTGCCACGGCCTCGGCGGCGGGCGCGGCGGTCTCCACGACCGCCTCGCCGGCGTCGCTCGCCTGCGGGGCTCCGGCCGGAGCGGTGACCTTACGGGTCGCCCGGCGGCGGGTACGGCGCGGTGCGGCGTCCTCGGGCTCCTCGGCGGCGGCCGGGGCGGGCTGCGCGGCGGGCGCGGGCTCCTCGGCGGCGGCCGGGGCGGCGGGCGCGGGCTCTTCGGCGGCGGGCTCCTGACCGGCCTCGTGCTGCGGGGCACCGGCCGGGGCGGACACCTTGCGGGTCGCCCGGCGGCGGCCTCGGCGCGGCGCGGCGTCCTCGGCCTGCGGCTCCTCGGCGGGCGCCTCGGCGGCGGGCGCGGGCGTCCCGGCGGCGGGTTCGGCGGGGGCCTCGGCCGGTTCGTCACCGGCCGGCTGCGGGGCTCCGGCGGGAGAGGTGACCTTACGGGTCGCGCGGCGGCGGGAGCGGGCCGGCTTGGCCTCGTCCCCGGTGGTCACCGCGGAGGCGGCGGCCTCCTCGCCGAGGGCCGGACCGGCCTCGGCAGCGGCGGTGGCCTCGGTGCTCACCACCTCGGCTGCGGCGGCGCCACCGGCCACCGGAGGACCGGCCGGCCGGGAGGCCGCACGGCGCCGGCGGCGCGGCGGCAGCGTGTCGCTGGGTGAGTGATTGTCGTCGGCACCACGGTCCTGGGACTGCGTGGCGCGGGTGGGCTCAATGGGCTCGAGCATGCGGGCGGTTCTCCCGTCACGCTCCCGGGCGCCGCGCCTGATTCCGGCCGCGGTCCGCGTGATGAGCGCGGTCCCGCTGTCCGGGGCGTGGGCGCCGCACGGGAGCTGTCGTCTCGCTCGCCGATCCCCGTAGGGCAGGGACCGGCGAAAGTCTCCTGGTCAGTGCGTCTGCCGGACCGGGGTGGCTCCCTGGCTGATCGGCGACGCGACGACGGCGGTCCTACGCAGTACCGTCCCCGGCTGCCGGGGAGGCCCCGCTCGTCACCTTCGCGGCACTCAGCCCGGCGGCCGTGGGTGGGGCGGCCGTGGCAGCGTCGCGGTCGGGCTCAAGCGGGTCGGTCACCGCGCCGGTCTCCTCATCGAGCAGCCCCTGCGCCAGCCTGGTCACCGCTGCGGGGACCGGCGGCGCCAGGTCGGCCGTAGCTCGGAGGCCGGACAGGACGTCGTCGGGTCGAACGGCAGGTGTCAGATGCCGAACAACCAGCCGCAGTATCGCACAGGCTTTGCCGTCAGGCCTATCGCCGGCGTGACCGGTGGCCTCCAGACGCGTCACCGCGGCCCGTGCGTCAAAGGTCCGCATGCCGTTTTTCGTCCGCCGCTCGACCAGCACCTCGTCCGCGGCGAGGAACGCCTCGACCGCTCGGCCGGCCTCCTGGGGCTCGACCCCGTCGAGCCGGAGCTCCCACACCGAGGCCTGGAGCCGGTCGGCCAGGCCGCTGGTGCGGGCCTCGACCGCGTCGGTCACATCGAGCCCGGGCGGCAGCGACGCGTCGAGCAGGGTGCGCAGCGTGTCCGGATCGCGGTGCTCGGTGAGCTGGATCTCCAGGTACTCGGCCTCGCTGCCCGTACCGGTCGGGGCGGCGTTGGCGTACGACACCTTGGGGTGCGGGGTGAAGCCCGCCGAATAGGCCATGGGGACCTCGGCGCGGCGCAGCGCCCGCTCGAAAGCGCGCTGGAAGTCGCGGTGGCTGGTGAACCGGAGGCGGCCGCGCTTGGTGTAGCGCAGTCGGATGCGCTGCACCGCCGGTGCGGGCGGCGGGCCTTCGGGCTGTCGCTTGCCCAGTGTCGTTCAGTCCTTCGTGAGTGCGGTCGTACTGCTACCTAGAGTACGTGTGCCGGGGGCTTCCGGTTCCCGCCGGGGCTCGGCAGCGGTGGCCGGCCGGGGCGCCGCGGGGGCGCCGAACAGTGCCCGCCGGATCTCCCCGCGGGTCTGCCGCACGGTCGCGCGGGCGGTGCGCAGGGTCTGCCGGACCGGCCGCCAGATGCCGTCCCGGATGCCGTGCCCGACAGGGGTGAGCACCGTGCGGTACACCCACCGCAGCGGCTCGACGAGGACCCACCGCAGCACCGCGGCGAGGAAGCGGCCGAGGGCCCTGGAGATGATCCCGGCGGCCCGCCAGCAGTGCCCGAGCGCCGCTGCGGTCTCGCGCACCACCACCGTCACCACGGCGGCCGGCAGCCGCCAGGCGGGCACCAGCACATACCGCCACAGGGTGACCAGCGGCACGACCACGAGCCACCGCACGAGGGTGGCGAGAACGGTGCCGAGGGCGCGCACCAGCCAGGCGAGGCCCCGTCCGGCCGGTGTCAGCACCTGGGCGTACAGCCACTGGGCGGGCACGACGACGAGCAGGCGGACCAGCCATGCCAGGACCGCGCCGGTCCCCCGGCCGACGGGCGCCAGCACATACCGCCACAGGGCCACCCACGGCCACACGAACAATGCGCGGCCCAGCCATCCCAGGGCCGTGCCCAGTCCGCGCAGCAGCCAGGCGAGGCCGTGCCCCACCGGGGTCAGTACGTGGGTGTACAGCCACTGCGCGGGGAGCACGAGCAGCCGCCGCACCAGCCACGCCACCGCCCTGCCGGTCCCCCGGCCGGCCGGGGCGAGGACGGCGCGCCACAGCCACCCCAGCGGGGCGACGACCAGCGTGCGCCAGGTCCACCCGAGCGGGAGCACGACGAGGGTGCGCCAGGCCCAGGCCAGGGGGACGACCACGAGGGTGCGCCACAGCCGGGCGAGGCCGCGGCCGAGGGGGCGCAGCACGCTCCGGTCGACGGCCCGGCCGGCGGCGGTCAGCGCGTCCCACACCAGGCGCACCGGCACCACGAGCACCAGCACCACGATCCGTACCGGAATACGGACCACTTGGGTCACACAGCCCTCACCCGGCGCGTAACGGGCGGGCACCCGCCGCTCGTTGTCGGTGGGCTCCATCCGGCCCCTCCCCCTTGTTCTTCCGTACCCGTACGACGTGTCCCGCGGCCCTTCAGACGCGCCGGTGCGGCTGTTCTCCGACGCCGGGCGCGGCCGCGTGGATCCAGTAGCGCAGCTTCTCCCCCCGCTGGTCCTCGAAGACCCCGCCGCAGGCCTCGATGACCTTACGCGAGCCGGTATTGGTGTGGTCGCAGGTGACCAGCACCGGGTCGATGCCCAGCTCGTGACGGGCGACGGGCAGTGCGGCGCGCAGCATCGCGGTGGCGTGACCACGGCGGCGGGCACCGGGGCGTACGGCATAGCCGATGTGGCCGCCGTAGTGGAGGAGTTCGTCGGTGAGGCGGTGGCGGAAGGTGACCCGTCCCAGATAGCTGCCGTCCGCCACCCACCACCGGGTGGTCTTGGGGACCACCCCGTCGGCGCGTTCCTCACCCGGTGCGCCGCTGATCGCGTCGACATACTCCGCGAACCCCTCCGCGGTCGGCCAGCGGGTGGCCCAAGTCCGCAGCTCGCGGGCGAGGCTGGAGTGCGCCACCTGCTCGGCGCCGTCGGCACGGAACTCGTCCATCGCGGCGAGGAAGGAGGCATGGACGCGGACGGTGGGGGCGATGAGCTGCGGTGACATCACGTCATTGTGCGGGAGTACACCACGGCCCGGCCCCCGGGGTGCGGGGACCGGGCCGAAGAGGCATACGGGAGGCGCTACTTGACGACGGTCAGGGGCAGCAGCTTCTTGCCGGTGGGGCCGATCTGGATGTCGAGGTCGAGCTGCGGGCAGACGCCGCAGTCGAAGCACGGGGTCCAGCGGCAGTCCTCGACCTCGGTCTCGTCGAGCGCGTCCTGCCAGTCCTCCCAGAGCCAGTCCTTGTCGAGGCCGGAGTCCAAGTGGTCCCAGGGCAGGACCTCTTCGTACTCCCGCTCGCGGGTGGTGTACCAGGCGACGTCGACTCCGAAGCCGGGCAGTGTCTCCTCGGCGGCCTTCATCCAGCGGTCGTAGGAGAAGTGCTCGCGCCAGCCGTCGAAGCGGCCGCCGCCCTCGTAGACGGCGCGGATGACCGAGCCGACGCGGCGGTCGCCGCGCGAGAGCAGGCCCTCGACGATGCCGGGCTTGCCGTCGTGGTAGCGGAAGCCGATGGAGCGGCCGTACTTCTTGTCGCCGCGGATCTTGTCCCGGAGCTTTTCGAGACGGGCGTCCGTCTCCTCCGCCGACAGCTGCGGCGCCCACTGGAAGGGGGTGTGCGGCTTGGGGACGAAGCCGCCGATGGAGACCGTGCAGCGGATGTCGTTCTGCCCGGAGACCTTGCGGCCCTCGGCGATGACCTTGACCGCCATGTCGCCGATCTGGAGCACGTCCTCATCGGTCTCGGTCGGCAGACCGCACATGAAGTACAGCTTCACCTGCCGCCAGCCGTTGCCGTAGGCCGTGGAGACCGTCCTGATCAGGTCCTCTTCGGAGACCATCTTGTTGATGACCTTGCGCATCCGCTCGGAGCCGCCCTCGGGCGCGAAGGTCAGACCGGAGCGACGGCCGTTGCGCGTCAGCTCGTTGGCAAGATCGACGTTGAAGGCGTCCACCCGGGTCGAGGGCAGCGACAGGCCGATCTTGTCTTCCTCGTACCGGTCGGCGAGCCCCTTGGCGATGTCGCCGATCTCGGTGTGGTCCGCGGAGGACAGCGACAGCAGGCCGACCTCCTCGAATCCCGTGGCCTTCAGGCCCTTGTCCACCATGTCGCCGATGCCGGTGATGCTTCGCTCCCGTACGGGGCGCGTGATCATGCCGGCCTGGCAGAAACGGCAGCCGCGGGTGCAGCCACGGAAGATCTCGACCGACATCCGCTCGTGGACGGTCTCGGCCAGGGGGACGAGCGGCTGCTTGGGGTAGGGCCACTCGTCCAGGTCCATGACGGTGTGCTTGGACACCCGCCACGGGACGCCGGAGCGGTTCGGCACGACACGGGAGATCCGCCCGTCGGCCAGGTATTCGACGTCGTAGAACTTGGGGACGTAGACGCTGCCGGTCTTCGCCAGGCGGAACAGCAGCTCATCGCGGCCGCCGGGCCGGTCCTCGGCCTTCCAGGCGCGGATGATCTCGGTGATCTCCAGCACCGCCTGCTCGCCGTCGCCCACGACCGCGCAGTCCAGGAAGTCCGCGATCGGCTCGGGGTTGAAGGCCGCATGGCCGCCCGCCAGGACGATCGGGTGGTCCTCCGTGCGGTCCTTGGACTCCATCGGGATACCGGCGAGGTCCAGGGCGGTGAGGAGGTTGGTGTAGCCCAGCTCGGTCGAGAAGGAGACACCGAGCACGTCGAAGGCGCCGACGGGGCGGTGCGCGTCGACCGTGAACTGCGGGACGTGGTGCTCACGCATCAGCGCTTCGAGGTCCGGCCACACGCTGTACGTGCGCTCGGCCAGCACGCCCTCGCGTTCGTTGAGGACCTCGTAGAGGATCATGACGCCCTGGTTGGGCAGACCGACCTCGTAGGCGTCCGGGTACATGAGCGACCACCGCACATCACAGGAGTCCCAGTCCTTGACGGTGGAGTTCAGCTCACCGCCGACGTACTGAATGGGCTTCTGCACATGCGGGAGCAGGGCCTCGAGCTGCGGGAAGACCGACTCGGCAGACATCTCGAACCTTCGTGAGCTGGCAGGGGGCGACTCTCAAGCGTAACCGCTCGAAGCCACCCCCCTCGCACGGCGATGCGGCAGGCCGCGGCACGCCTGCTGAGCAGGCGGGTGGCGGGCGGCACCGGGGGCGCATGGCGGGACGGCCGGCCGTCGTGCGGTGGGCGGCCCGCCCGCCGTGCGCTCACGGCCGGAGCGCGGCCCGGTGCTTGCGCCGGGAGGCCTTCTTCCACCGGCGTGGCAGCTCCCGCTCCCGGTCCGCCGCACGGGCCTCCTCGCGCCCGTGGAGCAGACCGAAGGTGAAGCCGCCCTCACCGGCCCGCTGTGCCTGGGTGGCCAGCTCGCGCAGCGCGCCGCGCGCCACCACGCTGTCCTGGTGGTCGCCCAGCAGCTGCTGGACCCGCTTGATCCGCTTGGCGAACTTCTTCGCCGGCCGGCCGAGCGCCGGACGGGCGGCCTCCGCCGCGTACCGCGTCCGCTTGGCGGCCTTGCGGGCGCCGTGCAGCGCCTCGTCCCGCGCCTGCCCGGCCGGGGCCGCCAGCGCGGCCTCCACCCGGCGGGCCAGCCGCCGGTAGTCCTTCAGCACGGCGCCGGCCACCACGTCGGGCGCCGGCCGGTCCGCGGCCGGGCACAGCGGCGGCTCCTGAAGGAGGGCGTGCAGGGTCTTCAGCAGCTCCAGATAGCGCGGTCCGTCCAAGACGGAGAGCACTTCCCTGCGCGCGTCGGCCCGGCGCCGCTCGGACCAGATGCGCAGCCGGGCGGCCACCGGTCCGAGCCGCAGCGTCCGGGGCACCTCGGCCAGCGCCTGCTCCAGCCGCGCGGTCAGCACCTCCCGGTCCCGGTCCACCCCCAGCTCCGCCGCCAGCCACTGGAGCTCCAGGCCGATGGGCCGGGTGGCGGCGCGGTCGAGCACCTTCGTGTACGAGCGGAAGGCGCTGCGCAGCCGGCGGGTGGCGACCCTCATCCGGTGTACCGAGTCGGGCAGATCGCGCCGTACCGCCGGATCCAGCTCGATGATCACCCGTACCTGCTCGCGGACGTACCGGAGCACCACGTCTCCGGCGGTGGGTTCCTTCTTCTTGCCGGCCGTGGCCTTGTTCTTCCCGGCCGTGGCCCTGTTCTTCGCCGTCATGGCTTTGCCTCCGCGCTTGCCGGAGCCTTGCGGGCGGGACGTTCCCCCTCCGGCGCCGGGACGCGCGGCGCGCTCGCGCGCCAGGCCCGTCTCGGCGAGCGCCCGCGCCAGCTTCGACTCCGAGGAGGCGGGGCGCGCCCCGGCCGCGACCAGGGCCCGGCCCACCTCGTCCAGCAACCCGCTGTCGCCGTCCCCGAGCAGTTCCACCTCGATCTCGCGCCACCGGGCCCCGGACGCGCCCGCGCCGCCCTTGGCGGACTCCCCCGCCCGCTGTGCGTGTACCTCGTCCACGGCCAGCTCCGCGAGCGGTGCGCCCGCGGCGTCGCGCAGCACCCGGACCGTGCGCCGCGTCCGCAGCCGGACGAGGGGCACCAGCTCCCCCTCCAGCACCCGGGACCGGACGAGCGCGGTCAGCTCCGGGGGCGGTGCGTCGGACAGCGGCGCCCGCACTTCGTCCCGGACGCCCGGCGCGACCGGCAGCTTCAGGTGCCAGCCCGCGTCCCTGCCGCCGGTGCGTCTGCGCAGCGTGAGGGCGTCGGCGGCGAGGCGCTGGTCAGGAGTGTCGTAGTAGCAGGCGTCCAGCTCCTCGACACCCGATTCCGCCACGCTGGCGACCCGGCCGGCACCGGCCAGGTCGGGCAGCCGCGCACCGTCGTCGATTTCGTACTTCCGTTCGATTTCCCGCACGGTGTCCGCCATGCATCGAGGCTAGCCACCCACCCCCGCCCGGGCCACCCACCCGGGCGGGGAAAACCGCCCCACCGCGCGGTCCGCGGCAGGGGTCCGCGGGAACGGGTAGCGCCGCACACGCCAACTGCGTTACTCTGTGTGACGAATTGAGTACACAGAGTACGAATCAAGCGGGCAAACCCGCTCGCCACTCACTCGCCCCCAGGGGAGGGAGACACCGTGCACCCCTCAACCGCGCCCGTCACCCGGACACGCCTCCGCGTCTCGGCGGGCGCCCGGCCGTACGTTCTCACCGCACCGAGCACCCCCACCGCCCCCAAGGCCGCCCGCGATTTCGTCCACGCCGTGCTGCGCCGCACCCAGCTCTCCCCGCTCCTCGACACCGCCGTGCTGCTCACCTCGGAGGCGGTGACCCGCGCGCATCTGCACACCCCGCACACGGCGGACATCCTGCTGCGGATGCTGACCGCCGGGCACGGCCTGCGGATCAGCGTGCACGACCGGGCACCGGTCCGGATTCCGCGCCCGGCGCCCGGCGAGCAGCCGGACGACTACGGGCTTTTGCTGACCGGCCACCTCGCCGACGACTGGGGCACGACGCCGCCCGAGGACCTGCCGCGGCCCACCTCGCTGTGGTTCGAGCTCCACCTCAGGCAGTGAGGTGAGACGGGTCAGCGCGAGGCCGACAGGGGGCGCTGTACGCGGATCGACTGGAGCAGCCCGATCGCGATCCAGACCGCGAACATCGAGGTGCCGCCGTAGGAGACGAACGGCAGGGGGAGGCCGGTGACGGGCATGATGCCGAGGGTCATCCCGATGTTCTCGAAGGACTGGAAGGCGAACCACGCGATGATCCCGGCGGCGACGATGGTGCCGTAGAGCTCGGTGGACTCGCGTGCGATCCGGCAGGCGCGCCACAGGACGACACCGAGCAGCACGATGATCAGGCCCGCGCCCAGGAAGCCGAGCTCCTCCCCGGCGACGGTGAAGATGAAGTCCGTCTGCTGTTCGGGGACGAACTGGCCGGTGGTCTGGCTGCCGTGGAAGAGCCCGGAGCCGGTCAGTCCGCCGCCGCCGATCGCGATCCGTGCCTGGTTGGTGTTGTAGCCGACGCCGGCCGGATCGAGGCTCGGGTTGGCGAACGCGGCGAACCGGGCGATCTGGTAGGCGTCCAGCAGACCGAGCTGCCAGATGGCGACACAGCCCACGACGCCGGTGCCGACCAGCCCGAGGATCCAGCGGTTGGAGGCACCGGAGGAGAGCAGGACGCCCAGGATGACGGCGCCGAGCACCATCACCGAGCCGAGGTCGGGCATCAGCATGATCACGGCGACCGGGACGGCCGCCAGGCCGAGGGCCGTGACGACGGTGCGGTGGCCGGGGTGCGGGCGGTCCCCCGCGTCGACCCGGGACGCCAGGATCATCGCCATGCCGAGCGTGATGGTGATCTTCGCGAACTCCGCGGGCTGGAGCGAGAAGCCGCCGGGGATCGCCAGCCAGGAACGCGAACCGTTGATGGTGGCGCCCAGCGGCGTCAGGACCAGCAGCGCCAGCACGACCGACAGGGCGTAGAGGATCGGGACCGCGCCGCGGAGGGTGCGGTGCCCGAGCCAGATCGTGCCGGCGGCCAGCGCCAGGCCGATACCGAGATTCAGCAGATGGTGCAGGAAGTAGTAGTACTCGTCGCCGTGGTTGAGCTCGGTGCGGTTGCGGGTGGCGGAGAAGACCAGCAACGACCCCATCAGCGACAGCACCAGGCAGGACAGCAGCAGCGCCCAGTCCAGTTTGCGCAGCACCGAATCACGCGCCGTCAGCTTGCCCCAGGTACCGAGCTCGGGGGTGTAGCGCCGGATCGAGAACGCCCGGGAGGTAGGGCTGGTCGTCACTGTGGGCTCTCCGATGGGGACGGCGACGGCGACGGCAGGACATAGGGCTTGATGGGCTGAGCCTCGATGGTCCCGTCACCCTCGATCTTGGGGAGCGAGCCCTGGGGCTTCGGCAGCAGGGCGGCCTTCGGGTTGATGCCCCCCTTCTCGTCGACTCCGTACAGGGCGTTGTAGATGTTGCGTACGGCCGGACCGGAGGCGCCGGAGCCGGTACCACCCTGGGCGATCGTCATAACGATCGTGTAGTCCTTGGTGTACGTCGCGAACCATGAGGTGGTCTGCTTCCCGTAGACCTCGGCGGTACCGGTCTTGGCGTGCATCGGAATCTTGTCCTGCGGCCAGCCCTGGAAGCGCCAGGCGGCGGTACCGCGGGTGGCCACACCCGCCAGCGCGGAATCGATCTGCTTGAGCGTCCTGGAGCTGTCCGGCAGCTTGCCGTGCGGCGTGGGCTTGATCTGCTGCACCTTCTTGCCGTCGGGGCTGACGATGGCCTTGCCGACGGTCGGGTTGTAGAGCGTGCCGCCGTTGGCGATCGCGCCGTAGATGGTCGCCATCTGGATCGGTGTGACGAGGGTGTCGCCCTGCCCGATGGCGTAGTTGATGGAGTCGTAGGCGTGCAGCTTCATGCCTTCGAGGCAGCCCTCACGGGCGAGCTTGGTACCGAAGTCCTTCTTCTTGGGCCAGGCCTTGGCCTGCTTGCACCAGCCGTCCTTGTTGGCCTTCCAGAAGTCGGTCTTCCACTTGCGGTCGGGGACCCGGCCGGTGACCTCGTTGGGCAGGTCGATACCGGTCTCCTTGCCGAGGCCGAACTGGTGGGCGGTCTTGTAGAACCAGTCGTTGGGGTCCTTCTTGGGCTTGTCCCCGCCGTCCTTCTTCCACTCCTCGTGCGAGAGCCGGTAAAAGACGGTGTCGCAGGAGACCTCCAGCGCCCGGCCCAGGCTGATGTCGCCGTGGCCCTCGCCCTCGAAGTTCTTGAAGGTCTGGCCGCCGATGCTGTACGAGCTGGTGCAGGGGTAGTGGCCGTTGAAGTCATAGCCCGCGTTGATCGCGGCCGTGGTCGAGATGACCTTGAAGATCGAGCCGGGGGCGGCCTGCCCCTGGATGGCGCGGTTCAGCAGCGGGTAGTTGGAGTCCTTGCCGGTGAGGTGGGCGTAGTCCTTGCCGGAGATGCCGCCGACCCAGGCGTTGGGGTCGTAGCTGGGGTTGGAGGCCATCGCCACCACCCGGCCGGTCTTGGCCTCCATCACGACCACGGCACCCGAGTCGGCCTTGTAGTTGGTGCCGGTGTTCTTGTCGTGCACCTTGCGGGCGTCCTTCATGGCCTGCTCGAGCTGCTTCTCCGCTATGGCCTGCACGCGTGCGTCGATGCTGGTGACGACGCTCGCGCCGCCCTGGCCCTTCTCACTCTTGGCCTGGCCGATGACCCGGCCGAGGTTGTCGACCTCATAGCGGGTGACGGCGGCCTTGCCGCGCAGATAGCGGTCGTACGTACGCTCCAGACCGGACCGGCCGATCTGGTCGGAGCGCAGGAACGGCGAGCGGGTGTTCTTGGCCTTGTTGATCTCCTCGTCGGTCACCGGCGAGAGGTAGCCGAGCACCTGGGCGGTGTTGGCGTTGCCGGGCTCGGCGTAGCGGCGTACGGCGGTGGGTTCGGCGCTGATGCCGGGGAACGCCTCGGAGCGTTCGCGGATCTGGAGGGCCTGCTGGGTGGTGGCCTCGTCAGTGATCGGGATCGGCTGGTAGGGCGAACCGTTCCAGCAGGGCTGCGGGGTCTTGGCGTCGCACAGCCGGACCTTGTTGCGGATCTCCTTCTCGGACATCCCGAGCACCTTGGCCAGCCGGCCGAGCACGGCCTTGCCGTCGTCCTTCATCTTCAGCAGCTCGGTACGGCTCGCGGAGACGACCAGGCGGGTCTGGTTGTCGGCCAGCGGCACCCCGCGCGCATCGAGGATCGAGCCGCGGGTGGCGGGCTCGATGACCTGCTGGACGTGGTTGTTCTTCGCCTCGGTGGCGTACTCCTGGCCGTTGCGGATCTGCAGATACCAGAGCCGGCCGCCGAGGGTGAGCAGCAGGGAGAAGACCAGGATCTGGATCGCGATGAGCCGGACGCTGACCCGGGAGGTCCGGGCTTCCGGGAGATTACTCATGGCGCGCAGCGCCTCCACGAGGGGTGGTGATCGGAAGGGGACAGGGCGTCACAGTCGCTTGACCCCCTTGATGCGGCCCACCTTGTCGCGGGCCGACTTGCCGAGCAGGCTGCCGCGCTGGCTGCCGATGCCCGTGCCCGTGCGCAGGGATTTCATGGCGCCGCGGCTGGCCTTGAGTCCCGTGCCGGTGGTGAGCCAGCCGTATCCCGCATCGCGGCTGCCGGCGCCGCCGCTCTGGCTGCCGGAACTGTCGCCGGCCAGCAGATCGCCCTCGGTCTTCCGCGCCGCGGCCATCACGAGAGGAACCGTGAAGGGGGCCAGCAGCAGGTCGTAGAGGGTGGCACTGAGCAGCAGTCCGACGATGCCGACATGGCGGGCGGCGGTGTCGCCGACCAGCGAGCCGACGCCGGCGTACATCAGCGTCGAGCCGACGGCGGCGCCGAGGACGACGAGCAGCGGGAGCGTCGCCGAGCGGTGCCGGCCCGAGTCCGGCTTGGTCAAGCCCGCGGCATAGCCGATGACGCAGAGCACCAGCGCATAGCGGCCGATGGCGTGGTCGGAGGGCGGGGCGAGGTCGGCCAGCAGCCCGGCGAAGAAGCCGGTCAGCGCGCCGCCGACATGGCCGTGGACCAGCGCGAGGCCGACCACGACGAGCAGCAGCAGATCCGGTACCGCACCGGGAAGCTGGAGTCTGGCGAGAATGGTGACCTGGATGACGAGGGCGACGACCACCAGCGGGGCCGAGAGCAGGATCCGGTTGATGCGCATCGGTCAGCTCCTGGGTGAAGCGCTCGCGGAGGGGGTGGCCGTGACGGTGACCGTCGGCGTCGGCTTGGGCTTCGCGGGCGCAGGCGGCAGGACGGTGTCGCGGGGGTCCTGGCGGGGCGGTGCGACGACCACGCCGACGATGTCGAGCTGGGAGAACGAGACGAACGGCCGGACCTGGAGGTTGCGGGTCAGATCGCCGTTGGACGGCTCGACCTTGACGACCTTGCCGACGGGCACCCCGGGCACGAACGGCTTGTCCCGGCTGGAGCCGAAGGTGACCAGGCGGTCGCCCCGCTTGATGTTGGCCTTGCCGTTGAGAAGCTGAACGCGCAGCGAGCGGACGCCCTGCCCGTTGGCGAAGCCGATCTCGTTGGTCTTCTCCATACGGGTGCCGACGGTGAAGTCGGGGTCGGCGGCCAGCAGGACGGTGGAGGTGTCGGCGCCGACGGTGGTGACCCGGCCGACCAGGCCGTCGCCGTTGAGGACGGTCATGTCGCGGGCGATGCCGTCCCGGCGGCCGGCGTCGATGGTGACGGTCCAGGAGAAGCCCTGGGCCGACCCGATGGCGATGACCTGGGCGCCCTTGATGCCGTACTGGCCGGTGCCCGCGGTCTTGAGGATCTTGTCGAGCTCGGCGGCGCGGCTGCGGTTGCGGTCGGAGGAGCCGAGCTTGGCCTTCAGCGCCTCGTTCTCGTGCTCCAGCGTGCTGATCCGGTTGTGCCGGCGGCCGGAGTCCCGCACGGCACCGATGGCGTTGCCGACCGGATTGACGACGCGGGCCACGCCGCCTTCGACCGGGCCGAAGGCAGAGGCGGCGGCTTGCCGGGCACCATCGAGCGGGGACTGTTCGCCGCCGCGGATATCGACCGTGATCAGCGCGAACGCGATCGCGATCAGCAGCACCAGCAGCAGCCGGCTCTCTCGTGTGTCCCTCACGTGCGGCGGCCGTGTCCTTCCTCGTAGGACCGGCCGGCTGCGGGCCCCGCCGGTCTCGTTCGGGAGTTGAGCGTTGTGCCTGATGTGACGGCGCCGGATGATGAAGCGTCAGGACACCGTGTCTGTCGGGATGTTGTGCCTGTATATCAGCGATCCGCCGGGCGGACCGGCCGGGGTCGCCAGGGGCCCCGGCCGCCGCGGACGCCGTTCGCCGGCCGCGGCGCGGGGCCCGGGCCGTGCTACCTGCGCGGCTGGGAGTCGAGGACCTGCTGCAGCGCCTCGAACTCCTCGACGCACTTGCCGGAACCGAGCGCGACGGAGTCGAGCGGGTCCTCGGCGATGTGGATGGGCATACCGGTCTCGCGGCGCAGCCGCTCGTCGAGGCCGCGGAGCAGGGCGCCGCCTCCGGTGAGCACGATGCCGCGGTCCATGACGTCACCGGACAGCTCCGGCGGGCACTTGTCGAGCGTCGTCTTGACCGCGTCGACGATGGAGTTGACCGGCTCCTCGATGGCCTTGCGGACCTCGGCGGCCGAGATGACGACGGTCTTCGGCAGGCCGGAGACCAGGTCACGGCCGCGGATCTCGGTGTGCTCGTCCTGTTCGAGGTCGTACGCCGAACCGATGGTGATCTTGATGCTCTCGGCGGTGCGCTCGCCCAGCAGAAGGCTGTACTCCTTCTTGATGTGCTGGATGATCGCGTTGTCGAGTTCGTCGCCGGCCACCCGGATGGACTGCGCGGTGACGATACCGCCGAGCGAGATGACCGCGACCTCGGTGGTACCGCCGCCGATGTCCACGACCATGTTGCCGGTGGCCTCGTGGACCGGCAGGCCGGACCCGATCGCGGCGGCCATCGGCTCCTCGATGATGTGGACCTGGCGCGCGCCGGCCTGGGTCGAGGCCTCGATGACCGCGCGGCGCTCCACCCCGGTGATGCCGGAGGGAACACACACGACGACCCGCGGGCGGGCCAGATAGCGCCGCTTGTGGATCTTCAGGATGAAGTAGCGGAGCATCCGCTCGGTGATCTCGAAATCGGCGATCACGCCGTCTTTCAGGGGCCGTACGGCGACGATGTTGCCGGGCGTGCGCCCGATCATCTTCTTCGCCTCAGCACCTACCGCGAGAATCCCGCCGGTGTTGGTGTTGATGGCCACGACCGACGGCTCGTTGAGGACGATGCCGCGGCCCCTGACGTACACCAGCGTGTTGGCGGTCCCGAGGTCGACAGCCATGTCACGGCCGATGAACGACATGTTGTTCCCCATGAGGATACGTCTGGCCTTCCCAACTGGAGCGAATGCTTACTGGAGGTCGGCAGGAGGTGATGCGCTGTGCGGCGCGGAAGCCTCCATCGTAGTTCGTAGTGCGCCCACTCGAACACGTCGGGAGGCTGTTTCGCCATTGTCAGCCGTACACGCACCCGCCCCCCTTAATGGTGACGTCGTGTCGCGGTGATGCGTTCCCCCGATCGTGTCGTATACACCAAAGGGCGACCGATGATTTTTTCGGTCGCCCCTGGTCACGAGGGGTGTGAAGCTGACGAGACGTCAGGAGATACCGGGGAAGAAAATCTTGATTTCACGCTCTGCGGACTCTTCGGAATCCGATGCATGGATCAGATTCTCTCGGGTGATCGTTCCGAAGTCCCCACGAATGGACCCACCCGGCGCGGCAATCGGGTCAGTCGGACCGGCGAGCGTCCGCACGCCCTCGATCACCCGCTCGCCCTCGACGACCATCGAGACCACCGGTCCGGAGGACATAAAGGCGACCAGGGGCTCATAGAACGGCTTGCCGACGTGCTCGGCGTAGTGCTGCTCAAGCAGCGCGCGGTCCAGGCTGCGCAGCTCCAGCGCGCTGATCGTCCAGCCGGCCTTTTTCTCGATACGGCCGAGAATCTCGCCGATCAGACCGCGCTGGACGGCGTCGGGCTTGAGGAGGACGAGGGTGCGCTGGCTCACGGAGGAACTCCCTGGATATGAACAATGGTCAGCGGGTGAACCGAGGCTACATGGGTGACCCGGCCCCGGGCGGCCCCGCCCCCGGCCACCTTCCCCGGACCCGGGGCGGCGCCGGCGTTCTGGCTCAGGCCGGCTCGCCCGACGCCTCGGCCTGCGCGGCCCAACGGGCCTTCGCCTCATCGATCTTGCGTCCGAAGTGGACCGACGCCCACCACAGGGCCGCGAAGACCGCGCCCAGGAAGAACATCGTCGGGACCACGAAACCGGCGGCGATCAGGGCGAGCTGCAGCACCCAGCCGAGCTGGACGCCCCCCGGGCGGCCGAGCATCCCGCACAGCAGGAGGCTCAGCAGCATCCCGATGCCGCTGACCGTCCAGACCGTGGCCGCCGGCAGGTCGGTCATCTGCATTGCGACCAGGCCCGCGAAGCCGATCACGAAGAATTCACCTATCAGGGTGCTCGCACACAGGGTGCGCATGATCAGCCCCTTCCCATCAGCAGCCGGGCCTCGCCGACCGTGATCACGGAGCCGGTCACCAGCACGCCCGCTCCGGAGAACTCGCCCTCTTCCTCGGCAAGGGTGATCGCGGCCTCCAGGGCGTCGTCGAGCCGCGGCTCGACCTGGACCCGCTCGGCGCCGAAGACCTCGACGGCGACGGCGGCCAGCTCATCGGGATCCATCGCACGATGGCTGGAATTACGTGTCACCACGACCTCGGCGAAGATCGGCTCGAAGGCCTCCAGGAAGCCGCGTACGTCCTTGTCCCCGCTGGCCCCGACGACGCCCACCAGCCGGCTGAACCCGAACGCCTCGGTGACCGCCTCGGCCGCCGCCCGCGCACCCGCGGGGTTGTGTGCCGCGTCCAGCACGACCGTCGGGCTGCGCCGTACGACCTCCATCCGGCCGGGCGAGCTGACCGCGGCGAACGCGGAGCGGATGGTGTCGAGGTCCAGCGTGCGGGCGTGGTCCGAGCCGACACCGAAGAACGCCTCGACCGCGGCGAGCGCCACCGCGGCGTTGTGGGCCTGGTGGGCGCCGTACAGCGGCAGGAAGATCTCGGGGTACTCGCCGCCCAGTCCGCGCAGGGTCAGCATCTGACCACCGACCGCGACCTCGCGGCTGAGCACGCCGAACTCCATGCCCTCGCGGGCGACCGTGGCGTCCACCTCGACCGCGCGCTTGAGCATCACCGACGCCGCGTCCACCGGCTGCTGCGCCAGCACGACCGTGGCGTCCTTCTTGATGATCCCGGACTTCTCGCCGGCGATCTGCTCGGGCGTCTCGCCCAGCCGGTCGGTGTGGTCCAGGGAGATCGGGGTGACCACGGCGACATCGCCGTCGATGACGTTCGTCGCGTCCCAGGTGCCGCCCATGCCGACCTCGACGACCGCGACGTCCACGGGGCTGTCGGCGAAGGCGGCGTACGCCATGGCCGTCAGCACCTCGAAGAACGAGAGGCGGTACTCCTGCTGGGAGTCGACCATCTCCACGTACGGGGCGATGTCCCGGTAAGTCTCGATGAACTGCTCGGCGGAGATCGGGGCGGCGTCCAGGCTGATCCGCTCGGTGATCGACTGGACGTGCGGGCTGGTGTAACGGCCGGTGCGCAGGTCGAAGGCGGACAGCAGGGCCTCGATCATGCGGGCGGTGCTGGTCTTGCCGTTGGTGCCGGTGATGTGAATGGACGGGTAGGCACGCTGGGGTTCGCCCAGGATGTCCAGCAGCGCCGCGATGCGCTGCACCGACGGGTCGAGCTTGGTCTCGCCCCAGCGGCCGGCCAGCTCGTCCTCGACGGCGCGCAGCGCACGGTCGACCTCGGGGTCGGCGGGGCGGGCAGGGATCCCGTCCCCCTGCGGCGGCCCGGCCTGGGCGCGCAGGGTCCGGCTGCCGGCCTCGATCACCGCAAGGTCGGGGTCACGGGTGGTCTCCGCCTCGACCAGTTCGTCGAAGGCTTCGTTCGGGTCGGGGTCGTCGTTCTGGGGGCGCTCGCTCACGCCGACCAGTCTACGAGGCACGTGTGACAGCGGTGCGCTGCGCTGCCCCCTCCCGGGTACCAGGCCGCCCGAGGGGGCGGGAGGCCGGCGCGACCGGCCCCGGACCGCGCCCGTACGCCGGGCCCGGCCCCGGACCCGTACGCCAGAGCCGTCCCCCCTGCGCCCTAGGCCAGCGCCGCCTTCATCATCGCCCGCGCGGTCGGTGCCGCCAGCCCGTTGCCGGAGACCTCGTTGCGGGCGGCATGCCCGTCCTCGACCATCACGGCCACCGCCACCCGGTGCCCCTTGCCGTCCTCGGCGTAGGAGACGAACCAGGCGTAGGGCGTACCGCTGTTGTCGACGCCGTGCTGGGCGGTACCCGTCTTGCCGCCGACGGTCAGTCCGCCGATCTTCGCGCCGGACCCGGTGCCCTTGTCCACGACCGTCCGCATCGCCGACTTCAGCTGCCCGGCCGTGTGCGCCGACACGGCCTTCCCGCCGCGGTACGCCGCCGGGCCGAAGTCCTGGACGGTGTTGCCGCCGCCGTCGGTCAGCCTGTCGACCAGCTGCGGCTTCTTGAGCTCACCGCCGTTCGCGAGGGCCGAGGAGACCATCGCCATCTGCAGCGGGGTCGCCTGGTCGTCGAATTGGCCGATCCCGGACAGCGCGGTCTGCGCCTCGTCCATACCGGAGGGGTAGACGCTCTTGCCGGCCCGCACCGGGGTGTCCACCTTTCCGTCGTTGAAGCCGAACTTCTCGGCCTGCGCCTTCACCTTGTCCTTGCCCAGGTCGACGGCCATCTTCGCGAAGACGGTGTTGCAGGAGTACTGGAGCGCGGTGCGGATGTCCGCGTTCTTGCAAGGCGCGGCGCGGTTCTCGTTGGTGAGCTTGGTGCGGGTGTGCGGGAGGGTGTACGGGTCGGGGCTGTGGGTGGCCTCGTCCACCGAGGAGTACAGACCGTTCTCCAGCGCGGCCGCGGCGACCACCAGCTTGAAGGTGGAGCCGGGCGGCAGCGGCTGCCGCAGCGCCCGGTTGACCTCGGGGTCGTCCGGGTCGGCGGACATCTTCTTCCATGCCTTCTGGTCGGACCCGTCGGACCCCGCGAACGTCCCCGGATCGTACGAGGGGGTGCTGACCATGCCCAGGATCCGCCCGGTGTCCGGGTCCATGGCGACGGCCGCGCCCTTCTTGCCGTCCAGCGCCCGGTAGCCGGCCTTCTGCACCGCGGGGTCGATGGTGGTGGCCACGTCGCCGCCCTTGGCCCGGGTGCGGGTCAGCGCGTCGGCGGGGCTCTGCAGCCGGCTGTCGGAGCCGTCGAGGAGGTCGCCGTAGAGGCTCTCCAGCTGGTTGTGGCCGAAGATCTGCGAGGTGAAACCGGTGACCGGGGCGTAGAGCGGGCCGTCCTTGTAGGTCCGCTTGTACTTGAGCGTGGAGGAGGTGGCGGCGGAGCCGGTCACGGGCTCCTGGCCGACGAGGATGTTGCCCATCGGCGCCGCGTACTTGCCGATCGCCACCCGCGGATTGTGCGGGTCCTCCTTGTACTCGCCGGCCTTCGCGCCCTGGATCCAGGTGGCCCAGCCCATCAGCGCGACGATGAGGGCCAGGCAGAAGATCGAGGCCCGGCGCAGGGGCTTGTTCATGGAGCGCGGCTCCTCGGTGGGGGGCGGGCGGTGGTGCGGGCATTCCGGCATTCCGGCATTCCGGCATTCCGGCATTCCGTTCCACCGTGCCCCGGCTTTATGAGAGCGCGATGAGAACCGCCGGACCGGCCCCTGCGGGACAACTTTCCGCCGCCGTTCGCCCTCTTCCACGGCGGGCTGTCCACGCGCCCCCGGGATCACGATCATCACCACACAGCGCACGGGAAGGCTGGAGCTGAGGACCGGTGCCGGCAATCAGTCAGCGGATGCATTTGGTACTGCTCACCGCCTGGACGGTGCTGTGGTTCGTCCTCGTCGAACCACACGGCGGCTTCTCCTGGCACTATCTGCGCACCGGCGGCGAACTGATCTACCAGGGCGACGCGGGCGACGGCTCCGGCGGCCTGAACCTCTACGCGCACCACCCCGAGCTCCAGATGGGCCCGCTCAGCTTCCTGACGGCCGGCCTGTTCAACCCCTTCCCCGAGGCCACCGGGCAGCTCCTGGCCGCGGCGCTGATGTCGCTGCTCGGCCTGGTCATCGTGGTGCTGGCGGGCCGCAGCGCCGCCTTCCACTTCCTGGGCACCGGCACCAACCACCAGCGGCTGCGGCAGCGCGTACTGATCGCCGGGCTGGCCTTCATCCCCATGTGGACCGAGGTCGCGGTCCGCTTCGGGCATCTCGACGACGTCCTCGCGCTGTTCTTCACCGCCCTCGCGGTACGTGCCCTCACCCGCGGCAACGCCGCGCTCACCGGCGTCTGCCTGGCCCTGGCGATGGATTCCAAGCCCACCGCGCTGGCCTTCCTCCCGCTGCTGCTCGCCCTGCCGAGGGAGAAGTGGCTGCGCGCCGGGGTGTGGTGCGCGGGCCTGGTCGCCCTCGCGTGGCTGCCGTTCTTCGTCGGCGACCCGCAGTCCTTCGCCGCGGCGAAGTTCGCCATCCCCAACCATCCGGCGTCCGCACTGCGCTGGCTGGGCGTCGGCGACCCCGAGACCCCGGGCTGGGACCGCCCCGCCCAGGCCGCGCTCGGCCTGGCACTGGGCTCGGTCGCCGTGTGGCGGGGGCGGTGGGCGGCGGTGGTGCTGCTCGGCGCCAACGCCCGTATCGTCCTCGACCCCAGCGTCTACACCTACTACACCGCGTCGGTGCTGCTGGGCACCCTGCTGTGGGACGTGATCGGCCAGCGCCGGCTGGTCCCCTGGTGGAGCTGGCTGGCCCTGCTGGTCCTCTACGGCAGCGTCTTCGCCGTGCCCGACGACGCCGCCCGGGGCCTGATCCGTCTGGCGTTCGTGACCGTCTCGACGGCGTATGTCCTGCTCTGGCCGGTACGCGAACGGGGCCGTCGGGGGCCGGGACGGCGCAGGCCCCCCGCCCGTACGGACGAGGGGCCTGCGCACGACGGTCCCGGGGACGGCCCGGGGCCCGCGGTTACGCCTGGGGCAGGGCCGCCAGCTGCGCCGTGATCCGGACGATGTCCGCCTCCGCGGCCTCCAGCCGGCCGCGGATCTTCTCCACGACCTTCTCCGGCGCCTTGGCGAGGAACGCCTCGTTGCCGAGCTTGGCGGTGGCCTGCGCCTTCTCCTTCTCGGCGGCGCCCAGGTCCTTCGTCAGCCGCTTGCGCTCGGCCTCGACGTCGATCGCGCCGGACAGGTCCAGTGCGACCGTGGCGCCCGCGACCGGCAGCGAGGCGGTGGCGCTGAAGCCCTCACCGGCCGGCTGCAGCCGCAGCAGCGAGCGCATCGCGGCCTCGTGGGGCGCCAGCGCCGTGCCGGACAGCTCCAGCTGCGCCGGGACCTTCTGGCCGGGCTGCAGCCCCTGGTCGGAGCGGAAGCGGCGGACCTCGGTCACCACCTGCTGGACGGTCTCGATCTCCCGCTCGGCCGCCGCGTCCCGGAAGCCGGAGTCCTTCGGCCAGTCGGCGATCACGACCGACTCACCGCCGGTCAGCGTCGTCCACAGGGTCTCGGTGACGAACGGGACGACCGGGTGCAGCAGCCGCAGCGTGACGTCCAGGACCTCGCCCAGCACCCGGCGCGAGGCGTCGGCGGCCGGGCCGCCCGCCATGAACGTGGTCTTGGACAGCTCGACGTACCAGTCGAAGACCTCGTCCCAGGCGAAGTGGAAGAGGGTGTCCGACAGCTTCGCGAACTGGTAGTCGTCGTAGTACGCGTCGACCTCGGCGACGACCGAGTTCAGCCGGGACAGGATCCACCGGTCGGTCGCCGACAGCTGCTCGGCGGGCGGGAGTTCGCCCTCCACCGTCGCACCGTTCATCAGCGCGAAGCGGGTGGCGTTCCAGATCTTGTTGGCGAAGTTCCGGGAGCCCTGGACCCAGTCCTCGCCGATCGGGACGTCGACACCGGGGTTGGCGCCGCGGGCGAGGGTGAACCGGACGGCGTCGGAGCCGTAGGCGTCCATCCAGTCCAGCGGATTGACCGCGTTCCCGAAGGACTTGGACATCTTCTTGCCGAACTGGTCACGGACCATGCCGTGCAGCGCGATGGTGTGGAACGGCGGGGTGCCGTCCATCGCGTACAGCCCGAACATCATCATCCGGGCGACCCAGAAGAAGAGGATGTCGTAGCCGGTGACCAGGACGGCGTTGGGGTAGAACTTCCCGACGCTCGGGGTCTGCTCGGGCCAGCCGAGCGTGGAGAACGGCCACAGCCCGGAGGAGAACCAGGTGTCCAGGACGTCGGTGTCCTGCGTCCAGCCCTCGCCGCTGGGCGCCTCGTCGTCGGGTCCGACGCAGACGACCTCGCCGTCCGGGCCGTACCAGACCGGGATGCGGTGGCCCCACCACAGCTGCCGCGAGATGCACCAGTCGTGGAGGTTGTCGACCCAGCCGAAGTAGCGGGACTCCATCTCCTTGGGGTGGATCGCGACCTTGCCGTCGCGGACCGCGTCACCCGCGGCCTGCGCCAGCGGACCGACCTTGACCCACCACTGCATCGACAGCCGCGGCTCGATGGTGGTCTTGCAGCGCGAGCAGTGGCCGACGGAGTGGGTGTACGGGCGCTTCTCGGAGACGATCCGGCCCTCGGCGCGCAGCGCGCCGACGATCGCGGACCGGGCCTCGAAGCGGTCCAGGCCCTGGAACGGGCCGTGCGCCGTGATGACGCCGCGCTCGTCGAGGACGGCGAGGTTGGGCAGGTCGTGCCGGCGCCCGATCTCGAAGTCGTTGGGGTCGTGCGCCGGGGTGACCTTGACCGCGCCGGTGCCGAACTCCGGGTCGACGTGCTCGTCGGCGACGACCGGGATCCGGCGGCCGGTCAGCGGCAACTCGATCTCGGTGCCGACGAGATGGGCGTAGCGCTCGTCCTCCGGGTGGACGGCGACCGCGGTGTCGCCGAGCATCGTCTCGGCGCGGGTCGTCGCCACGACGATGGCGGCGTCGCCCTCGCCGTACCGGATGGAGACCAGCTCGCCGTCGTCGTCCTGGTACTCCACCTCGATGTCCGAGATGGCGGTCAGACAGCGCGGGCACCAGTTGATGATGCGCTCGGCGCGGTAGATCAACTCGTCGTCGTAGAGCCGCTTGAAGATCGTCTGGACGGCCTTGGACAGGCCCTCGTCCATGGTGAAGCGCTCCCGCGACCAGGCGACGCCGTCGCCGAGCCGGCGCATCTGGCCGGAGATCTGGCCGCCGGACTCGTTCTTCCACTGCCAGACCCGCTCGACGAACGCCTCACGGCCCAGGTCGTGCCGGGAGACGCCCTCCTTGGCGAGCTCGCGCTCGACGACGTTCTGGGTGGCGATACCGGCGTGGTCCATGCCCGGCTGCCACAGGGTCTCGTAGCCCTGCATGCGCTTGCGGCGGGTGAGGGCGTCGATCAGCGTGTGCTCGAAGGCGTGGCCCAGGTGCAGGGAGCCGGTGACGTTCGGCGGCGGGATGACGATGGTGTACGGCGGCTTGTCGCTCTTCTCGTCCGCCTCGAAGTAACCCCGCTCTACCCAGCGCTCGTACAGCGGCCCCTCTACATCGGCCGGCGTGTACTGAGTCGGCAGTTCGGGGGCGCTGTGGTTGCTCTGCTGAGTGTTCTCGGTCACGACGCACAGTGTACGGGCGCGGATGTCGCAGCTTCGAATCGGTTTCGCCCCCGGGGCACCGGCTGTCAGCGGCGTCATACAGGATGTCGGAAGCGTATAAACATCACGCAGCACTCAACTGGCTTCAGTTGTCACGAGGGGAACCGCTCCATGAGCTTCAACCAGCCGCCTCCCGGCCCGTACGGCCAGCCGCCCCAGCAGCCCGGTCCGTACGGCCAGCCGCAGCAGCCGCAGGCCCCGCAGCCGGGCTACGGCTACCCGCAGCAGGGCGGCCAGGTCCCGGGTCAGCAACAGGGCTACGGCTACCCGCAGCAGGCCCCCCAGCAGGGCTACGGCTACCCCCAGCAGGGCGGCCAGCCCGGTTACGGCCAGCAGGCTCCGTACGGCGGCCAGCAGACCCCCTACGGCACGATCCCGCAGGGCGCTCCGGAGAGCGGTGGCAACGGCAAGAAGATCGGCCTGATCGCCGGCGCGGTCGCGGTCGTCGCGGCGATCGGCGTGGGGGCGTACTTCGCGTTCGGCTCGGGCGGGGAGGTGAAGCCGTACACCATCTCGCTGCCGGACTCGCTGCTGAGCGGGCAGTTCAAGAAGGTGCAGAAGCCCGGCAGCTCGGGTGCCGCCGAGGACTTCACCAACGACAAGGAAGCCAAGGCGCTGGGCATCACGAACGCCAAGGGCCTCAGCTCCGGCTACAAGAGCGGCGCCGGGCTGCAGCTGACGGTCAGCGGCGTCTACGGCAACGTCGCCGACCCTGACGGAACCGTGGGCCAGGTGTTCGCCAAGGTGGACGAGGGGCAGAAGAAGACCTTCGAGAGCAAGGGCGCCAAGATCGAGGACGTCACCCCGACGACCACGTACTCGCCGAGCGACTTCGACGGCTCGGTGATGAAGTGCCGGACCCAGAAGGTCACGATCTCGCAGGGCGGGGTGACCGTACCCGTCACCGTCTCCACCTGTGTCTGGGGCGACAGCAGCGCCATCGGCGTCGTCCAGGCCGCGTCCGCACCGTCCCCCACCGGTGGCACCACCGCCACGACACCCGGCGCGGAGGAGCTTTCCGAGAAGACCGCCAAGATCCGCAACGAGGTCCGCAAGGAGAAGTAGCGGCGTCCGGCACCGCCACCGACCCGCGACGACACGAGAGCCGCCCGGCAGCGATCACGCTGCCGGGCGGCTCTCGTGGTGCGTGCGGAGCGCCTACGCGCTCTTCTCCTGCGGCTCCCCCGACTCGCCGCGGCCCCGCGGCACCAGGGTCGGGTTCACATTCGAGTGCACGACGTCCTCGGTGATGACGACCCGGGCGACGTCCTTGCGGGACGGGATTTCGTACATCACCGCCTGGAGGACCTCCTCCATGATGGCGCGCAGACCGCGGGCGCCGGTGCCGCGCAGGATGGCCTGGTCGGCGATGGCCTCCAGGGCCGGGCGGTCGAAGTCCAGCTCGACACCGTCGAGTTCGAAGAGGCGCTTGTACTGCTTGACGAGCGCGTTGCGCGGCTCGACCAGGATCTGCAGCAGGGCCTCGCGGTCGAGGTTGTGGACCGAGGTGAGGACGGGCAGGCGGCCGATGAACTCCGGGATCATCCCGAACTTCACCAGGTCCTCCGGCATGACGTCCTGGAGCTGGTCCTTGGACTCGATCTCGCGCTTGGAGCGGATCGTGGCGCCGAAGCCGATGCCCTTGGCACCGGACCGGGCCTCGATGATCTTCTCCAGGCCGGCGAAGGCACCGCCGACGATGAAGAGGACGTTGGTGGTGTCGATCTGGATGAATTCCTGGTGCGGGTGCTTGCGGCCGCCCTGCGGCGGGACCGAGGCGGTGGTGCCTTCCAGGATCTTCAGCAGCGCCTGCTGGACGCCCTCGCCGGAGACATCGCGGGTGATCGAGGGGTTTTCGCTCTTCCGGGCGACCTTGTCGATCTCGTCGATGTAGATGATGCCGGTCTCGGCCTTCTTGATGTCGAAGTCCGCGGCCTGGATCAGCTTGAGGAGGATGTTCTCGACGTCCTCGCCGACGTAGCCGGCCTCCGTCAGCGCCGTGGCGTCGGCGAAGGCGAACGGCACGTTCAGCATCCGGGCGAGGGTCTGCGCGAGCAGGGTCTTGCCGGAGCCGGTGGGGCCGAGCAGCAGGATGTTGGACTTGGCGAGCTCGATGCCCTCATCGCCGCGGCCGGGGCCGTTCTCGCCCGCCTGCACCCGCTTGTAGTGGTTGTAGACGGCGACCGAGAGCGCCTTCTTGGCGGGGTCCTGGCCGACGACGTAGCCGTTCAGGAACTCGTAGATCTCCCGCGGCTTGGGGAGCTCCTCCCACCGCACCTCGGAGGTCTCGGCGAGCTCCTCCTCGATGATTTCGTTGCAGAGGTCGATGCACTCGTCGCAGATGTACACACCAGGTCCCGCGATGAGCTTCTTCACCTGCTTCTGACTCTTTCCGCAGAATGAGCACTTGAGCAGGTCGCCGCCGTCACCGATGCGTGCCACGAGGTGCTTCCCCTTCGCCTGGGATCCGCATTGCTCCACGGACCCGGGTGCTTGCCTATCGACGGTACCTTGCCGGGCCCCCCGTTCGGGCCCCCCTTGGACCGACTCGGTTCACTCGATCCGATTCGGTCCAAGGGGGCAACGCTCCGGCTCACTTCGCGAGGATCGTCAGCCGATGGAGACGGACGACTTCCGCGTCGAGACGATCTGGTCGACCAGACCGTACGCCAGGGACTCCTCGGCGGTCAGAATCTTGTCACGCTCGATATCGTCACGGATCTTCTCGACCGGCGTGGAGGAGTGCTTGGCCAGCAGGTCCTCCAGCTGCGAACGCATCCGCAGGATCTCGTTGGCGGCGATCTCCAGGTCGGAGACCTGACCGCGGCCGGTCTCGCTGTAGGGCTGGTGGATCAGCACCCGGGCGTTCGGCAGCGCCATCCGCTTGCCGGGGGTACCGGCGGCGAGCAGCACGGCCGCGGCGGAGGCCGCCTGGCCCATGCAGACCGTCTGGATGTCCGGCTTCACGAACTGCATCGTGTCGTAGATGGCCGTGAGCGCCGTGAAGGAGCCGCCGGGGCTGTTGATGTAGATCGAGATGTCCCGGTCCGGGTCCATCGACTCCAGGCACAGCAGCTGCGCCATGACGTCGTTGGCCGAGGCGTCGTCGATCTGCACCCCGAGGAAGATCACGCGCTCCTCGAAGAGCTTCGCGTACGGGTCGTACTCGCGCACGCCCTGCGAGGTGCGCTCGACGAAGCGCGGGACGATGTAGCGCGACTCGGCCACCGGGCCCGAGTACTCGGACTCGGGGCGCTGGTAGAGGCCGCTGCCGGGGAAGTTGTTCATCGTGGTGTTCACCGTCCTGGTGGCGATCAAGTGGGCTGGGGGCTGTAGGGCGAGTGGAACGGGGCTCAGGCCCCGGTGCCGCCCCCGCCCGGAACGCCGGCGGCGGAGGTCATCACATCGTCGATCAGGCCGTACTCCTTGGCCTCATCGGCGGAGAACCAGCGGTCGCGGTCCGAGTCCTGGGTGATCCGCTCGACGGTCTGACCGGTGTGGAAGGCCGTCAGCTCCGCCATCCGCTTCTTGGTGTGCAGCAGCCGCTCGGCGTGGATCTTGATGTCCGACGCGGAGCCCGCCAGGCCCGCGGAGGGCTGGTGGATGAGGATCTCGGCGTTCGGCAGCGCGAAGCGCTTGCCGGGGGTGCCGGCGCTCAGCAGGAACTGTCCCATGGAGGCCGCGAGGCCCATCGCGATCGTCACCACGTCGTTCTTGATGTACTGCATGGTGTCGTAGATCGCCAGCCCGGCCGAGATCGAGCCGCCCGGGGAGTTGATGTAGAGGAAGATGTCCTTGTCCGGGTCCGCGGCGAGGAGAAGCAGCTGCGCGGTGATCTTGTTGGCGATGTCGTCGTCGACCGGCTGGCCGAGGAAGATGATCCGCTCGCCGAGCAGCCGGTTGTAGACCTGGTCGCCGAGGCCACCGAAGGTCGGCTCAGCGGCGGCGGAAGGCATCGGGATCGTCACGTGTCCACCTGCTCGTTGTCGGACGGCTCCAGGCCGTCTCAGCGTCGTCTGCTGGGGCGTGGGGAGGCGGCGCCGTGTGTGGCCCCGGCGCGGTTTCAGGGACTCCCCTGCCCTCGTATCTACGGACCCTAACGCGCAGGTCGGACAACGCCATCCCGCATCGATAACTGTTCGCTGTGAGCGCAGGCTCACGGGGCGGTACGACCACGGGCCCGAACACGCGGACGTGCGTGTTCGGGCCCGTGCTCACAGAGCTGCGCGCAGGCGCAGGGCGGTGTCCGGGGCTCAGGCCCCGGGCTTCTCCTCCGCGCCCGCCTCGGTCTCGTCGGCCTCGGTGGCCTCGACCGTCTCGGCGGTCTCGTCCTCGTCGTCGAGCTCGATGACCTCGCCGTTGCTGTCCTTGACCGTGGCGGCCTCGACGACGACCGCGAGGGCCTTGCCGCGGGCGACCTCACCGACGAGCATCGGCACCTGGCCGCCCTCGACGACGGCCTGGGCGAACTGGTCGGGGGACATGCCGGAGGACTGCGCGCGGCGCATGAGGTGCTCGGTGAGCTCCTCCTGGCTGACGTTCAGCTTCTCCTTGTTGACCAGCTCGTCCAGGATGAACTGGGTCTTGATGCCCTTCTCGGCCTGCTCCTTGGTCTCGGCGTCGAACTCCTCCTCGCTCTTGCCCTGGATCTCCAGGTACTTCGCGAGGTCGAGGCCCATCTGGCCGAGCTGGTGGTTGACCAGGTTGTGCTTGCGGGTCTCGATCTCGTCCGCGAGCAGCTTCTCCGGCATCGGCACCTCGACGAGCTTCAGCAGCTCGTCCAGGACCTTCTCCTGCGCCTGGGTGGCCTGGTCGTACTTCTTCATCTGCTCGAGGCGCTTGCGGCTGTCCGCGCGCAGCTCCTCGAGGGTGTCGAACTCGCTCGCCAGCTGGGCGAAGTCGTCGTCCAGCTCGGGCAGTTCGCGGGACTTGACCTCGGTGACCTCGACCGTGACCTCGGCCTCCTTGCCCTCGGCGGAACCGCCCTTGAGCTCGGAGGTGAAGGTGGCGCTGTTGCCGGCCTCCACACCGGTGACGGCCTCGTCGATGCCGTCGAGGAGCTCGCCGGAACCGACGGTGTACGAGACACCCTCGGCGACGCCGTCCTCCAGCACCTCGCCGTCCACCTTGGCCTCGAGGTTCAGCGTCAGGACGTCGCCGTCCTGGGCCGCGCGCTCGACCGGGCTGGTCGTCGCGAAGCGCTCACGCAGCTGCTCGACGGACTTGTCCACGTCCTCGTCCGACACCTCGACGGCGTCGACCTCGACCTCGATGCCGGAGTAGTCCGGGATCTCGAGGGCGGGGCGGATGTCGACCTCGGCGGTGAAGGCCAGCAGCTCGCCGTCCTTCAGCTCGGTGATGTCGACCTCGGGCTGGCCGAGGACGTTGAGCTCACCCTCGTTGACCGCCTCGGTGTAGAACTTCGGGAGCGCGTCGTTGACGGCCTCCTCCAGCACGGCGCCACGGCCGAACCGCTGGTCGATGACCCGGGCCGGGATCTTGCCCTGGCGGAAGCCCTTCACCGTGACCTGCTGGTTGATCTTTTTGTACGCCGCGTCGAGGCTGGGCTTGAGCTCCTCGAAGGGCACCTCGACAGTGAGCCGAACCCGAGTCGGGTTCAGGGTCTCCACGGCGCTCTTCACGGTTCGGTCTCCTTGGGGCTGACTTCTGGGGTTCTGCGTGAGATCTGCCTGTGCCCGGCTGATCCGGGTCCGGCCGATCGCGCCCGGTACACAGACACACGGGCACGCAGCTTGCATAGTAACCGCAAGGAGGATGACGCCCACAACGCGATCTTGGACGGCCGCCCCCGGGCGGCGCCGCCGCGGTGGGCCGGGGCCCCGCCCGACACCGTGTCGTCGGGCTGACCTGCTGCTGGTCGGGGTGGCCGGATTCGAACCGACGACCTTCCGCTCCCAAAGCGGACGCGCTACCAAGCTGCGCCACACCCCGTCGGTGCGACACGTAGGGTACATGGCCGCAGGCGGTACGGCTGCCAGTTACCGGGATGCCCCGTGGGGCGGTGTGCGGGCCGGGACGGGCCGTCCGCCCCGTCCGCGCGAGGGGATGTGCGGTGCACCGCCGCGACCCGCTAGGATGCACTGCGTGCCGAGGTCCTGCGACCTGTGGCGCTCGCGGGCGTAGCTCAATGGTAGAGCCCTAGTCTTCCAAACTAGCTACGCGGGTTCGATTCCCGTCGCCCGCTCTCACCAGGAAACCCCGGGTCGGATGACCTGGGGTTTTCCGCTTTCCGGAACATGCCGCACGGCGTCCCCACGCCCCTTCGCGCCGGGGCCGCAGCCCCCATAAGGTGGCCCGCATGGAGATCTGGCTCAACCCCGCGTGCTCCAAGTGCCGTTCGGCCGTGGAGATTCTGGACGAAGAGGGCGCCCGCTACACCGTGCGCCGATACCTCGAGGACCCGCCGGACGCCGATGACCTGCGCGGCGTGCTGACGCGGCTGGGCCTGGAGCCCTGGGACATCACCCGGACCCAGGAGGACGAGGCGAAGGAGCTGGGCCTCGCGCAGTGGGAGCGCACCGACGCCGCGCGCGAGCGGTGGATCGCGGCGCTGGCGGCGCACCCCCGGCTGATCCAGCGCCCGATCATCACGGCGGACGACGGCTCGGCGCTGGTGGGACGGAGCGAGGCAGCCGTACGCGAGGCAGTGGCGCGGACCGGGGGCGAAGAGGCCTCGAAGGGCTGAACCCCGTGCGGCGCCCGGCACGGGGCCGGCGGACACCCGGAGACGGACCGCCTAGAAGGTGATGTGGTTGATGGTGTTCGCGATCGAGTTGAGGAACCGGTTGATCGACGGGGCCATGCCCGTGGAGGCGAGGAAGAAGCCGAACAGTATGGCGACGAACGCCGGCCCCGCCTTGATCGACTTCCCTCTGATCAGGACGATGAGAATGATCCCCAACATCAGCACCACTGACAGCGAAAGAGCCACACTGATCACACCCTCGGTCGGAACGCCTCACCGGCCCGGGGGCATGCCGCGCACACCCCCCTGCACCCATCGTGCCACCAACTCCATGCCCACTGCAGGCCGGTGACGAATCATCGGCCAACGCTTTGCCCGATTCCCGCCGATGGTGGCTACGGCGCGGCGGCAGGGTGACGCGCGGGCGGCGTGGCGGTGTCCGCGCGGCGCCACGGGCGGACGGGCCACCCCGCGCCGGGCCGGCGCCGGGAATTTCTCCGCCTGACACGGCGTCGGCAATTCACCACGGCTCGCCACGGCTATTCCGCCCGGGGCGTTCTGATCATTTTCCGGCCCGGGGAATTTCCCGCCCGTGGCATCCGTCACTGCACTGAAGGGCGCCATCAAGGCTGATGAGCGTTCGGACATAAGACCAAGGAACCGGACATTCCCCCTGAGTCGTTTGCGGGGGATACAGGGCGATTTGGGGGGACGAGGGGGAGCGAATCGGACAGCGATAGCGCGGGCTCTCCGGGGCGATAGCGCATGTTATCCGCGCCCCGTCCGCTGGGTAACCCGAGGAAATAAGGGAATGACTTCAAGGCGGTTTTACGCATTCGCCGGCCGCCGCTATCGTGCCTCCAATGTTTCCCGCTGCCCCCACACCGCGCACCGAACTGCCCCCTGCCCGCGCGGCGGAGGGCTCCGGCCGGCCGGAGCCCACGGACCGGCCGTCCGGGGCGGACGGCGCCAAGGGCGCCGAGGGCGCCGCGCCCCCCGCACCCAAGAGCGATGGCCGCAACGCCTTCTTCGACAACGCGAAGTACCTGGCCATCGTGCTGGTGGCGATGGGGCACGCATGGGAACCGCTGACCGACGGCAGCCGCGCCGCCGAGGCGCTCTACATGACCGTCTACACCTTCCACATGCCGGCCTTCATCATCATTTCCGGCTACTTCTCGCGCAGTTTCGACATGCGCAAGGACCGGCTGCAGCGGCTGGTCACCGGGGTCGCGGTCCCCTATGTCCTCTTCGAGACCGCCTATGCGTTCTTCAAGCGCTGGGCGGACGACGATCCCGGGCACCCCATCAGCCTGCTCGACCCGTGGTTCCTGACGTGGTTCCTGGTGGCGCTGTTCATCTGGCGGCTGACCACCCCGCTGTGGAAGATCGTCCGCTGGCCGATTCCGCTCGCGGTGGCCATCGCCGTCATGGCCTCCGTGTCCCCGGACATCGGCGATGACCTGGACCTCCAGCGGGTGCTGCAGTTCCTCCCGTTCTTCGTCCTGGGACTGGCGCTGCGGCCCGAGCACTTCACGATGGTGCAGCGGCGGGCCGTGCGGATCGCCTCGCTGCCGGTCTTCGCCTGCGCGCTGGTGATGGCCTACTGGGCGGCGCCCCGGATGAGCTCGGCGTGGTTCTACCACCGCGACAGCGCCCAGGAGTTGGGCACCACCTGGTGGATCGGCGTGGTGATGACGCTGGCGCTCTTCGGCTGCTCGATCGTGATGACGGCCTGTTTCTTCTCCTGGGTGCCGACCCGGCGGACGTGGTTCACGGTGCTGGGCGCGGGGACGCTCTACGGCTACCTGCTGCACGGCTTCCTGGCCAAGGGCTCGCGGTTCTGGGGCTGGTTCGACGACTACGAGTGGCTGCACTCCCCGCTCGGCGAGATCGCGGTCACCCTGCTCGCGGGAGCCATCGTGACGGCCCTGTGCACCCCGCCGGTCCGCAGGGTGTTCCGCTTCGCCATGGAGCCGACGATGGCCTGGGCGTTCCGGAAGGATCCGGCCGACACGGCGCGGGCCCGCGTCAGCGCCTGAGCGCGCGTCGTCACGGCCCCGGCCGGGCGTCCGCCCCGGGCTCCGGTCCCCTCGTGTGACGCGTCCTCGTGCCAGGCGTCCCCGGGTTACGCGTCCCGGCAGATCAGCAGCAGCGCGCGGTCGTCGTTGACGTCCTTGGCGACGGCCTCGATCAGGTGCCAGGCGGCCCCGGCGAAACCACTGGCGACATAGCGGTCGGCCTCACCGGTCAGCCGGTCGATGCCCTCGGCGATGTCCCGCTCGGCGGACTCGACCAGGCCGTCGGTGAACAGCATCAGGACATCGCCCGGCCGCAGCGTCCCCTTGACCGGGTCGAACTGGGCGCCGTCGTAGACGCCGAGCAGCGGCCCCTCCCCCGGCTTCTCCTCCCAGCGGCCGCTGCCGGCGCTGAGCTGGAGGGCCGGCAGATGTCCCGCGGAGAGGAGTTCGTAGTCGCCGGACTCCAGGTCGAGGACGAGATGGATGGACGTGGCGAACCCCTCGTCCCAGTCCTGGCGCAGCAGATAGCCGTTGGCGGCGGGCAGGAAGCCGTGCGGCGGCAGCGAGCCGAGCAGGCCGCCGAAGGCGCCGGACAGCAGCAGCGCGCGGGAGGCCGCGTCCATGCCCTTGCCGGAGACATCGGTCAGCACCACTTCGAGGATCTGGCCGCCGTGGGTGCGGGAGGCCACCACGAAGTCGCCGGAGAAGAACTGGCCGCCGGCCGGGCGCAGCGCCATCTCGTGGTGCCAGCCCTCGGGGAGCGCGGGCAGCGTGCTCTGGACCCGGATCCGTTCGCGCAGGTCGAAGAGCATGGTGCCGCCGCGCCGCCAGGGCACCCCGACCCGGCTGCGGAACTGGGCGATCAGCAGGCCGGAGAACCCGACCGCGGCGACGACCAGGACCGTGCCCGGAGTGATCCGTTCCGGCCCTTCGTCGTACGGGCCGAACAGCGCGGCCTCGACGGCCAGCGCGGCCGCGGAAGCGGCGTACAGGATCAGGAGGTTGGCCGGCCGCAGCAGCAGTCCGCCGGCGATGACCGGGAGGACCAGCGCCGTCGGGGCGATCCATTCGGGCCATCCGAGGGTGCCCGCCGCGAGGGCGGGTATGGCGAGGAGGAGGACGGCCAGCGCGAACCGGTCGGAGCCGTCGCCGCGGAAGTAGTCGACGCCGGCCTTGCGCACGCCGATGCGGGCCCGGTGCAGGCCTTTGTGCACCCGGGCCGTCAGGGCTTCCGTTCCCTGGCCGGTTGTCATTGTTCTGGGACCTTATCCACCCGTTCGGCGGCGCGTCGATTCGCCGCACGTCGCCCCGGAGAATAGCCGGGAAACACCGTTCGAAATGCGGTCGCGCGGCCGGAGAGCACCCTGCCAGGCACGGGCCATGGCGACCGAATTGCGGACATTGCGGGACACCGCGTGGGACGACTGGTCGAACGCGCTGGAGCGGGCGTTCGGCGGGGTGCCGCCGTCCGGGGAGGAGCGTGACATGCGGCGGTGCGGCATCCGGCTGGAGGAGTCGTTGTTCGTCCGTCCGGTGGAGGTGGGCGCGGCACTGGCGGCGCGGACGTACCTCACGCCGGTGGAGGTCGTGCTGGAGGTGTCGGACCCGTTCTGCCCCTGGAACGAGGGGCGTTGGCGGCTGTCCGGCGACGCGGCGGGCGCGGTCTGCGAGCGGACCGCGGACCCGGCCGGTCTGGCGCTGTCGGTGCGGGAGCTGGGCTCGGCCTGTCGGGGCGGGTTCTCGCTGCGCGCGCCGGCGGCGGGGGGCGGGTGCGCGAGCTGCGGCCCGGTGCGCCGGCGGCCGCCTCGCGGGCGTTCGGGCCGCAGGTGGCGCCGTGACTGCCGCACGGGTTCTGAGGGCCGGTGCGGCCCGCCCCGGCGGTCAGCCGCCGGTGGACGGCTGGCAGCCCGGACACCAGAAGAGGTTGCGGGCGGCGAGGCCGGCGGTGCGGATCTCGCTGCCGCAGAGGTGGCAGTCCTGGTGGGCCCGGCGGTAGACGTACACCTCGCCGCCGTGGTCGTCGACCCGCGGCGGGCGGCCCATGGCCTCCGGCAGGTGTTCCGGGCGGACGGTGTCGATCCGGTTGTCCCGGACGCCCTCGGCCATCAGGAACACCAGGTCGGCCCAGATCGCGTCCCATTCGGTGCGGGTGAGGTCGCGGCCGGGGCGGTAGGGGTCGATGTGGTGGCGGAAAAGGACCTCGGCGCGGTAGACGTTCCCGACCCCGGCGATGATCTTCTGGTCGAGCAGCAGCGCCGCGATCGTCGTGCGGCTGCGGGAGATCCGCTGCCAGGCGCGGGTGCCGTCGTCCCCGGGGCGCAGCGGGTCGGGGCCCAGCCGGTCGTGTATCGCGCGCTTCTCGTCCTCGGTGATCAGGGCGCAGGTGGTGGGGCCGCGCAGGTCCGCGTAGGCGGCCGGGTTCGCGAGCCGGAGGCGCACCGTGCCGGTGGGCGGCGGGGCGGGGGCCGGGCCGAAGCCGAGCTTGCCGAACAGGCCGAGGTGGACATGGATCCAGCGGTCGCCGAAGCCGAGGAAGAGGTGTTTGCCGTGCGCCTCGGCGGTGGTCATGACCTGGCCGTCCACGAGGGCGGCGCCGTCGGCGAACTTGCCCTGGGGGCTGCTCGCCCGTACCGGTCCGCCCTCGAAGCGGGCACGGTGGTCCAGGGCGAGGCGGTGGATCGTATGCCCCTCGGGCACGGGTGTCCTCCAGTGGGCGCGCCCGCCCGCCCCGGCGGCCGGGGCGGGCGGGCGACGGGATGTACGGGGGTCAGCCCTGCGGGTGGTGGGCGGGGATGGCGGGCAGCTCGCCTGTGGTCTCGTAGGCCGAGAGCATGTCGATGCGGCGGGTGTGCCGCTCCTCACCCGAGTAGGGCGTGCCGAGGAAGACCTCGATGAAGCGGGTCGCCTCTTCCTGGGTGTGCATCCGGCCGCCCACGGAGATGACGTTGGCGTTGTTGTGCTCGCGGCCGAGCCCCGCGGTCTCCTCGCTCCAGGCCAGCGCGGCCCGTACGCCCTTGACCTTGTTGGCGGCGATCTGCTCGCCGTTGCCGGAACCGCCGATCACGATGCCGAGGCTGTCCGGGTCGGCGGCGGTCTTCTCCGCGGCGCGCAGACAGAACGGCGGGTAGTCGTCCTGGGCGTCGTAGACGTGGGGACCGCAGTCGACGGGCTCGTGGCCGTGGGCCGTGAGCCACTCGACGAGGTGGTTCTTGAGTTCGAAACCTGCATGGTCGGAGCCGAGGTACACGCGCATGCGATGAGTGTGACACGTGCGGCGGCGGGTAGGCGCCGCTGGGTCTTGCCGGGCTGTATGCACAGAAAGCGACTCTCCGCCTTCCGTACGCAAGCACAGCGCGAAACCATCCAGGGTTTCACACAACAATCCGGCTCCAGACCTTCCAATCAACGGTTAACGAAGATCTAATGCGGAGGGATCCATCCGCGAACGCACGAAGGACGGTCACATGGGCGCGCACCCTTCCCCGAGCTCTCCAGGAGCAGGGGGCACCCCCACCTCCCCCTCGGTCCCCACCCCCGGCACCGGCGGCGGCGGGTCCACCGGGGGGCAGTCGCAGGACGGACTGCAGGCAGGGCTCAAGAACCGCCATCTGTCGATGATCGCCATCGGCGGTGTCATCGGCGCCGGCCTGTTCGTCGGCTCCGGCGCCGGTATCGCGGCCGCCGGGCCCGGCATCCTGCTCTCCTACGCGCTGACCGGTCTGCTGGTCGTGCTGGTCATGCGGATGCTGGGCGAGATGGCCGCGGCCTCGCCCACCTCGGGATCGTTCTCCGCGTACGCGGACCGGGCGATGGGCCGCTGGGCCGGCTTCACGATCGGCTGGCTGTACTGGTTCTTCTGGTCGGTCGTGCTGGCCGTCGAGGCGACCGCGGCCGCCGCGATCCTCACCGGCTGGGTCCCGGCCGTCCCGCAGTGGGCCTGGGCGCTGCTGGTGATGATCGTGCTGACCGGTACCAACCTGATCTCGGTCGGGTCGTTCGGTGAGTTCGAGTTCTGGTTCGCCGGGATCAAGGTCGTCGCGATCGTCGTCTTCATCGTGGTGGGCGCGCTGGCGATATGCGGGCTGCCGCCGGGCGGTGCCCCGGTCGGCACGGAGAACCTGACCGGGCACGGCGGGTTCCTGCCGCACGGTCCCGGCGCGATCCTCTCCGGCATGCTGCTGGTGGTCTTCTCCTTCATGGGCAGCGAGATCGTGACGCTGGCGGCGAGCGAGGCACCGAACCCGGTGCAGGCCGTTCGCAAGGCCGTCAACAGCGTCATCTGGCGGATCGCGCTCTTCTACCTCGGCTCGATCGCGGTGATCGTGACGCTGCTGCCGTGGAACGCCAAGGCGGTGGAGAAGAGCCCGTACGTGGCCGTGCTGCAGTCGCTGGACATCCCGTACGCGGGCACCGTGATGGACATCGTGGTGCTGACCGCGGTGCTGTCCTGTCTGAACTCCGGGCTCTACACCGCCTCCCGGATGGCGTTCTCGCTCGGTCAGCGCGGCGACGCGCCGAAGTCGTTCGCCACCGTCAACAAGGGCGGGGTGCCGGCGGTCGCGATCTGGGCGTCGGTCGCCTTCGGCTTCGTGGCGACGATCTTCAGCTACACCTCGAAGGACACCATCTTCCAGTTCCTGCTGAATTCGTCGGGCGCGGTGGCGCTGTTCGTGTGGCTGGTCATCTGCTTCTCGCAGCTGCGGATGCGCCGGGTCATCGAGCGGGAGACGCCGGAGCGGCTGACGGTGCGGATGTGGCTGTACCCGTGGCTGACCTACGCGACGATCGGGCTGATCGTCTTCGTCATCGGCTACATGTTCTACAACCCGGACGGGCGCCAGCAGATGGTGCTCTCGGTGGTCGCGGCCGTGGTGGTGCTGGCGGTCGGGCTGATCCTGGACCGGCGGCGGCCGCGGACGGCCGTGGCGGACGGCGCGGCCGGGGCGGGTGCTCCGGGCGTCGGCGCCGGGGTGACGGACCGGGCGTAAGACAGGCAGCGCGCAAAGGGGCCGGGCCCCGTACGCACCGCTGGGGTGCGTACGGGGCCCGGCCTCTTCGTGTGCGGGGTGCGGCCCGCTCAGCCGCGGCGTCCGGCCAGCTTCCAGGCCGTGGGCAGCGCGCCCATGGCCAGCGCGGCCTTGAGGGCGTCGCCGATCAGGAACGGGACGAGGCCGGCGGCGACGGCCTGGCCGAGGGACATGCCGGTGCTCAGCGCCAGGTAGGGAACGCCGACGGCGTAGATCACGGCCGTGCCGGCGGCCATGGTGGCGGCGGTGCGCAGCACACCGCGGTCGCCGCCGCGGCGGGCCAGCGCGCCCACGACGGTGGCGGCGAGCAGCATGCCCACGATGTAGCCGAGGGTGGCCCCGCCCGCTCCCGAGGTGCCGCCGGCGAACCACGGCAGGCCCGCCAGCCCCGCCAGGGCGTACAGCGCCAGCGACAGCGCACCGCGGCTCGCGCCGAGCGAGGCGCCGACCAGGAGGGCGGCGAAGGTCTGGCCGGTGACCGGGACCGGGGAGCCGGGGACCGGGACGGCGATCTGGGCCGCGATACCGGTGAGCGCGGCGCCGCCGAGCACCAGCGCGGCGTCACGGACGCGGGCGCGGGAGGCGGTGGCGGCCGGCAGCAGATCGGCCAGGACGGCGCCGGGACGGGTAGGAGCGGCAGTGCTCATCGGGACTCCGCGGTGTGAGAGGGACAGGACGGACGCGCTGACGTTAGTCCAGCGGACCGCCGGAGATCATCGTGTGACGGCGACAAAGCCGGACCGGCCCGCTTGGAGAGTTCCGAACAGGAGTTCCGGACCACCGCCAGAATGCCGGGCTCCGGCGGGCCGTACGGCGTCATTGCAGGTCACGTGATGCTCATCACGGCCCGCGCCCCCTTCGGACGCCGGTTTTGTGGTAGCGCGCGACATGCGGCGACACTGGGCGCGCCCCGCGGTGACCTGTGGAGTTCCCCCAACCCGCCGGCGGCCTCCGCCGCCCCGGCCCTTGCGAGAGTACGAGCCCATGCACGACGCACCGACCCATGCCGTCGAGTCCTCCCCGGGGACGGCCGCCGACGGGACAGAGCCGCTGGCCGCGGGCCTCAAGCAGCGCCATCTGACGATGCTGGGCCTGGGCGGGGTGATCGGCGCGGGCCTGTTCGTGGGCTCCGGCGCGGGGATCGCGGTCGCCGGTCCCGGGATCGTGCTGTCGTACCTGATCGCGGGCGCGCTGGCGATGCTGGTCATGCGGATGCTCGGTGAGATGTCGGCGGCGATGCCGGCGTCCGGTGCGTTCTCGGTGCACGCGGAGCGGGCGCTGGGGCGCTGGGCCGGCTTCAGCGTCGGCTGGCTGTACTGGTTCCTGCTGGTCGTGGTGCTGGCCGTGGAGGCCACCGGTGCGGCGCAGATCGCGAACGGCTGGGTACCGGCGGTACCGCAGTGGGGCTGGGTGCTGATCTTCATGATCGTCTTCACCGTCGCCAACCTGGCCGCGGTGAAGAACTTCGGCGAGTTCGAGTTCTGGTTCGCGACGCTGAAGGTCACCGCGATCGTGCTGTTCCTCGCGCTGAGCCTGCTGGCGGTCTTCGGGGTGCTGCCGGACACCGAGCCCGTCGGGCTGGCGAACCTCACCGGGCACGGCGGCTTCCTGCCGCACGGCTGGTCCGGGGTGGTCTCCGGGGTCCTGGCCGTGGTGTTCGCCTTCGGCGGCCTGGAGGTCGTCACCATCGCCGCGGCCGAGTCGGACGATCCGGCGCGTGCGGTGGGCCGGGCGGTGCGCAGCGCGGTCTGGCGCATCCTGTTCTTCTACGTCGGCTCGATGCTGGTCATCGTGACCCTGCTGCCCTGGTCGTCGATGCAGCCGGGCAAGAGCCCCTACGTCGCGGTGCTCGACAGCCTCGGGGTGCCGGGCGCCGGCCAGATCATGAACATCGTGGTGTTCGTGGCGCTGCTCTCCGCGCTGAACGCCAATCTCTACGGCTCGTCGCGGATGATCTTCTCGCTGGCCGAGCGGGGCGAGGCGCCGCGGGCGCTGCTGAAGGTGTCGGGAGGGGCGTCCCCCCGCTCGGGAGGAGCCGGGAGTGCGGGCGGCGTGCCGCGCCGCGCGGTGCTCGCCTCGGTGGCGTTCGGGTTCGTCTCCGTCCTGCTGAACCTGAAGTGGCCGGATTCGGTCTTCCTCTACATGCTCAACGCGGTCGGCGCGGTGCTGCTCTTCGTCTGGGGCCTGATCGCCGTCTCCCAGCTGCGGCTGCGTCCGCGGATCGCCCGCGAGGCGCCCGAAAAGCTGACCCTGCGGATGTGGGGCTTCCCGTATCTGACCTGGGCGTCGCTGGTGGCGATGGGCGGGGTGCTGATCCTGATGCTCACCGATGACGCGGCCCGGCCGCAGCTTCTGTGGTCGGCCGGGGCGACCGGTCTGGTGCTGCTCGTCGCAGGTGTACGCGCGCTCCGGGAGCGTCGCGGGCGCCGCTGATTCCCGGCCGGCGGGGTCACCCCACGTCACAATCGACCACACATTGAACACACACCGTGCCGAACACGTCTGAATACCGAACATTCGCTGCACGACTGTTGCCCTGAGCGGACACCGGCGCTCAAACTGAGCCCGCTTTGCCGAGGACCCCGGAGCAGCGCCGTCGGCAGGCCCTGCGCGTTCCGCCCGCACCGGCGGGGTCCGGGGGCCCGGCAGCACCGTCGCGCCGGTCGCGGCCCGGGGGAACGCAGTATCGCCTTGCTCCGCTCTCACCTACTGGGACAGGTACGACATGAATCGGACACCCTCGTCCGCCGCATCCGCGCGCGAGCACGGCGACGCGGTCCAGGGCGCCGGCCCGGACAGCTCCACGCTGTCCAACGGCCTCAAGCAGCGCCACCTCTCGATGATCGCCCTGGGCGGGGTGATCGGCGCGGGCCTGTTCGTCGGCTCCCGCGCCGGGATCGCGGCGGCCGGCCCGTCGATCGTGCTGGCCTATGCCGTCTCCGGCGCGCTGGTCATGCTGATCATGCGGATGCTCGGCGAGATGGCCGCGGCGAATCCGGCCTCCGGCTCCTTCTCCGTGCACGCCGAGCGCTCCATAGGCTCCTGGGCCGGGTTCACGGTGGGCTGGATGTTCACCGCGCTGCTGTGCGTGGCGGTGGCCGCCGAGGCGCTGGGCGCCGCGGACGTGATGCACCAGTGGTTCCCCGGCACCCAGCCCTGGGTGTGGGTCCTGCTGTTCATGCTGCTCTTCACCGGAACCAACCTGACCGCGGTCTCCAACTTCGGTGAGTTCGAGTTCTGGTTCGCCGCCCTGAAGGTCGCGGCGATCGGCCTCTTCCTGATCCTGGGCCTGCTGGCCATCTTCGGTGTGCTCCCCGGCACCCATGCCCCGGGCACCTCGCACCTCACCGGTGACGGCGGCTTCCTGCCCAGGGGCGTCGACGGCCTGATGGTCGGTCTGCTGGCGTCGGTGTTCGCCTACGGCGGGCTGGAGACGGTGACCATCGCGGCCGCCGAGTCCAAGGACCCGGTACGCGGTGTGGCCCGCGCCGTGCGCACCGCGATGTGGCGGATAGCCCTCTTCTACGTCGGCTCGATGGCCATCATCGTCACGGTCATCCCCTGGAGCGCCCCCTCCATCGCCAAGAGCGGCCCGTACGTCGCGGTCCTGGACTACCTCAAGATCCCGGCGGCCGGCCAGATCATGAACGTGGTCATCCTGATCGCGCTGCTCTCCGCGGTGAACGCCAACCTCTACGGCGCCTCGCGGATGGCCTACTCCCTCCTCTCCCGCGGCCAGGGCCCGGCCTTCCTCGCCAAGGTGAGCGGCGGCGTCCCGCGCCGTGCCGTCCTGCTGTGCTCCGCCTTCGGCTTCCTCGCGGTCCTCTTCAGCTTCCTGTGGCCGACCACGGTCTTCCAGTGGCTGCTCAACATGGTCGGCGCGGCCGTCCTGGTGGTGTGGGGCTTCATCGCCGTCGCCCAGCTGCGGATGCGGCGCCGGCTGGAGCGCGAGGCGCCCGAGAAGCTCGTGGTGAAGATGTGGGCCTTCCCGGTCCTGACCTGGGTGGCGCTGGCGGGCATCGTCGTCGTGCTGCTGCTGATGGTGCGCGACGAGAACCAGCGGATCCAGCTGCTGTTCACCGGTGGCTTCGGGGCGGTACTGGCCGTGATCGGGCTCATCCGGCAGCGGTCGCTGGGCAGGGGCGCCGGCCCGGCCAAGGAGTAGCCGCTCCGCAGCGCTCCCCCACTCCCACAGGCGGGGCGGGACCTCCTTCCGAGGTCCCGCCCCGCCTCCGTCTTTGGCACCAGGCCGGTCCACCGCAACCAGCCGGTGATCACTCCTGCTGATAGCGTGCTCTTGCACATTGATTGCAACTACTGCTCATCAGCAGCTTGGAGGCGGGATCGGCATGGCCACCTACACACTTCCTGAACTTCCGTACGACTACGCGGCGCTGGCACCGGTCATCAGCCCCGAGATCATCGAGCTGCACCACGACAAGCACCACGCGGCGTACGTGAAGGGCGCGAACGACACCCTGGAGCAGCTCGCCGAGGCCCGCGACAAGGAAGCGTGGGGCAACATCAACGGCCTGGAGAAGAACCTCGCGTTCCACCTCTCCGGCCACATCCTGCACAGCATCTACTGGCACAACATGACCGGTGACGGCGGCGGCGAGCCGCTGGAGAAGGACGGCGTGGGCGAGCTGGCCGACGCGATCGCCGCGTCCTTCGGCTCGTTCGCGCGGTTCAAGGCCCAGCTGACCAAGGCCTCGGCCACCACCCAGGGCTCCGGCTGGGGCGTCCTCGCCTACGAGCCGCTCTCCGGGCGGCTGATCGTCGAGCAGATCTACGACCACCAGGGCAACGTCGGGCAGGGCTCGGTGCCGATCCTGGTCTTCGACGCCTGGGAGCACGCCTTCTACCTGCAGTACAAGAACCAGAAGGTGGACTTCATCGAGGCCATGTGGCAGGTCGTGAACTGGCAGGACGTCGCCAAGCGGTACGCCACCGCCAAGGAGCGCGCGCACAGCCTGCTGCTGGCGCCGTAAGGCGCACGGACGTCCCGCCTCGTGATCGTCTTCTCACCTTTCACCCGGCGGGCGGAAGAACGGCGGGGCCCCACGAGGACGTGACTCGTGGGGCCCCGCCCGTGTCCGGCTCTCAGTCGAAAACCGGGCCCTGGGTCCGGGTCCGCTTGATCTCGTAGAAGCCGGGGATGGACGCGACCATCAGCGTCCCGTCCCACAGCTTGGCGGCCTCCTCGCCCTTGGGGGCCGGGGTGACGACCGGACCGAAGAAGGCAAGCTGCTCGCCGTCGTGGCCGGGAACCGCGATGACGGGAGTGCCGACCTCCTGGCCGACCAGGTCGATGCCCGCCTTGTGGGAGGCTCGCAGCTCGGCGTCGTAGGTGTCCTTGTCGGCGTACGCGATCAGCTCGGCGGGCAGGCCCGCGTCCTCCAGGGCGGCGGCGATGCTCTCGGTGCTCACGCCGAGGCCTTCGTTGTGGATGCGGGTGCCGAGCGCGGTGTAGAGCCTGCCCACGACCTCGTCGCCGTGCAGCTGCTGCGCGGCGATCACCACGCGGACCGGGCCCCAGGCCTTGCCGCCGGGACGCATGTTCTCGGCGTACTGGGCGGGCAGCTCGTCGAGCCTGTTCTCGTTGAGCACCGCCAGGCTCATCACGTGCCAGCGCACCTCGACCGGGCGGACCTTCTCCACCTCCAGCATCCAGCGGGAGGTCATCCAGGCCCAGGGGCACAGCGGGTCGAACCAGAAGTCGGCGGGGGTCTTCGCGGCGTCGGACACGGGGTCTCCTTATGAGAGCTGTGCTGGGTCGGTTCACGGTGCTGTTCCGTGAACGGTTCAACCGACGGCGGGCGTGCCATGATTCCCGTTGTTCGATATTCGAGACGAGGACGAGGGAGTCACGCCGTGCCAGGTGAGAATCTGTCCCGGGACGAGGCGCAGGAGCGGGGACGGCTGCTGAGCGTCGACGCCTATGACGTGGCGCTGGACGTCCGCTCAGCGGTCGCGTCAGGTCCGGAAGCGGAGACCTTCCGCTCCCTGACGACGCTGCGCTTCCGCTGTGCCGAGCCCGGCGCCTCGGCCTTCGCCGACCTGCTGGCGCCGTCGGTCACCTCCGTCACCCTCAACGGCCGGGAGCTGGACCCCGCCGAGGTCTTCGACGGCACCCGGATCACCCTGGACGCGCTGGCCGCCGAGAACACCCTGGTCGTCGACGCCCGGTGTGCCTACAGCCGGAGCGGTGAGGGCATGCACCGCTTCGTGGACCCCGAGGACGGCGAGGTCTACCTCTACACCCAGTACGAGCCGGCCGATGCCCGACGGGTTTTCGCCAATTTCGAACAGCCCGACCTGAAGGCCCCGTTCACCTTCGAGGTCACCGCCCCCGAGGGCTGGCTGGTGCTCAGCAACGGTGCCCTGGACGGCGAGGCCGAGGGCGGGCGGCACCGCTTCGCGACGACCGAGCCGATCTCGACGTACATCACGGCCGTGGTCGCCGGCCCGTACCACTACGTCTGTGATGTCTACCGGCGGACGTTCGAGGACGGCACCGAGCTGGAGGTGCCGCTGGGCGCGCTGTGCCGCAAGGGCCTGGCGAAGCACTTCGACGCGGACGAGATCTTCACCGTCACCAAGCAGGGCCTGGACTTCTTCCACGACCACTTCGACTTCCCCTACCCCTTCGGGAAGTACGACCAGGCCTTCGTCCCGGAGTACAACCTCGGGGCCATGGAGAACCCGGGCTGTGTCACCTTCCGCGAGGAGTTCATCTTCCGCGGGAAGGTCACCGAGGCGTCCTACGAGCGCCGGGCCAACGTCATCCTGCACGAGATGGCGCACATGTGGTTCGGCGATCTGGTCACCATGCAGTGGTGGGACGACCTGTGGCTCAAGGAGTCCTACGCGGACTTCATGGGCGCCTTCGCGCAGGTGGGGGCCACGCGCTTCGCTGACGGCTGGATCACCTTCGCCAACCGCCGCAAGTCCTGGGCCTACCACGCCGACCAGCTGCCCTCCACCCACCCGGTCACCGCCGACATCCGTGACCTGGAGGACGCCAAGCTCAACTTCGACGGCATCACCTACGCCAAGGGCGCGGCCGTCCTCAAGCAACTGGTGGCGTACGTGGGGCAGGACGCCTTCCTGGAGGGCGCGCGGCGCTACTTCAAGCGGCACGCCTACGGCAACACCCGGCTCACGGACCTGCTGGCGGCGCTGGAGGAGACCTCGGGCCGGGACCTGGCGTCCTGGTCGCGGTCCTGGCTGGAGACCGCGGGCGTCAACTCCCTGACCCCGCAGGTCACCTATGACGCGCAGGACCGGATCACCGAGCTGAGCATCCTGCAGGAGGCGGCGCCCTCGCACCCGCAGCTGCGGGTGCACCGGGTCGCGGTCGGCCTCTACCGGCGCCAGGGCGCGGATGCGGCGCTGGTGCGCTACGCCCGCGCCGAGGTGGACGTGGACGGGCCGCGGACCGCCGTACCCGAGCTGGCCGGCCTCGAACGCCCCGAACTGGTGCTGGTCAACGACGAGGACCTGACGTACGCCAAGGTCCGCTTCGACGAGGGGTCGCTGGCCACCCTGCGGGCCCGGCTCGGCGATCTGGCCGACCCGATGGCGCGGGCGGTGTGCTGGGCCGCACTCTGGGGCCTGACCCGCGACGGGCTGATGCCGGCCCGCGACTACCTCGGCCTGGTGCGGCGGTTCGCCGGCCGGGAGACCGGCATCGGTGTGCTGCAGTCACTGCACGGACAGGCGCAGACGGCGCTGGAGCTGTACTCGGCGCCGGACCGCCGGGAGCAGGCCGCCAGGGAGCTCGCCGAGGCCGCGCTGCACGAGCTGCGGCTGGCCGAGCCCGGCAGCGGCCACCAGCTCGCCTGGGCCCGGCACTTCATCGCCCTCGCCGCCGCCCCCGACGAACTCCAGCTGCTCCAGGGCCTGCTGGACGGCACCGCGAAGATCGACGGCCTGGACGTGGACCAGGAGCTGCGCTGGACGATCCTGGAGCCGCTGGCCGCGCACGGCGTCGCGGACGAGAGCGTGCTCAACGCCGAGCTGGCCCGCGACAACACCGCCTCCGGCAAGCGCCACCAGGTGCGCTGCCTGGCCGCCCGCCCCTCGGCCGAGGTCAAGGCCGCGGCCTGGGAGCAGGCCGTGGAGTCCGATGTGCTCTCCAACGCCCTGGTGGAGGCGACGAACGCCGGGTTCGCGCAGTTCGGGCAGCGGGAGCTGCTGGCCCCGTACCGGCCGCGCTACTTCGCGGCGATCGAGCGGGTGTGGCGGGAGCGCTCCATCGAGATCGGGATGGAGGTGGTGCGCGCGCTGTTCCCGGCCTGGCTGGTGGAGCAGGAGACCCTGGACGCCGCGGACGGCTGGCTGGACGGGCATCCGCAGGCGGCGCCCGCGCTGCGGCGGCTGGTCCTGGAGAAGCGGGACGATCTGGCCCGGGCACTGCGGGCACAGGCTTGTGACGAGGCGGCCGGGCCGAGGCCGTAACCCCCGGGGCGACCAGCCCCTTTCGGCAGTCGAACGCCCGTACTTTAGTACAGGGTTGTCCGGTTTGTGGCACGGGCGTGTAACAGCGGTTAGGGGGCGGAGCGGGCGCGGGAATCGAGGTGACATGAACCACGACACCCCGCTCTCCCCCCTCCCCCTCCGTCACCTCTCCGAGGCGCAGTGCCGGGTGATGACCACCCGTCAGCTGCGGGAGCACGGCGTCCCGGCCGCGGAGACCACCGAACGCTGCCGGGCCGGCGGCCCCTGGCAACAACTGCTCCCCGGCGTCTATCTGCTGCACGCGGGGCCGCCCACCAGCGAGGAGCGGCTGCATGCGGCCCTGCTGTACGCCAGCCACCGGGGGCCGGCGGTGCCCCGGCAGGGCGACGGGTCCGACGGCGCCCCCGAGGCGATGATCACGGGTCTGGCGGCGCTCGCCCTGCACGGCTTCACCGAGGCGCCCCCGCTGCTCGCCCTGGACCGCATCGAGGTCCTGGTGGCCCGCACCCGGCGGCTGCGCTCGACGGGTTTCGCCCGGATCGTACGGACCGTGGAGCTGCCCGTCGCGCAGGAGATCACCGGGGTGCCGGCCGCGCCGGTGCCGCGCGCGGTCGCGGACGCGGTCGGCACGCTCACGGATGCCACGACGGTGCGCCGGCTGCTGACCGAGGCGGTGCGCGGCGGCCACTGCGAGGCGACCTCGGTGGTGCGGGAGCTGAGCCGGGCCCGGCTGCTGACCCGGCCGCACGTGGTGGACGCGGTGGACACCCTGCTCGCCGAGGGCCGGGCGCTGGCCGAGCAGCGGCTCTATGCGATGGTGCGCGCCCACGGCCTGCCCGACCCGCTGTGGAACGTCGAACTGCGGCTGCCGGGCGGGCCGCAGCTGGGCGGCGTGGACGCCTTCTGGCCGGAGCACGCGGTGGCCCTGGAGATCGACACCCGGGCGCCGCGCCCCGAGGAGGACCCGCTGCAGTCGCCGTTCTTCCACAAGCGCGAGCATCTGGAGCGGCTGGGCATCACCGTCGTCCGCTGTCTGCCGCGCACCCTGCGCACGTCCCCCGAGCAGCAGGCCGCGGTGATCCGTACGGCGCTGATGGCGGCGGGCGACCGGGAGCCGAGCGCGTATGTGGTGGTACTGCCGCGTTAGGGGCCCCGTCAGGGGCCGTCAGGGCCCCCGTCAGGGGTGTCCCCCGGCGCCGTCAGCTCCGCTTGAGCAGCAGCTCGACGTTGCGGTCCCGGGACGTGCCCGCCAGGTCGCTGCGGGCCTCGGGGGCGTTGAAGGACAGCTCGCGGTAGAGGGCCGCCAGCCCGGTCTGCGAGAGGTCGCCGAAGTCCGTGCGGTGCGGGGCGGCCGACTCGATCAGGGTGGTGAACAGCGACAGCGTGCCGTCGTGGTTGTCCACCAGCTCGATGACCCGGGCCAGCTGCGGGAAGTCGATGTGCGAGGCGGTGGAGACCTCCCAGAAGCTGCCGTGCGCGATGATCTCGTTCTTGTGGCTGTGGCCGTTGATCCAGCCGACGACACGGGGGTGGGCGGCCAGCAGCTCCACCAGCTCGGCACCGTTGTGCCGCTTCTCGTGCGGGCGGGCCGGGTCGGGCCGGGTGTTGTTCATCGTCTTGCTGGTGTGGTGGCTGAAGACCAGCACATGGGCCTTCTCCCCCTTCTCGTTCTCCTTCAGCGTCCGCTCCAGCCAGCGCAGCTGGGCGTCACCGACCGAGCCGGTGTAGTGGCCGCCGGGGTCGGTGGTGTCCAGGCTGATCCCGAGGACGTCGTCGGAGACCCGGAAGGTGTAGTAGAGGCGGTCCCCGTCGAGATGGGCGGAGGTGTAGCCGTGACCGTGCGGACCGGGTCCGGTGTGCGCCGGGTCGAGGTGGGCGCGCAGATATTCGGCCCGGGTGAAGGGGGCGCGCCGCTCGTCGGGGGTGACCCTCCTGGCCTGCTTGGCGTGCGCCGTCAGCAGCCGCTTGAAGTCCGCCCCCTCGGGGTCGAGGCCGTCCTTGACCGCCTTCCAGACCTTCGCGGCCTCGGCGGCGGGCAGCGTCTCCAGCTTGCGGCCGCCGGTGGCGATCTCGGTCCAGAAGGGGTCGCCGGGGGCGTAGCACCCGCCGGGCAGCGAGTCGTGGTTACCGACCGTCGAGTACCAGGGCAAATGCAGCCCCGGGCTGTGGACGGTGCGGATCGCGGCCGCCAGGAACCCGTCCAGCCGCGGGAAGCCCCGCTTCTTGTCGGCGTCGCGCAGGGCGCGCTCCGGCTGCCAGTACAGCGGCAGCCCGCTGTCCTGGACCCCTTCGTAGCGGCGCGGGTCGCCGGAATTCGGGGTGATCCTGCCGCCGCTCATCGCGGTCAGGAACCACTCCAGCTCCAGCTTGGAGTTGTTGTCGGTGTTGTCACCGGTGGTCATCACGAAGGACAGCGGGGCGCCGGTGGCGGGCCCGCCGGACAGCGCGTTGACCCGCTCGACCAGCGAGACGGCCCCGGCGACCGACAGCGCCTCCTGGGGCCGCCAGGCGCTGGCGGTCTCGGCGCGCAGGTACTCGTAGCGCAGCGGGCTCTGCACATCGACCAGGTGCAGGTCGGTGAACTGCACGAACGACGCCAGCGCGGTACGCCGCTTGTCGCGCCCGCCGTGGGCCGTGGCGAGGTCGGCGCGGACCACCCGGTCCCAGGCGGGGCCGTCCCCGAGCCGGCGGTAGCCTCCGCTGCCGCGCGGGGCGGACACCCCGGCGAGGGTGGTGCCGCGGGTGTACGGCGCAGGGGGGACGGCGGGGGCATCGACCGGGACCGGCGCGGCCGGGGCCGGGCCGGAGGCAACGGTGGCCGCCTGCGCCGCCCGGTCCGGGCCGACGCCGAAGGCGAGCCCGAGGCCGGTGGCGGCACCGACCGCTCCGGTGGCGGTGAGGAACGTACGGCGGTCGAAGGTGGCGGCGGACCGTATACGGGACATACGCAAGGCTCCCCGGGTGCGAACGCGAAGGCGGCCGGGCAGCACAACTGCCCTGTCACCTGGGATGGTTGGCATCCGGGATGACCTGCGCGTGAACGCCGTGGCAACGCGGAGAACCCATCACCGCACAGGGATCTGCCGGCCACCTTCCGGTCATGGAGCCCTGCCCGGCGGTGCGGCCGGCGGTCACCGGCCGTTCACCGGCCGGGGTAACCGGACCCGCCACGGGCCGCCCCGGCTCCCTCACGGACCGCCGCCGGGGGGCCGCCCCGGCGCCCCCACCGCCGACCGCCCCGTACGCACCGTGAGCACTCCGGCGCACTACGCGCCGGTACGGCCTCCCGACCCGCCACGGAACGGAACGGATTGGACAACGCGACGGGTATCACACACATGATGGAGGCACTACTGAGCAGGTGTCCCGAGCAGACACCCATGTCAGGCCAGAAAGAAGGAGTCCCATGAGGATCGGAATCGTCGGAGCCACCGGACAGGTCGGCGGCGTGGTGCGAGGCATCCTCGCCGAGCGGAACTTCCCGGTCGAGCAGCTGCGGCTGTTCGCTTCGGCCCGGTCCGCCGGACGGACGCTGCCCTGGCAGGACACCGAGATCACCGTCGAGGACGCGGCCACCGCCGACTACTCGGCGCTGGACATCGTGATCTTCTCGGCGGGCGGCGCCACGTCCAAGGCGCTGGCCGAGAAGGTCGCCGACGCCGGCCCGGTCGTGATCGACAACTCCTCGGCCTGGCGCCGCGACCCCCAGGTCCCGCTGGTCGTCTCCGAGGTCAACCCGTCGGCGATCACCGACCGGCCCAAGGGCATCATCGCCAACCCGAACTGCACCACCATGGCCGCGATGCCGGTGCTGCGCCCGCTGCACGAGGAGGCCGGCCTGGTCTCCCTGGTCGTCGCCACCTACCAGGCGGTCTCCGGCAGCGGTCTGGCCGGTGTGGAGGAGCTGGACGGCCAGGTCCGCAAGGCCGTCGAGCAGGACGCCACCAAGCTGACGCACGACGGCGCGTCCGTGGAGTTCCCCGAGCCGGACAAGTACGTCCGCCCGATCGCCTTCAATGTGCTCCCGATGGCCGGCGCGATCGTCGACGACGGTCTGAACGAGACCGACGAGGAGCAGAAGCTCCGCAACGAGAGCCGCAAGATCCTGGAGATCCCGGACCTGAAGGTGTCCGGCACCTGTGTCCGCGTCCCGGTCTTCACCGGTCACTCGCTGCAGGTCAACGCCCGTTTCGCGCGTCCGATCAGCCCGGCGCGCGCCCAGGAGCTGCTGGCCGGCGCCCCCGGCGTCACCCTCTCGGACGTGCCCACCCCGCTCCAGGCCGCCGGCCAGGACGCGTCCTTCGTGGGCCGGATCCGCAACGACGAGACCGTCGAGAACGGCCTGGCGCTGTTCGTCTCCAACGACAACCTCCGCAAGGGCGCGGCGCTGAACGCCGTCCAGATCGCGGAGCTGGTCGCCGCGGAGCTGCGCGGCTGACGCCTGCTGCTCGCACACGGCGGGTGCCCGTACGGAGTCTCCGTACGGGCACCCGCCGTTCCGGCTTCCGGGGCCACCGGTCCTCAGCGGGTGCGCCGGACCTCGAAGTGGAAGCAGCCGTACTCCACGGCCCGTACGTGCACCAGCGCCGTCCGCGGATCGGCGAACGCCTCCCCGAGGGCCGCGTCGAACGCGGCCCGGGCGTCCTCGGGGACCTCCAGGTACCGGCCGCCGGTGATCTGCCCCCGCGCGTTGTAGCGACGCAGCACGCGCAGCGACCCGGCCGACATCGCGGGATACCGGCCGGCCGCGCCGTCCGGCCCGCCGCACGCCCCGGCGTGGATGAACACCGGCCCCTGCTCGTCGTACGCCCCGGGCTCCGCCCCGGTCGCGGCCGCCCAGCGGCGCAGCGGCGCATACGAGACCAGCGCCACCCGCTCGCCGGCCCGGACCTCGCGCAGGCAGCAGCGCAGCGGCGCCCCGACGGCGTCCTGCGGCACCCCGTCCTCACGGGCGGTGAACGGCTCGGCGGGCCGCCCGGCGTCGTCGGTGACCCGCAGTTGTCTGAGTGCGGTCTCGGGGATGGGGAGAGCGGCGTAGTCGGTGGTGTGAGTTGTCATGCCTCAAGCGTCGGCGTCGCGGGCGCGCTGTGCCGGCGGGAATCGGACGCCACGCTTCCTTCCCCGGTTCCGGCCGCGGTGCGGCGGGCGCGGGTTCGGCGGCGACCGATCCCGAGCTGCCCACGATCAAGGGGCCCCTGCCGTGGAAGGATGACGGAAACGCCGCATACGAGGCCGCTTACGAGGAGATGACCTGGTGCCTGGCACGAATCTGACCCGCGACGAGGCGCAGCAGCGGGCGCGCCTGCTGACCGTGGACGCGTATGAGATCGATCTCGACCTCTCCGGCGCGCAGGAGGGGGGTACCCCGGGCGACGACGGGAACGGGGGTGGCACGTACCGGTCGGAGACGACCGTGCACTTCGATGCGGCCGAGGCGGGCGCGGAGACCTTCATCGACCTGGTGGCGCCGGCCGTGCACGAGGTCGTGCTCAACGGCGAGGCGCTGGACCCGGAAGCGGTGTTCAAGGACTCGCGGATCGCGCTGCCGGGGCTGCGGGCCGGCCGCAACGAGCTGAAGGTGGTGGCGGACTGCGCCTACACCAACACCGGTGAGGGACTGCACCGCTTTGTCGACCCCGTGGACCAACAGGCCTACCTCTACACGCAGTTCGAGGTACCGGACGCGCGGCGGGTGTTCGCCTCGTTCGAGCAGCCGGACCTGAAGGCGACTTTCCAGTTCACCGTGAAGGCCCCGGAGGGCTGGACGGTGATCTCCAATTCGCCGACTCCGGAGCCGAGCGAGAACGTCTGGCGCTTCGAGCCGACGCCGCGGATCTCGACCTACATCACGGCGCTGATCGCCGGTCCTTACCACAGCGTGCACAGCTCGTACGAGAAGGACGGGCGGACGGTGCCGCTGGGCATCTACTGCCGGCCGTCGCTGGCCGAGCACCTGGACGCGGAGGAGATCTTCGCGGTCACCCGGCAGGGTTTCGACTGGTTCCAGGAGAAGTTCGACTACGCCTACCCGTTCGCGAAGTACGACCAGCTCTTCGTGCCGGAGTTCAACGCCGGCGCGATGGAGAACGCGGGCGCGGTGACCATCCGCGACCAGTACGTCTTCCGCTCGAAGGTGACGGACGCGGCGTACGAGGTGCGGGCGGAGACGATCCTGCACGAGCTGGCGCACATGTGGTTCGGCGACCTGGTCACCATGGAGTGGTGGAACGACCTGTGGCTGAACGAGTCGTTCGCCACCTACACCTCGATCGCCTGCCAGGCCTACGCCCCGGGCTCGAAGTGGCCGCACTCGTGGACGACGTTCGCCAACTCCATGAAGACCTGGGCGTACCGGCAGGACCAGCTGCCGTCCACCCACCCGATCATGGCCGAGATCAACGACCTCGACGACGTCCTGGTCAACTTCGACGGCATCACCTACGCCAAGGGCGCCAGCGTCCTCAAGCAGCTGGTCGCCTATGTCGGCATGGACGAGTTCTTCCAGGGCGTCCAGGCCTACTTCAAGGCGCACGCCTACGGGAACACCCGGCTGTCGGACCTGCTCGGCGCGCTGGAGGAGACCAGCGGGCGGGACCTGAAGACCTGGTCGAAGAAGTGGCTGGAGACCGCGGGGATCAACATCCTGCGGCCGGAGATCGAGGTGGACGGCGCGGGCGTCATCACCTCCTTCGCGGTCCGGCAGGAGGCCCCGGCGCTGCCGGCCGGCGCCAAGGGCGAGCCGGTGCTGCGGCCGCACCGGATCGCGATCGGCGCCTATGACCTCCAGGGCGGCAAGCTGGTCCGCACCGAGCGGATCGAGCTGGACGTGGACGGCGAACTGACCGCCGTGCCCCAGCTGGTGGGCACGGCCCGGCCGGCCGTCATCCTCCTCAACGAGGACGACCTGTCCTACGCCAAGGTCCGGATGGACGAGGAGTCGCTGAAGACCGTCACCGAACACCTCGGTGACTTCACCGAGTCGCTGCCGCGCGCCCTGTCGTGGGCGGCGGCCTGGGACATGACGCGGGACGGCGAACTGGCCACCCGCGACTACCTGTCGCTGGTGCTGTCCGGCATCGGCAAGGAGTCGGACATCGGCGTCGTCCAGTCGCTGCACCGCCAGGTGAAGCTGGCGCTGGACCTGTACGCGGCTCCGGAGTGGCGCGAGACGGGGCTCGCGACCTGGACGGCGGCGGCCCTGGAGCAGCTGCGGGCGGCCGAGCCGGGCAGCGACCACCAGCTGGCCTGGGCCCGTGCGTTCGCCGCCGCGGCCCGTACGGACGAGCAACTGGACCTGCTGCAGGGCCTGCTGGACGGCACGCAGGAGGTCGCCGGGCTCGTCGTGGACACCGAGCTGCGCTGGTCGCTGCTGCACCGGCTGGCCGCCACCGGCCGGGCGGACGAGAAGGCCATCGCGGCGGAGCTGGACCGGGACAAGACCTCGGCGGGCGAGCGGTACGCCGCGACGTGCCGCGCGGCGCGTCCCACGGCGGAGGCGAAGGCCGAGGCCTGGGCCTCGGTGGTGGAGTCGGACCGGCTCCCCAACTCCACGCAGGAGGCCGTCATCAGCGGCTTCGTGCAGACCGACCAGCGGGAGCTGCTGGCGCCCTACAGCGAGAAGTACTTCGCCGTGGTGAAGGACATCTGGAACTCCCGCAGCCATGAGATGGCGCAGCAGATCGCGGTGGGCCTCTACCCGGCGCTGCACGTCTCGCGGGAGACGCTGGAAGCCACCGACGCCTGGCTGGCGTCGGCCGAGCCGAGCGCGGCGCTGCGCCGGCTGATGACCGAGTCGCGGGCCGGGATCGAGCGGGCGCTGAAGGCGCAGGCCGCGGACGCGGCGGCCTGACCGTCCCGCAGGGGGACCCGGCATCGGGATTCCGCCGGGTCCCCGCCACAGGGGCTTACGCGCCGTGGCGGCGGAATGTCCTTCCGCCGCCACGGCGTCGGCCGCCCCGGCCCGCCCTGCGCCGGGCCCCGTCCCCTCCCGCGCCGCCCGGGTGCACGCGGGGTGCGGCTCAGCCGCCCAGGGCGTCGAAGCGGCTGCCGAGGGCGGCGCGGCCGGCCGCGGTGAGGTCGCCGTGCAGGCGCAGCCGTGCCAGGCCGCCGTCGGGGAAGACGTCCAGCCGTACGTGGGTGGCCGTCACGGAGCGCGGCAGCCGGAAGCGGTGCGGGGTGTCGGGCTGGAGCCGGGTCTTCGGCAGGATCTCGAACCAGGAGGCCTCGTCGGCCGGGTCGCCGTCGCAGCCGGACAGGGCCGCCCAGCCGGCCGAGTTGCCCTTGAGGTAGGCGGTGTCGATCTCCACGGCGCGGATCTCGCCCTGGGCGGCGAGCCGGAAGCGGACCCAGTCGTGGGTGCCCTTGACCCGGCGGCGGCGGTTCTCCCAGCCGTCGTCCATCTTGCGGGACAGGTCGGGCCGGATGAGCTGGGTGGGCGAGGAGTAGAAGCGGTCGGACGCGTCCTCGACGGTGCCGCCGTGCAGCACCGAGGCCAGGTCGAGGGTGCCCAGCACATCGAGCCATTCCGGGTCCGGCACGACCTCGCCGTGGACCCGCAGGCGCGCTATCCCCCCGTCGGGGTGCTGCTTGAGGCGGAGGTGGGTGAAGCGGCGCTCCACGGTCACCTCGAAGCCGTTGGCGGCGTGGCCGCGGACGGGGGTGCGCGGGACCAGCTCCTCCCACTTCACCCCGCCGGCGAGCAGTTCCTCGGGGCCGGGGCTGCCGGGGAGCGCGGTGGCCTCGACGCTGACCTGCTGGGGGTAGTTGCCGCGGAAGTGGGCGGTGTCGACGATGATGCCGCGGATCACCCCGGGGGCGGCGAGCCGGATCAGCGCCCAGTCGTGCGCGTCGTCGTCCGGGAAGGGGTGGTCGCCGTCGGTGCCACGGCGGCGGCGGGTCTCCCAGCCGTCCATGATCTTGCCCTTGTGGCCGAAGTGCTCGGGGTCGAAGACCGCCGGGGTGGGCTTCAGCAGGTTCTCGCGCTCGGCGAAGAACTCGTCGTTCGCGGCGATCACCCCGGCGCCGAGGCGGCGGTCGGCGAGGTCGACGAGCGAGGTGAAGGGGAAGTCCCCGCCGCGGTAGTCGGCGTAGGGGTCTCCGCCGCCGTACGGGTTCGCGTCGTTGGCGTGCGGATCAGTGCGGTCGGCGGCCGGGTTGGCGGTCATCGTTGCCTTTCGACGAGGTGAGCCGTGCGGACCACTCCACGGTCGCAGTGGCCCACCCCTCAGGTCCATCGAAAGTTTTTGAGGAATACGTTCAGCTGGGCTGAACAGTGGGGTCTCCCGGCGTCTGGGCGGCGGCCGCCTCCCGCAGCGCGGCGAGCACCCGGGCCAGGCCCGGCGCCCCCTCGGAACCGCGGCGGACGGCGGCGACCACATGGCGGCGCGGCTGGTCGGCGTGCAGCACCCGCACCGCCACTCCCCCGCCACCGCGCCCGCCCCGCACGCCGGGTTCCTCCGCACCGGGCCCGGCGGCGCCCAGGCCGCCCGCCATCGCCATCCGGGGCACCAGCGCCACCCCCATCCCCGCCGCCACCATCGCCCAGATCGCGCTCCAGTCGGCGGCGGCATGCGCCTGCTCGGGCACGAAGCCGGCGCTCTCGCAGGCGGTCGTGGTGATCTGCGACCAGGGCCCGCTGCTGCCGAAGATCCAGGGCTCGTCCGCCAGGTCGGCCAGCCGCAGCCCCGGCTCGCCGGCCAGCGGATGGCCGGCCGGCAGCGCCACGTCCAGCGGGTCGGCGAGCAGCGAGACCCGGCTGAACTTGGGGTCGCGCGGGGTGGGGGCGTGCGCGGCCAGGGACAGCGCCAGATCGACGCTGCCCTCGGCCAGCAGCTCGTAGGCGGCCTCCGCCTCCGCCTCCCGTACGACCACCGACAGCCCGGGGTGGCTGCGGCGCAGCTCCAAGGCGGCCGGGACCACCAGGGCGGGGATAGCCGTGGAGAAGGCACCGATCCGCACCTGGCCCGCCTCGCCCTGGAGGTAGCCGAGCAGGTCCGCGTCCGCGCGCTCCAGCTGGGCGAAGACCGCCTCGGCGTGCCGCAGCACCAGCTGTGCGGCGTCGGTCAGCCGGACCCGCCGGCCGTGCGCCTCCAGCAGCGTGACGCCGAGCGCCCTGGCCAGCCCGGTCAGCTGCTGGGAGACCGCCGAGGGCGTCATGTGCAGCGCCTCGGCGGTCGCGGTGACCGTGCCCAGCTCGTTCAGGGTGCGCAGGATGCGCAGCTTCTTGAGGTCCCAGTCGGCCATGCGGGCAGCGTACGCACCCGCCGCCGCGCGCACCCGCCCGCGGACGGCGGCGGGGGAGGCCTGCCTGGGTCAGCCGCGGCGGTTGGCCTCGCGGCGGGCGAGGATGGCGGCCTGGCGCTCGTCGAACTTCCGCGCCTGGCCGTCCAGCCCGTCCATGAACAGGCCCAGTTCCTCCTGCGCGGCCAGCCCGGCCGGGCCCAGCCCGCCGATCTCCAGCACCTTCAGGTAGCGCAGCACCGGCTGCAGCACGTCGTCGTGGTGGATCCGCAGGTTGTAGATCCCGCCGATGGCCATCCGGGCGGCCGACCGCTCGAAGCCGGGCATGCCGTGGCCGGGCATCCGGAAGCCGGTGACGACATCGCGCACCGCGCACATGGTCTGGTCGGGGGCCATCTCGAAGGCCGCGCCGAGGAGGTTGCGGTAGAAGACCATGTGCAGGTTCTCGTCGGTGGCGATCCGGGCCAGCATCCGGTCGCAGACCGGGTCACCGGAGTGGTGGCCGGTGTTGCGGTGCGAGATCCGGGTGGCCAGCTCCTGGAAGGCGACGTACGCCACCGAGTGCAGCATGCTGTGCGCGTTGTCGGACTCGAAGCCCTCCGACATGTGGGCCATGCGGAACCGCTCCAGCTCGTCCGGGTCGACCGCCCGGCTGGTGAGCAGGTAGTCCCGCATCACGATGCCGTGCCGGCCCTCCTCGGCGGTCCAGCGGTGCACCCAGGTGCCCCAGGCGCCGTCGCGGCCGAAGAGGGTGGCGATCTCGTGGTGGTAGCTGGGGAGGTTGTCCTCGGTGAGGAGGTTGACCACGAGGGCGATCCGGCCGATGTCGCTGACCTTGGACTGCTCGGGGTCCCAGGCGTCACCGTCCAGCGGCCCGGGGAAGTTGCGCCCGTCGCTCCACGGTACGTACTCGTGGGGCATCCAGTCCTTGGCGATCTTCAGATGGCGGTTGAGTTCCTTCTCCACGACCTCTTCGAGCGCGTAGAGCAACTGGGCGTCGCTCCAGGCGGCCTGGCCGAGCTCTCCGTTATGGCGGGCGGGGGCGATGGTCACGGGGGAACTCCTGGGGACGACGACCTACGGGTCCGTAGGTTTGACCTACGGCTGCGTAGGTTACGTCATCGTAGGTTAGGGCCGGTTAAACACCTCCCCCCGTTCAAACCGGTCGAAAAGCGCGCGATAGCCGCCTCGCAACCCCCTTTTCACCTGCGGAAATAGCCGGGTACGACAAAGGGCGCCGCCCTGTTCTGTCACCGTTGGACGCCCGGAGCGGCCCCCGCCCAGGCCCTGCCCGGACCCTGCCCGGTCCCGGGTCCGGGCATGACGAAGGGCGCCCCGCGGTCGATGACCGTGGGGCGCCCTCGAGGCGTCACTGATGCCCGGCGTCAGCCCTTGGGCTGGGCCTGCTTGCGGGACTTGTCGCCCGCGACGACCAGCCCGGCGATGATCAGGAAGAGCACGATGGGTGCAGCGACATAGAGGCCGAGCGTCTGGATCACGCTCAGGCCCGGACCCGGGTCGTCACCGTCGTCGCGGGTGAGCGCAAACGCGGGGGACGACATCAGCAGCATCAGCGCGGTGCCGGCGGTGATGGTTCCGGCGCGCAGGACATTTTTCTTGACCTTGTTGCTCACGAAGTCAACGTATCGGACGCCCCGGCGCCCCGCGCGCGCGGGGTGGCACAACCGGCGGCCGGGTGCGCGGGAGCGGGCTCCCGGGGCGTGCGGCCCGGAGCGCCGGGCGGGACTACCGGCGGCCGCCGGACACTTCACGCATCAGCGCGTGCAGGCGGGGGGAGGCGGCCAGCTCCTCCAGGGTGCACGGACGGCCGTCGGGGCCGGCGATCGGAAGGCGCCAGTTCGGGTACTCCTGCCACGTTCCGGGGAGGTTCTGCGGGCGCCGGTCCCCCACCGCGTCGGGCGCCCACCATCCGCGCCGGGGTCCGCAGCAGGAAGCGGTGGACGGCCCGGACGGCCGCTTCCTCGTCGGCCGCCCCTTCGGGCAGCAGGCCGCGCCGCACCAACTCCCGCAGCCACTCGGTGCGTTCAGAGCGGGCGCGGGAGCGCTCCCGCTCCGGCGGCCCGGCGAGCAGCCCGAGCCGTTCGCGCAGGGCGACGTCCTCACCGGTCAGCCGGGCCGCGGTGGGCGGCAGATCGTGGGTGGTGACGGTGGCCAGACAGGCGCTGCGCCACTCGTCGGGCGCCAGGATGCGGGCCAGGGGCGCGGGGGCGGATGCCGGGGTGGGCTGCGCGGCGGCCTCCGCAGCAGGTTCCGAGGCCGAGGCGGGCTCCGCAGCGGCCTCCGGGCCGGCCTCCCCGTCCTCGCCGCCGCCCTCCCCGCCCCCGTAATCCCGCTCGAACCACAGCACCGACGTTCCCAGGACGCCCCGCTCGGCGAGCGCCGCGCGGACCCCCGGCCCGACGGTGCCCAGGTCCTCACCGATCACCGCGGCACCGGCCCGGTGCGCCTCCAGGGCCAGCACCGAGAGCATCGCCTCGCCGTCGTAGCGGACATAGGCGCCCTCCGTCGGCGGCCGGCCCTCGGGGACCCACCACAGCCGGAACAGCCCCATCACATGGTCGATGCGCAGCGCCCCGGCGTGCCGCAGCATGCCGCGCAGCAGCTCCCGGTAGGGGGCGTGGCCCGCGGCGGCCAGCACGTCCGGGCGCCAGGGCGGCAGGCCCCAGTCCTGGCCACGGGAGTTGAAGGCGTCCGGCGGCGCCCCGACGGACATCCCTGCGGCGAAGGCGTCCTGCTGCGCCCAGGTGTCGGCACCCGAGGGGTGGACACCGACGGCGAGGTCGTGCACCAGCCCGATGCCCATCCCGGCCTCCCGCGCGGCCCGTTGCGCGGCGGCCAGTTGCTGGTCGGTGAGCCAGACGAGGCGGCTGTGGAAGTCGATCCGGTCGAGCAACCGCGGCCGCAGCCGGGCCGTGGCCGGGGAGCGCGGGTCGCTCAGCCCGCCGGGCCAGCCGCGCCAGTGGGGGCCGTGCCGCTCGGCGATCGCGCACCAGGTGGCGTGGTCCTCCAGCGCCTCGCCCTGCTCGGCGAGGAAGTCGCAGTACGCGGCCCGCCGGCCCGGGGTGAGCGGGACCGCGCACATCAGCTCCAGGGCCTCGCGCTTGAGCGCCCAGACCGCGTCCCGGTCGATCAGTGCGCCCCCGTCGAGCACCCCGGTCCGCAGCGCGCGGGCCCGCGCGGCGAGCTCGTCGGCCCGTAAGCGGGCGGCGCCGGTGAGCCGGGCGTACTCCGGGATGTCCTCGATCCACAGATGGACCGGGTCGGGGAAGCGGCGCGAGGAGGGGCGGTAGGGCGAGGGATCGGTGGGCGGGCCGGGGACGGCCGCATGCAGCGGGTTGAGCTGGAGGAAGCCGGTGCCCAGCGCCCGCCCCGACCAGGCGGCGAGGTCGGCGAGGTCCCCCAGGTCGCCCATGCCCCAGGACTGCCGAGACAGGAGGGAGTAGAGCTGCACCAGGAAGCCGTGGCAGCGGCCGGGCGGCGCAGGCACCCGGTCTGGCGCGACGATCAGCGGGGCGCCGGCGGCGCGGCCGTCGGGGGCACGGGCGTGCAGCACATGGACACCGAGGGGCAACCGGGCCAGGGCCACCGGACCGGACGCCGCCAGGCCCTCCACGGCCGTCCCGCTCTCGGTCTCGACCCGCAGGACGGTGCCTTCGGGGAGATGCGCGAGGCCGGGCGGCCGCCCGGGGCGGGCGACGACGGTGCGGGGCAGCAGGGCGCGGGCCGCGCGGTCCTCGTACGCGGCCAGGGCGCTGCGGACGGCTTGCGGGGTCGAGGCATCGACCCCCAGTGCGGCGAGCACGGCGACGACGGTGTCGCCGGTGATCTGGACGCTCCGGCCCGGCGAGGGCTCGTAGGACGTGGCGATGCCGTGCAGCCGGGCGAGCCGCGCGCGGCCCATGGGTCCTCAGACCTCCATGGACTCCGTGCCGTGGCCGGCGGCCGTCGGCTCGCTGGTCAGCGGCAGCTCGGCGGAGATCGGGACCTCGCTGGTCAGCGGGGCGGCGTCGGCGAGCGGGGGCTCGCTGGTCAGGGGCGGCTCGACGAAGCTGAAGGATCCGGAGCCGTCGAGGCCGGAATCGGGGTCGGACACCCCGTCGAAAATGTCGGACTCCATCGTCGCACCTCCCGGTTTGGAGGACAGAGCGTCGAGGAGCAGCTGAGCGGATGCGGCCACGAGGGCCTCCCGTTCATCGGTAATGGGACACGTGGGCCCTACCCACTCGACACGATCGCAGACGTATCTGCTCACGAAACGTGACCCACGTCACATTATGCCTCACGCAGGCGATTTCACTGCGCCGGGCGCCGGGGGGCGCCAAGAACGCGGGGGAACCGGGCTCCGGGACGGAAGTTCTGCGGGCCGGCGAGCCCCCGGATTCCGCCCGTGAGCCCCCCCCCGGATCCCGCCCGCGGCACCGGCCGGACCCCCTCCCCCGGCCGGCCCTCCGGGCCCCCGCCCTCGCCTGGTTGACACCCGAACCGCCACAATGGTGGGCTCACGGCCGGAGGTCTGCCCGAAGGGGCACCGGCGGGGATAAACGGGGCGCCGGTGCGGACCGGCGAGTGATGGACGGGGACGAGGAGCAGCCGTGCGAGGCCGGGGCGTATGGAGCGTCGGAAGTATCGGTAGGAGCGGCAGGGGGAACGGCGCGGGCGCCCGTGCGCGGGTGGCCGGAACCACCGCACTGGCCGCCGCGGTCATCGGAGGCCTGCTCGGCGGGGTGCCCAGCGCCCAGGCGGCGCCCGCGGACCCCGCCGTCGGCGCCCCCGACCGGCCCGACCGGCCGGCCGGCGCCGGGCACGCACCCGCCGTCTGGCCGCGCCCGCAGGCGATGCGGGAGCTGGGCGACGCCGTGCCGCTCGGCCGCGAGGCGGTGCTGGTGGCCGCTGGGGACACCGACCCCCACACCCTGGACGCGCTGCGCGGCCTGCTGCGGGACGCCGGGGTGCACACCGTCCGGCAGCAGGCACCCGGCGACCGGCTGCCCGCGGCCGGGCCGGTGATCCACGTCGGCGGCGAGCAGGCCGCGGCGGCGCTGCGGGCGCTGCGGGCACCGGCCCGCGGGGACCTGCCGGCCGGCGGCTACCGCCTGGCGGTGGGCCAGGTCGCGGGCCGGGACACCGTCGCCCTGGACGGCGTCGGCGCCGACGGCCTCTTCCACGCCGCGCAGACCCTGCGGCAACTGGTCACCCACGGGAACGGCCGGAAGCAGCTGGCCTCGGTGGCCGTACGCGACTGGCCCGGCACGGCGGTGCGCGGCACCACCGAGGGGTTCTTCGGGCAGCCCTGGAGCCAGGCCCAGCGGCTCGCTCAGCTGGACTTCATGGGCCGCACCAAGCAGAACCGCTACCTGTACGCGCCGGGCGACGATCCCTACCGCCAGGCCCGGTGGCGCGACCCCTACCCGGCGGAGCAGCGCGCCGGCTTCCGGGCGCTGGCCGAGCGGGCCCGGGCCAACCACGTCACGCTGGGCTGGGCCGTCGCCCCGGGCCAGGCGATGTGCCTGTCGTCCGAGGAGGACATGCGGGCGCTGCGGCGCAAGGTGGACGCGATGTGGGCGCTGGGCGTGCGCTCCTTCCAGCTGCAGTTCCAGGACGTCAGCTACAGCGAATGGCACTGCGACGCCGACGCGGACGCCTTCGGCACCGGCCCCCGGGCCGCGGCACGGGCGCAGGCCAAGGCCGCCAATGCGCTCGCCGCGCATCTGGCGCAGCGGCATCCGCAGGCCGGGGCGCTCTCCCTGATGCCGACCGAGTACTACCAGGACGGCTCGACGGCGTACCGCCGGGCGCTGTCCGACGCGCTCGACGACCGGGTCGAGGTGGCCTGGACCGGTGTGGGCGTGGTCCCGCGGACCATCACCGGCGGCGAGCTGTCCACGGCCCGCCAGGTGTTCGGCCACCCGCTGGTGACCATGGACAACTACCCGGTCAACGACTACGCCCAGGACCGGATCTTCCTCGGGCCCTACCGGGGCCGGGAGCCGGCCGTCGCCACCGGTTCCACGGCGCTGCTGGCCAACGCCATGCAGCAGCCGCTCGCCTCGCGCATCCCGCTGTTCACGGCCGCCGACTACGCGTGGAATCCGCGCGACTACCACCCGGGCCGGTCCTGGGACGCGGCCGTCGACGATCTGGCGGGCGGCGATCCCCGGTCCCGTGCCGCGCTGCGCGCGCTGGCCGGCAACGCCTCCTCCTCGCTGCTGGACCGGACCGAGTCCGGCTATCTGCAGCCCCTGATCGACCGCTTCTGGAAGGCCCGCGAGGTCGCGGTCAACCACGGCCGGCCGGGCCGGGACCCGGATCTCGCCAAGGCCGCCAAGGCGCTGCGGGCCGCGTTCGCCACCATGAGTACCGCGCCCCGGGACCTGCGCCCCGACCTGGCCGCCGAGGTCCGTCCGTGGGCCGAGCAGCTGGCCCGCTACGGCAGGGCCGGCGTCCAGGCCGTCGACACGCTCATGGCGCAGGCCCATGGCGACGGCGACGCCGCCTGGTCGGCCCAGCGCTCGGCGCAGCGGCTGCGCAAGGAGTGCGCGCACAGCCCGGCGACGGTCGGCAAGGGGGTGCTGGCCCCGTTCCTGGAGCGGGCGATGACCGAGGCCGATGCCTGGACCGGCGCCCGCCGCACCGCCCCCGAGCCCGGCGACGGCGCCGGCGAACGCGACGGCCGGACGTCCCTGACCGTCCCCTTCGAGCGGACCCGCCCGCTCGCCGCGGTGACCGCACTGACCGACCCGGGCCCGTCCGCGGCCGCCGTCTCCATGGAGGCGCATGTCCCGGGCGAGGGCTGGCGCCGCCTCGACCGGCTCTCCGCCAGCGGCTGGACCGAGGCGAAAACACCCCGGCTGCGTGCCGACGCGATACGGCTGACCTGGGCGAAGAGCGCGCACGCCCCCTCCGTGCACGCCTTTACCCCCTGGTTCGGCGACACCCCGGCGGCCGGGCTCGAACTGTCCCGCAAGGAGTCGGACGCCCAGAACGGCGGCAGCGCGACGGTGGACGCCCTGATCTACTCCCGCCGCCCCGGTGACGTCCGCGGGAAGCTGGCGGTCAAGGCGCCCAAGGGCTTCACGGTGCACGCTCCCGAGCAGGTCACCGCACCGCGGGGCGGCACCGCCACGGTCCGCATCACCGTCGGCGTCCCCGAGAACGCCCCCTCGGGGACGTACGAGATCCCGGTGGAGTTCGGCGGTGCCAAGCAGACGCTGACGGTGCGCTCGTATCCGCCCACCGGTGGCAAGGACCTGGCGCGCGGCACCGTCGCCACCTCCTCCGGGGACGAGACCGCGGATTTCCCGGCATCGGCGGCCACCGACGGCAATCCCGCGACCCGCTGGTCCTCCGCCCCGGAGGACGGCGCCTGGCTGCAGTTCGCGCTGGCCCATCCCACCCGGCTCGGCCGGCTCGTCCTGAACTGGCAGGACGCCTACGCCGCCCGCTACCGCGTCCAGGTCTCGCCGGACGGCCGCAACTGGCGCACGGTGGCCACGGTCCGGGACGGCAAGGGCGGCCGCGAGTCCCTCCGGATGGACGCCGAGAACGCCCGGTTCGTCCGCATCCAGGGCGACAAGCGGGCCACCCGCTTCGGCTACTCGCTGTGGTCGGTGGAGGCGTACGCGGTCGCGGAGGCACGGCACCCGGGCCACGACAAGCGGTGAACGGTGCCCGGCGAGCGGCGCCCGGGAACGGGTGCGGTGTGGCGGGTGCGGTGTGGCGGGTGCGCCGGCGGCCGTCGTGGACGCCGCGGGATCCTCGTCGCCGCGGCGGGTGGCCACGGGGCGAGAATCCGGCGGCGTCCGCCCCGGCCTGAGCGGGGCGCACGGCCCGCGCGGGCCGCACGAGAGGTGCGGGACGTGCGGCACCACCGTCAAGGACGCAGAAACCCGGACCTACGCCGATACGGCGTCGATCCGGGCCAAGGCGTCATCCGCGCCGTACGGCTGCAAATACGGCAGCCAGCGCGGGTCACGATGGCCCGTGCCGATGATCCGCCACGCCAGTCCTGACGGCGGGGCGGGCTGATGCCGCAGCCGCCAGCCGATCTCGGCGACATGGCGGTCGGCCTTGACGTGGTTGCAGCGCCGGCACGCGGCGACGACGTTTTCCCAGGTGTGCTGACCTCCGCGGCTGCGCGGGATGACGTGGTCGACGCTGGTTGCGACGCCACCGCAGTACATACAGCGCCCGCCGTCACGGGCGAACAGCGCCCGGCGGGTCAAGGGAACGGGGCCGCGAAAGGGCACCCGCACGAACCGCTTCAAGCGGACCACGCTCGGAGCGGGTATGACATGGGTCGCACTGTGCATCAGGGCGCCGGATTCCTCGAGGCTGACAGCCTTCTCATTGAGGACGAGGATGAGCGCGCGGCGGAGCGGTACGACGCCGAGCGGCTCGTACGACGCATTGAGGACCAGGACATGCGGCACGAGTGCCTCCTTGTACGCCGGCGGCGCGTGGCTCGCGCCGGGACGATCTCCCCACAGTGTCCCCCGGTGCCTGGTGAGAGCGCCACCATGACCGAGTAACGGGTCGGAGGTGTTTTCCACCACACACCGGCACGTCCGGCCGGATACGGCTCATTCCGGCCCTGCGCACCACTATCCGACTCGAACAAGGGCGCGGACCGCTCCTGTTGCCCCGTTAGTGTGGTTGGTCAGCCCGGCTCACGGTGTCCCACCGGGGCCCGGGTCTGCTGTCCCACACGGAAGGTTCGACTGTGTTCTGGTCCGCTTCGCCGGCCGCTGCCGCGCACCTGAGCGCCGCCACGCCCGGCTCATCCGGCCCGACGTCGCTCGACGACGCCACGGACAAGGCCACCAACGCCGCCGGCTGGGTGCAGGAGAACTGGGGGACGTGGCTCACGTCCGGCCTGCAGATCTTGCTGATCCTCGTGATCGCGGTGGTGCTGCGGCATGTGATCCGCCGCACGATCACCAAGCTCATCGAGCGGATGAACCGCACCGTGGCCGCCGCCCAGGGCACCGCGCTGGGCGGTCTGCTCGTCAACGCCGAGAGACGCAGACAGCGCTCCGAGGCCATCGGCTCGGTGCTGCGCAGCGTCGCCTCCTTCGTGATCATGGGCACCGCCGCCCTGACCGTGCTCTCCGTCCTGAAGATCAACCTGGCGCCGCTGCTGGCCAGCGCCGGTGTGGCCGGTGTCGCCATCGGTTTCGGCGCCCGCAACCTCGTCACCGACTTCCTCTCCGGCGTCTTCATGATCCTCGAGGACCAGTACGGCGTCGGCGACGAGATCGACGCGGGGGTGGCCACCGGCACGGTCATCGAGGTCGGCCTGCGGGTCACCAAGCTGCGCGGCCCCAACGGCGCGATCTGGTACATCCGCAACGGCGAGGTCAAGCGGATCGGCAACCTCAGCCAGGGCTGGTCCACCGCCGCCGTCGATGTGGTGATCGCCGCCGACCAGGACCTGGAGCGCGCCCGCGAGACCATCACCGGCGCCGGCGAGGAGATGTCCAAGGCCGAGCCCTGGAACGAGCAGCTGTGGGAGCCGGTGGAGGTCCTGGGCCTGAGCGAGGTCCACCTGGACACCGTCACCATCAGCGTTTCGGCCAAGACCATGCCCGGCAAGGCCCCCGGCGTGGAGCGCGAACTGCGCTGGCGCATCAAGCGGGCCCTGGACGCCGCCGGCGTCCACCTGGCCCCGCGCCCCCTCCCCGAGGAGGAGGACGAGGAGGCCGCCGACCCCTCCGCCGGCATGGCCGCCCCCTCGGCCCTCAACAACCCGCTGTCCCCGCAGTCCATGGCGACGAACCCGATCGCTTCGCCGTCGAAGACGGTGAAGTAACCCGGCCATCCGGAGCTGACGGCCCGGACCGTCGACAGGAGGGGCGTACCGCGCGGGTACGCCCCTCCTGCGTTGCGCCGGTGGTGTGCGCCGGCGCGACGTCCCGGGGGCAACGGGTGGGCAGAGGGGGCGGCGGGCGGCGAACCCGGCCCGTCCGCACCGTTGACGCCGCCGCGGCCCGCCGCTTAGCTTCCTGTGGGAACGATTGGAAGGTTTATTAACAGATACTCGGCCACCCGGAAACCCGGGGAACCGGGGAGGGGTGGTGGCCGCGTCATGGCCGGTGGGTGCAGCGCGCAAGGCACGCCGGGCACGCCGGGGTTGCGGGGTACGCCCGGGACGCCGCGGGTGTTGCGGGCCATGAACGACCGGGCCGCGCTCGATCTGCTGGTGTCGCAGGGCCCGTTGACGCGTACGCGGATCGGGGAACTGACCGGGCTGTCGAAGCCCACCGCCTCGCAGCTGCTGGCACGGCTGGAGGCGGCGGGGCTGGTACGGACGACCGGGAACGTGACCGGGCGGCCGGGGCCCGGTGCGCAGCTGTACGAGATCGACCCGGTGGCGGCGCATGTTGCCGCGCTGGCCGTCGATCCGCTGGGGATCACCGCCGCGGTCGCCGACATCACCGGGCAGGTGCTCGGGGAGGAACGGGTCGACGCCGACGCCGCTGCCGGGGAGGCGCCGCACCAGACCGCGCAGCTGGTCGCGCGGGCCGTCGACGGGGCACTGGCCAGGGCCGGGCTGGCACGCGGGCGCCTGCACGGGGTGGTGATCGGCACACCCGGTGCGCTGGACCCGCGGACCGGGCGGCTGCGCTACGCCCCGCATCTGCCGGGGTGGCACGCGCGGGGGCTCAAGGACGAGCTGGCCGGGGTGCTGGGCACGCCGGTCACCCTGGAGAACGATGTGAACCTGGCCGCGGTCGCCGAGCAGCACGACGGGGCCGCACAGGACGTCGGCGACTTCGTGCTGGTGTGGGCGGACAAGGGGGTCGGTGCCGCTCTCGTGCTGGGCGGCCGGCTGCTGCGCGGGGCCACCGGCGGCGCGGGCGAGATCGGTTATCTGCCGCTGCCCGGTGCCCCGTTGACCCGGGGCGGTGACCCGGGCGGTGGCCACGGCTTGGCGCAGGCGGACGCCGGCGGCGGCTTCCAGCAGCTGGTCGGCTCACCGGCCGTGCTCGCCCTGGCCCGGGAGTACGGGGCCCGGGACGTGCGTACCGTCGAAGGGGCGATGGCGCACGACGGGGTCCGTGCCGAGATCGCGCGGCGGCTGGCGACCGGGATCGCGGCCGTGGTCGCGGTCGTCGACCCGCGGCTGGTGGTGCTCTCCGGCGAGGTCGCCCGGGCCGGCGGCCAGGCGCTGCGCGCCCTGGTCGAGGAGGAGTTCACCGGGCTCCCGCTGTCCCGCCCCGCCGTGCGCCTGAGCGATGTCGACGGCCCCCCGGTCCTCACCGGCGCGCTGCGGACGGCGCTCGCGACGGTGCGCGATGCGGTGTTCCACACCGGCTGAATGCCGCGCTCCGGCCCGCGGATCCGCGCCGCGCGGGGCGCCCCCGTCCCGTTCTTCGCATGCTTCCCGTTCTTCCCGCGCTTCCCGTTCTTCGCACGCTTCGCACAGAAGGCCTTCGTCGAAGGCGTCACGCTCACCGGAGTGAAGGGCTGATCCGTATGCCGTCTCCCCAGGGACGCACCCCGCACCCCCGCGTCAAGCTCGCCGTGGTCGGCGGCGGCTCCACCTACACCCCCGAACTCATCGACGGTTTCGCGCGCCTGCGCGAGGTGCTGCCGCTGGAGGAACTGGTCCTCATCGACCCGGCCGCCGGCCGGCTGGAGCTGGTGGGCGGCCTGGCCCGGCGGATCTTCGCCAAGCAGGGCCACCCGGGCCGGATCTCCTGGACCACCGACCTGGACGCCGGTACCGACGGCGCGGACGCGGTGCTGCTGCAACTGCGGGTGGGCGGCCAGGCCGCCCGCCACCAGGACGAGACCTGGCCGCTGGAGTGCGGCTGCGTCGGCCAGGAGACCACCGGCGCCGGCGGCCTCGCCAAGGCGCTGCGCACGGTCCCCGTCGTCCTGGACATCGCCGAACGGGTACGCCGCCGCAACCCCCGTGCCTGGATCGTCGACTTCACCAACCCCGTCGGCATCGTCACCCGGGCGCTGCTCACCCACGGCCACCGGGCCGTGGGGCTGTGCAACGTCGCCATCGGATTGCAGCGCGGATTCGCCGCGCTGCTGGGCGTCTCCCCCGCCGAGGTCGAGCTGGAGCACGTCGGCCTGAACCACCTCACCTGGGAGCGGGCGGTACGCGTCGCGGGCGAGGACGTCCTTCCCCGGCTGCTGGCGGACCACGGCGACGCCCTGGCCGAGCGCCTGCGCCTGCCCCGCGCGCTGCTCGACCGCCTCGGTGTCATCCCGTCGTACTACCTGCGCTACTACTACCAGCACGACGCGGTGGTACGGGAGTTGCGGGGCGCACCGTCCCGCGCGACGGAGGTCGCCGCCCTCGAACGACGGCTCCTCGGCATGTACGGCGACCCGGCACTCGACGAGAAGCCGGAGCTGCTGGCGCGGCGCGGCGGCGCCTTCTACTCGGAGGCCGCGGTGGCGCTGACCTCCTCCCTCCTGTGCAACACGGGAGACACCCAGGTCGTCAACGCCCTCAACCACGGCGCCCTGCCGTTCCTGCCCGACGACGCGGTGATCGAGGTGCCCGCGACCGTGGACTCGACCGGCGCCACGCCCCTCCCGGTGCGCCCCTTGGAGCCGCTGTACGCCGGGCTGGTCGCGCATGTCAGCGCCTACGAACACCTCGCCCTGGAGGCCGCGTTGTGGGGCGGGGCCGGCCGGAGACCCGACCGGGCCGGGGGACGCAACGCCGTCTTCTCCGCTCTCCTCGCCCACCCCCTCATCGGCCGGACCGACCACGCGGACCGGCTCACCGACGCACTGATCGCGCACAACCGGGAGCACCTGCCGTGGGCCTGACCGGCACGGCGCTCGCCGTCGACGCGGGCAACAGCAAGACCGACGTGGCGCTGGTGGCCACGGACGGCAGGCTGCTCGGCACGGCACGCGGCGGTGGCTTCCGGCCGCCGGCGGTGGGGACCGGCCCGGCGGTCGACGTCCTGGCGCCGCTGGTGCGGTCGGTCCTGGCGCGGGCCCGGCCCGCGGAGCCCGTCGGGCACCTCTCCGCGTTCCTCGCCGGCGCCGATCTCCCCGTCGAGGAGGAGCGCCTGGCCGCCGAGATCACGGGCCGGGGATGGGCGCGCACGGTCAGCGTCCGCAACGACACCTTCGCGCTGCTGCGGGCCGGGCTGCCGGACGACGGGGAGCGGGTGGGCGTCGCCGTGGTGTGCGGGGCGGGCATCAACTGCGTGGGGGCCGGCCGGGACGGTGCCACCGCGCGCTTCCCGGCCCTCGGCCGGCTCTCCGGCGACTGGGGCGGCGGGGCGTTCCTCGCCGAAGAGGCCCTGTGGCGCGCGGCCCGGGCGGAGGACGGCCGCGGCGCACCGACCCGGCTGGCGCAGGCCCTGCCCGCGCACTTCGGCCTGGCCCGCATGCCGGAACTGATCGAGGCGTTCCATCTGCGGGCCCTCCCCGGCCACCGCCGCCACGAACTGGTGCCGCTGCTCTTCTCCGTGGCGGCGGCCGGTGACCCGGTCGCCCGCGCCCTCGTGGCCCGCCAGGCGGAGGAGATCGCGCTGCTGGCCACCGTCGCCCTCAAGCGTCTCGGGCTCCTCGGCGCACGGGTCCCCGTGGTGCTGGGCGGCGGCGTCCTGGCCGCCCGTCACCCGCTCCTCCACGACCGGGTCACCCGGCTCCTCGCGGAGCGTGCCCCCCGGGCGGTGCCCCGTGTGGTGGTCGCCCCGCCGGTGCTGGGGGCGGCCCTGGACACGCTGGACCGGGCGGGCGCGGAGGCCGGCGCTCATGAACGGCTGCGGGCGGCCTGGCGGGCAAAGCCGCCCGCCGCTCAGTCCCCCACCGGAAGCGCCAGGTCCCGTACGTGACCGGCGAGGAGCAGGACCGCGGCGTCCACGGCGGCCCGGGGGTCCCGGTCGCGGATGGCGTCGGTGAGGCGGGAGTGCGGGTCGTCGGGAGCCGCGGTGGCGGTGTCCAGGCAGGCGGCGCGGCGCAGTTCCTCGCGCAGGGCGGCGCTCAGGGAGCGGTAGATGTCGGCGAGGACGGGGTTGTCGCCCGCCTCGGCGACCAGGACGTGGAACTCGGCGTCGGCGGCGGTGAAGGCCTCGCCGTCCTGCGCGGCGAGGGCGGCCCCGCGGCGGGCCAGCGCGGCTTCGATGCCGGCGAGCTGGCGGTCCGTACGGTGCTTGGCCGCCTGGCGGGCGGCGACCACGTCGAGGCCCTGGCGGACCTGGGTGACATGGCTGAGCTCGGCGCGTTCGAGGCGGCGGCGGAGGGCGAGGGCGCTGTCGTCGTCGCAGAGCACGAAGGTGCCGTCGCCCTGCCGGGGTTCCAGGAGGCCGGCGTGCACCAGGGACCGTACGGCTTCGCGGACCGAGGCGCGGCTGACCCCGAGGGTTTCGGACAGCGCGCTCTCGGGCGGGATGCGGCTGCCCACCGGCCAGCCGCCGCTGACGATCTGGGCGCGGATCTCGTCGGTCGCCCTCTCCACCAGCGACACCCTGCCCTTGCGGACCGACTGCACGGGATCACTCCCCCTTCGGCACGGTGTCCGGGCCCCGGTATCACCTGATGTCTGACGATTCTCCGCCCACTGTAGTGCCGGTCCCCGCGGCGCGGCGGGCCCCGCCGGACCGCGGCCCGAACACCCCCCTCGAACAAGATCTCCGAACAAGATCGGGGCAATCGCGGTGTGTGTGTCAGTGGCTGCGGACATACTGCTGCCCATGCACCGGTTCTTCTCGTGAGCGCTCCCGGGCGCCGTGCGCGGAGGCCGGTACCGACGTCAGCGACCGGGGGGAGGGTCCGTGTCCAGCACCAGCGTGCCGGCTGCCGGTGGGCCGGCCGGCGGCCCGGCACCGCCCGCCGCCGGGCGCAGAACGGCCTGGGCCGAGGGGCTGGACGAACTGCGCGCCGCGGCGACGACGGAGCCGGGCCGGCTGCGGGTGATCGGTGCCGTACTGGCCCTGCTGGTGGTGCTGTTCGGCGCGGTCACGGCCTGGCAGGTCGCGGACCGGGCGACGGCCGCGGACGACGTGGTGGAGCGCAGCCAGCCGCTGAGCGCGGACGCGGCGAGCATCTACCGCTCGCTGGCGGATGCCGATACGACCGCCGCGGCTGGTTTCCTGGCCGGCGCCAAGGAGAGCCGGGCGACCCGCGACCGCTATGCCGCCGATATCTCCACCGCGTCCGCGCTGCTGGTCAAGGCGGCCGCCCACAGCAGCGGTCCGGCCGGCGGCGGCGCGCAGATCGCGAAGCTCAACAGCGGACTGCCGCGCTATACGGGGCTGGTGGAGACGGCGCGCGCGAACAACCGGCAGGGGCTGCCGCTGGGCGGCGCCTACCTGCGCTACGCCAACGAGCAGATGCGCACCGAACTCCTCCCGGCCGCACGGGCGTTGTACGACGCGGAGACGGACCGGCTGGCGGCGGACTACGGCGCGGCCGGGGCACGGCCGTGGTACGCGGTGGCAGCGGGGGTGGTGGCCCTCGGTGCGCTGGGGTGGGCGCAGCGGCGGCACTACCGGCGCACCAACCGGGTGTTCAACAGGGGCCTGCTGGCGGCGACGGCGGCCTCCCTGGTGCTGCTGGTGTGGCTGGTGGCCGGGCATACCGTGGCGCGTACGGGGCTGACCGGTTCGTACGAGCACGGCGCCCGGTCGCTGCGGGTGCTCAACGAGGCGCGGATCGATGCGCTGCAGGCGCGCGGGGACGAAAATCTGACGCTGGTGGCGCGCGGTGCGGTGCTGACGCACGGCCAGCAGGACTTCTACGAGGCCGGTTTCCGCTCCCGGATGGCGGATCTGGCGGGCGGGGGCGGGCCGGGGGCCGCGGCGGCGAAGAGCAGGCTGGGGGCGGCGCTGGCGCTGGCCGACGACGAGGCGGGCCGGCGTCCGGTGCGCGCGGCGCTGACCGGCGCGCGGCAGTGGCAGGCGCGGCACGGCGAGGCACGGACGGCGGACGAGAAGGGCGATTACGCACAGGCGCTGGCCAAGGTGATCGGCACGGACGGGTCCACCGGGCAGTCCTTCGACCGGGTGGCCGCCGGGCTGCAGCAGGCGCTGGTGCACGAGCAGGCGGAGTTCCGGTCGGCGGCGGACGCCGGGCGCCGGGCGCTGGACGGGCTCGTGGTGGGGGCCGGGCTGCTGGCGGCGGCGTCGGCGGCGGGCGCGGTGCTGGGAATCGGCCGCAGGCTGGCGGAGTACCGGTGAGGAGGTCTGGTGAGAGGAGGCCTGGTGAGAGGGGCATGCGGATGCGCGCGGGAGAGCTGGTGAATCTGCGTGCCGTCCTCGCGCCGGTCGCGTCCGGGATGGGGGTGATGGCCGCGGTCGCCGCCGTACTGGTGCCGGTGCTGGGCGGCGACGCCGAGCGGGCCGGGCACGGCGGCGGGCGGGTCTCCTCGTCCGCGCCGGCCCACCGCGCGTACGGACCGGGGGCGGCGCCGGCCGCACCTGCCGCCGCGCCGTGCACGACGCGCACCGCCGCGGCGAGCCTGCGCCCGTCGGCGGACGACGGCGCGGCGCTGAAGCGGATCAAGGAGCGGGACCAACTCGTCGTCGGGGTGGACCAGAACACCTACCGGTGGGGGTACCGCAACCCGTCCACCGGCACGCTGGAGGGTTTCGACATCGATCTCGCCCGGGCGGTCGCCGAGGACATCCTGGGGCCGCACCCCCATGTGGTCTTCAAGACGGTGCCGACCAACCAGCGGATCCCGGCGCTGCAGAAGCGTGCGGTGGACATGGTGGTGCGGACGATGACGATCAACTGTGCCCGCAAGCAGCAGGTGGCGTTCTCGACCTCGTACTTCCAGGCGGGGCAGCAGGTGCTGGCCCCGATCGACTCGGCGATCAAGGCGTTCGACGCTTCGCTGAAGGGCCGGCGGGTGTGCACGGCGGCGGGTTCGACGGGTGAGACGGCGCTGCGGGCACGGCCGCACGGCGCACAGGTGCTGACGGTGCCCAGCCAACTCGACTGTCTGGTGCGGCTGCAGCTGGGCCAGGCGGACGCGGTGGTCACGGACAGCGCGCTGGCGGCGGCGCAGGCGGCGCAGGACCCGAGGGTGGAGCTGAAGGGCGAGCCGTTCACGGACGAGTCGTACGGCGTGGCGATGAACAAGAACGACACCGATCTGGTGCGGCGGGTGAACAAGGTCCTGGACGACTACCGGGGCGGCGGCGGGGACAGCGCCTGGATGCGGGCGTACCGCAAGTGGCTGAAGGCCGATCTGCCGGGCATATCGGGGCCGCCCGCGCCGCAGTACCGCGACTGATCGCTCCAAGGAGCGGAGTAGTGCCACCGATCGCCCCGGGAGGGCCGGATGCCGTCACTATGGAAGAGGTCGTGGGAGGAGCTGACCGCAGCGGCCACCCGGCCGCGGCAAACGCCGTGCCACGTACGCGTATTGGAGAGGTGATCGATGGGGGTCCCCAGGCCCTTCCCCGGTTCTCCGGGGGAGCCCGATGCCCCGGTTCGAGGCCGGGAGGACGTGGACCGCGCCCTGGCGCGGCTCGGTGCCGAGTACGAGGCGATCGAGACCTCGCTGCTCGCGTTGCAGGATCACGCGGGGCGCCGGCTGCTGGAGGGCGCCGGTCTGGCCGGCACCACCAAGGAGCGCTGGGCCGCGGCGGAGCGTTCCATCACCCTCCTGTGGACGCTGTTCGATGCGTACACGGCGGCGCTGGAGCAGGCGCGTGAACTGCGGGAGCGGCGGCGCCTGCCGTCCCCGGAGGACCTGGCGGAGCTGACCGGGCTGCTGTACGGCGACGGGGTGACGGTGCCGGGCGCAGGCCCGGCCGCGGCCGGCGACGGTACGCCGGACGGACCGGCCCCGGGGGGCGAACGGTTCAGCCTGGACGCGCTCGTCGAGCGGATCAACGGGCTGTACGCCCAGTCGCTGGACGTCATCATCGCCGCCGATGCGGTCTGGTCGGCGCTGCCGGCCCGGATAGACCTGCTGTCGGCCGAGTTGCAGCGCACGCGTTCCCTGGCGCATTCGGTGGGCGTACGCCCCGGCGAGCACCCGGCGGGCGACGACCTGGAGCGGATCACGGACGAGCTGCTGCGGCTGCGGGAGCGGGTGATCGCGGATCCGCTGGCGTTCTGGGTGTCGTCGTCAACGGGGAGTTCGGCGCCGGGTGCCGGCCGTCCGGACACCGTGCGCTACGACCGTGCGGCCCGTGCGCTGGAGGACATCCGGCGTGAGGTGGCGGCGGTGCTGGACGTGCGGCAGGACGCGGAGCGGCGGCTGATGCAGCTGCGGGACGTGCTGTCGCGGGCGGACCGTACGCTGACCGAGGCGCGGCAGGCCCGGGGCGAGGTGCTGGCGAAGATCGCCGGGTCGGAGGTGCCGGCGGTCAGCGGCCCGCCGACGGCGCTGCACGAACAGCTGGCCGCGGCCGCCGACTACCGCAGACGGGCGCAGTGGCACCGGCTCTCGCCACTGCTGGACAGCCTGGAGGAGCGGGCGGAGGACGAACTCCTGCGGGCGCGCGAGTCGTTGACGGCGGTGACCGCACCGCTGGCGGTGCGGGCCGAGCTGCGCGGCCGGCTGGATGCCTACCGGGGAAAGCTCGCACGTCACGGTTTGGCGGAGGATCCGTTGCTGGCCGAGCGGTACGACCTGGCGCGGCGGATGCTGTGGAGTGCGCCCTGTGATCTGCGGGCCGCCGAACAGGCGGTGTGGCGCTATCAGCAGGCGGCGGCGGAGGCACTGGCCGTGCAGCAGCGGGAGGACGAGGGGGATTCGTGACGGAGCGGGCCGACGAGCGCTGCCAGCGGCGGGAGTGCGCGGGCAGTTACGAGGATGTCGGCGGCGGTGAACTGTACTGCGACCTGTGCGGGCTGGCGCCGGTGGTCTCGCCGGACGGGCTGCTGTCCTCACCGCCCACGGGCCTGACGGGCCGGGCGTTCACGGGCGGCACGGCGGGCCGCGAGGCGGCGGGGGCGTTGCTGACGGTCCCCTCCCCCGCCCCCGGTTCCGGTGCGGGTTCCGGCCCCGGCACCCGCACCGCCCGTTCCTCGCCCTCGCGGCGCTCGGTGCCCGGCCGCCACTCGCGGTCGGTGTCCGGCAGGGGGCCGGAGCGCGGTGTGGCGGCGGTGTCGGTGCGCGGCGCGGGCAGCGGCGCGTCGTCCGGGGCGGCCCGGGGGCGGCTGGGCGCGGGGCTGGTGACGGTGCCGGAGGTGCCGCGGCCCGATCCGCGTACGGCGGTGCTGGAGCATCCGGAGGTCCCGGAGCGGAAGCGGTTCTGCAGCCGTACGGACTGCGGTGCGCCGGTGGGCCGGGCGCACGGTGAGCAGCCGGGCACCACGGAAGGCTTCTGCATCAAGTGCGGCCACCCGTACAGCTTCGTGCCCAAGCTGCGGCCCGGCGACATGGTGCACGGCCAGTACGAGGTCGCGGGCTGCCTGGCGCACGGCGGGCTCGGCTGGATCTATCTGGCGACGGACCACGCGGTCTCCGACCGGTGGGTGGTGCTCAAGGGGCTGCTGGACACCGGCGACGAGGAGGCGCTGGCGGTGGCGGTGTCCGAGCGGCGCTTCCTCGCCGAGATCGAGCACGCCAACATCGTGCGGATCTACAACTTCGTGGAACACCTCGACCGGGCGACGGGCAGCCTCGACGGCTACATCGTCATGGAGTACGTCGGCGGCAAATCGCTCAAGGAGCTCGCCAACGACCGGCGCACGCCCCAGGGCAGGCGCGATCCGCTGCCGGTCGAACAGGCCTGTGCGTACGGCATCGAGGCGCTGGAAGCGCTCGGCCACCTGCACCGCCGCGGCTACCTCTACTGCGACTTCAAGGTCGACAACGCCATCCAGCAGCACGACCGGCTCAGGCTGATCGACATGGGCGCGGTGCGCAGGATGGACGACCACCACAGCCCGGTCTACGGCACGATCGGCTATCAGGCACCGGAGATCGCCGCACTGGGCCCGTCGGTCTCCTCCGACCTCTACACCGTCGCCCGCACCCTCGCCGTCCTCACCTTCGACTTCCAGGGCTATACGAACGTCTTCGCGGACTCCCTGCCCGATCCGGACCACATCGAGGTGTTCCGCAGCTACGAGTCGTTCTACCGGCTGCTGGTGCGCGCCACGGACCCGGACCGGGCGCGCAGGTTCGCCTCGGCGGAGGAGATGGCCGAGCAGCTGACGGGCGTGCTGCGGGAGGTGGTGGCGCTCCAGTCGGGCGAGCCGCGGCCCGCGCTGTCCCCGCTGTTCGGGCCCGAACTCCGGGTGGTCGACACGGAGCTGATGGCCGCGGCGGAGGGCGACAGTTCGCTGCTGGGCGCGCGGGGGGCGGCACGCCGGGCCGAGCCGGTCTCCGGCGGCCCGGCGCTGCGCCCCCTGGACGTCGCCGGCGCCGCCCTGGCCCTGCCGGTGCCGCGGGTGGATCCGGACGATCCGCACGCCGGGCTGCTGGCCGGGCTGCTGGCCGCCGCGCCCGCCGAACTGCTGGGCGCCCTGCGTTCGGTGCCGGTCGAGTCCCTGGAGGTCCGGCTGCGTGCGCTGCGCGCCCGTCTGGAGACGGGGGACGGCGCCGGGGCGCAGCGGGCGCTGGAGGAGATCGCGGCATCGGAGCCCGCCGGGCAGTGGGCCGCCGCGCGCGGCAACGGGCCCGGCGCCGGGGGCGCGGACTGGCGGGTGGTGTGGCACCGCGGCCTGGTGGCGCTGACGACCGGGGACCGCGAGGGCGCCGCACTGGCCTTCGACGCGGTCTACGACGCCTTCCCCGGCGAGCCGGCGCCGAAGCTGGCGCTGGGGATCTGCGCGGAGCTGCTGGGCCAGCTGGACAACGCCGTGGAGTACTACCGCCTGGTGTGGGCGACCGACCGCAGTTATGTCGGCGCCGCGTTCGGACTGGCACGGGTGCACCTGGCGGCGGGCGACCGCACCGGCGCGGTCGGGGCGCTGGAGTCCGTCCCGGAGTCGTCCATCCACTACATAGCGGCGCGGATCGCGGCGGTCCGCGCCCGGCTGCGGGGACGCCCGCCGCGCGATCCGCTGACGGCGGACCTGCGGGCGGCCGCCGAACAGGTCGAGGCGCTGGCGGACTTCGGCCTGGACGCCGAACGAAGGGAACAACTCACCACCGAGGTACTGGGCAGCGCCCTGGACTGGGTACTCTCCGGTAGCCACGGTGCCGGGCCGGACGGTCCGGCGGGCGTGGCCGGGCGGCCGTCGCTGCTCGGCTGCCCGCTGGACGAGCGCGGTCTGCGGTTCGGCCTGGAGCGGTCGTACCGCCTGCTCGCGCGGCTGGCGCAGCGTGGTGAGAAAAGGATCGAACTGGTGGAACGGGCCAACCGCTTCCGCCCCAGGACGTGGGTGTGACATGGGTGTGACTGAGCCGTCCCGGTGCCCGGGCTGCGACGAACCGTGCGCTGCGGGAGACAACTTCTGCGGGCGGTGCGGCGCCGCCCTCCCGGCGCCCGCCGCGCCGCCGGCGTACGGCGCCCGGCCCGCGCACGGCGCCGGCGCCGTACCTCCCGTGCCGCCCCTGCCGCCGGCGCCGCCCGGACCGGCGGCCGCCTGCGGTGCGGGTCCGGCCGGGCCGCCGCCTCCTCCGGACCCGCAGGCCCGGCTCCCGTACGGGAACGCGGGCACGGTGCCGGTGCCCCCGCCGGTGCCCGCGCCGTCGCCGGTACCGGTGCCGGTGCCGGGCAACGCCCCGCCGCTGCCCGGCCATGCGCCCTCGGTGGCCGGTCCCGCGCCGGTCGCCGACACGCCGCAGCCCGTGGGCCCGCCGCGCGCTCCGCACGCGGTGCCGCCCGTCGACCCGCGCGTCGCCGGATACGAGCCGGGCGCCGACGCGGCGGGCGCGGAGCCCGTCACGGCGGCCGCGGAACCGGGCGCGCCCGGCCCGGCCTCCCGTACACCGGAGGCCGCGCCCGCTCCGCCCGTCGCGCCCGCCACAGCGCCCACCGCCGCGCCCGCCGAGGGCCCCGCAGGTGGCCCCGCACCGGCCGGTGCGCCGTCCGGCACCCCCGCCCACGACACCCCCGCCCACGGCACCGCCCGCTGTGCCGCCTGCCGTTCCGGCTCCGTGGGGCCGGACGGCTACTGCGAGCACTGCGGGCACGCCCGGCCCCGTGAACGCGACCACATGGAACGCGAGTTGGCGGGCATCGCGGCGGTCAGCGACCGGGGCCACCGCCACCACCGCAACGAGGACTTCTTCGCACTCCGCGCCGCCGCGCTCCCCGACGGCACCCCGGCCGTGGTCGCGGTGGTCTGTGACGGCGTCTCCTCGGCGACCCGCCCCGACGAGGCGTCCACGGCGGCGTCCGAGGCCGCCGGCGAGGCGCTGCGGACGTCGCTGCCGCGCGGTACCCACCCTCAGCAGGCCATGCACGAGGCCATCCTGGCGGCCTCCTCGGCCGTCGACGCGCTGGCTCCCGACCCCTCCTCGGCGCATGACGAACACCGCCAGCAGAACGCCCCGGCCTGCACCTTCGTCGGTGCGGTGGTCGGCGGCGGGCTGCTGACCGTCGGCTGGGTCGGCGACAGCCGCGCCTACTGGATCCCCGACGACCGTACGGCGCCGCCCGCCCGGCTCACCGAGGACGACTCCTGGGCCGCCCAGATGGTCGCCAACAACCTGATGTCCGAGGCCGAGGCGAACGCCGACGAGCGGGCGCACGCCATCACCGGCTGGCTCGGCGCGGACGCGTACGAGGTCGAGCCGCACACCGTCACGTTCCAGCCGGACGGGCCCGGTGTCGTGGTGGTGTGCACCGACGGGCTCTGGAACTACGCCGAGTCCGCGGAGCAGATGGCCGCGGTGCTGCCGTACGACGCGCCCAGCAGGCCGCTGGAGAGCGCTCGCACGCTGGTCACCCACGCCCTCGACGGCGGCGGGCACGACAACGTAACGGTGGCACTGGTGCCGTTCCCGGCCCCCGCAGGACGGGCTGGATCGGCCTGAACGGCTCACCACCGCCCCGGTGAAATGCCGGTCCGGAGAGCGGTTCGGATGACGGTGGGGCGCACGGAGGGCGCGACGTACGCGGTACGGCGCGCCCTGTGTCCAAAAACGTGCGATCCCGCACCACGCACCATGCGCAGCACGCACGACGCAGCACGGCCCCGACAGCCCCGATCGACCGGTTACGGCGTCTCAAGGAGCGGAACGGATGGCCCACTTCACCAAGTCCCGTGTGCCGCGCTTCCGTGCCGAGGTGTACCAGAACCCCTACCTGCCCGAAGGCGGGCGCGAGGTGCACGCCATCGTGACGGTCACCGCGACCGGGGGCGGCACGACCGGGGGCCGGCCGGTCCGTCCGGCGGGCACCGGCGGCCCGGACGCCGGAGTGGTGATCATGGTGGACTGCTCCGGGTCGATGGACCATCCGCCGGAGAAGATGCGCGGCGCCCGGGAGGCGACGGCCGCCGCCATCGACACCGTGCGCGACGGTGCCGGCTTCGCGGTGGTGGCCGGAAATCACCGGGCCGCCGAGATCTTCCCCGGCGACGGCAAGCTGGCCGTGGCAGGTGCGGCCACCCGCGCGCGGGCGAAGGAAGCGCTGCGGAAACTGAGCGCGGGCGGCGGTACGGCCATCGGGACCTGGCTGCGGCTGACCGCCCGGCTGCTGTCGGGGGCCGCGGTGGGTGTCCGGCACGCCGTTCTGCTCACCGACGGCCGCAATGAACACGAGTCACCTCAGGAGCTGCGCGCCGCCCTGGACGCCTGTGCCGGCTCCTTCACCTGCGACGCCCGCGGTGTCGGCACGGACTGGGAGGTCAAGGAGGTCACCCGGATCGCCTCGGCGCTGCTCGGCACCGCCGATATCGTCGCCGATCCGGCGCACCTCGCCGCCGACTTCACCCGGCTGATGGAGAGGGCGATGGGCAAGGAGACCGCCGATGTCACCCTGCGGCTGTGGACCCCGCTGGGCGCCGAGACCGTCTTCGTCCGGCAAGTGGCGCCCGCCGTGGCGGACTTGACGGGCCGGCGCCGGGATTCCGGCCCGCGGTCGGGGGACTATCCGACCGGATCCTGGGGTGACGAGTCCCGCGACTACCACCTCTGCCTGCGGGTCCCCGCGGCCGCCGTCGGCCAGGAAATGCTGGCCGGCCGCGTCTCGCTGATCATCTCCGCACCGGACGGCCCCGCCCCGTGCGCCACATCGCCGCGGCGGCTGGCACAGGGGCTCGTACGCGCCGTGTGGACGGACGATGTGACCGCTTCCACAGCGATCGATCCGCAGGTCGCGCACTACACAGGCCAGGCGGAACTGGCATATCTCATCCAGCAGGGACTGGATGCCCGCAAGTCGGGTGATACCGACGGCGCCACGGCGAAATTAGGCCGTGCGGTGCAGCTCGCAGGCGCCTCGGGGCACGGGGAGACTGCGAAACTCCTTGCGAAGGTGGTGGACGTCGTCGATGCGGCGACCGGTACTGTGCGACTGAAGGCGAAGGTCGCCGAGGCGGACGAGATGACTCTCGAGACGCGCTCGACGAAAACCGTTCGCATGAAGAATTAGCCACGATCAGTACCGAGCAGTTCCACCGCAGCACATCGGTACGGAGGGGGAAGAACCGACATGCCGACCTGCCCGAGCGGCCACCAGTCGGTGGCCGAAGACTGGTGCGAGGTGTGCGGCCAGCGGATGGCGGGCGCTGTCCCCCCGCCGCCCTCCTTGCCTGCAGGTTTCCTGAACACGCCGCCCGGCCCGCCGCCCGGGCAGCCCGGTCCGCCCCCCGGCCCGCCCGGCCCTCCGCCGGGACAGGCCGGCCCGCCGCCCGGCGGCCCCGGTCCGGGCCCCGGCTTCGGTGGTCCCGGCGCTCCGGACGGCCAGGGCAGCCAAGGCGGCCAGGGCGGCTACGGCTTCCCGCCCCCCGCACCCGGCCCCGGCGGCCCCGGCACCCAGGGCGGCCAGGACGGCTACGGCTTCCCGCCGCCGGCCCCCGGCCCCGCGGCTCCCGGACCCGTGGCTCCCGGTCCCGGCACCCAGGGCGGCCAGGGAAACCCGGGCGGTCAGGGCGGCTACGGCTTCCCGCCCCCCGCACCGGGCCCCCAGGGCGGACCCGGTCAGCCCGGTCAGCCCGGTCAGCCCGGTCAGCCCGGTCAGCCCGGCCAGTCCGAGACGTGCCCCCAGTGCGGTACCCCGCGTGAGGCGATGGCGCCGTTCTGTGAGGGCTGCCGCTACAACTTCCTCACCAACTCCCCGACGTCCTACGCGCCGCCGCCCACCCAGCAGCCGGGCCCGCAGGGCGGCCAGGGCGGCTATGGCTTTCCGCCGCCCGCCCCCGGCCCCCAGGGCGGCGGCCAGGACGGCTACGGCTTCCCGCCACCGCAGCAGCCCCAGCCCCCGCACGGCATGCCCCCCGGCGGCCCCGGCCAGCCCGGCCCCGGCGGCTTCCCCGACCAGCCCGGCCCCGGCGGTCCCGGTCAGCCCGGCCCCGGCGGCTTCCCCGGCATGCCCGGCCCCGGCCCGGCCGGTCAGCCCGGCCCGCCGCCGCAGCAGCAGGGCGGCGACGACTGGACCCTGAATCCGCCGAGCGCCCAGGCCGGACCCCCGCCGATGGCACCCGCACCGCCCGGACCGGGCCCGCAGGCCCCGTTCGAGCAGCCGTCGCCGTTCCCGGCGCAGCCGCCGGCCCCGTACGAGCAGCAGCAGGCTCCCTTCGAGCAGCAGCCGCCGCAGGCTCCGTTCGAGCAGCAGCAGCCCGGCCCGTACGAGCAGCAGCAGTCCGCGCCGTTCGAGCAGCAGCAGATGCCGCCGCAGCAGCCCGGCCCCGACCAGCAGTGGAACGGCGGCCCCGGCCAGGGGCCCGCAGCACCGCCGCAGGGTCCGCAGCCGGTGGTCGGCAACGGCTGGGTGGTGGCGATCGCGCCGGACCGCGAGTACTTCATGGCGATGATGGGCCGCAGCGGCCCGGAGGCGGCGGGGCTCAACCTGCCCGCGTACTCCCCCGAGCAGGTCCTCCCGCTCGCCAACGGACAGATCGCGGTCGGCCGCCGCCGGAACAGCACCGGTGAGGCCCCGGACATCGATCTGGGCAGCGCGCCGGAGGACCCGGGCGTCTCGCACCAGCACGCGCTGCTGGTGCAGCAGCAGGACGGCAGCTGGGCGGTGGTGGACCAGAACTCCACCAACGGCACGACGCTCAACCTCGCCGAGGACCCCATCCAGCCCTATGTGCCGGTGCCGCTCCATGAGGGCGACCGGGTGCATGTCGGCGCCTGGACGACGCTGACCGTCCGCCGCGGCTGACCCGCGGCGGACCACCGAGCGACCCCGGGGCGTGATCAACCGATCACGCCCCGGCCGCTCTTCCGACCGCGTTCCGGCCGCATTCCGGCAGCTTTTCCCGCCGCGGGCCGGTCGCCGTTCCGGCCGTGACCGGTCTCTCCGTCCTACGACCGAAGTCCTCGGCCGGGGCGTCTGCCACCATGGACGGGTGAACAAGATTCCACGCGGCACGCTCGAGGAGCAGACCTTCTACGAACAGGTCGGTGGCGAGGAGACCTTCCGGCGCCTGGTACACCGCTTCTACCAGGGAGTCGCCGAGGACCCGCTGCTGCGGCCGATGTACCCGGAGGAGGACCTGGGCCCGGCCGAGGAGCGGCTGGCGCTCTTCCTCATGCAGTACTGGGGCGGCCCCCGTACGTACAGCGACGGACGCGGACACCCGCGGCTGCGGATGCGGCACGCCCCCTTCACCGTCGACCGGGCCGCCCACGACGCCTGGCTGCGCCACATGCGGGACGCGGTGGACTCCCTCGACCTGTCCGAGGCGCACGCCACCCAGCTGTGGAACTACCTGACGTACGCGGCCGCCACGATGATCAACACCGCGGACTGACACGGCCGTACGCGTCGGCGCGGGCCGACACGGTCGTACACGGGCCGGCGCGGGCTGACACCTCCGTACGCGCGTCGGCCGTACGCGCGTCGGCGCAAGCCGGTCAGCACCGCCGCGGGTCGGTCAGCGCCGGCGCCGGTCAGCCTTCCGCGCCGCCGCCTCGTTCAGGCAGGCGTCACCGTGAGCCCCGAGAGCCCCGTCAGCCCCTCCGGGCCCCCGGTCCGTACGGCGATCGACCCGTACGGGGTGCTGAGCCGCAGCCAGCCGCCCGCGGACAGCAGGCTCAGCGGCTGGGGCTGCGGTGCGTCGGCGGGGTCGGCGGCGGCGGGGTCAGCGGCTCCGGGAGACGTGCCGCCCCCCACGAGCGCGCCCGCGCGCACCGGGCGCAGGAAGCCCAGCGAGTGCGCGGCATGGGCGGCGCGCAGCGGAAGGTGGGTGTCGCCGAGGGTCCGCGACCAGATCTCCCGGCCGATACGGTCCCGTTCGCCGCGGGTGCGGTGCTGCGGCGGCAACGCCTCGTCCCGGGCCCGGAATTCGGCGACCGCGCCGGCCACCGCACGCACCAGCGCCTCGGGCGCGGGCAGTCCCGGCACCCGCTGCCAGCCGCCGCGCGGCGGCAGCAGCCCGGTCCAGGGCGGGCCGGTGACCGCGGCGGGCACGGTCACCACGCCCGTCGGCTCCTCGATGCCGTCGAGGAGCGCACCGGCCGAGACGGTCGCGTCCACAGCGGTGTGCCCGGCGCCCGGAGCACCGCTCCCGGCGTCCGGTGTGCCGTCCCCGGCCTCCGGGGAACCGTCTGCGGCGAGCCGGGCGGTGCGGATCGCCAGCACCTCGAAGGACGGCGGGCGGCCGAAGACGGCCAGCACCCCGCCGCCGGCCTGGAGGCGTACCGCGGCGGCCTTGTCGTAGTGGATCAGCCGGGCGAGGAAGGCGGCGAGATCCGCCGCCTCCCCCGCGTCGGCCAGGTGCAGCACCGTCATACCGCGACGGTCCCCTTCGGTTGCGGCGTCTGGTGCGAGGCGTCGTCCAGATACTCCTTGAGGATCGCCTTCTCCTCCGCGGTGAGGCGGCGCGGGCGCTCCTCGGTGAAGTTGTACGGGACGACGACGGTCGAGGCGCGCAGGTAGAGCGCGTCCTCGTCCTTGACCTCGTAGCCGACCGTCATCGACGCGGCGCTGATCTTCGTCACCCACAGTTCGACGGTCACCGGGGCGGGCCGGTGCACCAGCGGCCGCACATAGTCGATCTCGTGCCGGGCGACGACCGAGCCGCCCGTGAACGACGGACTGCCGCCCCCCGGCGCCAGGCGGCGCATGAAGTCGATCCGCGCCTCTTCGAGGTAGCGGACGAACACCGCGTTGTTGACATGGCCGAACGCGTCCATGTCGGACCAGCGCAGGGGGCAGGAGTAGAGGTGACGCACGGCGGTCAGCCCCGGGTCAGCTTCTTGTACGTGGCGCGGTGCGGACGGGCCGCGTCCGCACCGAGGCGCTCGACCTTGTTCTTCTCGTACGACTCGAAGTTGCCCTCGAACCAGAACCACTTGGACTCGCCCTCGTACGCCAGGATGTGCGTGGCGACGCGGTCGAGGAACCAGCGGTCGTGGGAGACGACCACGGCGCAGCCCGGGAACTCCAGGAGCGCGTTCTCCAGCGAGGACAGGGTCTCGACGTCGAGGTCGTTGGTCGGCTCGTCGAGGAGCAGCAGGTTGCCGCCCTGCTTGAGGGTGAGCGCGAGGTTGAGGCGGTTGCGCTCACCACCGGAGAGCACCCCGGCCGGCTTCTGCTGGTCCGGGCCCTTGAAGCCGAACGCGGACACATAGGCGCGCGAGGGCATCTCGACCTGGCCGACGTTGATGTAGTCGAGCTCGTCGGAGACCACGGCCCACAGGGTCTTCTTGGGGTCGATGTTCTCGCGGCTCTGGTCGACGTAGGAGATCTTGACGGTCTCGCCGACCTTGATGTCACCGGAGTCCGGGGTCTCCAGGCCCTGGAGCATCTTGAACAGCGTGGTCTTGCCGGCGCCGTTCGGGCCGATGACGCCGACGATGCCGTTACGGGGCAGGGTGAAGCTCAGGTCGTCGATCAGGACCTTCTCGCCGAAGGCCTTGTTGAGCTTGTCGACCTCGACGACGACATTGCCCAGACGCGGGCCCGGCGGGATCTGGATCTCCTCGAAGTCCAGCTTCCGCATCTTGTCGGCCTCGGCGGCCATTTCCTCGTAACGCGCCAGTCGCGACTTGGACTTGGCCTGCCGCCCCTTGGCGTTGGAGCGCACCCACTCCAGCTCGTCCTTGAGGCGCTTGGCGCGCTTGGCGTCCTTCTGGCCCTCGACCTTGAGGCGCGAGGCCTTCTTGTCGAGGTACGTGGAGTAGTTGCCCTCGTAGGGGTGCAGGCGGCCGCGGTCGACCTCGCAGATCCACTCGGCGACGTGGTCGAGGAAGTACCGGTCGTGGGTGACGGCGACGACGGTGCCGGGGTACTTGGCGAGGTGCTGCTCCAGCCACTGCACGGACTCGGCGTCCAGGTGGTTGGTGGGCTCGTCGAGGAGCAGCAGGTCGGGGGCCTCCAGCAGCAGCTTGCAGAGCGCGACGCGGCGCTTCTCACCACCGGAGAGGTTGGTGACCGGCCAGTCGCCGGGCGGGCAGCCGAGCGCGTCCATGGCCTGCTCGAGCTGGGTGTCCAGGTCCCACGCGTTGGCGTGGTCAAGGTCCTCCTGGAGCTTGCCCATCTCCTCCATCAGCGCGTCGGAGTAGTCGGTCGCCATCAGCTCGGCGACCTCGTTGAAGCGGTGGAGCTTGCCCATGATCTCGGCGGCGCCGTCCTGCACGTTCTGCAGCACCGTCTTGGACTCGTCCAGCGGCGGCTCCTGCAGGAGCATGCCGACGGTGTAGCCCGGGGAGAGGAACGCGTCACCGTTCGACGGCTGCTCAAGACCGGCCATGATCTTCAGCACCGTGGACTTACCGGCGCCGTTGGGACCCACGACACCGATCTTTGCGCCCGGCAGGAAGCTCAGCGTCACGTCATCGAGGATGACCTTGTCGCCGTGCGCCTTGCGCGCCTTGCGCATCGTGTAGATGTACTCAGCCAAGAGAAACCGTCCGGCAGAATTGGATGGATCAGGGTCTGTGCGGCACCGCCCCAGGGCCGTCATACGCCGTGACCATGGGAAGGGCAGATACACCCATCTTGCCGTACGCCTGTGCTCTGGCGGAAACGAGTAGGTCAGAGCGCCCCTGCTCAGCGCCGACCCGCTACGAGACGGTGTCCGCCCGGTTGCCCTCTGTCAGGGTTCTGCCGGCGTTGATCGCTGTTGAGCGCCGTGTGCCGAGCTTTTCCGCCGAGTCCTGCGCGGCGAGCCTTTCCGCTGTGCCCGGCGTCCGCACCCCGGGCCGCGCTTCCCTGCGGCAGGAGCGGGAGGAAGCGGCCCGGCGCCCCGGACGCGGAAGGCCCCGGAGCGCCGTTGCGCTCCGGGGCCTTCCTGCCGACCGGCCGGCGGCCGCTCGCTCACCCTGAGGTAACCGAGCGGCCGCCGGTGATCGCTGCTCACCGGCTCTCACCGGCTCCGTCAGGTACCACCGGACGCCGGGTCACCGCGTCCCTGGCGTCACTGAGCCGGGGTGCCGGTCTTCTTCTTGCGGAGGAAGAACACCGCGGCGCCGCCGACCACGACGAGGACGACCGCGACGCCCGCGATCATCGGGGTGGCGTTGCTGGAACCGGTCTCGGCGAGGTCGCCGCCCTTGTCGCCGCCCGTGCTGCCGCCGACCGAGGCCGGGCTGGGCTGCGAGGAGGGCTTGCCGCCGCCGCTGCCGGCGGTCTTGCAGTCCAGGACCCCGGAGAAGGACTTCTTGAAGCCGCCCTCACCCTTGATCGTGATGTTGTACGGCTGGTCCTCGGACACCGGGACCGTCACGGTCTGCGACTTGCCCGGGGCGATCTCGTAGTTCTTGCCGGAGAGCTGGAAGCGGAAGGCCTCATCGCCCTTGTTGGCCGCCGTGACGTCCACGCCGCCCTTGGCACAGTTCTTCTCGGCGGTGATCGCCGGGATGGCGCCCTGCTTCTTCCAGGAGACCGTGGCGGCCGCGGAGACCGTGGACTCGCTGGAACCGGCCAGGATCTGGGTCTGGCTCTTGGCGTGCTCACCGATGCCGGTGAAGGCACGGCCGACCGGGACCTTGGTCGCGGCCTGCGCGGTCAGCGAGGTGCTGCCGTCGGCGGCGCCCTTGGGCACGTCGAAGAACAGCTGGGTGCCATCGGTCGCGCTGGTGACCGGCTTGCCGTCCTTGCCGACGACCTTCACACCGGCCGGCACACCCGCGGCGGGCGAGATCGTGACGCTGTCGGCGTTGGTGTGCACGGTGACCGGGCCGAGCTTGCTGCCGGACTTGCCGGAGACCGCCGGCGGGTCCAGGGTCAGCGACGCCTTGGGCTCGCCGACGTTCTGTGCGCTCTTCTCGAGGTAGTCGGCAAGCTTCTCGGCCGCCGGGTCGACCGCGTCCACCTTGGCGTGGTCGGAGAAGCGCCAGATCGCGACCTGGGTGCCGGCCGCGGCGGTCTTCTCGGTGAGGTTGCCGGCGCCGGCCTTGGAGGCGAGCGTGGCCAGGTCGTTCACCTGCGGGTACGAGTTCTGCAGGATCCAGCGGATCTTGCCCGCGTCCCCGTTGTTGTGCAGCGACGAGGCGCTCCAGGGCACTTCCTGGTACTTCGCCTGCTGCTGCGTCGGGTTGTGGATGTCGATGCAGTACGTCTGGAGCGTGCCGCCGTTGTCGACCGCCATCTCGAAGAGGCCCGCGCCCACGCGCTGGTCCCCTCCGTCGTTGTGCACGACCGCCTGGTCGAAGGTCTTCAGACCGCCGAGCGTGGCGGTGGCACCCCCGTGCGTGGGGGTCGTGTCATCCGCCGCGGCAGTGCCCGCGGTGGCTATCGCACCCGCCGCGACCAGGCCCGAGGCCACGACCGCGGCGGCAAGGCGAGCTGCGCCCCGCCTCTTCATCGAAAGCATGAATTTCCCCTCTGGGCGAGGCGGTCGAGTGGGAGAGGATGCCTCGCCGGAAAGATCCCAAAGAACTCAACAGCCGAACACGTCAGCCCCCGTGAGTACTCGTCGGATCTTATGGAGCAGGCGCATCAGGGTCCCCAGTAATGGCATCCCATAAGCGATCCGAATCGCAATCGTTACCGACAACGGGCACCCTGGCCTGTCATTATCGACAAATCCCCGTAACTTTTCGGTATATAGCGACCTTCTCGGGTGAAAGGGTCGGGGTCGAGACCGGCGGAACGGCCGCTTCCAGTGGTTCGGACGGAGGCGAATTCGCTGCGGCAGCCCGTCTCTTGGCGGGTGCCTGCCGCGCGGCAGGCGGCCGGCGCTCGGCAGGTGACTGCCTTCTGACGGATTGCTTTGCGAGTGCAGGCGTCTTGGCGGGCGCCGGTCTCGTGGCGGGCGCCGGTCCCGTGGCGGGTTCCGTTGCGAGTGCCGGTTTCTCGGCGGGCGTTTGTGCGTCGGCCTGCGCCGGCGCCTCTCCGGCCACCGGTCCTTCCCCGGCCGCCGGCGGCTCCCCCTCTGTCGATTCCATCGATTCCGTCGGTTCCGTTGGTTCCGTTGGTTCAGTCGGTGACCCGGCGGCGCCCGGTGGCGTCCGGCCAGCGGACAACATCCCTTCCTCGGGCTCTTGTTGCCCGGGAGACTCCTGCCGCGACGAGGGCGGGAGGTGCGGTGCGGATGACGGGGCCGGTCCGTGGTCGGCGTCCGTACGCGGCGGCCGGACGACCCTCCGGAAGGCGGCGGTGCCGCGGGCGAGATCGTGGCCGATCGCCACGGCGTCGACCTCCGCCGAGAACCAGCGCTGCCCGCCCCGTTCGGGCGGCTGCTCCCCTTCCCGCAACCGCAACCGCCCCTGGACGACGAGTGGTTCCCCCACCGCCACCGACGCCGCGACGTTGTCGGCGAGCGCCCGCCACGACCGGACCGTGTAGAAACTCGTCCCCCCGTCGGTCCAGCGCTCCTGCGCCCTGTCCCACCGACGGGAGGTCGCCGCCAGCCGGAACCTCGCCACCGACACACCCGCCGTCGTCTGCCGGTGCTCCACCGCCGTTGCGGCATTCCCCACCAGCGTCACCATCGTGTCGTTCACGGAACACGCCTCCCCCGCCTCCTGCGCTCGCTCCCGTCATGTGCCGCTCGCGCTGCGTTGACCTCATGCTGCACGGATTCGGCGGGCGCCGCGGCGGCCTGTGGACCACCGGCCGGCTGTGGACAACTCGGCCACCCGGGAGAGGGAATCCGCCGTCCCGGCCCACAGCCCCGCACCCCCTGTCGCGCGCCGATGCCAACCGTCAGACGCCGCCAGGCACCGCCACAAGGCACCGCCACGAAGGCACCGCCACGAGGCAACAGCCGTCAGGCACACAGGCGCGGCCGGCGGCAGCGCAACACTCCTCACACCCCCACCATCAGGCGCCCGACGCCACCGCGTACTGCTCCCGCACCTCGCGATAGCGCAACAGCTCGGCGGCGACCGGCTCCAGGACTCGCGCCCGTCCGCATCCGGCCGCCGCACTCCGCAGCCGCCGCTCGGCGTCCTGCCCGTAACGCCTGGCCGGGCCGCGTGCCACCACCCGGCACAGCCACGCCAGCGCCGGCCCGCCCACCGAGCCGAGAAGCGCGGGCAGCAGCCCGGAGACCCAAGCCGTCGCACCGCCCGCCCCCGTGACGGCGCCCAGCAGCCACAGCACACCGACGACTTGGAGTACGGACAGCAGCCCCTGCAACGAGGCGGCAACCTTCCACCATCGCGGTTTCACTCCCGGCCCGCCCCGCAGCGACTCCTCGGCATCCGCCGCCACCTTGTCCAATGCCTCCGGCAGCCCGTACGCCCCCCGGTCCGCCGCCTCCCGCACCGCCTGGGCCCAGGGCGCCGGCAGTCCATGCGCCGCCTCAGCAGCCACCGTGCGGACGGCCTGCTCCACCACGGGCCGTGCCGCAGCCCGGCCGTCCACCGCCGACTCCACTGCCTCACGGGCCGCGCCACCGGCCGCAGGCAGCTCACCGGACGCCCTCTGCCGCCCCGCACCCGTGCGCCCCGCCTCCGCCCGACCGGCGCCCGTGAGCCCTCCCCCGATTCCCCCTGCGCCCGTTGTCCCGCCCCCGGAGCCCCGGAGCCCCCACCGGATCCCGTAGCTCCCCCGCCACCCCCGCATCCGCGCCCACGGTGACCCGCACGCGCGCTCCGCGTACCGCAGCCAGTCCCGTTCCGCCGCGCGTCCGGTGGCCACCGCCCCGACCGCCTCCGCCAGCCGGTCGTCGAACTCCGCACGGGCCTGCTCGGTCAGCCCGACCCGGCTCTGTGCCGCATATACGGACCGCAACCGCTCGGCGGCCGCATCCACATCCGCCGCCAGCCGCCGGTCGGCCGCTCCCCGCTCCGCGACGAACTGGCCCAGTGACTCCCGCAGTTCACCCACCCCCCTGCCGGTCGCGGCGGACAGTGCCAGCACCGCCGCCCCGGGCTCCCCGTGTTCGCCGAGGGCCAGCCCGTCCTCGTCCAGCAGCCTGCGCAGATCGTCCACCACCTGGTCGGCGGCGTCCCCGGGCAGCCGGTCCACCTGGTTGAGGACGACGAACATGACCTCGGCGTAGCCCGCCAACGGCCGCAGGTAGCGCTCGTGCAGCACCGCATCCGCGTACTTCTCCGGATCCACCACCCAGATCACCGCGTCCACCAGCTCCAGCATCCGGTCCACCTGAGCGCGGTGCTCGGTGGCCGAGGAGTCGTGGTCGGGCAGGTCGATCAGGATGAGCCCGTGCAGCTCGGAGCTGCCGTCCGCCGGTGCGTGCCGCCGGTGCGCGGGCACGCCCAGCCGGTGCAGCAGCCCTTCCGCGCCCGACCGGCTGCCCGGCCAGACACAGGCCACCGGCTCCGCGGTCGTCGGCCGCCGCGGCCCGACCTGGGAACGGTTCGCCCCGGCCAGCGCATTGAAGAGCGACGACTTACCGCTGCCGGTCGCCCCCGCGATGGCGACGACGGTGTGCTCGCCGGACAGCCGGTAGCGCTCGTCCGCCGTCTCCAGCACCCGCCCCGCGCCCTCCAGCGCCCGCCCGTCCAGCCGGGACCGGGACAGCGCGATCAACTCCCGCAAGGCATCCAGCCGCCCGCGCAGCCCGCCCCCGACGGCCCGTCGCCCACCGCCCGCCACCCACCGGCAGGCGCCCACGCCCCCACCCTCCACACCCGCCGGCGAACGCGGCTGCACCCGCGCGTCACCACGGTCGTCACCACGGCGGTCACCACGCGCCTCGGCACGGTACGCGGTACGTGACTCGGCATACGGCGCGCCAAACGCCCGCACGCCTGACGCACCATGGCTCCCACCCGACGACGCCACCCCCACGGGCGTCTCCGCCCGCTCCGCGCTCCCCGCCTGCCGCCCCAGCGGCCTGGGCACCCCCACATCCCGCGCCCGCCGCGCAATCAACCCGTCATCCCACGCCCCACCCACCACCGCCGCCCGCACCACCGGCTCCGCCGCCACGCAGGTCTCCCGCTCCCCGCCCCCATCCGGCTCCCGGCCCTCCACAGCCCCCACGGGCTCCACCAACGCGCCGCCCCCTTCAGCCCCTTCAAGCCCTTCATCCCCTCCGAGCCCTTCAGAACCTTCAGCCCCCATCTCCACAGACGTCGCCCCCTCCCCCGAAGCCGCACCCTGCCCCGCCCTCTCCTCGGCCTCCCCGTCCCCCGTCTCCCGCCTCTTCCCGGGCCTCTCCCCGGAACCGACCGCCGCCTCGGAATCACTCACCCCGACACCTCCTCCTTCTCCATCTCCCTCTCCATCCCCTTCTCCCTCGCCCTCTCCCGCTCGTCCTCGTCCCGCGCCCGCTTCTGCCTCTCCGGCTCCTCCTGCCGCTCCCTCTGCACCACGGACAGCGCGGCGATCAGCTCCGCCTGCTGGTCCAGCGGCACGGTCAGCTGGTCCAGCGGTGCCAGCCGCCGCTCGCGCTCGCCGTCCAGAGCCCGCTCCACGTACGTGGCCAGGAGCCGGGCACCGCGGTCGCAGAGCCGCAGCGCGGTCTGGGCCCCCAAGAGATCGGCCAGGTTCTCGCCCGCTGTACGGGCCCGCCGGCCGCCGAGCAGGGCGGCGGCCAACAGCGCCGCCGATTCCTCCGGCTCCACCGACCCGGCCCGTTCACCGGCCTGCCCGGCACGCGCCTCACGGGTCTCCTCCTCGGCCAGCTCCTCCAGGCAGCGCCGCCAGCGCCGGACGATCACGCCGAGCCGTCCGCCCGCGCCCGTCGCGCCCGCGGCGGCCGACATCGAGATCTCGGCGGCCGCGGGATCCTGCCGCCAGGCACTCGCGGACCGCTCGTCGGCCTCCTCGACGGCGCAGGTCAGCAGCGAGGCCAGCCCGTCGGTCAGTGCGTCGAGCAGTTCGTCCGGCCGGCGGCCCGGCCCATGGTCACGCCAGTGGGCCCGGGCGTCCCCGGACAGCACCTCTCCGGCCGCGACCTCCTGCCGTACCCGCTCCGCGGCCCGCTCGTACGCCTCCTCGACGCGGCCGGCCAGCCGCAGCGCAGCGGCGTGCTGAGCGGCGGCGGCCCCGGCGAGCGCGGGCAGCCGGCTGCGCAGCGAGGCGATCACCCCGGCGGCCGTGCGGTCCGCCGCGGCGGTGCGGGCCACGGGGTCCTGGGCATGCCGCTCCAGCCAGCCCCGCAGCGCCGCCACGGCCGTGGCGGGCAGCAGGCCACTCCCGCCGCCGGCCGATTCGGGCAGCTCGGGAATGGTGAACCGCGGGACATGGCCGAGCCCGGCCCGCTGGAGAAGGTCCGCGTACCGCCCGGAAATATCCGTGGCGATCTGATGCGGCACCCGGTCCAGCACGGTCACCAGCGTGACGTCGTACTCCTTGGCCGTACGCAGCAGATGCCAGGGCACCGCATCCGCGTACCGGGCGGCCGTGGTGACCAGCACCCACACATCCGCCGCGCAGATCAGCTCGGCGGCCAGTTCCCGGTTGCGCGCGACCAGCGAATCGATGTCCGGGGCGTCCAGCAACGCAAGTCCGCTGGGCAAGGCCCGATCCGTCTCGATCCGCACCGTGAACAGCCCCGCCTCGCCCCCACCTCCCGTCGCAGCCTCACCGGGTTCCCCACCCGGCCCTGCGCCCCTGACACTCCCCACGCCCTCGTACGCCCCACCGTCGTACCCCCCGCCCCCGTACGCCCCACCGTCTCCGCCCCCATAGCCACCACCGGCGCCACACACGGCCGCGCCGCCACCGGCTCCCCGCCCGTCACCCACGTAGCCATAGCCTCCGGGCACTCCGGTCGCTCTGCCGACGCCGCCGACTCCGCCCGCACCGTGCACCCCGTAGTGGCCCGGCCCCAGGCCGTCACCACCCGCCGGGTACTCGTCCTCACCGCCGTCGTCCTGCTCAGGAACCCACACCCGGGCGAGCTGCGGCAGGACTCGCGGCCCGGCGAACCAATGGAGATCATCGGGATGACAGACCAGCACCGGCGTACGCGTCGTCGGCCGCAGCACCCCCGCCTCCGAGACCCGCCGCCCCACCAGCGAATTCACCAGGGTGGACTTGCCCGCCCCGGTCGATCCGCCGATCACCGCGAGCAGCGGGGCCTGAGGGGAACGCAAGCGGGGAATCACATAGTCATCGAGCTGGGCCAGCAGCTCGGCCCGGTTGCGCCGGGCCCGGGCAGCACCCCGAAGTGGCAGTGGAAAGCGTGCGGCGTCGACGCGGTTGCGCAGAACGGACAGTGCGTCGATCAGCCGGGGTCGTACGTCCAAGGTCGCCACATGTGCAGAATGCCCAATTTCGTTGGGTTTTTGAAGCGTATAACCCCTTGTGCGCGCCGCAAGAACCCCCACAGAACGGGATGAGTGACGCATGGGACGTTCGCGACAAGCGAGGCACAGGCATAACGAGTGCACAACACCCGCCGCACGGGACGCCAAAAGCGATGCAGGATTCGTACCTGCCTGCGATTATCGGGACCGCTTCACTGAACCTCCACAACGTGCCACGCAGGTGAAGCAACCGGGACGAGGCACCCGGACCTCTATCCTTGTCCGCGGTCCGTGATCCACGCCCACACCCGGCCCCCGTAGCTCAGTGGATAGAGCAGGTGCCTTCTAAGCACTTGGCCGCAGGTTCGAGTCCTGCCGGGGGCGCCAGAGCAGACCCTCCTGCCGGGAGGGTCTTTTTGCTGGTCAGGGGCCCTTCGTTGCCCTTGGCGAACGTGTCCCGGAGCAGGCCGGGCCAGCCCGACTTATCCGACTGGAACCGACCCGGGGCGGGTTTCGGCGGCTGTTCTTCCCGAAAACGTCCCGAAGTTATGGTGTGCCCGCTGCCCCGATGTGCCCCGGCTCTCCGGGCGACGGTCAGCGCTTCGCCCCTCCAGCGGACCGGAGGGCGTTCGACTGCGTCTGTCGGCGACGGCTGAAGGATGGCCCCCCTCCAGGGGCCTGGTTCGGACCGCCGCACTCCGGTGACCTGCTCTGCGGTGGATGTCATCAAAAGTCCTTGGTCACGTCTGCGTCGCTCATAGCTGCGCCTTGCCCGCGCTGGGGTCAGCGCGGGCAAGGAACTGCGGAGTAGCCCACTCATCATCGCTACACCACTTCGCGGGACGTGACCGGGCAGCATTCCTCCCAGCGATTCGGCGGACACCGGGCCACGGCTGGAGCAGCCCCCCGTGCCGTCTGTGTCGGTGGACCAACCGGCCCCGAGGTACGTCACGGGCCGGTCCACCACCGCCACAAGAGACCTGCCAGTTCCCTCAGCACGACGCCGGCCACCCCCCGCACAACGAGCGCGGCCATGCGCCGCCGAAGCCTTGGCGTGCGCCACACGTACCGCGCCTTACGACAGAGATTGCGCATTGCCTGTCCCATCCGTGGACTTGACCAACCAAGCGATCGGTCACAGGCCACGTGACCTGTTCGGATCGGGGTTCGGCGAGAAGCAACTCATGCCGGACTACGGGTAAGTGCTGGCCGGACAGGCGAGGAATAGGGTTCGTAGAAGGTTCGGAACGAACGGGGAACGGCATGGTGGACATCCCGGCGGCAGCCTCGCGCCTGGCCGAGGAACTGAGGGCGAGTCGGCAAGCATCCGGGCTCTCGTTCGGTCAGATCATCCAGCAGGGCAAGCGGCAGTCGCCTCCCGTCGCCCTGACCAAGAGCACTCTCAGCGCGTGGTTCAACGCTCAGAGTGTTCCGCGGGCCGGACACGCATTCATCTTCCTGACCGAACTCCTCGAAACCCGGGCCGGTTCGAGGGTCGGGCCACGATCCCGTGACCGGTGGGAGAATCTACGCCGAGCGGCCGAGCGAAGCAGGACCACAGCTCGCCGCGACAGTGCGGCGACCGAGCCCGGCACGCAGCGGCAGCATGGCGATAAACCCCGCAGCGCGCGGCCGCTGCGCATTGGTCTGGTCCCCGACACAGCCGATGTGCTCGTCGAGCGGGCACATCGTGAGGCCCTGACGGGCGCTCTGGACGGCCCCGAGGACAGTGACGTCGGGGACGCAGCCAGCGCAGCCGTTAGGGGGCACGTGCTCACAGGAACCGGGGGCGTCGGCAAAACTTGCCTGGCCGCCGACTACTGCCGCAGTGCCGCCGACGGGCCCGACGGTGGAGTGGACGTGCTGATATGGGTGACGGCGAACACCACTCCAGCCGTGACTGGTGCCTACGCCCAAGCAGCCCGCGAGCTTGAGCTCGTACCCAGTAGCGAGAACAGCGCATCTGCCGCAGAACAGTTCCTCAACTGGCTCCGCATCACCGATCGCAGCTGGCTCATCGTCCTCGACGACGTGCACTCCCCCGGCGCGCTGGAGGGACTATGGCCGCCTCGGCGCACCGCCGGTCGCGGCAGGGTCATCGTCACCACCCGCAGCCGCGAAAGCGACCTCGCCACAGCAAGCGGCCATCCATTCCTGTCCGTTGGCGTCTTCACCCGCGAGGAATCCCTCACGCACCTACGCAACACACTGCAACGGGCCGTGTCCGTCGGTGCGGACGCGGAGCTGGCGGGACTCGCCGACGACCTCGGCCATCTTCCCCTGGCGCTGTCGCGGGCCGCCGCATACCTCGACTACAACGCCTCTTACAGCATCGCCCATTACCGACGCCTGCTCGCGGACCGTCGGCTCACCCTCGAACGACTGATCCCTGCCGTGCGCGGCAGTGCTGAAACAAGCTCACTGGCAGCGTTGTGGGACGTCTCTGTCGAGCAGGCCGACCAGCACACCGGCATGCTGGCCCGGCCAATGCTCGAACTGGCAGCCGTCCTCGACGGGACAACCGGCATTCCCACGCCTCTGTTCACCAGCAACGCCGCCCGCGATTGGCTGACTGAGCGCAGCAGAGCAGACCAGCCCGTCGACGAGTTCGAGGCCGAGCACACCCTGGCAACGCTGGACCGACTCCATCTCATCGATCACACCCCGGGCGAGGGCTGTGACGACGTATGGCTGGTCCGCATGCACCAACTGATCCAGCGTGCCGTGCGCGAGCATCAACCTCCTGGTTCATTGCCCGACCCCCGGGCACAGCGCAGGAACACCGTCCTGCCGGCGGCTGCCCACGCCCTGCTTGACATCTGGCCCGACACCGAGCAAGGCCAGGAGCTCGCACAGCGGCTGCGGGCCAGCGCCCGCTCGCTGGCCCGCCGCGACCAGGACGGCGAGAGCCACCCCCTGTGGCAGGACGACACCGCGTACACCCTCCTCTTCCGGCTGGGCATCAGCACAGGTGAATCCGGCGACATCTCCTGGGCACGCGACCATTTCGACGCGCTCCGCTCCCTCGCCCACCGGCACCTCGGAGCCGACCACCAGCACACCCTTGTCGCCCGAAGCGAGCTGTCCCGCTGGCAAAGCCAAGCCGGAGATCATGCCGGAGCAGTCCAGACCCTGGAAAATCTTGAGGCGGACCACATCCGGTTGTTCGGCTACGAGGCGCCTGAGACACTCGTGACTCGTCACAACCTTGCAATCGAGCGGGGTGCGGCGGGCGACACAAGCGGCGCCATCGCGGCCCTCAAAGAGATTCTCGCTGTCCGGCAGCGCAACGGAGCGAGCGGCGGGGCGATACTCGCTACTCTCCACAACCTTTCTTATTGGATGGGCGTCGCAGGTGACGCAGCAGAGGCTGCTGCCGCTTACCGCAGGCTGATCCCCCTCATGGAAGAGGAGTTTGGCGCCGATGCCGATGGCCCCCTGACCGCCCGCCACAATCTGGCCCGCTGGCTGGGCGAAGCAGGTAACGCTACCGAGGCCGTCAGCCTGCTCGAAGCGCTGCTACCCGACCAGACACTAGCGCTCGGGTCCCGGCACCTGCGCACCCTGACCACCAGGCAAAGCCTTGCCCGTTGGCAGGGAGAGTCGGGCGAGACGGATAAGGCCATCGACGGGTATCAGGCGCTGATCCCCGACATGGGTAAGGTCCTGGGCCCAGACCATCCCGAGCTGCTCACCGCGCGCCACAACCTCGCCCGTTTGCAGGCAAGAATCGATCCAGCCACCGCATCTGAGAACCTCGCCGCCGTCGTCGCCGACAGAACCCGAGTCCTCGGCCCTCACCACCCAGACACACTCAGCTCCCGACACAGTCACGCCCTGTGCTTGGGCTGGGCAGGAGAGCCCCAGAAGGCTGTACAAGCATTGGAGGATGTCCTCCGTGATCAGCAGCGCCGCCTGGTGCCAGAAGGCGCAGAGATTCTCAGCACCCGCCACAGCCTCGCAGTCATGCGTGGCTTTGCAGGAGCACCCCAGGCAGCCATCGCCGCACTGCAGGAGCTCCTCCCTGACCAGGAACGCGTCCTGGGCCCTGGCCACCTCCAAACCCTGACGACCCTCGACAGCCTTGGCCACTGGCAGGGCGAAACGGGCGATGCACAGACGGCAAGCGACACCTACCAGGCCCTGCTGACGCACATCGAACGCCACCTTGGCACTGATCACGTCGCCACATTGTCGGTACTGGACAAGCTCGCCATGTGGCGCGGACGCGCTGGCCACCCCAGGGAAGCCGTACGCATTCTCACTCGGATGCTCACGGACGCACGACGCCTCGTAGGCCCTGCTCATCCCATCACCACCACCATCAGCAACAACATCGCGTACTGGCTGGATCAGGCCGACATTGAGGAACACCACCACCGAGGCTGAGACCCACCACCACAGGTTCCATGAGGCCGCAGATGTGCCGTGAGTTCGGTGGAGCCGCAAGGTATCGGACCAGAGATTGGGAGATCAGGTGGCCGATGGCTGCAAGCTTCTCCGCTCGGGCAGAGTCATTCGCTGCCCATGAGCTGGGCGAGTAGTGCCACCACTGCAGTGGCCCCTACCAAGGCCGCGCCGACTTCGGGTGCATGCAGCGTCAGGGCGACGACTAGGACTCCTACCAGCAGGAGGACTACGAGGCGCACGCTGATCTGTTCCATGAGGATTTACCTTCCGTGTGGCACCGACTGAGTTGTGCATCCAGCGTGGGTCCTTCCCAGACAGCCCTGACGGCTCCAGACGATCGCTGACAGCATCGGCCAAGAACAGCCGCCGCATGACACCCATGACAGATCCGGACGCCCGTGAGTACAGGCGCCAACGCGCCCGATGTACAAACGACGCAGAAGCACCAGGAGGGGGCAGAAATAGTGGTCGCTCAGCCGTGGAAGAGGCCCGATCTAGCTGACCAGCCTGACCTGAAGAAGCTGAACGACGAGCTCCACAATCTGAGGCTGGACGCGGGACTCCCGTCAGCCCGCACTATTCGCGACCGCGTCGGGAAGGACGCGCAGGACTACTGGATCGTGAATCACCAAGCAGTGTTGGACATGTTCCAGAAGCCATCCCTACCGCCGTGGGGGCGCCTTGAGATGATCGTCCGTGTCCTGGCCGAATTCGCTCGACACAGCGACGTAGACGGCGAAGTTGTTCGTTTCAAGGGTCTGTGGAAGCAGGTCCTCAGGGAAACGGTCGCCCAAGCAACGGTCGCCCAAGCATCAGTACACCCTCCGGCAGATACCACAGCATCCCCCGGAGATGGTGACGTGAACGACGCGACTGCCCCTCCCGAGGGCTTGCCGAAGCAGAACACCGGGGCCCAAAGTGGGCGGGCAGCAGAAGAGGCACCAGCCGGCACGGAGGAGCCGACCAACGCCAGCCAAGCCTCTACGCAGTTCAACTACGCGCATGAGTCGTTGAAGGGGCTGATCCTCAACGCGGCGCAGGCTCTGTGGCACGACAAGGACGCGTTGAGAGTGTTCCTTGGTGTAGTTCGCCGTAGCGAAGGCTTCGTCAGGATGGCTGACGCCGCGGAAGAGCAACGGCCAGCGAACGCGACCTTCTACGGCGTGAAGAGCAGAGAGTTCGAGGTGGACCGCTCGCCCGCGCGGCTTGAGTTGGTCACGCTGCATCGCCGCCTTGATGAACACAGACTGAAGCGCAAGTGGTCCTTCACTGAGATGGAGGAGCAGACGGGGATCTCGTCGGATGCGTGGATCCGCTGGTACACCCACGATGAGCTGCCCGAGCGGGAGGCACTTGTCGCGTTCTCCCACATGGCGAGCCTCCAGCAAGAGGATCATGTCCTGTTGCTCGGCCTGTGGGAAGCAGCCCATGACGCGCTGGAGGTGCAGAAACGCTCTGCCTCATTGCCGTCCGACATCAGCTTCGATGAAGCGTGGTCCATGCGCGATCCGGCGGCACCGAGGTTGTGGGCACTTGCGGGTGTCGGGGGTGACAACATGGCCGCATATGGCCCTGATCTGGGCTCCGGCACTGCTCCCGCGTTCGTTGTGGCCGGGCCCGCAAAGTCAGGTCGCTCCACGGCACTGGTGAACATCGCATGCTCTCTACTCGCATCTGGCGCCCAGCTCGCCTTAGTCACCCCTAGGCCGTCGCCTCTACGAGAGTTGGCCGATCGGGACGGCGTGGTTGCATGCTTCGATCAAGACGACCTCGGCCACGACGAACTCGAGGAGGCTCTGTCAGTGGCGTCCGCTGAGGAGCCAGTCGTTGTCGTGATGGACGACGCGGAGGTCTTGGGCGATTGCGATGCCCGACGTGTGCTGCGGAACCTGCTAGAGCATGGCTTCGAGGAGGGTACAGCGCTGGTCCTGGCAGGCGATGAAGACAAGCTCGGGCCGAGCTACCCATGGCTTGACAAAGCGAAGAGAGCCCACCGCGGCCTCTTGCTGTCTCCTCAAGATCGACATGCTGGTGATTGGATCGGCATCAAGACGGGAGACTCCGTTGTCGGCCGCCCTCTCACTCCTGGCCGGGGCTGGCTCCACCTCGGGGACGGCAAACTTATGGCGGTGACCGTGCCACGGTAAGGGCTGCGCCTATTGAGTGACGACCTCCCCGCGTAGCCCGCCCAATGGCGATAGGTCGCCATCACCCACTCGGCATACGGGCACATGGCAGAGGGCCCGGCTTCGGCCGGGCCTCTGCCATGTGCCTTGTCACCGTCGCAATCAGCGGGCGCGGCCGAGCGCCCTGGGAAGAGGCGGAGAGAGCGCGCCACCGGGGCCTGGAGCCAGTGGCACGCCAGGGAGCTTCTGGGGCCCCTCGATGCGCTTCTGTAGTTCAACGGTCTGTCCGGTGATGCAGCGCGCGTAGGTGGAAAGCAGCACCGGGACGCTGTTGCCTGCCCATTCGGCGACCTGTGCCGGCGGGATGCCGTGGTTGAGCCAGGTCGTCAGGCAGGTGTGGCGGAGGTCGTATACCCGCTTGCCAACGGGCGAGCTGTACTCACGCTCGGCCAGGACTGCCTTGCGGGCCTTGTCCCAGGCTCGCCGGTAGACGGAGCCGGCGAGCAGGCCGCCCTTCTCGCCGGGGAAAAAGAGATCTCCCGCTGTCAACTGATCCTGGGCGACGAGGGTGTGGAGGATCGATGCGAGGGCGGGATGCACGGGCACGGTGCGGGTGTCCCCTGACGCCCGTCCCTTCAACTCCCGGGTCTCGTGGACCTCGCCGTCGTCCGTCCACTGCTTGCCGACCTCGGGCGCTGCGGTGTGCACCCGGAGTTCACCCCAACCGGTGGAAGGGAGCACGGCGTCCTCAACGCGGAGCGCCACCGCCTCCTCAGGGCGGAGTCCGGCGTAGTAGAGCGTCGCGAAGAACGCTGTGAGCCGGTGGCCGGTGCGCGGGCGGGAAGCAATCCAGACAAGCAGGGCAGCCACCTGCCCGGGGTTGAGGAGGGAGCGCTTGTCGACTGCGCCGGAGGTCACCGGGGCGTTCTCGTCCCTCCCCTTGGGCCACGGGTTGTCCACCAGGACGTTCTGGCGGATGGCATAGCGCAGGACAACGTTCAAGACGCGGCGATAGCGTTTGGCGGAGCTTGCGGCTGCGGGCGTGCCGTCGAGTCGGGTGTCGAGGGCGTGGAGCACGGCGTCGACGTGCTTGGTGTCCTCCCAGGCGCTCATCGGCAGCGAGTTGCGCCGAATCCAGGCGAGGATGGCTCGTAGCTCGGAGGGGGCCTCGTCCCGACGGTTCTTGTTGAAGGCGTACTCGCGCAGGGCCTTGCGGACTTCGACGGGGTCGTACTGGGTCGGTTCGACTCGCAGCAGCGCGAGCGTGGCCTTGGTCAGGGCCTTGGCCGTGCTGATGCGGTTGTTGGCCGAGATGCGGGACCACTTCATGTCCACGTAGCGCAGGGCGAAGTCGTACCAGGTGACCTCGGCCGCCGGCGCCGCGTGCGACGCCGGCCTGCCGGTGTCCTGGTCGAACCGTTCTCCGTTGTTGGCGGCGACGAGGAGGACTGCGCGGAAAGAATCGGCCGAGGCGGCAGTCTTGAACGCCTCGCCGTGCCGCCTCCCGTTCACCGACCAGCGCACGGTGTAGGTCGTGCCACGTTTTCCCTTGTAGACCTCCGTCTTGTAGAAGCGGACCTTGAAGGACCGGTTTGTCACGCGCTGCCCTCGCAGTCGGTGAGCCAGTTCTCCAGGTCACTGCGGCGGATGCGCAGGCTCCCGTTGGGAAGTTTCACGCATCGTGGCGCCCGGCCTTTCTGACGCCAGTCGTAAAAGGTGGACCGCGACACTTGAAGCTCGGCGCAGAGTTCATCCACGGTCATTTTGTCGCGCGAGCGGCTGGAGCCATCCATCAGCACCCCGCCTCCTCGTTGCCGAGGGGGTTTCGGGCAGGGCTTATGAGGGGTCGGGGCAAAGGGTTTCCTCGCATGGAAAGAGCGGATTACCGAAAGACGGCACGCCGAGGTGCCGGAATATTCAATGATGCGGAGCATCGCCGGTTTGGCCAACCGGCGATCGTCGGCTATGTTTCCGCCCGCTCCGCATGGCCCCGGTCTCTCGAAGAGCTGGCGAGGAGGGCGTGCGGGGCGACTCCGAGCGCGATGGCGATGGCGACGAAGTCGTTGATGTCGCAGCGCCGAACCAGGCGTTCGATGCGGGAGAGCGCGGTGGCGGTCATGGGCCAGCCGAGGGCGGTGACGCGGGCGGCGAGCTGACGCTGGGAGTAGCCGCGGACGGTGCGGGTGCGCACGATGGCCCGAGCGGCGGCCTTTCCTGCGGGGCCGATTTCAAGGGAACGCGGTGGCATGGATGTGTTGTAGCTTGCGTTCCCTAGCGATAGGAACCCTTCCCCGTCTGCTGTGAGCGATGCGCCGACCGTCGGATATTTCGAAGGGCCGATTTCGGCAACCGGGGGTCCGCGTCTACTGTCTTTCGACCGACTCGCCAAGTAGTACAGAGTTTGAGAACCAACTCTGGACTTTTGCGCCTCTGGCGTGGCTGTCTTGTCCATGCCCCCGGCACCGCCGAATTCCCTGCCCCCGATCTGCGACGAAGGTGGTCGATCGACATCGCCCGTATCCGCACCATCAAGCCCGAGGCGTTCCACTCGGAGTCCCTCGCGGCGGTCTCCCTGTCCGCCGAGCGGACGTTCTTCGGCTTGCTCACCCAGGCAGACGACTACGGCCGGTTCCGCGACCAGCCCGCCGTCATCGCCGGCCTGTTGTGGTCCCTGCGCCCCGAACACGGCGCTCTGGGCGTCGAAGACGACCTCGCCCAGCTCCATACCGCCGAGCTGGTCTGCCGTTACCAAGGCGCCAACGGCAAGCGGTACCTACACGTCGTCACCTTCGCCCAGCACCAGAAGGTCAACCGTCCCAGCGGGGTGCGCCATCCTGCCTGCCCCCACCACGATCAGGGTGTTCCGCGTGAGCCCTCACCGCCGACGCACGCACCCCTCACTGAGCCCTCCGCACCGGCACCCGGAGGTATCACGCGGGACGCGATGAGCGACGAATCCGCAGGTCAGAACCTATTCAGTGAGCCCTCATCGCCGATGCAGGGAGGCCTCACGGAGCCCGCGACGAGTGCTCACGGTCCGGATCTAGGACCTAGGAACAGGGATCTAGGAACTACTCCGTTGGGGGGCGCAAGCGCCCCCGCACCCCAGTCCGTCTCGGCGAAGGACCTCATAGGCGAGTACGCCGCCGCCTGCAGCCACCGACCGCCTGCGGGCGTGCTCGGACACCTCGGCAGCGAAGTCAAAAAACTCCTCGCCGAGGGCATCGACCCGGCACACATACGTGCGGGTCTTGACCGTCACCGGGCCAAGGGCCTCCACCCCAGCACCCTGCCCAGCTTCGTCCACGAGGCCATGAACGCCGCCCCGACCTCATCCGGCACAGCCCACCGGTCGTGGACGAATCCGTCCGACGTCTCCGCCGCCTACGGGGGTGACCTGTGACCGCCACCCTCACCCACACCCCGGACCGCCTCGGCCCGCTCGCCGAGCGGCTCGGCGCCATCCTCACCGCACGCGGCATCGACCCCGAGGCAGCCACCACGCAGGAGCCACCGAGCGAACCGGTCACGGCCCTGGAGCTGGCCGATGCCCGCATCCCCGCCCGATACCGCCACGCCCTGGGCGACCACCGGCAGGTCACCGCCTGGACCAAGGCGATCGCCGCCGCCGGACGCCCCGGCCCCAGCGGCGCACCGGGCATCGCCGAAGGCCCGTCCCTGCTGATCGTCGGCCCCACCGGCACCGGCAAGACCCACCAGGCATACGGCGCCGTCCGCACCCTGCTCTCCGCCGGAGTCCGGCTGCGCTGGGAGGCCGTCACCGCCGCCGACCTGTACGCCCGCCTGCGCCCCCGCTCCGGCCACGACGCCGAACGCGACCTGCAGACCCTCGCCCGCTGCCCGCTACTGCTCCTCGACGACCTCGGCGCGGCCAAGAACAGCGAGTGGACCGAGGAGCTCACCTACCGGCTCATCAACCACCGGTACGAGCACATGCGCCCCACCCTCATCACCACCAACCTCCCCACCGACGCCCTCCGCACCGCCCTCGGAGACCGCATCGCCTCCCGCCTCGCCGAGATGACCGAACGCGTCATCCTCACCGGTCCCGACCGCAGGCGCCGGTCCCAAAACTGACGGTCCCGGGGACCAGTCCCCACCACACAAAGGACCGCGAGCCCCGGACGGTTCGGGACCGTGCACCACCAACACAGGGGACCGAGCGGGGACTCGGAAGGGACCGGTCCCGCTCGCGGTCCCCGCCGGGGACGGTCCCACTGACACTCCGTCGGGGACCGGTCCCGCCAAGAACCCGGGACCGGTCCCGGTCGAAAGTTGGGACCGGTCCCCGGACGCTTCGGGGACCGGTCCTCATCCGACACAGCAGATTCGGGGACCGGTCCCAACAAAGGCGCAGGTCACCGCTCACGCGGCCCCCGAGTCCGGTCCCGAAACCAGGAATCGGAGACGTGCACCGGGGGCGGGGACCATCACGGTACTGCCGCTTCCCGTCCTCGCCGGACGAGGAAACCAGCTGCCAAAAGCGCGGTCCCCAAACGCAATGAGTTGCGGGGACCGGTCGCCGTCCCAATCGCCGCCCCGGACCCGAAGACGACCGTCCCCTTCCCAATCCGAACGAGCCCGCCTGCGCACAGCCACCGTGCGCTCATAGGCCGAACCCCCACTCACCCATCCCCTCATCGCCCCAGAGAGGCCCTATGCACCAGTCGCACCCCGTAGGCCGCACCGACCTCAGCGCGGAAACCGCCACCCCGGCCTCAGACGCAGCAAGTTGTACCGGGAGCAATGCTCCCGGAGTTCCCGCCCCGGGGGTGGCGGGAACGGACCGGCGCCAGGAGGCACCGGACTGGCAAGCTGCGGCCGAGGGCGGACCGCAGCCTGGAGAGGGACGGCAGGCCGAGCCCCTCCCGCCGAAGCGTCAGCGCGCCCGTCAGCCGAAGCCGCTCAAGCGCCTGCACCAGCCCAGCTGCCGCATGAACGAGCCCGAGTACGCGCGCTTCACCGCCGCAGCCGCCCACTGCAAGATGACCAACGCCGCCTTCCTCGCCTACGCCGTCGACAAGGCTGCCCGCGACCTGACCCGCACCGCAGCCGAGATCGCCACCGAACGGGAAGTCATCGACGAGATCTTCGCCGCCCGCCGGCACCTGGGCCGCATCCACGGCCTCTTCAACCAGGTCGCCAAGGCCCTCAACTCCGGCGCCGACGCACCCCACCTCGACGCCACCGCACAGGCGGTCCACGACGCGGCCCGCCGCATGGAGGATGCCGCCGACGCCCTGCTCACCCACCGCGACGGCAGCGAGTCGGCGTGATCCCCAGCATCCACAAGCGCGGCAGCGAGACGATCGGCCTGATCCGCTACCTCTACGGCCCCGGCACCCACGAGGAGCACATCGACCCGCACCTGGTCGCCGCCTTCGACCCGCTCACCCCGGACCCCGGCCGCGACCTCAGCGCCACCTACGAGCAGCTGCAGCGCCTGCTCGACCAACCCGTCAACGCCCTGCCCAAAAACCGCCGCCCTAACAAGCACGTGTGGCACATCTCCGTACGGGCCAGCCCCGAGGACCCGATCCTGTCCGACGACGACTGGGCCGTCATCGCCCGCCGAACCGTCGCCGCTACCGGCATCGCGCCGGAAGGCGACGAAGCCGCGTGCCGGTGGGCGGCGGTGCGCCACGCTGACGACCACATCCATATCATCGCCACCCTCGTCCGCGACGACGGCCGACGCCCCCGCCTCCACAACGAAGCCCGCCGCGCCCAGGCCGAGGCCCGCCGCATCGAGGCCGACTACGGCCTCCGCCGCATCGCGCCCGGTGACGGTACCGCCGCCAAGCGCCCCACCAGTGCCGAGCGCCACAAGGCCGAACGTCGCGGTCAGAACGCCACCTCACGTGACCTCCTTCGTGAACGCGTCCATCGGGCGCTGGCCGGGGCCATGGACGAGAGCGAGTTCTTCGACCGGCTCGCCGCCGAAGGCGTACGCGTCAAGAAGCGGATCGCGCCCTCCGGCGACGTGCTCGGCTACTCGGTCGCCATGGTCGGCGACCGCAACAAAGACAACGAGCCGGTCTGGTTCTCCGGCTCCAAACTCGCCCCGGACCTGTCCCTGCCCAGGATCCGAAAGCGACTGGCGGCCACGACGGACATGCCTGAGCCTCCCGCAGTCTTGGAACCCAGCGCAGCCTCCGCACCCGTCCGCGCCCGCCACTTCGCCGCCGAGGCCACTGACTCCGCACTGGCATCGATGTCGTCCGACGACGACAGCGCGACAGCGGCCCAGCTGATCGGAGTCGGCGAGGTCCTCGACGCCCTCGCCCAAACCTCGCTCGGCCCCACACAGGCAGAACTGCGAGAAGCCGCTCGGTACTTCGAGCGCGCCGCTCGCTCCCACATCCGCGCCAAGAACGAGGAGATGTACGCCCTGCGTCGCGCGGCCAACCAGATCATCCACTCTGGGACCGCGCTCGGCAGCGGTCAGGACGGTGCCGCCACTGCCCTGGTCCTCGACGTCATGATCCTGGCCGTCATAGGCACTGCCCGCTGGCACGCCGCCCGCGGCCATGCCCAACAGGCCGAGGCCGCCCAACAGGCCGCAGACCGCCTGCGCGTGGCGTACCAGGCAACTGCCGCCGGTCCACTAGCCGCCATGCGTACATACGGACAGCGACTGCCCGACCCGGCCCGGGAGCGTCACGCCGCCACGATCCGCGCCGCGCTCCCCCACCTCGCCGACCGCCTCGAAGCCGAGCCTGGCCGGGACGCGCTGACTGCTGTACTCGACCAGGCCGAGCGTGCCGGCCACGACACCGTCGCCCTGCTGGCTAAGGCCGCTCAGCAACGTGAACTGGGCAGCGCCGAGTCGATCAGTGACGTCCTGGTCTGGCGACTGCACCACCTCGGCTACATCGCCCCGACCGCGTCCGTACCCCGGCCGCAGCGTCCACGCAGCAGTCCCCCTGCTGCTCCTGCCGCGACGACAGTCGTCCACCAGGAGGCGCCGCGGCCACGACTCCGGTGATCACGACCGCCCCGACACCTTCGGGGCGAGCAGTTCCAGCGCTTCCTCCCACCGGAAGTGGGCGGCCCCGCCGCCGGCCTTGGGCCGGTGAGGCTCGTAGCCACCGATCAGGACGCCCATCTCGCGCAGCCGGTCCAAGCTCTGCCGGTACGCGGGGTGGGCGGCCTGGGCCGAGTTCAGATACGGCAAGACGGCAGTCGGAATACCGAAGCCGTACGCCTCGCACAGGATGCCCACCGCGAGGGTGTCGGAGATCCCGGCGGCCCACTTGTTGATGGTGTTGAAGGTGGCCGGCGCGACCGCGATGGCGTCGGCGGGCGGCAGAGGCCGGGGATCGCCGGGTGAGCGCCAGGCCGAGCGGATGGGATAGCCGGTCTGCGCTTCGACCGCCGTCGTGTCTATGAAGCCGAGGCCCTGCGGGGTGGCGATGACGCCCACGTCCCAGTTCGCCTCCTGCGCAGCCGTGATCAGCTTGCCGACGTCGCCGGCGATTCCGGACGCGCACACGACGACGTACAGGAAAGGCTTCTTGGTCTGCTGATCGGGCTGTTCGCTCACGCGGGGACTCCCAGTCGACGGCTGAAGTGATGCAGTTCCGGCAGGGTACGACGGCGGTCGCGGGCGGCCATGTCGGCGACCAGTTCCCGGATAGCCGGGCGGCGGATGTCCTGGGCCGCGCAGCTCTCGGCGATGCGCAGTGCCTGGTATCCGTCGGCGAGGCGGCCCTGTTGGCTGTAGGCACGGGCGGATTCGACCCACAGGGCAGCACGGCGCTCGGGCACAGGGATGTGGCGACGCATGAGGGGTCGGGCGGTCTGCAAGGCGATTCCTGCGTCGCCGAAGGCGACGGCTGCACTGACCCCGTGCAGGGCAACATTGGTCGGGCTGAAATTGGCCCAGGCATCGGGACGGTCCAGCGCGACATAGCGGGCGACTTCCTTCGCCTCGGTGAGGAAATCCTGGGTGGCGGAGCGGTCGTCGCCGGTGCTGGCGGCGGTGACGCCGCGCAGGAGCAGCAGGCCGAGCGCGGCGAGGTATTTCGGGGAGCGTTGGTCGTACGCACCTGTGAGCTGGTCGGCGGTGTGCCGGACGAGGGTGATGGCCTGGGCGGTGTGGCCGTCACGGGCGAGTACGTGGGCATGTACTCGGACACTGGACGCAAGTACCACCGGATCGCCGGAGCGCTCGGCCTCGGCCATGGCCCTGCCGACCGCGAGCCAGGCGTTGCCGTGATCACTCTGTTTGAGCAGCAGGCTTGCCGAGGTCTGGTAGGCCGTGGCCAGTAGTGCGGACAGGTCGGTCGAGCCGGGGGATTCGCCGATGGCTTGGCGGAGCTGCCCGATCAGTCCGGGCAGCGTGCGCTCCAGTTGCGTGTAGTGGCAGGTGGAGAAGAGGCGGCGTGCGGCGGCGACGTGATCTCGCATCTCCGGCAGGTCCGGTACGGGGTCTGTGGCCGCAGGGCTCGGGCCGGGGAGAAGGGACTGGATCAGATCCTGGTGTGCGCCGGCGGGAGTAGTCGGGGACGCAAGCACAGCGACGCCCGCAGCGAGAAAGGTACGGCGGTGCATGTCTTCTGTCTCTGGGTTGGAGGGAGTGGCATCCGGAGCAGCGCCGAGGCCGAGGTGGTGCGGCGGGATGCCCAACACCCGCGCGACCTCGCGCAGCATGTGGACGTCCTGGGCACCTCTGCCGGCTTCCAGGCGGCTCACTTTGGACTGGTGATACCCCAGTGCGGCAGCGACGTTCTTCTGCGAGCGCCGCTGTAACACGCGTGCCTGACGGATCACCTCACCGATCCGTCTCGCTTCGCTCTGTGCTTCGGCCATCTGCGCCACGGCTCCTCCCGCCGTCGCCGATCCTGCCTGCTCAACCGAGCGTAATGGAGAGGCACTTGGCTGTGATGCAGCTCGTGCATAAGTGATGCAGCCCCAGCACACGGACTGGTTCCGCTTGCTCCTGGAGCGGTTGCGTGGAGCAGCCGCACCCATCCAGGAGGCCACTCATGGAAGTGCACGACATCCGCATGTCTGTCTTCGGTACACCCGCTGCCGCGGCGTCCGCGCGGCAGCGGCTCGTCGCCGCGATACGCGACTGGGGCCTGCCTGCCGGCAGCGAACCACTGCACGTCGCTGAGCTGATGGCCGGCGAACTGCTCTCGAACGCCGTGCAGCACGCAGGTCCCGGCGCAGTCACCGTGACTGCCCGCTGTGACGGCAACGCCATTCGGGTCGAGGTCAGCGACAGCAGTCGCGATCTGCCCCGGACCCGGTCGCCCAGCCACGACGACGAGCACGGTCGGGGCCTGTCCATCGTCGCGGCCCTGGCCGACCGGTACGGCACCGAACCGACCGCGTCTGGCAAGCGGTGCTGGGCGGAGGTCCGCCTCCAAGCAGTCTCAAGTCCCGAAGTCGCACTACCCGTTCCACTTCCGAGGAGACGACCGTGACAACCGCTCGGACACCAGCCATTACCTCCGAGGTGATCGCCATCCGTCCCGGCCCGCCGCTTTCCGGGACCGTGACCGTCGACGGCTCCAAGAACGCGGCCCTGCCGCTCCTCGCTGCGGCAGCCGTACTGCGCCGGCCCGTCCAGCTGTCCAACGTCCCGGCCAACGACGATGTCCAGGCCATGCTCATCCTGCTCCAGCACGCCGGCCACGGCATCACCCACCCGGTCGGCAAGCCCGACACGGCCCTTGTACTGCCGAGCGACGGTGTGCACATCGCGCCGGACTTCCACGAAACCGCCGCTCGCATCCGGGCTTCGTACTACCTGGTTCCGGCTCTCCTCGCCGTGCACGGGCGGGCCGTGTTGCCGTGGCCGGGCGGCTGCCGGATCGGTGACCGCGGAATGGAGCAGCACTTCAAGGTGTACGAGGCGTTCGGCGACCGCACGCTCGTCAACGACCACGGCTACAGCGTCGAAGCCGGTGAGAGCCGCACCGGCTCAGTGTCGGTGATGCTGCCGTTCCGCTCCCGCGGCGCGAGCATCGCGGCAATACTGCGCGCCGTCGTCGCCGGGCGACCGCTGCGGCTGGGCCAGCCCAACCTCTCGCCCGAAGTCATCAGCGTCCTGCAAGCGCTCCAGGTGGCCGGTTGGGAGACACGGGCCGACGAGCGCGTTCTCTCCTTGACTCCGCCCGCCTCCGCATCACAGGAGCCGGTGGCCTGGGAAGTCCCCGGTGACAAGGTGGAAGCAGGCACCTTGGCCTGCGCCATCGCTGCCACCCGTGGAAACGGCCGCGTCGAGGGCGTACGCAGCAAGGACGTGGCACCGATGGTGGCCGCATTGCGCTGGCTCGGCATTCCCGTCGACGCCCAGCACGACGCCCTCAACGTCCGTGCCAAGGGCACTCGGCCCACCCACCAGCCCCTGCGAGCCATCGCCTCACTCTCTCCCCGCGGGCTCGATGCCGACTTCGAACCCGCGCTGATGGCACTGGCGCTGGGACTGCACGGCACCCATCTGTTCGCCGACGCGATCAACCCCGGGCGTCACAGCAACCTGATCCCCCAGCTCGCTCGCCTAGGTGCCGACATCCACCAGACCTCCCCCACCCAGTGCCGCCTGACCGGGCCACAGCAGCTGACCGGCACGGGAGTGGAGGCCACCGACATCCGCACCGGATCAGCCCTACTCATCGCCGGCCTCACCGCCAGCGGCGTCACGACCCTCGGCGGCCTCGAACAGCTCCGCCGAGGCCACGCCGACCTTCCCACCAAGCTGCTCGCACTCGGCGCCGACATCTGCGAGGTCACCCCGTGACCGGTCCACGCGCACTGCAACGGATCGCCGCCACCACCGATGTCCACTCCTCGTTCGACAACGCCCTGCCGATGCTGACCCACCTGCACGCCATCCGGCGGGACACGCTGATCGTCGATTGCGGCGACTTCTTCGAAGGCAGCGGCTACTACCGCCTCGGTCATGGCCGTATCGAGGCAGCGATCCTCCTGGGCCTCTACGACGTGATCGCGCCCGGGAACCACGGCTGGATCCACCACTTCGAATCCCCGCTCCGGGACATCACCGTGTGCGCGAACGCTATCGAAGCCGCCACCGGCCAAACCCTCTTTCGCCGCCTGCACACCACCCACATCGGCGAACAGCGCGTCGCCATCACCGCAGTCATCGGCTCGCAGGCATTCCACTCCATCCCCATCGAGCAACGAGCAGGTCATCGCGTCACAGAACCAGCCCAAGCCCTGCGCGAAGTAATGCTGGCGCACCACCACAAAGTCGACGCCTGGGTCGTGCTGAGCCACAGCGGCTTCGACGAGGACCTCGAACTGGCCGCAGCCTGCCCCTTCCTCGACGTGATCTTCGCCGGCCACTGCCACAGCAACCAGTACGGCCCCATCCATCTGGGCGAGACCCTCGTCCTCAAGAGCCGCGAACTCGGCGTCGGCTACGCCCTCGCCGGACCGACCCCCGCACGATGGACTGGGCACACCGCCCGCTTCCCCGACACGACCGGCACGGCAGCGCTACCGCCCCAACTCGCCTCCGCCCATGACCGGATCGAGGACCTCAAAGATCGCCTGGCCCTGCCGATCGGCGCCATCGCCGACCCGTACCGAGGCAAGACTCTCGATCGACGACGCCTCCTCTCCAGCCTCGCCACCCGGCTCCACACCGCCCTCGGCGCCGAAGCCGTGATCCTCAACGAGACCGCCCTGCGTTCCACTCAGCTCGACGACGTCCTCACCTTCGGCGACCTCCTCACCATCGAGCCCTTCAACAACCAGCTCGTCCACACCCGTGTCCCCGCAGCGCTGAGAGACAACCCTGGCGCGCTGCTGACCCACCTCACCAAGAGCGCAGGCCCCTTGATCACCGAACCGGCACCGTTGCCGCCGCATCTGCCGACCGTGCTGTCCACCGACTACCTCGCCGAAAGCTACCTGGACGGCCGCACCCATCAAGCCGGCCTCCGCCTCCGCCAGGCCCTTCAGCGGATCCTGACCGAAGGACCTCACCGATGATCCTCACCGGCCCCGAAATCACCGCAGCCGAGGTCGACGGCCGCCTGCGCATCACCCCCTTCGACGCCGCGCAGGTCAACCCCAACAGCTACAACGTCCGCCTGGGCCCGACCCTGCTCACCTACAAAGCCCCTGTCCTCGACGCCCACCGGTCCAACCCGACCCACCGCATCGAGATCGGCGCCGAGGGCTACGTCCTCAAACCCGGCCAGCTCTACCTGGGCCACACCGTCGAACAGGTCGGCTCCGACACCTTCGTCCCCCTCCTGTTCGGCCGCTCCTCCGTCGGCCGGCTCGGCTTGTTCGTCGAGATCACCGCCCCCATCGGCGACATCGGCTTCCATGGCCAATGGACTCTGATGCTCTCCCCCATCCGCCCCTTACGCGTCTACGCGGGCATGAAGATCGGGCAGATCATGTTCTTCGTCGCCGTCGGGCCCATCACCCCGTACTCCGGCAAGTACCAGGCAGCCAGCGGGCCCAGACCCTCTGCCTACTGGCGGGACGTCGCCCCACTGGAAGCTGTGGCGCCGTGATCCTCACTGGCCCCGCCATTGCCGCAGCCCACGCCGCGGGCGAGATCACCATCGACCCGTACGACCCCGACAGGCTTTCCCCCAATGCCTACGACTGGCGTCTCGGCAACGACCTGCGCATCTGCGACGGAGACCTCGACGCCGCCACCCCAACCTCGTCCGCCGAGATCTCCATCCCCCGCACGGGGTTCGTCCTGGAACCCCGTGTGCTCTACCTCGGCGTCACCCACGAGAAGACCGGATCGGAGACCTACGCACAGCTCCTCAACGGCGACCGCACCACCGGCGCCCTCGGGATCTGGGTCCACGTCTCCGCCCCACTCGGCCACCAAGGCCACGCCATCCGCTGGACCCTGGAAATCCGCGCCAGCCAGCCAGTCCGCATCTATCCCGGCATGACCTTCGGCAAGCTCGTCTTCCTACAGCCCCTCGGCGCTGCGGCCAGCTACCAGCAGCACGGCCTCAAGTACACAGCCAGCCAGGGAATCGAGACCTCCCGCCTGTACGAGGAGATCTCCGGAGGCCAGCCATGAGCGCTGAGGTTGCCACGGTCCTCGACCTCCCCTTCCCCAGCCCCGGCGGAAGCGTCGAACTCTTCCTCGACCTCTATACCGGGGACAGGCCCCTCATCCCCGCGCGTGCCTTCATGCTCGCCCCCGCCGGCCGACCAGGCCCCAGACTGCCCGCCGGGCTCGACCTGCTGCCAGTCGTCGGCAAGTGTCTCGAAGGCCCGGCCTTCCACCGCTACGTAGCAGCCCTCCAACGGTCCCTGGCCGAGGCAATCGACCCGGACCACATCGGCGTCCTTCACCTCCAGCACCTCACCTTCGGTGGCACCCCCGCGCTGATCAGGGCGCTGCGCGAGCACCCGCGGATCGCACTCGTGCATGGCACCGATCTGCTGTTCGCCGAAGCCCACCGCCACCAGCACAAAGTGCTGACCGAATCCGTGCGGCTCGCCGACGCCATCGTCGTGCCGACACCGGCCATGGCAGACCGACTCCTGCGCATCGCGCCTACCACCGACCGCGCGAAGATCACCCACATTCCCTGGGGCATCCCCGACCGACTCCTGGCCCACCCGTCGCACAGATCACCCCGTCCGTCAGGCAGTCTCTTCCGGCTGCTGTACGCCGGGCGGCTCACACCAGAGAAGGGCGCCGAGAACCTGCTGCTGGCCCTGGCGGCCGTACAGGACGTCGAGCTGAGCATCGCCGCTCCGCCAGACCAGTTCCGCACCCTCAGCCGCGTCGTACGGCAGTCCGGCGTCAAGATCCGGTACCTCGGCTGGCTCCGCCGCCCACAGCTGTGGAGAACTTTCACCGACCACGACCTGCTCGTCATGCCCTCCACCACCCTCGAAGCCATGGGACTGGTCGCCCTCGAAGCCCAAGCCTGCGGCCTGCCCGTGCTCTACCAGCCCGTCCCCGGCCTGGCCGAAATGCTCGCCGCCTCCGGCATCGCGACTGACTTCACCCGCCCCGCAGCCGTTGCCCGAGACGTCGACCGCCTTCGTACGACCCCCGGGCTGCGCGCTGCCGTGCGGCAGGCCGGGCGGAGCAATGCCGCCCGCTACCCGCTCAGCGCCACGGCCAAGGCCCTGACCGAGCTCGGCCACCGGATCAGTTGACCACCCCGCCACGTTCCCCGGCCGGGCACGCCCGCGTCACTACGCTGATGGGCGGCCCGCATCGCGACATCGGAGATGTTCATGGAAGACAGCGCCGACCGGATCAAGCAGCTCGTGGCCGACGGTGTCCGCGACAAGGTCTACCCCGGCGCGGTGTGGGCCACCGGCAACGCCACAGGCATCAACGCCAGAGGTACCGCCGGTGCCCTCGACCCCGCCGAGCCGGACACCCCCATGCGGCCGGACACGGTCTTCGACGTCGCCAGTCTGACCAAAATCCTGGCCGTCTGGTCCACAGTCGGCGCCCTCTGGGAAGACGGCTCCCTCTCGCTCGACGAACCCCTCGGCACCTTCTGGCCCGAAGCCACAGGCCACCCCCTCGGCCAGGTCACCGCCCGCCACCTGCTCACCCACACCGCCGGCGTACCACTGCGAGCCCAGCTGAAGAACCTCTACGGCACCGACCCGGCAGCCATCCGGGCTGGCGTCCTTCACGAAGCCCTGCACCGGCCGCCCGGCGAGGCCGTCGAATACACCGACCGGGCCGCTCTCATCCTCGGCTACCTCGCCGAACACCTCTCCGGCCAGAGCCTCGACCAACTCGCCCGCACCCGCATCTGGCAGCCCCTGGGCATGACCCACACCCGCTTCGGCCCGTTGCTACCCGAGCTGTCCGTCCGCTGTGCCCCGACCGAACTCGACGAGGGCACCGGCCGCCACCTCAAGGGCACCGCCCACGACTTCTCCGCCCGCCTCCTCGGCGGCGTCTGCGGCGTCGCCGGCACCTTCTCCGTCCTCGACGACCTCGCCCGCTTCCTGCGGTACATGCTCGACCCCACGACCGCCCCCGCAGCGCCGGGATTCGGGCCGAGCTGGGTCGAGGAGTCCCTCAGCGTCCAGACCGGAACCCTGGAGCCCGTGCGCGGTCTCTTCTGGCACCCCGCCCCCGGCACCGACCCCGCCGACCGCGCCTACGTGCACTACGGATTCACCGGCACCGGCATGTGGATCTCCCCCAAACGGGGAACCTGGGCCGTCCTGCTGACAAACAAGCTCTACTACACCCGCGAACGCGAACCATTGACCCGCATCCGCAATGCCTTCCGCAGCCTGATCTTCAGTTGAAGAAGCTGCGCAGCCCGAACCCATCTCGTGCATGAGGGGCCTGGTGTACCGCGGCCATCAGAAGGCCGATCCGGGCCAGCAAACACGGGATGCCGAAGGACCGATCCTTAAGGGAACAAGACAGCCGTTCCTCCAAGGAACAGACGACTCGTTCCCTCGGGGAACGGCTGGGGGCGTTGCTCAGTCGCCGCTGCCAGTCTCGATGCTCTGTCGCGGCCCCTACATGAGGCAGTGACACACCGTTCCCATGCGAACGTCGCAACGACTACGGCCGCTGCTCCCGCCCTCCCCCAAGGAGACCCAAGGACTCAAGTTTCTCCAAGGCTCGCCCCCGAAATACGATAACCGCTGAAATGATAACCGAAACGCCAATAGCAACAGGCTGGATCCCGTCAGGAAGACCGAGCAGATGCATCACGCCCACCGTTGCGCTTGAGAGAATCAAACAGAGACCTGCCCCGATAGCCAATCGGAGCGGATCGCGATCCTGCGCGTCGACCCCTGAAAGAAAATCATCCCCAGCTAGCTCAAGGTATCGCCGATCCGAAACTCTTTCAGAGATGAGAAACAGGACGAGACCGAGCCGCCTCACATCATCATCCGATATCTTTTCAATCCGCATCTCAAACTGCTCAAGTCTCGCCGATACCTGCCGCACATGCGATGCCACGTGCTTTCTACGGCGACGCCTACCGGAAAGTGGGCCATAGTCCAAGCGCGGCAAGGAAGCGAGCGCCGAACGAACCATTCCCAATTCCGCAGCAAGAGCATGCAGTACCAGGATTCTCCGTTCGCCGGTCTTCCCAATCACTTTGGCGCAAGCAGCTAAAGCGGAAACAGCTGTTGCCGTAACTAGACTACGCCAACGAAATCTCACAGCCCGCCTGCCAGGAATTGGCAGCCCCGAATACCCGCGACTCACTCGGTAACTAAGGACGAGCGGCCCCAACGCGAGTGCAAAATAGAGCGAAGCGAGAAAAAGCACAGCAAAGAATAGACGAATACACCCCTCAATCATGCTGCCCGGATTCTCGATTTTCGCCACTTCCTCGAATACTGTGACAACCTTCGCACATAATGTACGAGCGGAACCTGGGCGATCATCTATCGCGAGCACTATGGGGATAGGCCACCAGAGGCCGACCACTAAGCCACACGCAAAATTGACCAGGCTGGCAGTGCGCCGATATCGGTCGAAAATGCGCAGCGCTAATCTGACGCGCAGCGGAACTGACCGATCAGGAAGAAGCAGTGAAAGACTCTGCTGCAGACCCTCGATCTCGCTGCTTGCCGCGCCCCTGACGCGACGGGTGCGCCTGGCGTGATTCCAAGCCCTCATGCCGCGATGATGCCATCAAAGTGGGGACCGCACATGCACTTCACCAAATACGCAATGGACATGACGTACCCCAGTGCAGGATGGGAGGGTGCCTCCGCGCTTGCGCCGTGCTGTCGACGGCAATCAGGGGCGCGCTACAACTCTTCTCCAGTTTCGAGAGTCGAACTCTGCATGGAATTGGGCGCGCAGGAGATGCAGAGGCACAGAGCGGAACAGTACGGGCGGCTCGCCGCTGTGCTGGAGAAGGACCACGAGGTCCCCGGCGCGGCCGCGATCTTCGACCAAGCGCTGTCTTGCGGGCTGGCCGCGATTGTTGCTCACCAGTGGCCTGGTGAGGAGCTCAAGAAGAACGGGGCCGTGAAGTCGGCTCGGTTCCTGATCGAGGTAGCCAAGGCCAGGGCAGAGAAGCGCCCCGGCCAGGATGACGTGCAGATTCTCCGGGGCACGGATGGTGCGCTTGACGTCAAAGTCGAGTGCAAGACGCTGTTGGAAGCAATCGACCACACCGCGGCGATCCGGCATGCCCGAGGAGTAGGTGAGCTCCGACGGCCCTACGTCGATGCACTCCTCGAACTCGATGCCCACGCCGCCTTGCTGCAAGTCTCAGACGAGCAGCGAGAGTCGGATTGGGTGAAGGAAGAGATCCGGCAGCGCCACGACCGGCTGCGTGCTTCGGACTACCTGGAGCTGATCGGGGATGAGGAAGCTGAGCGGCGGGCCAAGGCTGCTCCACACTTTGTCGTCATCGCACCTGGAGCCGTGAACGATGGCGTCGCGCTGGATGCGTGTCCCGTTTGCGGATGGGAGGCCCTAGCCATGAGTGGCATCGATCCGTTCGGCGCCGGCGTCGGATCGGGCGCCTGTGTCGTGTGTTCATACGTACGCAGCGCTGATGAAGCTGAGGAACTGGCGCGGCGAATCATGATGACCCGGCACATGGACAACTGAGCATCCCGAATGCGTGTCCGACTCGGACGCTGGCGTGGCGGCAGCCCGCGCCAGGAGAAGGCGTTGCGCATCAGTTTTGCGACGGCCCGTTACAGCCAGAGGATCAGGGTGACGACCACGACGAGCACCAAGAAGGGGCCGGCTATCGCTTTCCGAAGCTCCCGTTCCCCCTTGCCGGGAAACATGGGGTCGTCGCCCGCATCGGTGAACAGAGCCGACGAGCCCCCTTTGCCTGTGAGGATGTCGCTAGCATCCCGGACCAGCGCTGCGGCCGCCTTCACGTCGCCCGACTCCTTCAGCATCGCATCGAGCTTGGCCATCATCTCGGGCGAGGAGACCGCCAGACGCCGTACCTGTTGCTTGGTCTCCTCATCGACCCCCGTACCGTTGATGATCGTCTGATAGACACTGCCGTTGTTGGTCTGGATGTATTGGTCAATGGCGGTGTGCGCGGCCAACGCCCCTCCCCCCACCACATGCGGTGTTACTCACCAGGGAGGGCGCATCGTCCAGGCGCAGTCGGAAGGACGATGTGCACTCGCCCTTCGTCTTGGCCTGGCCAAGCGGGCCAGCCAGGATGAGCGCGACCAAGACGGCGGCGACAGCCGAGACAGCGGCCACCCCCACCCGAGCAAACGGGTTGAGCGCCTGCCCAATCGTTTTGACCAATGTGGGCCACTTGTGCGTGACCCACAGGACGAAAGCCACGCCGATAACAGCGAAGACGAGGAGCCGATCCCGTATGAACGCTGCGGTGTACTCGTCAGAGGACAGCTGAACCAAATGTTCCAGGAACCGTCCCACGGCTGGGAGCGCATCGGGGAACTGTTCACCGATCATTCCGATAGAGAACAAGGCCACCAGGACGGCGAGGGCCACAGCAAATACAGCCTGAGCCAGCCCCAGTAAGGCGGCAGCGCTGATCGTCGGCAGCTTCACCGCTTGCCGTCACGATAGTTGGTCTGCGACACAGTGCCATTGTTTGTCCCAATGATCTGCCCGGCGTGAGAGGCGTTGATGGTGACGCCGTCCGACTGCGCATTGCTAGCAGGGGGCTCCGGGGCAGGAACGGGGTCGCCAGTAGAGCGTGAGCGTGTCCACCGCACGGTGATGACGGCGGCTCCGAGCGCAAACACTCCGCCGATGAAGGCAGCGACTATCTCGGCCATGACGGTTCCCCCTGAGTCCGTTGAGTGCTCGGTAGAACCCTATCCATCAAGGGATGTTGAGGGCGCAGAACGAGGCCCAAAGGCTGGCCTGTCAAGGCAACATCTGGCCTCGCCACACATCACCGCACGAGCTCAGACGATCGCTCTCAAGAGGCACAGTCTGCTACCGAAGGGTCCGGAATCCGACACCGGGGAGCCCCAGATTGGAGTCCCTGCCCACCGCCGCACTGGCCCGGATGGCCGAACTGCGCGCCATGCGCGGTGTGCTGGGCCTGGACCCGCTCGACGAGCGCTGGCCCGGTGGCGCTGAGAACGGCGGGGACCTGAACGGGGGCGTGGACTCCCTCTTACGGCTCGTACTGGAACAGTGCCAGGCCGCCCGCTCCTGCAAGGACTACGCGACCGCCGGCGCCATCCGCGACCAGCTCCAGCAGTCGGCCTTGTCATCGAGGAAACCCCGTCCGGCCCCCGTTGGATCCTCTCCTCAGACCCGCACCAGCCCTTCGCCAAGATCGTCGGCTGAACCCGGTCAGTGGCAGGCAGCGCTACGACGCCTGCGGAAATGCTCCGGTTCGCAGCCGCCTCGCCCTGCGTGCCAGTGTCATGTCCCCGGCGATCCTTCAGACGTATGCCCGCGAAGAAGCACGCCGCTCTGGTGGCCGGCGCGCTTCGCGCACAGCTACTGCGTGTTGATGCAGAGCCCCGAGAGGCCCTGACAGAGCTGGCCTCCATGCTTATCGCGGTTAGTGAGCGATGCGCTGAAGGCAGGGTCGGCGCAATGCTCCCGGAGGGAGCCCTCAACTCGGTGTCGCCCATCTCCACCGCGCGCACAACTCTCAGGGAGTCAGTGCACATCGCATTCGCCATCCTCACCGCCATGGGCGCAGCGGTCGCCGCGTCCGCATGTATGCAGCCGCTGGGGATCAGCGCGGACCTCCGACCGTGGATGGTGCTTGGCTGCTCAGTGCTTTCCGCGATCCTCGTGGGCGGCTGGCATCGGGTGGGTCGGATCTTGCAGGTGTTTCCAAGTGATACTTCTGGGCCGGTCTACGGCCGGGCTACTGCGTGCTGGCCGCACCGCTCACCGGTTCAGCTAACCAAACCAAGATTGATCAGACGAAACCCCATGGCTGGACCACTTACGTCGAAGAGGTCCGCAAGCGCGGTCGTACACCGGTCGGGGTCCTGCCTGATCGCTGAGGGCAGCCGCATGAGCTGTTCGCGAACCATGTCGGCAGGCATCAGGAGGCTGGCAGCGAAGGCGTTCGCCTCGATCTCTTCGCGATCGGTAGCTGTGCTGGACGTCCCATCTCGCAGATTGATTCGAACAGGCCGATCCAGAACAACTTCCCGCCCCGGGTGCAACACAAGATGCCCGAGCTCGTGGGCGATCGTGAAGCGCTGACGAAGGCGTGGTTGGGAGTCATTGACCCCAATCACTGGCGGCTGCCCGTCACGGCGGAGCAGCATCCCGGAGACGTCCCCGTCCTTGAATGAACTCCTGGAGATCATTGCGCCCTGATGCCTCACGAGCTGCTCGATATCCACGGGCGGCGAGAACGCCCCGCAGTCAGCGAGCAGTTGAGCCGCGCGAGCCTCGGCTCGTCTAGCCATGGTCGACCTCCTCAGCATTCGCCAGCACGTGCTGGGCCCATAGCCTTGCGTCTTCGGGTACCGCGTCCAGAATGTCCGACTGGTTACCTGGGACAGGCAGGAGCGCCTCCGGTTCCACCCGCAAGGCTGCGGCGAACTCGTAGAGCATGTGGAGAGCGACTCGCTGACGCCCCTTCTCGATGTTGCTGATTGATGTCCGATTCAGCCCGACGGCATCTCCCAAAGCTTGCTGGTTCAGGCCAAGAGCTGTACGGGCCCGTCGCACTCGATCTCCGAAGCACTCATAGAAATAGTCCATCAGTTCCCATCCTGGAGCACCGTCATGGCCGGTTCCACTATCCCAAACGGTATTTGCGAAACTGGAATCAGAGCAGAGTTTGGCAGACTGGAGCACAGGGAATTTCTGGGCCAGGGAACGACAGGAAGGAAGCCCTGATGCAGAAGAAGCCACTCGCGACACTGCTCAACGACGGCCGTCGCATGATTCAAGTGACCGACGACGAACTCGCCGAAGCTAAGCGCCGTCGTGGCCTGCTCGCCGCATGCATGCGGCGAGCGTTCCCTGGTTCGATCTGCTACTTCAACGGCAGCGTCGCCCACGGCGATGCGAACACGCCTTTGACCGATGTTGACCTCGGCGTCATCCTCAGAGCAGCCGCCGCTGAGGGCTACGGGCCCGAAGGGAGGGATGCTCTGCCGCTGATGGAGCGGGCGCGCGATGCAATCCGTGAAGACCTGGAAGACGAGTTCCCCAATCTCACGATTGAGGTGATGGGCCGTCGCCGCGCAGTACTCGTGCGGTTCGGTGCCCCCGTAACCAAGGGCCAGCAGGACTTCACAGCGGATGTCATGACAGCCATCCCGCACCCCTCTGGGAAGGGGCTGTACATCCCCAACAACAAGATCGCGGCGAAGTGGGACCGAGCCGACCCGGTTCGACATACGCAGATGATCCACACGGCCATCGCGGACACCAACATGGTCTTCGCGCGGATGGTCAGGCTGCTCAAGCACTGGAACTCCACCCACAGCAAGCCTCTCTGTTCCTGGAACATCAAGGCGCTCGGGCTGGGTTGCATCGATGCTCCAATGCCCCTGATCAACGCACTGCAGGTCTTCTTTACCCATGCGGTGGAAGAGCTCGAAAAGGGCCCTACTGCTGACCCCGCCGGCATTGCAGGAGAGATCCCACTCGGCCTACCGATCAAGGAAGTGCGCAAGCGCCTCCGGACTGCCAAGGACTACATCGATCTCGCCATCGATCACGAATCGGCAGGGCGCCCGCTCAGTGCTCAGCACGTGCTACACCAGGTAATGCCGGAGATCATCCCCGATGCCAACTCCGCCGAGGAAGAGGCCGCCCGTCTCGTTCACAGTGTGAGTACGACTGGCAGCGCCTCGTCCGGCCTCGGCCTCGTCACCCCCGGGGTAACCACGACGCGCGCTTGGGCAGCGTAACCATGGTCCTCTGGTACGGGGTACAGCCTGCATGGTGGGCCCCACTGGAGCGGAATGCGCGCCACCGTTTTGGAGGGGAGCTTCAGCACTCGTACGGCTCCGGGCTGCTGACCTACAAGGTCACAGAACTCGATGTGGTAGGCGAAGTCCACCCCATCGATGTGCAGATCCGCTTCTTCGAAGATCCGCCGTACGACACCTATGGGCTTCACCCAAGTAACTTCCCCCGCGTGCACGCGAATCCAGGTGCAGCTTCGAAGCACCGGTACTTCCGGGACGATGCCCTTTGCCTCTGGCACCCGTACGATCCTAAGGAGCACCGGTGGACAAGCGAGAACGGGCTTCTCGATCTCATCGAGATCGTTCGTACGCATCTGTTCCTTGAGCACTACTGGCGCCTCACCGGGGGTGAGCAGGGTGGTCGGTGGCTGGTGAGGGATGCGCCGCACGGCATGCCTGGGAGTGGTGCGTGGAGATCGTCTCGGCAGCGGAGAGGTCGAGCGCTTGGTCATGGGCGCAGACCACCGCCCTGATTGTGCCTTTCGTCGCGCTGCTCGGCGTGTACGTCACTTACGCCCTCAATCAACGCTCGGTGCGAAGGGAGCGACGGTCCAAGACATTCGCCGAGGCTCTGACCGCAGTCGAGGAATACCTGGAGATGCCGTACCGCATACGCCGGCGGCCTGACCTTCCAGAAGTACGTCGGGAATTGACCGACGAGGTCAGCTCCATCCTGGCACGCATGGCGTTTCACCAGGCATGGCTACAGATCGAAGCTTCCTCGGTAGCTGGTCCATACGCCGCGCTTGTCGCCACCGCTCGGGCGGAAGCAGGCGTCCAAATGAGCGTGGCATGGCTTCACCCGCCGATCACATCCGACAACGGGATGAACCTTGGCACGGCGTACTCTCGGGATAGATCCAACGCCGCCAAGACTACTTGCATCGCGGCCATGCGCCGCCATCTGTGACTCCAACGTTCCTGGGCGCAGCCGCGGGAGACAGACGCTGACCTTTCCGGCGCCCCCAGCCCGAGGGCGCTGCCCCACCGGCCCGTGTCCCGGCATCAGTGAGGCTCGCGCCCCATTCCGAGGACCACTCAAGGCGTGGTCGCCTGTCCCCCCCGAAATACGCTAAGCAACCGCGCCACTTGCCTGATCAGCCGTCCGTCATGCGCGAGCTGATGGTGGAGCGTGAGCCATCACATACTGGGCCGAGCACCACACAGCATGATCCAGCATCCCCGATCGCAAATTCGACCAACTTGTAAGGCGAGGGTTGTCGGTTCGGATCCGACAGGAGGCTCTTCCTGGGGACGTTCTGATGGGCGCTTCCCGAAAACGTCGAAAGTTGGACTGCTAGCTAGTGGAATTCTCGCATCCGTCCAGCTCAGAGCCCTACTGTTCACTCTCTCACCAGGTGCCTTCTAAGCACTTGGCCGCAGGTTCGAGTCCTGCCGGGGGCGCCCTCCAAGACCCTCCCTTCGGGAGGGTCTTTTTGCTGGTCAGGGCAGGTGCGGGTCAGGGCGGGTGTGGGCACGGATACCGAAGCGGCCACCCGCCGTAGCGCCGCCTGAGGGCACCTGCCTGCGGACCGAAGTTCCGGCTAGTGATCGAGATCAAGCGGGTCATGGTGGTGCCAGATGAGGTAGCGGTCCTCCCGGCGCAGTTCCGCCGACCCCCACTCGACGCGCATGACTCCCTGAGCCATGGAACACGCGTAGGCGACCAGAACAAGCTTGATGTCTTCAGAGAGCAAGGTGAGGTCGGGATGGACTTCCGGCTCGTCGAGATCACCGAGGCCCAGATCGAATGCCTGCTGCATGGGCTCCGGGCCGTGCCTGCGAATCAACTCCGCGCGGAAGCCGGTGACACAGCGCAACCGCGCGGCCGTAACGGGGACATCCTTCTTCGCATAGCAATAGGGGTATATGACGTGGTCGCGAAGGATCATCAGCGTTCGGCCCTGTAAGCGCACCGGGACGGCGTCGGGAAGCGCGGAAAGGCCGGCTGCCAGCTCTTCGTACTGAGCGGCGTAGAGCCCGTGGCCGTAAGCCTCCAGAGTTTGGGTGTGTACTCCTTCGTGCGCGCTGCGCGCCCTGGCGTGGGCCCGCACCAAACTGGCCGGGATCAGACCGGCCACTTGCCCGGCTGCGTCTCCGAATGCCTCTTCCGCCCACTCCGGCACCGTCCCCACGAACTACCGCCCCTCCCCCTCGCGGCACGTGAGTGCCGAGCAGCATTCAACGAAAACCGTGCGGGGAAGCAACGAACGGCGCAAGTAGGCATCCGTCGGAAGGCCGGGCGCGCCCCGACTCCGGTGGGGTACGAGTGGCGTTGAACGCATGGCCAATTGAGGGACGGGAGATTCCCGCGAAGCATTTTCAAGCCGCTGATCTGCGGAGATGTGCCATACGCCGGGGGCTTCCGGAGCCGTGGCCCAGGGTTGCCCACCTCGCTGCGCACGCTTTCGGACAATCAGCTGACCGCTCCGCTGACGTGGCACTCGCCCGCGTGGATGCGGGCGAACCAACCCCGTCAAAGACAGGACGCCGACATGATGTCCGGCATGAAGCTGATGAAGCGGCTCGGGGGTGTTCTGCTCCTCGGCACTGTGATTCTTGGCTTTTCGCTGCTGTTATGGCGCGGGCCCTGGTGGTTGGACGGAAGCCATCTGCGCACGCGGCGCCTCGAGCCGGCGGACGGCGTGGTGATCACCGGCTTCCGCACCACGCTGGCTGCCCTGGGGGCCGGCGCCATAGCGGCGATCGGCCTGTACTACACACACCGCACGCTGCAGCACACACGGGACAAGGACCGAGTCCAGGCCGAGATCGAACGCGAAGGGCAGGTCACCGATCGCTACGTGGAAGCGATCAAACTGCTGGGCTCCGACAGCCGCACCGAACGACTCGGCGGGATCTATGCCCTGGAGCGCATCATGCACGACTCCGCGAAGGATCACGTGACGATCGTGAGCGTCCTTGCCGCGTACGCACGCACCTATCACGTCGGGGCGGACGACCGGTCCACGGACTTCGCGAAGAAAAGCGCGGATCCCCCATCGGTACTCCTGCCCGAGGATGTGAGGGCAGCGCTGTCAGTGATCGCCAGGCGGCCGAAACGGAACCTGTCCGATGAATGGGTTGATTTGCGCAGCATGGACTTCCGAGGTGCCGATCTGCGTGAGGCGGATCTGCGGGCCGCGGATTTGAGGGAGGCCAGGTTCGAAGAAACCAGCCTTCGTGGGGCCGTGTTGCGGATGGCGGACCTTCGCGGAGCGAATCTCCGTTTCGCCGACTTGAAAGGCGCCGACCTGCGGGGCGCGGATCTGCGGGGCGCCGACCTCCAGGTGGCGGACCTGGAATCGGCTGACCTTCGAGAAGCCAAGCTCAGTGGTGCCGTACTCCGTGGGGCGGGCTTCCTCTACGCGGACCTCGGCGATGCGGATCTCCGGCGCGCGGACCTGAGGGAGGCAGACCTCGCCGTGTCCAGCGGAAAGTCCGCGTACAGGTATTTGAATCCCGCGCAAGTGGCCAGAGCGCGCATCTACCGATCGACGAGACTGCCGGCAGCAGTGGCCGGTAACGCCGTGGTCCTGCAGCGTATCGAATGGTGCGAGGCGGGCGATCGGTGACAGGGGGAACTCGCCGATCAGCGAGCGCTCCGGCTACTTCGATGGCATTGACTTGCCCAGCACATCAAGAATCTTGGCGGAAGAGTCACTCCGGGGAGCTATCAGCGCCAGAACAGCCGCAACGATGAAGGTCCACCTCACACTGTCCGCGATTTTCGCTTGATCGGAGATGGGCGGCACCAACGGCAAAGCGATGGCTGCCGCCGTCAGCAGCAGGACGGGAAACAGGTGCCGAGCTATGAGCTTCAAACGCTGCTTGAGGACCGCATCAGGGGCGTTCTCGAGCAGTTTGCTCCGGTCGTTCACGAGAAGCGCATGCAAGCCGTTGGAAAGCGAAACGGCAACTCGCTCGTAGTCGTCAGCGCTGGCGGCGCACGCAATTATTTTCTTGTGCTGCCTTACCACATGAGCTATCCGGAGGGCTTCGACCGCCGTTTCGGTGAAGACGTCACGGTGCTGCATCCCGATCCGGGAGCGCAGGGAAAGTGAATCTTCGCAGGTGCGCGCCAATTGCTCGATCTCAGAAATGAGATACCTGGCATCTTTGCGTGAACGCCACTCCGGGCAACTTTGCGAGACCAGAGAGGCCACCTCCAGCATCTGCGCTGCCGCCACGGCGTAGATGCTGTTGGTGAGGGGAGGGCGCCCTCTTCTCACCATGCCGACAATTGCCGTGAAGACAGTAAATACCACTATGAATGACAGGGAGAACAGGGCGATCCCGGCAACCGGAACGAGGCTCTTTTCCTTCGTCATGGGATAAGTGGTCATGATGGCGGCATAAGCGAGAATGAGCGAGAGAAAGAAGGGCCGTACAAAGGCATCAAAATATCCGATACCTTGCGCCAGTCCTGCGGCACCGAAGAAGAACACCGGCCCGCAGAGGGCACCGATGGCCAGCGACTTGCCCGCACCGCCGCCCCAAAGCTCGATCCACGCATGCGTCGCCACCGCGAGGACTGCCGTGGCGATCAGCAGGCCGAGGAGGATGTAGGGCATCCACAGCCGCGTGTAATAACGCCTCAGCGCACGCGGCCTGGAAACAATGCGCCGCACCTCGCTTCGCAGGGCCTGGCGGTGAGCGGCGTCAACCCCCGGAAGCTCATCAAAGTCCGCCAATGCTTCGTTGACAACTTCGCGGTACGCGGCAATGGCCCGCATACGATGGCTCCCCGAAGGCACGACCTGAACCCCCATCACCATTTCTGACTGCGGCATCCGGCTCGGTTTCGCGGATGCCTCCTGCTTTCCCGTCGGCCGGCACGGGTCTTCACCTTCCGGCGACCGGTCCGCAAGGCAGCTGACGCGCCAACGGTCCGAAGGCGCCGCCCCCCTGGAGATGCATTCCCTGATCATGACGCAGAAACGCTGTCCACGGAGCCGAACAACGGGATGCGGGTGGTGAGGTGGGAGCGCAGCACCAGGTCGTCCATGGTGTCCATCAGCCAGAGTTCGGTCAGTGGTAGGCGCACCGCGATGCGGCTCTGGTGAGTGGTCACGAGGTCGCGGAGTTGCCGGTAGGGGGTGCCGGTGACGTCGTCGGTGAGCTGTAGGTAGCCGGCCAGGAGGGGGCGATGGGGCGCGCCGGTCCGAGTGCGCAGGTGCGCGAGGGCGGTTGCGGATTCCGTGTCGGCTGCCTGTACGGGGAGGTAGATCCTGCCCGTGTTGAACCGTCCGACCCACGGCCCGCGGACGATCACTTCGATGTGCGGGGTCGGGCCGGCGAGGAGTTCCGGGGTTTCTGTGAGTCCTCCGGCGAGGGTGGCGTGCATGCGGTCGGCCCGTAAGGCCAGTCCCGGCCACCAGACGAGGGGCGCGACGTCACTGTGGCGGAGGTCGTCGAGGAAGGCGGTGACGGCGGGGTCAGCCGCCAGCCGGCGGCCGTCGAGGGGGATCACTGCCGACCGGATCGGCGGCCAGTACTCGGCCGCGCCGGTTTCGGGGCCGAGCGGCGCTCTGGCCCGGTCGTGGAGAAGGGGCAGTTGCCGTTCCCGGTAGCGCCGGTCCAGCGTCAGCGCCCCGTTGGCCGCCCAGTCATATGCGGCGGCCTGTCGGGACAGGGACGCGAGGGGGTCCAGCAGCGGCTTGATTTCCTCGCTCATGGGTGGGGCCTCCGTGGTCCGTGATCTCTGATCGGTGGTCCGTGGTCCGTGGTCCGTGGTCCGCAGCAGGTGGTCCGTGGTCCGTGATCCGTGGTCGCCCCTCGTGCGCCGGCGGAGTCGCGGCTCGTCGGCCCCGGCCGTGAGTCACCCGCCCGGCGCGCGGTGGGGTGGGTTGTGCGCCGGGTGGAGGGGTGGGCGCTGGAGGGGCGGTGGGGGGCGTGGGGGACAGTCCAGCGTGAGTGGAGGGTGGCTGGAGCCCCCGGGTGCGCCTGCGCTACTGGGCGCAACGCCCAGGTGGCTACTTGACTTTGGTCATCGCGATTCAGTCCCGCTTGTTGGGTAATGACTGTTCCATCCCGTTCTCTCTGGATATGCCAACGTGCAGCGTTGGCGGCATGTGCTTGGAGGCGAACCATGGCCGCCCGACCACTCGTCGCGCGTCAGACCAACCAGCGACTGCGGTCCCTCATCCAGGAAGCCTCGCTGTCCAACTCCGCTCTGGCCCGCCAGGTGAACGTCCTGGGGGAGGCACAGGGCCTGGATCTGCGGTACGACAAGACTTCCGTGAGCCGGTGGCTGGGCGGTCAGCGGCCGCGCGGCCGGGTTCCCGCCATCATCGCCGAGGCACTGAGCGGCCGGCTGGGCCGTACGGTCTCGACCGAAGAGATCGGTATGGCCAACGGCAACAGCGTGACGTGTGGGGTGGGACTGCACTTCGCTGCGACCGTGGAGGACGCGCTGGAGCAGGTCCGTGAACTATGGCACATGGACGCCGAATCCCGGGGGCTCTTGTCCCGTTCCGCCATGACCGCCTCGGCGTTGGTGGAACCCAGCAGGGACTGGCTGATCAGCTCGCCTGACCCGCAGGTGGCGCGCAGTTGGCGGCTGGGGCCGCGGGTGGGGATGACCGATGTGGAGCTGGTGCGGGCGACCACCCAGGCGCTGGCCGAACTCGACCACCGGGTCGGCAGCGGGTATGTGCGGCCGGTGGTGGTCTCGTGCCTCAGCAGCGTGCTGTCCGGGCTGATGGAGGGGAGTTACGGCGAGACCACGGGGCGGCAGCTGTTCGCCGCGGCCGCCCGGCTGACGGAGTTCGCCGGGTACACGGCGCTGGACACCGGGCAACCGGGCCTGGCGCAGCGCTATTACATCCAGGCGCTGCGGCTCGCGCAGGCCGCGGACGACCGTTGCTACGGCGGTTATGTGCTGGCGGCCGGTCTGAGTCATCTCGCCGTCGGCGCCGGCTGCTCCAGGGAGGCGGTGCAGCTCGCCCGGGCCGCGCAGGAAGGCACCCGGGGGCGCGCCCCGCTGGCCGCCCAGGCCATGTTCTACGCCACCGAGGCCCGCGGCTACGCCATGCTCGGGGACGCGCGGATGTGCAAAATACTGGCGGACAAAGCCACGGACGCCATGGGGCATGTCGTTCCGGGGGACAGTCCCGAATGGATCGCGCACTTCGACCGGGCCTATCTGGCGGATGAACTGGCCCACTGCTACCGGGATCTGAAGCAGCCGCGGCCGGCAGCCCGCCGGGCCGAGGAGGCGCTGGCCCGGCACCCACGGACCCGGGTGCGCCGACGGGCCATCGATCTGCTGCTGCTCGCTTCGGCCTTAGTGCAGGCCGGTGACGTCGAGGAGGCATGCCGGGCCGCCGTGGAGGCGGTGGCGTTGCTCAGCCGGCTGAAGTCGGCGCTCGGTGAGCGGTACCTGCAGAACTTCAGGGACGAGCTGCGGCCGTACGGTGACGCGCAGCCGGTGCGCGAATTGGACGCACTGGTCCAGGAGAGCGGCGTGCGGGTGCCGCGGTGACGTGCGTCCGGTGCCCGTCATGCGGTGCCGACGGCCGGCCGGCTGGTTCCGTCACGCGGGGAGGTGGTGCGGAGCCGGTGCCTGCCTGGCCGTCGGCGGCAGGGAGCCACCCGGGAGGGGCGGCGCGGCGGTGGTGTCCGGTCGCCGGTGGCGGCCCGGCCGGCCGGCCGCTTGGGGGTGGGGGTGGGTGAGGTGGGGATGTCGCCCGGTGGAGCCCCGGGCGGCCGCCGGGCCGGATCCGGGGCGGGTGCGTTACGGCGCCAGGCCGCTGGGCACACCGGTGGTCAGTGGTATCGCGGCCCATACGGTGCAGCCGTTGTCAGCCTCGGTTCTGCGGCCCCAGCGCGAGGAGGACTGGGCGACCAGTTCCAGGCCGCGGCCGTGCTCCTGGGCCTGGCCCGGGCGTCGCATCCGGGGGACCGACGGGGTCCCGCCGCGGTCGTGCACCTCTATGTGCAGCAGACTTTCCGACCTCCATATCCGGCAGGTGATGTGTCTGCTGGCGGAATACTGAATGGCATTGGAGAAGAGTTCCGACAGGACGAGCAACACCGGATAGCGTGTGTCGTCGTCATGGATGCTTTGCCCGTCGAGCCAGGCGTGGACCAGGTTCCGGCAGATCGGCACCGCCCGCTTCACCGCCGGCAGACGAAATACCACGCACTGCACGGAACGCCAGCAGTCGGCGGGAATCAAGGCTGCCCTTTCCTGGGGCCAGCTCACGATATGCCGGGCGGTCACCATAACTTCGGCCGCATGCGTTGTGGTGGGTAACATGACTACCCCTTTCGTACGTGCCTCATGGACCTCGATGCCGCTTTCGCCTCATGAAACACGGCCAGCGCCATCGCTCGATCTGCCCTGGCGGCGGCCTTCGCAGTGCGCCGCGTCGCCTCCGGTGCGTACCGGGCCGCTTTCTGACCTCGCTCTTTCCCGATAATTCAAGCATTCGGGGCGTCCGCCCGGGAAGGCGCGCAGCGCAGCGCCGGGAGCGGGGCGGGGATATGGGGAAGCGAAATACTATCACCATAAAAAAACGGTTGCGCATTACCGGTAATGGAATTTCCCGGTAATGCGCGGAGGGGTGCCAGAGTTCGGGCGGCAAGAATCTACCAGAAATCGCGGCGGTTCGGAATTGCGGCATCCGTTTGCGTGCATGAGGAGAGAGGAGGGAGAGGTGAGGTCGGGTGGGGTGAGAATTTCGTGGCTTCGTGCCCCCGGGCCGGCTCGGCCCCGGCACCCGGCCCCCGGCCGGCCCAGCCCCCGGACCCCGGCCCCGGCCCCGGCCCCGGCCCCGGCACGCCGACGCCCGGCGGGCCGTTGTGCGGTCCGCCGGGCGTCTGCGGTCCCCGATGGCCTGAGGGGCCAGAGGGGGCTAGTTCGCGGTCAGTTCCAGGCCCAGGTGCTCGGCGATACCGGCGGCGAGGGCGGCGAGGGTCGGGTGTTCCCAGACGAAGTTCCTCGGCAGGGAGATGGCGAAGGAGCGGTCGATGCGTACGCGCAGCTCCATGGCCAGGAGGGAGTCGAATCCCAGTGACTTCAGCGGGGTCTGCGGGTCGAGGGAGCTCTCCCCCAGCCGCAGCACGTCCCGGACGTGGCCCGCCAGATGCTCTTCCAGCGCGGCTCTCCTGGCCAGGCCGGGCGGCAGGGCGGTGAGCCGGGCCCGCATGTCGTCGGTCTCCTCGGGCGGCGGGGTCGAGTCCACCGGTGCCTCGCCGGACACCCCGCTGAAGAACGGGAGATGGCGGCCGGCGGGCGGCACCCAGGTGTCCGGCGGTCCGGGGATCACTCCGGTCTGCACCCACCGGCGGGCCAGCAGCGCCCGCAGCGCCTCCAGGCCGTGGTCGGTGGGGATGGTGCGGTAGCCGCGGCGGCTGAAGTCGGTGGCGACACCGATCTCGCCCCACGGGCCCCAGTTGACCGCCACGGTCGGCAGCCCCTGCGCGGAGCGCCAGGCCGCGAACCCGTCGAGCCAGGAGTTGGCCGCCGCGTAGGAGCCCTGGCCGGGGTTGCCCAGCAGGGAGGCCATCGAGGAGAACGCCGCGAACCAGTCCAACGCGTGGTCCTCGGTGGCGTGGTGGAGATGCCAGGCGCCGACGACCTTCGGCATCCAGACCCGTTCCAGCTGGTCGTCGGCCACGTTGGTGATCACGGCGTCGTCCAGGACCATGGCGCAGTGCACCACCCCGCGCAGCCGGAACCCCTCGCTCACCGCCGTGGAGACCAGCCGCCGGGCGACATCCGGATCGGCGATGTCGCCCAGGACCACCGATACCTTGGCGGTCCTGCCGATCACCGTGGCGAGCGTCTGCGCGACCTCGGGCTCCGGGGCACTGCGACCGTTGAGCACCACATGGCCGGCGCCGTGTGCGGCCAGCCATTTCGCCGTGGCCAGGCCCAGACCGCGCAGTCCGCCGGTGACGATGTAGGCGCCGCCCTCCGCCACGGGCAGGTCCCTTTCGGGCAGCACCGCGGGGGCGTCCCCCTCGTCGGGCACGGTCAGCACCAGCTTGCCGATGTGGTCGGCGGCCGCCATGGTGCGGAAGGCCGTGGTGGCCTCCGCGAGCGGATACTCCGTGCAGTGCAGGGGCTTGAGCCGGCCCTCCTCGAACGCGCCGAGCACGTCCTTCCACACCGTGGCGAAGGTGTCGGGGCGGTTGCGGTGCAGTTCGATCAGGTCGACGGTGCTCAGGGTGACGTTGTGCCGCAGCGGCAGCATGCCGAGCGGGGCGTCCGCCATGATGTCGCGCACCCCCAGCTCCACGAACCGGCCGAAGGGCCGCAGCGTCTCCAGGCCGGTGCGGATGGCCGCTCCGGACAGGGAGTTGAGGACGACGTCGACGCCTTCCCCGCCCGTCGCCTCGCGGGTGCGCTCGCCGAACTCCAGCGTGCGGGAGTCCATGACGTGGCGGATGCCCATGCTCCGCAGATAGCGGCGCTTGTCCTCGCTGCCGGCCGTGGCCAGCACCTCCGCGCCCAGCAGCCGGGCCACCGCGATCGCCGCGAGGCCGGTGCCACCGGTGGCGGAGTGGATCAGCACCCGCTCCCCGGCGGCGAGGCGGGCCACCGAGCGCAGCGCGTACCAGGCGGTCAGGAAGGCGATCGGCAGCCCGGCCGCGGCCACCGGTTCGATGCCGAAGGGGATGGGGGCGACCGCGTCGGCGGGGAGGGTGAGGAAGGAGCCGAAGGCGCCGCCGCGCAGATCGACGGCGATCACCTCGTCCCCGACCTGGGGCCGTTCCACCCCGGCGCCGACCGCGCTCACCACACCGGAGCACTCGAATCCGATCCGGTAGCGGACGTCCAGGTCGCCGGGGAGCAGGCCCATGGCCGTGAGCACGTCGCGGAAGTTCAGGCCGGCGGCGGTGACCCGCACCTCGACCTCGCCGGGTGCCGGTGCGCGCCGGCCGGTGGCGGCGTACTCCAGGCTCGACAGATCGCCCAGCCGGCTCGCGCGCAGCCGGAAGCCGTCCTCGCCGTACCGCACGGTGCACGGGGTGGCGGCCTGGTCCTGCCCGCCGTTCGGCGCGGCGTGTTCCAGGCGGGCGACGTGCCGGCGGCCCGCCCGCAGCGCGACCTCGTCGTCGTCCGCGTCGGCCAGCAGTTCCAGGGCCACGTCCTCGGGATCGGCCTCGTGCGGGTCGGCGTCCACCAGCACCGGCCGGATCTCGGGGTGTTCCAGCGCGCCGACCCGCAGCAGGCCGCGCAGCGCGCTCTGTCCGAGGTCGACCTCGTCGTCGGGCAGTACGCTGCGGGCGCCCCGGGTGACGACGTACAGGCGCGGTGCCGAGGAGGTGGCGGTGATCGCCTGCATCGCGCCGAGCAGCCGGCGGGTGCGCCACAGGGACTGCACGGTCGGCTCCCCGCCCTCGGCGCGTCCGCACACCAGCACCACCCCGCGCGGGGTTTCGAGGGTGGCGGACAGCCGGCCGGTGAGGGCGTCGCGGAACGCGGCGAGGGAGGTGTCGTCCAGCGGACGGTCCCAGACCACCGTGCGCGCGCAGCGCGAGCGCAGCGCGGCGGCCAGCGCCTGGGCCGAGCCGTCCGCTTCGCCCACGACGACCCAGCTCCCCGGGGCGTGGCCGCCGTCCGGTGCCGCCCGGGGTGCCGACCGCCAGCCGATGCCGAGCAGCCAGTCGTCGACCTCCGGGGTCTCGCGGACGGCCCGCCGGGCGAAGCGCAGGCCGTTGACGACGAGGACCACGGCGCCGCGCTCGTCCAGGAGCCGGACGTTGGCCACGATGGCCTGCGCGGTGATCTCGCTGACGTGGGCGTGGCAGTACGCGGCCTGCGCGGGGTCGCCGAGGATGCGGACCGCCTGCACGCTCACCGGCAGCACCAGTGACCGGTCGTCCTCGTTGATCAGCGGCGCCACGGCGAGCTGGGCGCAGACGTCGAGGAGAACGGGGTGGACCGGCAGGCCGGGGTCGGGGGCGCAGGCCTCGGGCGGCACCCCGACCCCGGCCCAGAAACTGTCGTTGTGGCGGCCGGTGTGCAGCGCGTGGACACCGGTGAACGCCGGGCCGTGCTCCAGGCCGCGCTGCCGCAGGCTGTCGTAGAGGGCGGCCGGTTCCAGGGGCACCGGGTGGCGCAGGCTCATCGCGTCGACGGATCTCGGCCGCAGCTCGGGCCGTACGGTCAGCCGGTGCAGCACCGCGTCGGCCTGCACCTCCCAGTCGCCGTTCTCGTTCCGGGCGAGGATTTCGCAGTGCGCCCGGTCCGGCGCGGTCAGGGTGACGGCGGTGGAGACCTCGGTGGTCTCGCCCAGCCGCAGCAGCTGGGTGAAGTGGACGTCGGTGACCTCCACTTCGTGCGGTGCCGCGCCGAAGACCTCGCAGGCGGCCGCGAGCGCCAGCCCGCAGTGCGCCGCCCCGGGGAGGACCGCGTTGCCGTGCACCCGGTGGTCCCCGAGCCAGGGCAGCGCCCCGGTGCCGGCGTCGGCGCGCCAGCAGTGCCGTACGGGTTCGCCGGGGAATTCGGTGTGGTGGCCGGGCAGCCCCGCCCGGGGGGCTTCCGTGGTCTCCGCGGACGGGGCGGTGGAGGCAGCGGTGTCGGCCCAGTGGTGGCGGCGGTCGAAGGTGACGGTGGGGGCGTCGACGAGGCTGCCGTCGTCGTAGAGGCGCCGCCAGTTCACCGGCACCGCGGCGCAGTGCAGCGCGGCGAGCTGGGTGCGGAAGGTGGCCTGCTCGTCCTCCTCACGGCGCAGGGTGGGCAGCACGACGGGGTCGGTGACGAGACCGGCCAGGCTGCGCTCGATGGAGTGGGTGACCACGGGGTGCGGCGAGATCTCGGTGTAGACCAGGTGCCGGTCGGCCGCCGCGGCCGCCACCGCCTCGGCGAAGCGCACCGGGCGGCGCAGGTTGTCGCACCAGTAGTCCGCGTCGAAGGCCGGCGTCCGGCCGGCGTCGACGACCGTCGAGTAGAACGGCACCTTGGGCGAGCGGGGGTCGAGACCGGCCAGGGCCGACCGCAGGGCCGGCAGCACGGGGTCCACCAGCGGGCAGTGCGAGGCGACGTCCACGGCGATCGGGAAGACCGGGATCTTCCGGGCCTCCCAGGCGGCGGCCAGCCGGCTCACCTCCGTGGTGCGTCCGGCCACGACGGTGGAGTCGGGTGCGGACAGGACGGCGACCGACACGGTGCCGGCCGCGCTGTCGGCGAGTTCGGCCCGCACCGTGTCGGCGTCCAGGCCGACGCTCAGCATGCTGCCGGAGCCCGCGATATCGCTCAGCAGCCCGGAGCGCCGGCAGATCACCCGGACCCCGTCGGCCAGGGTCAGCGCCCCGGCGACCACCGCGGCCGCGACCTCGCCCATGGAGTGCCCGATCACCGCGGCGGGTTCGACGCCGTACGAGCGCCAGGTCGCGGCGAGGGCGATCTGCAGGGCGAACAGGACCGGCTGCACCGTGCCGCATCCGTGGACGGGCCGGCCGCCTCGCACCACATCGAGGACGGCGACCTCGCTCTGCGCGCTGATGAGCTCGTCGACCTCGGTCAGCGCGTCGAGGAAGGCCGGTTCGGTCTTCAACAGCCGGCGGCCCATGCCGGGCCACTGGGAGCCCTGGCCGGAGAACACCCACACCGGCTGCCGCGCCACGGCGGCGCCCACGGCGCCGGTCACGACCGCCGGATGCCGCTGCCCAGCCGCGAAGGACCGCAGGGCCGTGAGGAGTTCCCGGCGGCCGGAGGCCACCACGCCCAGCCGGCCGTGGCCCGCGCAGCGCCGCAGGGCCAGGGTGTGCGCGAGGTCGCGCAGCGGGGCGTGCGCGCCGTCGCCCTCCATCCAGTCCGCGAGCCGGGTGGCCGCGGCCGGCAGGACGTCGGGAGAGCCGGCCGGCACCAGGAAGACGTCACAGGAGCCCCGGTCCGGCCGTCCGGAGTCCTGCCGGCGGGCGGAGGGACGCTCCGGCGCCTGTTCCAGCAGGACGTGGGCGTTGGTGCCCGAGAAGCCGAAGGAGGACACGGCGGCCAGCCGGGTGGGGGTCCGCAGGGGCCAGGCGGACAGCTCGGTGGGGACGAAGAAGCGGGTGCCGGCCGCGGAGATGGCCGGGTTCCAGCGCCGGAAGTGCAGGTTCGCGGGGATGGTGCCGCGTTGCAGGCACAGCACGCTTTTGATCAGTCCGGTGATGCCGGCGGCCGGTTCCAGATGCCCCACGTTGGTCTTCACCGAGGTCAGGGCGCAGCGGCCGGGCCCGTTGCCGTAGACCTCGGCGAGGCTGGCGAACTCGATCGGGTCCCCCACGGGGGTGCCCGTGCCGTGCGCCTCGACCATGCCCACGTCCCGCGGGTCGACGCCGGCCTGTTCCAGGGCCTCCTGGTAGAGGGCCGTCTGGGCGGTGACCGACGGGGCGGCCAGCCCTTCGGAGGAGCCGTCCTGGTTGGTGGCCGAGCCGCGCAGCACCGCCAGGACCCGGTCACCGTCCCGTACAGCGTCGGCGAGACGTTTCAGCACCACGACGCCGCAGCCCTCGCCCCGTACGAATCCGTCGGCGCCGGCGTCGAACGTCCGGCAGCGGCCGCCCTCCGACAGCATGCCCATCCGGGCGAAGGACCGGGTGATGCGCGGCTGGAAGCTCAGGGTGACGCCGCCGGCGAGCGCGAGGTCGCACTCGCCGGCCATCAGCGCCCGACGTGCCATGTGCACGGCCACCAGCGAGGAGGAGCAGGCGGTGTCCAGCGCCACGCACGGCCCCTGCAGGCCGAGCAGGTAGGAGATCCGGCCGGCGGCCACACAGTGGCCGTTGGTCAGGATCGACCCCTCCAGTTCCTGGGGCTGCCCGGCCAGCCGGTCCATGTAGTCGCTGTAGCTGATGCCGGCGAAGACGGCCGTGGGGGTGCCGTTCATCCGGTCCGGTGGCAGGCCGGCGTGTTCCAGGGCCTCCCAGGTGACTTCCAGCAGCAGGCGGTGCTGGGGGTCCAGGACGTCGGCCTCCCGGCCCGCCACGCCGAAGAAGGCGGCGTCAAAGCCCGTCACCTCGCGCAGGAAACCGCCCTGGCGGGGTGTCGGTGCCCTGCCCCCGGGGCCCGGGGAGTCCTCCGGGACGAGGCGCCGGCGCTCGGCGGGCAGTTCGCCCACCGCGTCCCGCTCCTCGACCAGCAGCCGCCACAGGGCCGCGGGCGAGTCGGTGTCGCCGGGGAGCCGGCAGCCCATGCCGATCACGGCGATCCGGTCTGTCTCATGGGTGGGGCGCGTCTCGGCGCCCGGGCCGTGCATGTCGTTGCTCATCGGGGTCTCCGTACGTGGGAGGTGATCTGCCCGTGGTCACACGGCTTCCGGACTGCCGAGGAGAATGGCGTTCTTCACGCCGCCGACCTGGTAGTTGAAGCTCAGCGCGTAGTCGAAGTCGAGCGGCCGCGGCCGCACTCCGGGGACCGGGTCGAAGGGCAGCCCGTCAGCCGGCTGCTCGCAGTTGGCGGTGGGGCAGACCTGCCCTCGCTCCATCATCATCAGCGTCATGGCGACGCCCAGGCAGCCGGCCGGTGCGCCGTTGTGGCCGAAGCAGCCTTCCTGGGACGTCATCAGGACGTCGTTGTCGGCTCCGTAGAGCTCCTTGATGGCGTTCGCCTCGAAGGCGGTGACGACGACGTTGCCGTCGCTGCCGCCGTGGACATACGGCACATCGCGCAGCTGCCAGCGGTCGCCGAGGCAGCGGCGGACCGCGGTGACGAGTTCCGCGCCGGTCTCGTCGCAGGCGAGGGGGTTGGCCAGCCCGTCGCGGGTCATGGCGGTGGCCAGCACCTGGCCGTAGATGTGCGCCCCGCGCCGGGCGGCGTGTTCCCGGCTCTCCATGATCACTGTGGCCGCGCCCTCGCCGTGGTTGATGCAGTCCGCCCGGCGGTCGTAGGGCCGCATGAGGGAGGTGAAGGACGGCAGCAGTTCGGGCATGTCGGTCGTGCGGAGGGCGTCGTAGGTCTGCTGGGCGCCGCTCAGCAGCCGCTGGATGTTCTGGATGAGGTGGACGTTGAAGACGTCGACCCCGGTCACCACCGCGATGTCGACCTCGCCCTGGGCGATCATCCGCCGGGCGTTGCCGATCTGTACGGCGGAGGAGGCGCAGCCGCACGAGACGGTGTAGCAGGGGCCGTTGGACTGGGTCAGCGCCGCCTGCACCAGGGCGACGTCGGAGGGGGTCACGGCTTGCTGGGCCGCGACGAACAATTCCATGGCGTCCGGCGCGGAGGTCTTTCCGGGGTCGGCACTCAGCACCGAAAGGTAGCTTTCGACATTGGAGTCCACGCCTCCGCGACCGACCAGAATGGCGGCTTCACTCAGCGCGCCGCCACAGAAAGCCAGCCCGGCATCGGTGGTGGCTTCCGCCATCGACACCAGCCCGAACCGGTGCGCCGGGGTGTAATGCTGGGAGAAGAACGGCGGGACGTCCGGGAGGCGTTCGTCGAACATCGCCTGGGTGAGCTCGACCGAGCCGTAATACACCTCGTCACGCTTGAGGCAGGACTGACCGTTGGAGACGACGTCCCACATGTCGTCGGCGGTGAAAACCGGCTCGGTACGACCGGGCAGGCAGAACCCGACACCGGTCACCACGACATTCCGGCCGTCACTCGCGCTTGCGTCTTTACCGGATTCTCGGTTCACGACAGAACTCCGTCCCTCACGAGGTTCAACATGGTTGTTCTCCTCTGCACATCGCTTGTTTCCCGGGGACGCACAGCACCTATTCGGCGATTCTTGTGCGGTAACACCAGCGGTACACGGGGACCGGTTCTCCGCCCAAGTCCGCGTATTCGCCGTAGAATTCGAAGCGCTCGTACCCGTTGCCGCGCAGGATCCTTATCGGATCGCCCGCATTGTCGCGCGCGTACTGCGGCAGGCCATTTCCCTCCGGCCCGTCGACCAGGATCACCATTTTTCTTTGCGCCATGCTGTCCTCCGGTGTGCTGTCGGAGTGGGTGTGTGGGGGGCAGGCTTCAGAGGGGCGGTCGGGGGAGCCGGGCGCGGCTCGCTACGGGGGCGCGGCCGGGACGGCCGGGGCCGGGCGGCTGCGGAAAGGGGGCCGGGTCGTTGCCCCGGGCGGCGCGGCCGAAGGGTGGCCGGCCGGTCTCAGCGGGCCGGCTGCGCCTCGTGGCGGAAGCCGGGGAGGGGGGCGCCGGCCGGGCCGGCGGCGGTGTGCGGGGCGCCGCACCGGACCGCCGCGGCCACGGGGACGACCGGACGGATGCGGGTGCAAAGGCCTCCCGCGGAGCCGGCGGCGTGGCCGGAGGTGCCGCTCGCGGACGGCGGTACGGTGCCGTGTGCGGTGGTGGGGGCGGCGCCGTGTGCGGTGGTGGGGGCCGTGCCACGGGCGGCCGTGGGGGCGGTGCCGCGGACCGGTGAATTCCCCTTGCGGGCGGGGACGCTGCGGGACTTCGCACGGCCATGAGCGGCGGGGGCGGTGTGTGCCCTGCCGGGAGCTGGGGTGGTGCGGACCGCGCCGGGAGCGGGGGTCGTGAGGGCCGTTCCGGACCGGGCGGATACCGGTGCTGTCACGGTGAGGCCCGGGGTCAAGGCGCGTAGACCGTTGACCCGGCGAAGGATGGAAATGGTTCGCATGAAGCCCCCTCACCGAATGTGGGGGCCGATCAGCCGGTGCCGACGTATCGGCACCGGCTGACGGATCCAAAACCCTCTACCGGGGACGCCCATACGGCATCTCGGTCTGACCGCAACCAGGCGCTGGGCCGGGCCAACGGGTAGGCCAGGTGCCGCTCCCCGGAGAGGATGGGCGGCCCACCGGTTGGATGCGACTAGTTATCCATGCGGCTCGCCGGGCTACAACAGTCAATCGATAAGGCCACCCGTTCGGAGCAGCGCGAAAAGAACAAAGCCGTACCAACTTGCGCAATGACCCGCGGAGATGCCTTTATTCCACTCATGACCGATGAAGCGTTTGATAGCTCACTGCTCCTGCCCGGTGGCACAGGAGAACCGTGCACAGCAGCAAGCGCGTCGCTTGTCATTCGTGTATGGGGAGCGCAGCGACAACTGACCTGCTGCCCCTAGGCAGCGGGAAACCGGCCGACGATGACGGGAGGCACCGGAAGTCGCCGCGACCCCGGCAAACGTTCACCGGCAACACAACTCCCCTCCTTCATAGCCCTGTTGGAGAGGAGTTCACCATTCTTCCGCAGCCGGCGGCAGCGTCAGGGGAGACCGTCTTACGGGCCGTCCGCACCGGCGAGTCCGGCCCCTATTCCGGCCTTGGCCGGCGGTTGTTCCCGCGCCCTCGGCCAACCGCATGTCAAAGCGCTCCGGGCCGGGGCCGCAGTTCACCACCGCCCCACCGGCATGAAGTCAGCACGATTCCAGGGGGCCGCTTTCCCGGCTCAAGAGCGCAGCACGCCATCAGTACCGGGAGGCCGGATAACTCCCCGGCAGACAAGGGTGATTGGATAATGAACAATAACGCCGGGGACCGGTTTCCCCGGGAGGCCGATACCCACACCATGTCGCTCACCGACTACGGGGAACGGCGGTGGCCGGCCGCGATGCACGGCCTGGAGCCCCTGACCATGTCCCCCTACCAGGCCGGATGGCGGTTGCGTGTCGTTCCCAGCATCGGGCACGTCCTGATCCGGAAGGTCACCCGCCGCGTCGTCAACCGCGCCCTGCACTGCTGGATCGCCGACGAATGCGGCCTGTCGACGGTGAAGAACAGCCTTGCCGTGCTCGTGCGGGTCCTGGAACAGGCCGTGCGGGACGGGGTGCTCGACGCCAATCCGGCCCGGGTGGCCGGCTGGCAGCAGGAGTACCAGCGGGCGCAGAGCGAACGCACCACTCCCAGGGCGCTGGCCCTGCCGGACGTGCAGACGCTGGAGCGGCTGGCGGCCACCCTCGTCCAGCGGTCCTCGGACGGCTACCAGGGGTGGGGCGACATCGTCAGGTTCGCCGCCTGGACCGGGACCCGCTTCAGCGAGGTGTCCGCCCTGCAGGCCCAGGACATCGATACGAGCACCTGGACCTGGCAGGTCCAGCGCTTCACCGTGTCCGAGCCGGCGGGCCCGGTCGACCGCGCCTGCCGGGGCCGGCACCACCGGGTGGTGCCGCTGCGCCCCGCCGCGCGGGAGTTGGCCGCCGGCCGGCTGGAGGCGGCGCGGCACACGCCGACGGCCCGGCTGTTCACCGGTCCGCACCGGCGCCGGTTCACCGCCGCGGTGCTGCGGGACACCACCGGCTGGGACGACGTGGTGGCCGAGCTCGGTCATGAATACCTCCGACGGCAGGATCTGCGCCACACCGGGCTGACGTGGATGGCGGACGCGGGACTTCCGTTGCCCTTGCTGTGCGGCGCCGCCGGGCGCCCCCCGCAGGACGCCCGGCGCTATCTGCCCCCCGACGGGACGGTGCGGCCCGGGGAGAGCCATGGGGAGCCACCGGCGAGTTCGGCCCCTGCCCGTACGACGGGCGGGGGCCGAACCGCTTTCCGGCGTCCCCCCGCCGGGTGACGGCGCCGGGCCGCCCGGACGGATCCGGGCGGTCCAGGCGGGTCCAGGCGGGTCCGGACGGGTCCGGGCGGGCCGGGTGCGGCCCGCCGTCACCGGCCGGGCGCCGGACCGTCAGCCGGCCGGACGGGCCGTCACAGGTAGGTGAACGACCCGGCGTTGGCGCTGCCGGCCGCCGTCTGGACGGTCACCTGCACCGTCGATCCGACCGTGCCCGGCGGGACGGTGCCGGTCAGGGACGTGCCGCCCGCGTTGACCACCACACCGGTGGCCGGGGCGGCCCCGAAGAGCACGGTCGCTCCGAGGAGCCCGGTCCCGACGATGGTGAAGGTGGCGCCCGCCGCCGCCGAGGACGGCGACACCGTTCCGGTGACCGTGGGAGGCGCCGCCAGGTAGGTGTAGCCGCCGGGGACGGTCGCGGTGCCGCCCGGGGTCGTCACCACCACCGGGACGTTGCCTCCTGCGGGGGGTCCCGCGGGGGTGACACCGAACAGGACACCGCCGGTGGGGTCCGTGCCCACGACGGTCGCGGCGTTGCCCCCGATGGTGACGGTGGCACCCTGCAGGCCGGTTCCGGCGATGACGAACGCGGTGCCGCCCGCGACCGGCCCCGAGTTGGGGGTGATGACCGCGGCCGTCGGCGGGACGGGCGCCACGTACACGTACGACGCCGGGTTGCTGGTACCGCCACTGGTGGTGACCGTGACCTGCACGGCACCCGCGGCGTGCGCCGGCGCCACGACCGACACGGTCAGCCCCAGCGGGTCCTGCCCGACGATCGTCGCGGTCGACGTCCCGAAGAGGACACTGGTGGCGCCGCCGAGGCCGAGGCCGACGAGCTGCACGGTGTTACCGCCCGTGGTCGGCCCCGAATTGGGCACTACGCCGAGCAGCACCGGCCCGAAAGGCAACGCCGGCAGGGCCGGCTGGATGGTGGGTGTGGACATGGAGTCCTCCTGCTGAGTGAGCTCGCTGCCGGGCCCGTTCGTGACAGACACGGCTCACGAGCCGGGACCCGAGCACTGGCAGCGGCCGGCCGTACGGGGAGGACGGCCCACCCGGCGCACGGCGGCCGGCCGCACCGTGCGGCGCGGCAGGGCCGTCGTACTGCCGGCCGTCCTCCGGGCCCCCACAGCGCAGAGGGCTGGAGGGTGGGCCGGCCGCGGAAGCCCGAGGGGGATGGACGGCCCACCGACCAGGCACCACCAGTAACCCAGAAGAGGTGACACCGGACAATCGCGTTGACGCCGGAACACCCATTCGGCTCAGCGCGAAGCCGGGAGGTTCACCACCGGGCGCGGACCGCGGCGGCGACCTGTGCGGGGTAGTCGTCCAGGGTGAGGGCCGCAGAGAGGTCCTGGCCCTGTTGCAGCATGGCGGCGACGGCGGCCGGGGAGTTCAGGGCGGCGTTACGGGCGTCGAGGGCTTCCTGGGTGGCCGGGGCCAGGAACTCCCCGGCGCCGCGGCCGCCTTGCTGGCACCGGGTCACATAGGGGCGCAGGAGGCGTTCGTAGCGGGCGAAGGCCGTGTGGTGGTCCCCCGCGGCGAGGGCGAGCTCTCCAGCGAGGACGTAGGCGCCGATGACCGCGGAGCCGGTGCCCATGCCGCCGACCGTGGCGCCGTGGGCGGCGTCCCCGAGGAGCGCGATGCGGCCCGTGGACCATCGCGGTACATCGGCGCGGCTGATGGAGTCGAAGTAGACGTCACCGGCCTGCCCGAGTGTGGCGATGAGTTCCGGAGTCCGCCAGCCGGCGCCTTCGTAGGCCCGGGCTATCGCCTGCTTCCGGGCGCGGGGGTCGCGCCGGTCGGATATCAGCTCCTCCTCGGAGGCGAAGACACAGAAGACTTCGCCCGCGTACCCCCGTTCCCCGCTGCGGCGGGGTGTGCGGCCGACGGTGGCGAGGCGGCCGGGTTCGCCGTAGCCGACCGGGCGGGCGGCCAGGTCCCCGGCGTCTTCGGGCAGGTCCCAGGCGGCGACGTAGTAGCCGAGGTGCCGGACGAAGTCCTTTTCGGGGCCGAAGGCGAGCCGGCGCACGGTGGAGTGCAGGCCGTCGGCGCCGATCACCAGGTCGAAGGTGCGCGGCGCGCCCCGTTCGAAGGTGACACGGACGCCGTCGGCGGTCTCGGTGAGGGAGGAGACGGAGTCGCCGAAAAGGTACTCGGGTGTGGCCGGGTCCCCGGGCGGGCTGCCGGGGGTGGGGTGGGCGCCGGGAGACCGCCGGCTGCCGGGCGGGGTCAGGCTGTGCCGGTGAAGGATCCGGGACAGCTCCGAGCGCAGTATCTCGACCTCGCCGCCGCTGAATTCGGGAGGCATCGCGGCCAGCGGACGCCCCTGCCCGTCGATGAAGGTGAGGGGGTCGCCGCCGCCCGTGCTGTGGGCCCTGATGTCGTCCAGGACGCCCATGCGCTCCAGGACCGCCAGCTGGGCCGCCCCGCGGAAGTCGACCGCGAAGCCGCCGCCGCGCAGGGCGGGTGCCAGCTCGATCACGGTGGGCCGGAAGCCGTAGCGGCCGAGCCAGTAGGCCAGGGCCGGGCCGGCCACGCTGGCACCGGAGATCAGAACGGAGCGCCCCGGCGGCCCCGGTCGCCGCCCCCGGTCCCGCTCCGGCCGGGCCGCCCCCTCGCGCCCCGTTGCCGTTTCGTACGTCATCTCGTGCGTCATGTCGTGCGTCATCGCACACTCCCCCGTCGATCCGGTCCGTCGTACCGATGAGAGAAACTGTATCCGACGGACACTGTTCTGTATACCCCGGACACGGTTTTAGGATGCGGGGATGGCGGGAGACGACGGCAAGCGCAGCGTGTTCGGAGACCAGGCGGGCAGCGTCGAGCTGCTGTGGGGCGGGCGGGAGCGGCCCACCCGGGGCCCCAAGCCGGCGCTGAGCCTGGAGCGGATCACGCGTACGGCGATGGCCCTCGCCGACGCCGGCGGGCTCGGCGCGGTCTCCATGCAACGGGTCGCGGCCGAACTGGACTTCACCAAGATGTCCCTGTACCGCTATGTGCCGGGGAAGAGCGAACTGGTCGCGCTGATGATCGATACGGCGATGGGGGAGCCGCCGGTCGTGGCCGCGCCGGCCGGCCCCGGCCCGGACGGGCGCGGGGGGTGGCGGCCGGCGCTGCGCGCCTGGGCAACGGCGCTTGCGGCGGTCTACGACCGGCACCCCTGGCTGCTGGGCGCGGCCGTCGGCCCCCGCGTCATGGGCCCCCACGAACTCGGCTGGACCGAGTGCGCCCTCGCCGCGCTCGCGGGCACCGGCCTGACCGGCGGCGAACAGCTCGACGCCGTGGTCGTGGTGCACGGCCACGTCCGGACCCTCGCCCAGGTGTCGGCCTCGATGGGGCTGGGCAGCGCGCGGGCCACGAGCCCGGAAGGGGTCATGAGCGCCGCGCTGAACGAACTCCTCGCCGGCCGCGCCGACCGCTTCCCCGCGGTCGCCGCGGCCGTCGCCGACGCCGGAACCGACACCGCGTCCCGCGACCGGGCAGGGGAGTTCGGCCTGGAGCGGATCCTGGACGGCCTGGAGGCCTATATGAGCGGGGCGCGGGGCGGCGCGTAGGACGCCGCCCCGCGCGGCGGTGCTCAGGAGGCCGGCCGCGCGGCGGGCTTCGCCGGCAGGGATCCCAGCCAGTCGACGAGGAGGTGGTTGACCTCCTCGGCGCGTTCCTGCTGAACCCAGTGACCGCAGCCTTCCAGGATGTGGGAGGCGGACAGGCCGGGGAGGGTCTGCGGGAAGGCCTTGATGGCGTCGGCCATCCAGTTGGTGGGGGCGTCGCGCTCCCCGCCGATGAACAGGGACGGCTGCCGCAGCGGCGCCCCGTCCCAGGCGGCGAGGTCCGCCCAGTCCCGGTCGACGTTGCGGTAGCGGTTGAGCCCGCCGGTCAGGCCGGTCCGCTCGAATTCGCCCGCGTAGAAGTCGAGATCGGCGTCGGTGAGCCAGGGCAGGGGCAGGGGGTTGCCGGCGGGGAAGCGGTCGGACAGTTTGCCGCCCGGCCGGACCGAGAACCCTCCGACGTGGTCCCCGCCGGACGGCGGCTCGGCATCGCCCGAGGCCACCGCGTAGAACCCGGCGATCCAGCCGCGGACATCGGGTTCGATCTCCGCCTCGGCCCGGCCCGGCTCCTGGAAGTAGCTGACGTAGAACTCCCCGGGGCCGCCGAGCCGCGCGAAGCCCTCGGTGGGCCGGGTCCCGCCGCGGGGCGTGTACGGCACGCTCAGCAGCGCCACGGCGGTGAAGAGGTCGGGCCGCAGCAGCGCCGTGTTGGCGGCGATGGGCGAGCCCCAGTCGTGGCCCACGATGGTCGCGGTCTGGGCACCGAGGGCGCGCACCACCGCCACGTTGTCGGCGACATGGGCGAGCATCCGGTACGCCGCCACGTCACGGGGTTTCGAGGAACGCCCGTAGCCCCGCACGTCGATGGCGACCGCCCGGTAGCCCGCGGCGGCGAGCGCGGGGAGCTGGTGGCGCCAGGAGTACCACGACTCGGGGAAGCCGTGGACCATCAGGACGAGGGGGCCGCTGCCCTGCTCCACGAGGTGGATGCGGCCGCCGGGGACCTCGACCGTACGGTGGGCCGCCGCCGGCAGCGGGCCGGCGGGCGGCTGCGGCATGGGGGCGGCCGGGGAAGTGGGCGGCGTGGGCGGTGTCTTGGCGGGCTGCGGCATGCATGCTCCTCGGGGAGTGCGGCGGCGCCGGTGGTGGCGGCGCCTGCGGGCGGCGGCCACGGGCGCGCGGGCCCCGGTCCGGCGCGGCCCGCGGTCCCCGCGACCGCTCCCCCACCATCATCGCGGTGCGCCACCGCGCGCAAGGCAACTTGCCGGGACGGCAAACCGGCCGGACGCGGGCCCCGCGCCCCGGGCCGGTCTTCACCGTCCGGGACGTGTGAAGACCGGCCCTCGGCCGCTCCCTACAACCGCACCGTCCGCCGCGGTTGTTCCTTGGCGCCCGTCAACACGCCGTGCAGGCTGGCGAATTCGTCGACGCACTTCGCGGTGCCGTTGACCACGCAGTCCAGGGGATCGTCGGCGACCGTCACGGGCACGCCCATCTCCTCGCGCAGCCGGTGGTCCAGGCCGCGGAGCAGGGCGCCGCCGCCGGTCAGGGCGATACCGCGCTCGACGATGTCGCCGGAGAGCTCCGGGGGGCATTCGTCGAGGGTGCGGTGAACGGCGCGGACGATCGCCTCGACCGGTTCGGCCAGCGCGTCGCGGATCTCCTCCTCGCTGATCTCCTGGACCCGGGGCAGGCCGCTGATGTGGTCGCGGCCGCGGACCGTGTAGGAGAAGGGGCGGTCGGGTGCGCCGTCCTCGTCGATGTCGACCGGCGTCCAGACCGCCGAGCCGATCGCGATCTTGATGTCCTCGGCGGTGCGCTCGCCGATGGCGAGGGAGTGCTGCTTCTTGATGTGGGCGGCGACGGCGGCGTCCAGGGCGTCGCCGGCGACCCGTACGGACTGTGCGGTGACCAGGCCGCCCATGGAGATGACGGCGACCTCGGTCGTCCCGCCGCCGATGTCCACCACCATGCAGCCGACCGGCTCGTCCACGGGGAGGCCGGCGCCGATCGCGGCGGCCATCGGCTCCTCGATGAGGTGCACTTCGCGGGCCCCGGCCCCCCGGGCGGAGTCGATGACCGCGCGCCGTTCGACGCCGGTGACGCCGGAGGGGACGCAGATGACCACCCGCGGCCGGGAGAGCCGGCGGCTGGGCAGGGCCTTCTTCATCAGGGCGCGCAGCATCCGCTCGGCGGCGTCGAAGTCGGCGATGACACCGTCCCGCAGGGGGCGCATCGCGGTGATCCCGGAGGGCGTACGGCCGATGGTCCGCTTGGCGTCCGCGCCCACGGCGATCACCTCGCCGGCGGCGTTGACCGCGACGACGGACGGTTCGTTCAGCACCACGCCCTTGCCGCGGGCGTACACCAGGGTGTTGGCGGTGCCGAGGTCGATGCCTATGTCGTACGTTCCGGACGAAGTGCTGGACGCCATGGGGGGTTCGTGTGCTCTCTCGCGAGGGAGTAGGGATCCTGGGGCATTGCGCCGCAGACAACCCCATGGGCGAGCAATGGCGTTCATTGCGGGCAATCAATAAGACTACCGGGGGCCCGGAATGGTTCCCTCACCTCACTCTCACCGACTGCCGCCGTCCGGGGCGTCCTGGTCCGTCCCGTCGTCCGTGCGCGGTTCCCGCGACAGCGCCTCCGCCAGGTCGTCGAGGGCGTCGAGCTGCAGGTCCGCGACGCGCAGGGCGACACCACGGCTCTCGTCCTCCGCGTCCCACCTCTCCCATACGTCCCGCAGCCCGCTCCAGTTCAGTTCGTCCCGCTCCCGCACCGCGCGCGTGGCCTCCTCCAGGCAGGCGCGCAGTTCGAAGGCGAAGGCGGTGGCACCGGGGGAGGCCGCGGCATCGCGTTCGGGGAGGTGGACCTCCAGGATCATGGTGACCCGGCCCATCGTGGCGAGCGCGGCGCCGGCCGCCTTCGCCGAGGCGGGGGACAGTCCGCGGTGGCGCACGGGTTCCTTCTCGGCACGGGCCTCGCTCTCCTCCCAGGCCGCACGGGCCGCACGGGAGTCCAGCAGGGCGTCGCGGATCTGCCGGGGGCGGCGTTCGGCGGGCGTGGCGTAGAGGTCGAACACGGCAAGGGCGTAGCGGCCGTTGGCCTCCAGCCACGCAGCGAGCCGGTCGCGGAGCTTGGGGGTCTCCCAGGCGGGGAACAGCGCGTACGACAGCATCGCCAGCAGCCCGCCCAGGAGGGTGAGCACCACGCGTTCCTGGACGGTCTGCTCCCAGCCCGCCCCGGCGAGGCCGAGCAGGAAGACCACATACGCGGCTCCGCAGGCCGAGGTCACCGAGAAGCCCGTGCGCATCAGCAGGTACATCAGCCCCACGCTCACCACGGCGAGCCCGCCGCTGACATAGCTGCCCGGATGCGCCAGGGCCATCAGCGCGCCCGCGACGGTGACCCCGACGAGGGTGCCGATGAAACGGGCGACACCGCGGGAGTAGGTCTGGGCGAAGTCGGGGCGCATCACCATGACCGAGGCCAGCGGCGCCCAGTAGCCGTGGCCGAACGGGAGCGCGGTGCCCAGCAGATAGCCGGCGGTGGCGACCGCACAGACCCGCAGGGCGTGCCGCAGGACGTGCGAGGACCAGCGGGCCTCGCGGTGCAGGGAGCGCAGCGCGCCGGGCACCAGCCGGGGGACGCTGGGGCGCAGCAGATGGCCGCGCTCGGCCTCGGTGGTGGGGCGGGTGGAGCGGACCGGTTCGTCGGTGAGCTCGACGGCGTCGGCGAGCAGCGAGATCAGCCGGTAGGCGGAGCGCCGGGCGGCCCCGTGGAGCATCGGGCCGGTGGCGGGCACTTCGAGGACGGCCATCGCCTCCGGGGGCAGCCGGACCGGCCGGGCGTGCCGTACCGCGTGGGCGACGGCGTCCAGGACGGTGGCCGCGGCGCCCAGCAGATCCCGGGCCCGGTCGCGTTCGGGCCCTTCCAGGGGGGCGCCCACGACCGGGTCGGCGAGGGAGGCGAGGACCGGCCGGACGCGTTCGGCAAGCCCCCGGGGACCGTGCAGCTGTACGGGGCGGCGCCGGGCCTGACGGGGAGTGATGGCGGAGGCGAGCCGGGCGTCCATCAGGGGCGACGGGTCGAACGGGGCGACCGGGTCGTGCCGCAGCCGCCGGGCGTAGTCCGCCTCGTCGGCCAGCGCGTCGGCGAGCGCGTCCCGCTGGACGCCCCAGGGCCGGACCGGGAGCACCACGATGAGAGCCGCCTGGACCAGACCGCCGAAGAACATCAGGGCGGCGTGTTCCAGCGCGCCGAGGACGGACGTCGGCAGGGTGACGGTGACCAGCATGATCGCCACGGTCTGGGTGCCGATCAGCCCGGCGACCGGCCCGATCGCCCAGGCCATCCCGGCCAGCAGGGTCCAGCCGGCCAGCAGCAGGACGAAGGAGACGAGCCGGGCCGCGGCCAGATAGCCGAGGAAGGTGGACAGGGCCAGCGCGCCGGCGACCGCGAGCGCGAGCACCGGGCGCGGCCGCATGCTGCGCTGGAAGGTGACGATCCCGGAGGCGTACGCGCCGAAGGCGGAGGAGACCGCCAGCGTCGGGTCGCCGCGCCACAGGCACAGGCCGATGACGAGGGCGACGCCGGCCGCGCCGCGGAGGGCGATCAACGGGGTGAGCTTGGTCCGCTCGATGGTCAGCCCCGAACGAGCCGCCTCCTTGAGCGCACGCGACCAGGTCATAGCGAGAGGATACGGGCCCAAGACGGACGTTCCGGGCCACGGGGAGCGGGTGTGGTGCCCCGCGTCCCGCCGCCCGCCGGCCGGGAAAATCCCGGTAAACCAGCCTCCCTGCCTGCGTAAAGCGCCCCAGGTCACGAAGGGGATGCCCGGATTCCGCGGGGCGGTGCGAGCAAACCGACACCCCGCAAGGGAAACCCGGACCCGCACCGCCCCCTCTTGCTGGCCAGCCGGGGACAGTTCCCGGACGTCGGCAAGGAGAAGGCCCCGTGCGCAAAGCCCTGTTCCCCGCGGTGATCACGCTGATCACCCTGACCGTCCTCGTCGGTACGTCCGGCTGCGGCAGCGGCGCCACCCAGGCCTCTCCCCTGCGGTTCGGCGCCCCCAAGTCGGGCGCCGCACTGCATGCCACGCCCCCGGGAAAGCGGTCGCTGGTGCAGTGGCCCACGCGTCCGATCAGCTTCGAGGAGGAGAGCCGGGTCGGCGGGGCCGGCGAGAACACCCCGATCGGCGTGACCACCCTGCACGGCCCCAAGTCGGGCTTCACCGGGAAGGTGTGGGTGTGGGCACCGCCGGAGTACTACGAGAAGCGGAACGCGCACAAGGGCTTCCCGGTGATGGAGGCGCTGCCCGGCGCGTACGGCTTCCCCGTCAACTACTGGATCGGCTCCGACCTCAAACTGGAGGAGAACCTGGCCCGGTGGTCCAAGAACGGCACCAGCCTGCCCTTCATCGTCGTCATGCCGGTGCTCAACCCCAATGACAAGCAGTACTACGACGGCAGTGACATACCGGGCCGGCCGAAGATCGGCACCTGGCTCAGCCAGGACGTGCCCGATCTCGTACGGCAGAACTTCCGCACCCTCAAGACCCGCGACGCCTGGGCCATCATGGGCTCGTCCTCGGGCGGGTTCGCGGCCCTGAAGAACGTGCTCCAGCACCCGGAGACCTTCAAGGTGGCGATACCCAACGGGCCGGACATCGTGCCCGACTCGCCGCTGTGGAACGGCCACGCCGAGGCGGAGCGGGAGAACAACCCGGAGGTGCTGGCCCGCCGGCTGATCGCGCGCGGCGGACCGCCGGTCTGCCTCGCCTTCCAGGACGGCTCCCAGGAGCACACGGTGCTGCCGAAGGTGCGGAAGTTCATCGCGCGCTACGGGCACGGGCCGGTGCACACCCGGCTGCAGATCGTGCCGGGCGGCACGCACAGCGCCGAGACGTATGTGCAGGGGCTGGGCGAGGGCACCATGCGCTGGGTCAGTGCCCGCATGCAGGGGCCGACCGCCTGACGCGGCCGCCACGGGCGGTGCGGGAGCCGCGTCCCCCACCGCCCGGCCCGGCGTCACGCCCCCGCCGCGCCATCCCCTCACACGGTCGTCACGACTCACCCCGTCGTCACGACACCACGTCCTTGCGCGCGAACCCCCGGAACGCCAGCGCGCACAGCACCAGCGCATACGCCACCGAGACCGCCGAGCCCTGGATCATCCCGGACCATTCCCACCCGGGCTGCAGCGCGTCCGCCCAGGAGTACTGCCAGTGGGCGGGCAGCGCCTCGCGCCAGCTGCCCAGGGCGGTGACCTGGTCGAGGACATTGCCGACGATGGTCAGCCCGACGGCGCCGCCGACCGCGCCCAGCGGCGCGTCGGTCACCGTCGAGAGCCAGAACGCCAGGGCCGCGGTGACCAGCTGGCTGACGAAGAGGTAGCCGACCACGACCGCCAGGTGCCACAGCGCCTCCGGCGCGGACAGCGCGCCGCCGGCGGGCAGTTGCAGCGGGCCCCAGCCGTACGCCGCGGTGCCCACGCCCAGCGCCACCAGCGGCAGCAGCAGCATCGCGGCGGCGCTGAACAGCAGCCCGACGGTGAGCTTGCTCAGCAGCAGCCGGGCCCGTGGGACCGGCGCGGCCAGCAGATAACGCAGCGAGGACCAGCTCGCCTCGGACGCGACCGTGTCACCGCAGAACAGGGCCACCGGGACCACCAGCACAAAGCCCGCGGAGACGAACAGGGCGGTGGCGGCGAAGTTGGCGCCGGAGGCGGTGGCGGTGTCCATCAGGGTGATCCGGCCGTTGCCGCGGCCGTGCGGGTCACCGCCGATCGCGAACGCCGCCACCAGCACGAACGGCAGCAGCGTCAGGACGGCGGCGATCACCAGGGTGCGGCGCCGCCGCAGCTGGCGGCGGGCCTCGACGCGCAGCGGGAGGGTGCGGCGCGGACGGTAGCCCGGCGCCCGCGCCGTGGCGTGCGCGGTCATCGGTCACCTCCGATCAGGGTGAGGAAGGCGTCCTCCAGGCGGCGGTGCGGGCCGATGCGGTCCACCGCGACCTCCAGCCGGAGCAGTTCGGTGAGCAGCCCGGTGGTGGTCAGGCCGCCGCCCAGCCGCACGAGCAGGCCCCCCTCCGCGCGCACCGCCGAGACCACCCCCGGCAGCGCGGCCACCTTCTCCACCACGGCGTCGCCGACCGCTTCCGCGGCGCCGACCAGCACGGTGTCACCGGAGCCGGTGATCTCGGCGACCGGGCCGGACCGCACCAGCCGCCCGCGGTCCATCACGACCAGGTGCGTACAGCTCTGTTCGACCTCGGACAGCAGATGGCTGGAGACGATGATGGTGCGTCCGGCAGCGGCGTAGCGGATCAGCACCTCGCGCATCGCACGGATCTGCGGCGGGTCGAGCCCGTTGGTCGGCTCGTCGAGGATCAGCAGATCCGGCAGCCCGAGCATGGCCTGGGCGATCGCGAGCCGCTGCCGCATGCCCTGGGAGTAGGTGCGGACGGCGCGCTGCAGGGCGTCGCCGAGGCCGGCGATCTCCAGTGCCTCGTCGAGGTGCGCGTCGGCGGTGGGCCGGCCGGTGGCCTGCCAGTACAGCTCCAGGTTGGCGCGGCCGGACAGATGCGGCAGGAAACCGGCACCCTCGACGAACGCCCCGACCCGGGACAGCACCCCGGCGCCCGGCCGGACGGCGTGCCCGAAGACCCGGATCTCCCCCTCGTCGGGCCTGATCAGCCCCATCAGCATGCGCAGGGTGGTGGTCTTGCCGGCGCCGTTGGGCCCCAGCAGGCCGAGCACCTGCCCCTTCTCGGCACGCAGGCTCAGATCCTGGACGGCATATCCCGCCGCGGACTTGGCGTAGCGCTTGCTCAGGCCGCTGATCTGCAGCGGGACCTCGGCGAGCGCCGGATCGGGGGCGGGCACCGCGGCCTTGCGGCGGGCGGTGAGCAGCAGCAGCGCGGCCACCGCCGCGGCCGCGGCGGGCAGCTGCCAGGTCCAGGCGGGCAGCGGGGCGGCCGCGCTGCGCACCCGGGGCGCGGTGGGGACGTTCAGGGCGCCGCCCTGCAGCGAGACGTGGTAAGTGGCGGGTTCGGCCGGTGAGGCATAGCCGAGGTCGGTGGCGGCGAGCACCAGCCGCAGGCGGTGGCCGGCCGCGAGTTCGTGGTCGACGGCGGGCAGGTGCAGCCGCACGGCCTTGCCGTCGTGGGCGTCCTTGATGCGGTAGGGCGTGACCAGCTGGGAGGGCAGGACCTGGCGGCGGCCGTCCGGGGCGACGTCGTAGACCTTGGCGAAGAACACCGCGTCCCGGGAGCTGGACCGCACGTGGACGGTGGCGGTGGGGCTGCCGGTGAGGTGGAGGGGGGTGCGCAGCGGCGCCGAGGCGAAGACGGCGTACTGGCCGGGGAAGTCCACGGACAGCCCGCCGGCGCCCAGCGAGGAGAGGTTGCCGAGCGCGCCGACACCGGGCACCGCGGAGATCGCGGGCGGTCCGGCGCCGGCCGGGTTGCTGAAGGCCTGGGGGCGGCCCGCGAGGCGGACCCGCCGGGGATCGTTCTCCAGGCCGGGGTAGCTGCCCCCGCTCGCACCGCGCAGCCGCACCGCGCCGTTGGTGGAGTCCACTCCCCCGGTGCGGCTGATCCGGAACGCGGGCCCGGTGGCGGCGTGCCGCTCGCCCTTCAGATAGCGGTCGAACCAGTCCTTGGTACGGGCCTCCAGGCGGCCGAGCTCCCGGTCGCCGCCGTCGTGCCCGCCGGCGATCCAGTCGACGCCGACCGGGGCGCCGTTCTTGCGGATCGCCCGCTGCAGGGCGTCGGCCTGGCCGAGCGGGAACAGCGAATCGGTCTGGCCCTGCATGATCAGCGTCGGCACCTTGATGCGGTCGCCGACGGCGGCGGGGCTGCGGGACTCCAGGAGCCGGCGGGCCGCCTCGTCCGGTCTGCCCTTCTCGGCGACCCGCTCGTACGTCCGGCACAGCTCCGGCTCGAACCGGACGCAGCCGCCGGGTGCCGAGGGCGCGGCGGTCGGTGAGCCGGTGGTGCCCGCGGGGCCGGTGGTGAAGAAGATGCCCGCCCACAGCTTCTTGAAGACCCCGTGGGGGAAGAGGGCGTCGGCGAGGTTCCAGTAGGTGATCTGCGGGGCGATGGCGTCGACGCGCCGGTCGTAGCCGGCCGCCAGCAGCGAGATCGCGCCGCCGTAGGAGCCGCCGGCGACGCCCACCCGGGGGTCGCCGGCCTTGTCGAGCCGGACTTCGGGGCGCCGGGCCAGCCAGTCGATCAGCCGGCGGACGTCGGCGACCTCGCCGTGCGGGTCGTTGAGCCCGATCTTGCCGGTGGACCTGCCGAAGCCGCGCGCCGACCAGGTCAGGACGGCGTAGCCGTCCCGGGCCAGCTTCTCGGCCTGGGGGCGGAGGGTGTCCTTGGTGGCGCCGAAGCCGTGGGCGAGCAGGACGGCGGGCCGCCGCCGCGCGGCGCTCCCCGCGGTGAAGAAGGAGGTGTCGATCCGCACCTCCTTCTTGCTGCCCGGCCGGTCCGGCATCGTCATCACCCGGTCCGCGCGGTGGACGGCGGGCGCGGCGTCCGAGGGGGCGGCCGCCGCCCAGGTGCCGCCTCCCATGAGGACGGCCAGCGCGGCCGCGGCGGCGTACCGGCGCCGGCCGCGCGGTCTGAGGCCTCGCAGATCCATACCGTGAATCCTAGGTAGGGGCCGCTGCGGGCGGCCGGTACCCCGGGCCGGCCCCCGCGGCCTGCCCGGGGAGTAGGGTTCGCGCCTTCGTACCGCGGCTGCGGCCCCGTGACTGCGGCCCCGTGACTGCGGCCCCGTGGCTGCGGCCCCGTGGCTGTGGCCCCGTGGAAGAGGCGCGCCGTCCGCCCGTCAGTACTGCGGCGGCCCGAACCCGCCCTGCGGGGCCGGCGGGGTGCCCGGCGGCATCGGCGGGGCACCGGGCGGCGGCAGCGGCGGACCGCTGACCGGGGGCACCGGGCCGGCGGGCGGCTGCCAGGCCGGCGGGCCGGGCGGCGGGGCCTGCGGTCCGGCCGGCGGCACAGAACCCGGCGCGGCGAACTGCAGGCCCGGTGCCGGCGCGAACCAGGCGGGGGCGACCGGCTCGCCACGGACCGTCAAGGCGAGCAGCGCCGCCGAGCCGAACAGGTCGAGCAGCAGCCCGATGTCCCCGATGACGCTCAGGCCCGGCGTGGAAGCACTCATCTCGAAGAGGGTGCCGTGGCCGGCCAGCGCGATCACCGTCACCAGGGCGCCGGGCAGCGCCACGACCGCCAGCCCGGAGGCCAGCCCGCGGGCCGCCGGGCCGCGCGTCAGGCTGCTCAGCGCGGCCACCGCGGTCAGTACGAGGAAGACCAGGGCGGACCAGCCGGGAGCCATGCTCAGCAGCGCGCTGAGGATGCCCTTGCCGAGGTAGAACATGTCGAGGGTGCCGGTGCCGCCCTGCACCAGCATGTAGACCTGCCAGACCAGGTTCCACAGCACCATCACGCCGAGCAGCGCACCGGCCGCCGGGCCGGCCGTCCGCGCCGGGCGCTTCGGCGGGTCCGTGGGGGTACGGCGCGGCCAGGCGCGCATACCGGCGAGCAGCACGACGCAGGCGGCGAAGGCCAGCAGGAACAGGCACACGCTGCTGAGGAAGACGCTTTCGAAAGGCGCGGCGTCGATGTCGGCGTGCAGGTACCAGCGGTTGTCGCTGGTGTGCAGGCCGGTGCTGAGGGCGGCCTGCGTCGCGGTGGCGAAGGTGACCGTGGTGGCGACGGCCAGCAGTCCGCCGGCCACCCGCCGCCCGGCGAAGGCCGCGAGCGCCGCCGCCAACTGGACCGCGGCGAGGCCGAGGTGGAAGGGCGTGGTGGCCTGGTTCAGGCCGGCACGTTGCCGGGCCCAGGCCTGCCACAGGCCGTCGAGGCCGAACTCGCTGACGTCCGCGGCCAGCCAGTAGGCCGTGAACAGGAAGAACAACAGGCAGAAAACTCCGCCGGTGATACGGGCGCCCTTGGCGAGCGCCATGGATTGCGGCATTTCGTCCCCCGGTTGTGTCGATGCGCGGCGAGGGAGCACGGTAGCAACGCCGATATGACGGACCCCCTACCGGTGGGGGCCGGCAGGGGGTCCGTCGGAACGTCCGTCGGAACGTCCCTCAGTGGTTGCTGGGGAAGCCCAGGTTGATACCGCCGTCGGACGGGTCGGGCCAGCGGGTGGTGACGACCTTGCCGCGGGTGTAGAAGTGCACCCCGTCGTTGCCGTAGATGTGGTGGTCGCCGAAGAGCGAGTCCTTCCAGCCGCCGAAGGAGTGGTAGCCCACCGGCACCGGGATCGGCACGTTCACGCCGACCATGCCGGCCTCGACCTCCATCTGGAAGCGGCGGGCCGCGCCGCCGTCCCGGGTGAAGATCGCGGTGCCGTTGCCCCACGGCGAGTTGTTCATCAGCGCGATGGCCTCGTCGTAGGTCTCGACGCGGACCACGGACAGCACCGGGCCGAAGATCTCGTCACGGTAGGCGTCCATCCCGGGCGTGACGTGGTCCAGCAGGGACACCCCGACCCAGTGGCCGTCCTCGTAGCCCTCGACGGTGTAGCCGGTGCCGTCGATCACGACGTCCGCGCCCTGGGCCGCGGCGCCGGAGACGTACGAGGCGACCTTGTCGCGGTGGGCCTTGGTGATCAGCGGGCCCATCTCGGAGGCCGGGTCGTCGCCGGGGCCGATCCGCAGCTTGTCCGCGCGCTCCTTGATCTTGCCGATCAGCGGGTCCGCGGTCTCGCCGACGGCCACCACGACGGAGATCGCCATGCAGCGCTCCCCGGCCGAGCCGTACGCCGCGTTGATCGCGGAGTCGGCGGCCAGGTCGAGGTCGGCGTCCGGCAGGACCAGCATGTGGTTCTTGGCGCCGCCCAGCGCCTGGACGCGCTTGCCGTTGGCGGTACCGGTGGTGTGGATGTAGCGGGCGATGGGGGTGGAGCCGACGAAGGAGACCGCGGCGATGTCCGGGTGCTCCAGGATGGCGTCGACGGCCACCTTGTCGCCGTTGACGACGTTCAGCACCCCGTCGGGCAGCCCCGCCTCGGCGGCCAGCTCGGCGAGCTTGAACGCGGCACTGGGCACCTTCTCGCTCGGCTTGAGGACGAAGGTGTTACCGCAGGCGACGGCGATCGGGAACATCCACATCGGCACCATCGCCGGGAAGTTGAACGGCGTGATGCCGGCGACCACACCGAGCGACTGGCGGATCGCCGCCACATCCACCCGGGTGGAGACCTGCGTGGACAGCTCGCCCTTCAGCTTCTCGGGGATGCCGCAGGCCAGCTCGATGATCTCCAGACCGCGGGCGACCTCGCCGAGCGCGTCGGAGTGCACCTTGCCGTGCTCGGCGGTGATCAGCCGGGCGATCTCCTCGCGATGCGCGTCGACCAGCTCGCGGTACTTGAACAGCACCGAGGTGCGCTTGGCCAGGGAGCTGCTGCCCCAGGTCCGGAAGGCTTCCTTGGCCGCGCTCACCGCGGCGTCGACCTCGTCGGCCGAGGCGAAGGCGACCTGCTTCTCCTGGGCACCGGTGGCCGGGTTGTAGACCGGACCGAAGTTGCCGGAGACGCCCTCGACGGGCTTACCGCCGATCCAGTGGCTGAGGGTCTTCATGCGGAGGGCCTTTCTGGGTGACGACTTCGAGCGGGAGTCAGAGGTGGCGGCGGCGCCCGGCGGTGTGCCGGTCGTACGCCTCCCGGGCAGCCACCGCCGCCGGACGTGTCGCGGTCTCGGCAACAGGCACATCCCACCAGGCCTGAGCCTCGGGCGCGCCCGGCACAGTGTCAGCCGTTTCGGTCTCGACATAGACACATGTGGGCCGGTTCGCGCCACGCGCCTCGGCCAGCGCGGCACGCAGCTCACCGACGGTGGCCGCCCGCAGCACCTGCATGCCCAGCGAGGCGGCGTTGGCCGCGAGATCGACCGGCAGCGGCGCACCGGTGTACGTGCCGTCCGCGGCGCGGAAGCGGTAGTCGGTGCCGAAGCGCTCACCGCCGGTGGCCTGGGACAGCCCGCCGATCGAGGCATAGCCGTGGTTCTGGACGAGGACGACGTTGATGTGGATGCCCTCCTGGACCGCGGTGACCAGTTCGGTGGGGTTCATCAGATACGTACCGTCGCCGACCAGCGCCCACACCGGCCGGTCGGGGGCGGCGAGCCGGACGCCGATCGCGGCCGGGATCTCATAGCCCATGCAGGAGTAGCCGTACTCCAGGTGGTACTGCCTGCGGGACCGGGCACGCCAGAGTTTGTGCAGGTCACCGGGGAGAGAACCGGCCGCGTTGATGATCACGTCGGTGTCGCCGACCACGGCGTCCAGCGCGCCCAGGACCTGGGTCTGCGAGGGCCGCACCGACGGGTCGGCGGCCCCGTACGCGGCGTCCACCCGCCGCTCCCAGCCGGCCTTCGCCTCCCGGTAGGCGGCCTCGTACTCCGCGTCGACCCGCTCGCCGGACAGCTCCTTCGCCAGCGCCTCCAGACCGGCGCGGGCGTCGGCGACCAGGGAGAGCCCGCCGAGCTTGTGGGCGTCGAAGGACGCGATGTTGAGGTTGACGAAGCGGACACCGGGCGCGGCGAACAGGGTCGACGAGGCGGTGGTGAAGTCCGTGTAACGGGTGCCGACGCCGAGGACCACATCGGACTCGCGGGCGAGGGCGTCGGCGGTGGCGGTGCCGGTGTGGCCGATGCCGCCCACGTCGGCGGGGTGGTCGTGGCGCAGCGACCCCTTGCCGGCCTGAGTGGACGCGACCGGGATGCCGGTGGCGTCGGCGAACGCGCACAGCGCGTCCTCGGCCTCGCTGTGGTGGACCCCGCCGCCCGCGATGACCAAGGGCCGGCGGGCGCCGCGCAGGGCCCGTACGGCCTCGGCGAGGGCGTCGGCGTCGGGGGCGGGCCTCGGGACGCGCCACACCCGGTCGGCGAAGAACTCCTCCGGCCAGTCGTACGCCTCGGCCTGCACGTCCTGCGGCAGCGCGAGGGTGACGGCGCCGGTGTCGACGGGGTCGGCGAGCACCCGCATGGCCTGCAGGGCCGCGGGGATCAGCGCCTCGGGCCGGGTGACCCGGTCGAAGTAGCGGGAGACCGGGCGCAGCGCGTCATTGACCGAGACATCACCGGCGGAGGGCACTTCGAGCTGCTGGAGGACGGGGTCGGCGGGCCGGGTGGCGAAGGTGTCGCCGGGCAGCAGCAGGACCGGGAGGCGGTTGACGGTGGCGAGCGCGGCGCCGGTGACGAGGTTGGTGGCGCCGGGGCCGATGGAGGTGGTGACGGCCTGCGCGCCGAGCCGGTCGCGCTGCCGGGCGTAGCCGACCGCGGCATGCACCATGGCCTGCTCGTTGCGGCCCTGGAGGTACGGCAGCACCGGGCGTTGGGGGGTTGTCCCCTGGTGGGACGCAGCCCCCGATTCCAGCAGCGCCTGCCCGAGGCCGGCGACATTGCCGTGGCCGAAGATGCCCCAGCAGGCGTTGATCAGGCGGTGCCGGCGGCCGTCCCGCTCGGTGTACTGGTGGGCCAGGAACTCGACCAGGGCCTGCGCGACCGTCAGCCGGCGGGTCGTCGGAGCATTCATCGGGCGTCTCCTGTGGGCGCTTCGTAGAGGGGGAGGCGGGGGTCGACGGGCTGAGCGGGCCAGGTGGAGCGGATCCAGCCGTGGTCGGGGTGATCGCGGATCAGCCACTCACGGGTCTCGCCGGGCCCGGCCATCACATTGAGGTAGTACAGGGCGTGGCCGGGCGCCGCGATCGACGGCCCGTGCCAGCCGTCGGGGATCAGGACCGCGTCACCGCTGCGCACCTCGGCCAGCACGTCGGTGCCGCGGCCGTGCCCCGAAGGGGTGACGCGCTGGTAGCCGACGCCTTCGGTGCCGTGCGCGGACTCGACCTCGAAGTAGTAGATCTCCTCCAGTTCGGACTCCTCGCCGGGGCGGCACTCGTCGTGCTTGTGCGGCGGGTAGGACGACCAGTTGCCGCCGGGGGTGAGCACTTCCACCGCGATGAGCCGGTCGCACTCGAAGGTGCCCGCGGCGCCGAAGTTGTTGACCTGGCGGGAGCAGTTGCCGGTGCCGCGCAGCTCGACGGGGACGTCACGGGCGGCACCGTAGCGGGCGGGCAGACGGCGCTCGCAGCGGGCGCCGGTGAGCGCGAAACGGCCGCCGGCGCCGCTCGCGATCCGCACATGGGCGTCACGCGGCACGTACGCGAAGTCGGTGACCCCGCTGAACACGCTCTCCCGGCCGGTCAGTTCGAACATCTCACCGGTCTCACCGGCCTTGCTGGTCTCACCGGCCTCACCGGCCCTGCTGGTCTCACCGGTCTCACCGCTGCCGGTCAGCACCGTGCAGCCTCCGGACAGCGGCAGCACGATCCATTCGCTGTCGCCGGTGGCGAAGGAGTGGTGGCCACCGGGCGGCAGGTCGAGGACGCGCAGCGAGGAGTAGCCCCAGCCCGCCCGCTCCGGATCGATGTCCAGCGCATACGGGCCGTCGGCCGCCGCTGTGGCCTTCAGGTGGAATTCAGTGCTCATATATCGAGTCTCCTGCGGAAATCGCGGTGTTCACAGCAGGCCTTCGGTGGTGTTCACGGTCTTCACCGCCGGCCCACGGCGGTGGTCACATCCGGCCGGTGGCGGTCACATCCGGCCGGTGGCGGTGGTCACAGCAGGCCCACGGCGGTGTCCACGGCGGCCGCGACATCGCCGTCGGCCGGGTAGAGCAGGGAGCGGCCGACGACCAGGCCCTGCACCGTCGGCAGCCGCAGCGCCTTGCGCCACTTCTCGTAGGCGGCTTCCTGGTCCCGGACGGTGCTGCCGATGTCGCCGCCGAGCAGCACCGTCGGCAGCGTGGTGGTCTCGCAGACCCGGGCCATGGCGTCGGGGTCGTCGGTGACCGGCAGCTTCAGCCAGGTGTAGGCGGAGGTGCCGCCGAGGCCGGAGGCGATGGCCACCGAGCGGGTGACGGCCTCGGCGCTGAGGTCGTTGCGGACCGCGCCTTCTATTCGGGAGGAGAGGAACGGCTCCACGAAGACGGGGAGTTGCCGCTCGGCCATCGCGTCGATGGCACGGGCGGTGGTCTCCAGGGTGGTCAGCGAACCGGGGTCGCTGTAGTCGATGCGCAGCAGCAGTTTGCCGGCGTCGAAACGGAGCCGGGCGAGGTCCTGGGGGCGGTGCCCGGTGAACCGGTCGTCCATCTCGAAGGCGGCACCCGCGATACCGCCGCGGTTCATCGAGCCCATCACGACCTTCCCCTCGAGGGCCCCGATCAGCAGCAGGTCCTCCAGGATGTCGGCGGTGGCGAGCACCCCGTCCACACCGGGCCGGGACAGCGCAAGGACCAGGCGTTCGAGCAGATCGAGACGGTTGGCCATGGCGAGCTGCCGGTCTCCGACGGCGAGCGCTCCGCGGGCCGGGTGATCGGCCGCGACGATCATCAGCCGGCCGCTGTCGCCGATGAGCGGACGACGGGTGCGGCGGGCGGCGGCCTCCGCGACGGCTTCGGGGTGCCGGGCCCGCAGCGTCGCGAGGTCACTGATCCGAGGATTCAAGGCTCAACTCACCTTCTTGAGTGCACAGGTGGGGCGGGGACGGCTGCGGGGGCGGCCCCGGGGTGACGGGGTGGGCGGCCCGGCCCCGGGGGGACGGGGGTAGGCGGGCCCAGGGCGACGGGGGTGGGTGCGGCCGCAGGGGTGGCAGGGACGAAGGCGGCCACAGGGGTCACCGCCCCGCGAGGAACGCGTCGACCTCGTCGGCCGTGGGCATCGCGGACGAACAGGCGAGACGGGAGGCGACGATCGCGCCGGCGGCGTTGGCGTAGCGCATCATCGGCTCCAGGTCCCACCCGGCCAGGAGGCCGTGGCAGAGCGAGCCGCCGAAGGAGTCGCCGGCGCCGAGGCCGTTGACGACCTCGACGGGGGTCGGCGGGACCTCGGCGGTACGGCCGTCCCGGTGCACGGCGAGCACACCCTTGGGGCCCTGCTTGATGACGGCGAGCTCGACACCCATGTCCAGCAGCGCCTGGGCGCAGGCCTTGGGGTCGCGCAGTCCGGTGGCGACCTCGGCCTCGTCGACATTGCCGACCGCCACCGTGGCGTACCGCAGGGCGGCCTCGTAATGCGGGCGGGCGGTGGCCATCGCCGCGGCGCCGCTCGCGCCGCCGTCCCCGGAGGCGCCGCCCTCGCCGCCCCAGAACATCGGGCGCCAGTCGAGGTCGAACACGGTGGCCCCCGTCCTGGCGCGGGCCTCCAGCGCGGCGAGGGTGGCACTGCGGCTGGGCTCCTCGCACAGCCCCGTGCCGGTGACCCAGAAGATCCGGGCGCCCACGATCGCGTCCTGGTCCAGTTCCTCGGGGCGGATGACCAGGTCGGGGGCCTTGGGGCGGCGGTAGAAGTAGAGCGGGAAGTCGTCCGGCGGGAAGATCTCGCAGAAGGTGACCGGGGTCGGATAGGCGTCGACGGGGGTCACCCAGCGGTCGTCCACACCGAAGTCGCGCAGCGCCTGATGGACGTAGTCGCCGAACGGGTCACTTCCGGTGCGGCTGATGACCGCGCTCCGCCGGCCGAGCCGGGCCGCGGCGACCGCCACATTGGTGGCCGAGCCACCGAGGAACTTCCCGAACGTCTCCACCTGCGCCAGCGGCACACCGGTCTGCAGCGGGTAGATGTCGACTCCGATGCGGCCCATGGTGATCAGGTCGTACGGCTCGGTCATGTGCGCCCCTTCGGGTCGGCCGGCGCGGCGGATTCGGCGGGTTCGGCTCTGAGGAAAGGTCTAACGGGGAGAGTCAGACCCTGTCAACAATTTGTCCTTACATACTGACGTTGAAGGGAGGTCTCGGGCCGGGGCCCCGAAGGGCCGGCCGGGGCACCGAAGGGGAGTGCCGGGCCGAAAAGAGCGGAGACCGACCCGCCCGGAACACCCCCGAGGTAATCCGGGAGGCAATCCGGAGCACCACGGAACGCCAGGGGCGCCGCCGAGCGCCGACCGGGGCACCGCGGGGCGCCGACCGGGGCGCCAGCCGACGCGCCGCGGGAACACCAGCCGACGCACCGCGGGAACACCGACCGAGGCGCCAGCCGACGCGCCGCGGGAACACCAGCCGACGCACCGCGGGAACACCGACCGAGGCGCCAGCCGACGCGCCGCGGGAACACCAGCCGACGCACCGCGGGAACACCGACCGAGGCGCCGGGGGAACACCATCCGGGGCGCCGCGGAAACACCCTCCGGGACGCCTGGGTGTACCAACTGGAGCCGTCAAAGTCCTTAAGTCCTAATGTCAGGACGAAGTCTTGACACTCCCCGGGGCGGCAGAGAGGCTGTGCCCCACGACCCACCCCAGCGCCTCCCGGTCACCGCCGACCGGCGAGAGGAGAGCCGCAGCATGTCCGTTCCCCATGCCGCCCCGCCCGTCCTGGACCGCCTTCGCGTCGGTTCCGCACCCGACTCATGGGGAGTCTGGTTCCCCGACGACGACCAGCAGGTGCCCTGGCAGCGCTTCCTGGACGAGGTCGCCGAAGCCGGCTACGAGTGGATCGAGCTCGGCCCGTACGGCTACCTGCCCACCGACCCCGCCGTCCTGCGCGACGAGATCACCCGCCGCGGCCTGCAGGTCTCGGCCGGCACGATCTTCACCTCGCTGCACCACGGCCCGTCCGTATGGGACAAGACCTGGGCGCACGTCTCCGAGGTCGCCACCCTCACCCAGGCGATGGGCGCGGGACACCTCGTCGTCATCCCGTCCTTCTGGCGGGACGACAAGACCGCCGAGGAGATCGAGCCGCGCGAGCTGACCGCGGAGCAGTGGAAGCACCTGACCACCGGCATGGAGCGGCTGGGCAAGCGCGTACGGGACGAGTTCGGGCTGGACATCGTCGTCCACCCGCACGCCGACACCCATATCGACACCGAGGAACACGTCGAGCGGTTCCTGCACGCCACCGACTCCGGCCTGGTCAACCTCTGCCTGGACACCGGCCATTACGCCTACTGCGGCGGCGACAGCGTCAAGCTGATCCGCACCTACGGCGAGCGGATCGGCTACCTCCACCTCAAGCAGGTCGACCCGGACATCCTCGGCGAGGTAGTCGCCAACGGCACCCCGTTCGGCCCGGCCGTCAAGCAGGGCGTGATGTGCGAGCCGCCGCTCGGCGTGCCCGCCCTGCCGCCCGTCCTGCAGGCCGCCCAGGAACTGGATGTCGACCTCTTCGCCATCGTCGAGCAGGACATGTACCCCTGCCCGCCCGACCAGCCGTTCCCCATCGCCGAGCGCACCCGCCGTTTCCTGCGCTCCTGCGGCGCCTGAACCACCCGCTACAGCGGGGCCGTGCACACCTCACGACCCCGCGCCGCCCCGAGGCCGTGCGCTACCTCACGACCGCGCGCCGCCCCGAGGCCGCGCGCCACCCCTGCGCCGCACACCGCTTCAAGGCCGTGCGCCCCTCCAAGGCGGCACGCCGCCCGCAGCTCGGGCGGCTCGAGGCGTGCGCCCTGTACAGCTATGCCTCGTGCAGGCACGTCTCGCGCAGGTACGTCTCGCATGCGTATGCCTCACGACCGCCTCCTCACACCCCGGCAACGATTACGGAGAGTAATCAGTTCCCAGCGTACATCACACTCTGTAGCACGTAAGGAAACGTAAGGACTTGAGGACGACATGACTTCGCACGAAACGCTCGGCGTGGCCGTCATCGGCACCGGCCGGATGGGTGCCGACCACGTACGCCGGATCAATGAGGTGATCAGCGGTGCCCGGGTGGCGGCCGTGGTCGACATCGACGCGGACCGCGTCAAGCACCTCGCCGACGGCATCGACGGGTGCACCCCCTACACCGACCCGGCCGCCGCCATGGACAACCCCGCGGTGGACGCCGTACTGATCGCCTCGCCGGGACCCGCGCACGAGGCGACGCTGCTGGAGGCCTTCGCGCGCGATCTGCCCGTGCTGTGCGAGAAGCCGCTGACGCCGGACGCGGCCTCCGCGCTGCGCGTCCTGGAGGCCGAGCAGGCGCTGGGGCACCGCCGCGTCCAAGTCGGCTTCATGCGCCGTTACGACGCCGACTACCGCACCCTCAAGTCCCTTCTGGAGCAGGGCACTTACGGTCGCCCGCTGATGCTCCACAACAAGCACCGCAACGCCGACACCCCGCCCGGCTTCACCAACGCGATGATGATCAACGACTCGGTGGTGCATGAGATCGATGTGACCCGCTGGCTCCTGGAGGAGGAGATCACCGCGGTCCGGGTGCTGCGCCCGACGCCCACCGGCAACGCACCGGAAGGCCTCAGCGACCCGCAGCTGGTCCTCTTCGAGACCGCGGGCGGCCAGGTCGTGGACACCGAAATCTTCGTCAACTGCGGTTTCGGCTACCAGGTCAGCTGCGAGGCGGTCTGCGAGGGCGGCACTGCCAGGATCGGCGACGACCACGGAGTGTTCAGCAACATCTCGGGCCACTGGGGTGGCACCATCCCCCCTGGTTTCGTGGAGCGCTTCGAGGAGGCCTACGACCGGCAGGTGCAGCGCTGGGTGAACGCCACCCGGCGCGGCGAGGTCGAGGGCCCCAGCTGCTGGGACGGCTACGCCGCGGCCGCCGTGTGCGAGGCGGGCGTACGGGCCCAGACCACCGGCGAGCGGGTGACCGTCGACCTGATCGAGCGGCCGTCGCTGTACCGCTAGTGGCCGTCGCCGTACCGCCACCCCACCGAAAGGCCCCGCACCACCGAAAGGCCCCCGCACCATGCACGTCACCCCTGACGCCGGCCCGCTCCGCACAACCGGCCTCATACCCCTGCGCCCCTCGCCGGCCCGCCCCTCCCCGGCCCGGCCGACACCGACACCGGCCCTGATTCCGGCCCCGGCCCTGACCACGGCCCCGGCCGCCGGGCGGGTCGGCACGGCGTACCGGAGCTGAGGATGGCCGCTCCGACCAGCCAGATGGCGCCCGCCGGCCCGCGCGAGAGTGTGCGGGCCCGCAGCGCCAAGCGCTTCATCGTCGGCATCGCTGCCATTGCCGCCCTCGGCGGCGCCCTGTTCGGCTACGACACCGGAGTGATCTCCGGCGCCCTCCCCTTCATGGAGGGCCATTTCGGCCTCACCTCTCTGGGCGAAGGCATCATCACCAGCGCGCTGCTGATCGGCGCGGCCTTCGGTTCGCTGATCGGCGGACGGATGGCCGATGCGCTGGGCCGGCGCGACTCCCTGCTGTGGGCGGGCTCCGTGTTCATCGGCGGTGCGCTGGCCGTCGCGCTCTCGCCGAGCGTCCCCTTCATGACCGTGGCGCGCTTCGTCCTCGGGCTCGCCGTCGGCAGCGCCTCCGTCATCACCCCGCTGTACCTGTCCGAGATCGCGCCCCCGCACATCCGCGGCCGGCTGGTCTCCTTCAATTCGCTGATGATCGTCAGCGGTCAGCTGCTCGCCTACCTCATCAATGCCGTTCTGGCGCACTGGGCGGCCTGGCGCTGGATGCTGGGCCTCGCGGCGCTGCCCGCCGTGGCCCTGTTCGCGGGGCTGTTCTTCCTGCCCGACACACCGCGCTGGTACATCAGCAAGGGCCGGCCGGACGAGGCGGGCCGGGTGCTGCACCGTACGCTGCCCGCCGAGGACGTACCCGCCGAGCTGGCCCGTATCGATCAGGCCCGCGCACTGGAGGCCGACGCCCGGCGCGGCGCCTGGCAGCAGCTGCGCACCCCGTGGGTGCGGCGGCTGCTGCTGGTCGGGATCGGTCTGGCGGCCGTCCAGCAGATCACCGGGGTCAACGCCGTGGTCTACTTCGCGCCCAAGATCCTGGCGTCGACCGGTCTGGGCACCGGCGCCTCGATCACCGCCACCATCGCGGTCGGCGCGATCTCCGTCCTGGCCACGGCGATCGGGATGTCCCTGATCGACCGGGTCGGCCGGCGGCCCATGCTGCTCGCGGGGCTGGCCGGTATGGCCGTCTCGCTCGCCCTGCTCGGTGCCGCCTTCCGCCTTCCGCACTCCACCGCCGTCAGCGCCCTCGTGCTCGGCCTGATGGTTCTCTACATGGCGTTCATGCAGGCCACCCTCAACACCGGCGTCTGGCTGCTGCTCGCCGAGATGTTCCCGCTGAAGGTGCGCGGACTGGCCATGGGCGCCGCGGTGTTCATGATGTGGATGGTCAACTTCGGGGTCGCGCTGGCCTTCCCGCTGCTGCTCGACGCGGTCGGCGCGGGCACCACGTTCTGGTTCTTCGGCGTGATGTGTGTGCTGTCCCTGGTCTTCTGCAAGCGGTACGCACCGGAGACGAAGGGGCTGGCCCTGGAGGATCTGGAGCACGAGCTGCGCAAGGCGGCCACGAAGGCGGCACCGGGCACGAGGAGCCCGAGCGGCAGCCCGAACGGGACCCCCGGCGGGAGTCCGGGCCGAAGCCCCGGCGGGAGTCCGGGCCAAAGCTGACGGCGGCGCGCGCCACGGCGCGCGCCAAGTGCCGGCGCGCGCCAAGTGCCGAGGCATTGCCGGAACCGCGCGCCGCTTGCCCGGCGTCAGAACGGGTGGAATCACATCCAACGGGGGAAACGGGGGAATTCGTGAATGCCAACTCTCTCAGCCAAGCCGTCAGGCGCACGGCCGTCCTGGCCGCGACCGCGGGGCTGCTGACCGCCGGACTGCTCGCCGGTCCGGCGTCCGCCGACAGTCCGGCGGCCGGCCGGCCCGGCCCGCTGGCCGCCTGCGCGTACTACAACGGAACTGCCCTCACCGTCTACGGTCAGCGCGGCGACCGCGTCTCGCAGGTGCAGTGCCTGCTGGCGAACCGCCGCTATCTCCCGTGGGGAGATGTGACCGGCTACTTCGGTCCCAAGACCCTGGCCGCGGTGAAGAAGTTCCAGTCCCGGCATCATCTGACCGCCAACGGCAAGGTCGACAAGAAGACCTGGCGGGCGCTCTACGCCTGATCGCCTGACCCGCCGCGCTGCGGGCCGGACAGTCTGACAGCGGGCTGCCCGGCCGGCAGGGCCGCTGCTGGTGTACATGTACGTGTGGCGGGCCGGTTCCCCAGCGGGGGGGCCGGCCCGCCGCACGCCGTTTCGCCCCGGGCCCGCCGCCGGCCTTGTCGCGGGGCCACCGCCGCTCCGTCCCCCGCCTTTCGGGCCCTCCCGGCCCGTTCCTGGCCGCTTCGCACCCCTTCCGGTCCGTCCCGCCCCCGCTCCGGTCCGTCCCGCCCCCGTCACAGCCATCCGGCTCGCGTCACGGCTGTCACCGTTACGCGGGGCTTCCGTCACAGCCGATCAACAGCCCCTCCCCCATGGTTACTCGGTGTCGTTGTCCAGGCACAGGGTGAGTGATCACCAGGCCGTACGCAGCCCCCTGCCGGTTCCTCCGGGCCGACCCTGCGTACGGCTCTCAGGAGGTGGCAGAGATGACCGACCGCAAGCTCTGGTCGTACAAGGAGATCGCCGCGCACATCCAGGTGCAGCCGGACACCGTGCGCTCCTACCGCAAGCACGGGCTGCTGCCCGAACCGGATCTGGTGGAGGGCGGGAAACCGTACTGGTTCGCCGACACGGTCAGAGCGTGGGTGGCGCAGCGGCCGGGCCAGCGCGGCCGGCGCTGAGAGCCACCGGTACGTACGGCCCGGGCCCCGCTCCCGGGCGACGCCGGGGCCCGGGCGGCACCCACCCGTCAGGCTTCCCCGGCTCTACGATCGAGGTATGCCCCGGAGCTCCCCAGCAGCGGCACCCGCCCGGATCGCGGTGATCGGCGGCGGCGCGATCGGTGGCTACACCGCGGCCCTCGCGCGCTGGGCCGGGCTCGACGTCACGCTGTGCGTACGCAGCCCGCTGGACGGTCTGAGCATCGAGAGCGGCGGCACGGTCCGGCCCGCCGCGGTGCGTATCGTCACCGATCCGGCGCAGGTGGGGCCGGTCGACTGGGTGCTGCTGACCACCAAGGCGCAGGACACCGCGGGCGCCGAGGGCTGGTTGCGGCGGCTGTGCGGCCGGGACACCGCGGTCGCGGTGCTGCAGAACGGCATCGGCCTGGAGGAGCGTGTCGCTCCGCTCGTTCCCCGGGGCACGCGCATCCTCCCCACCGTGGTCTACATCTCGGCGGAGCGCACCGCGCCCGGCCGGGTCCTGCATCACGTCGCCAGTGAACTGCATGTGCCCGAGGGTCCGTTGGCGGACCGGTTTGCCGCCCTGCTGGACGGCAGCGAGCTGCGGGTGCATCGCGTGCCGGACTTCACCACGGCCGCCTGGCGCAAGTTGTTCACCAACCTCGCGGCCAATCCGATCACGGCTCTTCTCCAGCAGCGGACAGGGATCTTCGCCGACCCGGAGATGGCCGCGCTCACCCGCGATCTGCTGCGCGAGGCGGCCGTCGTCGCGCGCGCCGAGGGGGCGGACATCGGCGAGGCGGACATCTCGCGGACGCTTGAGCTGTACGCCACGGCGCCTCGGGACGGCGGTTCCTCGATGCTCTACGACCGCCTGGCGGGCCGTCCGCTGGAGCATGAGTTCCTCACCGGCGCGGTGGTCAGGGCCGGTGAACGGCACGGCATCGCCACTCCGCTGAACCGGATGCTGCTGACCCTGCTGCGGGCAGTGGACCGCGAACTGCGGGGCGGGAAGGCGTAGGGGGCCGGATGGGCGTAGGGGGCCGGATGGGCGTAGGGGGCCGGATGGGCGTAGGGGGCCGGGCGGGACGGGCGGGCGTGCGCCGGGCGGACGCCCCGGGCAAGGATGCTCAGCCGTGGGTCAGACGGTCCGGGGTGGTGCCGTGGAGCCTCTGATCTCCAGTTCCGGGGGCACGAGTTGCTGCCCGGCCGGGGCCTCGGGGTGCTCCATGCGGTCCAGGAGGCAGCGCGCCGCCCGCCGGCCGACCTCGTGGCTGGCGTTGTTCACCGAGTTGAGCCAGAGGTGGCGGATGCGGGCGAGGTAGGTGTTGTCGTAGCCGACGAGGGAGAGATCGGCGGGGACATCGAGCCCCAGCTCCTGGGCGGCGGACAGCGCGCCGACGCCGGAGATGTCGTTGAACGCGAAGACGGCGGTGGGACGTTCGGCGGTGGGATCTCCGGTGACAGGGCCTCCGGGGAAAGGGCCTCCGGGGGCAGGGCGTCCGGGGGCACGCGAGGGGTGGAGCAGCCGGACGGCCGCACGGTAGCCGCCCTCCTCGGTTCCGTCGCCGCTCTCCACGACGGCGCTCGCCGACGGGCCGTGGGAGCGTATGGCGGCCTCGAAGCCGCGGCGGCGCAGCTCGCCGACCTGTCCCTGTCCGGCGATATGGGCGAGGCGCCGGTGGCCGAGGGCGAGGAGGTGTTCGGTGGCGAGCCGGGCGCCGCGCTCATCGTCGTTGGCGACGAGGTCGACGCGCGGCAGCCGCGGTTCGTGGTTGCCGGCGATGACGGTCGGCAGCCGCTCCGCGACCTCGGCGAGGCCGTCGGTGTCCGGGAGCTGGCCGACGATGACGATGCCGTCGACCCGCAGCTCCTGGAAGGTACGGGCGAAGTCCTGACCGGCCCGCCGGTCCAGTCGGGCGTCGATCATCAGCATCCGCAGACCGTGCGCCTGCAGCAGGGAGTTCAGGCCGTCCAGCACCTCGACGAACCAGGGGTTGCGCATATCGTGCAGCAGCACGCCGACCGTGTGGGTGCGGCGTGCGGCCAGGCTGCGGGCCGCGGCGTTCGGCCGGTAGCCCAGTTCCTCGATCGCCGCCAGCACGGCCTGCCGCCTGGCCGCACTGACCCGCGGTGAGCCCTGCAGCACGAGCGAGACGAGCGACTTGGAGACGCCCGCGCGCTCGGCGACACCGCGGATCGTCGGATGCCGGTCCGCTCCCGGCCGCTCGCCGGAACGTGCACGGTCCCGCTCTCCGGGCGGCTCGTCCGGCTGCCCTGCGGCTTGCCCGTCGGCGCACTGGTTGGACCGTTCCATAGGCCGAGCCTCCCATCGGGCCGGATCGACGTCAACGCACCACCAAGCGACCACCAAACGACGCTGCGGAATGGTTGACATGCAGACATCAGGACATGCAGGGTGCCCGTGAAAGCGACGGTTGGACCGTTCCAACGGTCCCGGAAGCCCCTCCCCCGGAAAGGACCCGAGGCATGAAGATCGGTCTGATCGGCACCGGGCGCATCGGCGCGTTCCATGCCCGCACCCTGCTGAGCGTCCCGGGCGTCACCGGCATCACCGTCGCGGATGCGGACCCCGCACGCGCCGCATCGCTGGCCGAGACCCTGGGTGTACGGCCTGCGGCGAGCGTCGGGGAGATGTACGCGGACGGCCTCGACGGCGTAGTGATCACCGCCGCGACCAGTGCACACGCCACGCTGATCCACCAGGCCCTGGACGCCGGGGTGCCGGTGTTCTGCGAGAAGCCGGTTGCGCTGGACGTGCCGGGCACCGTCGGCGTGGTGGAGCGGGCGCGGGCCGGCTCCGTGCCGGTACAGATCGGTTTCCAGCGCCGCTTCGACGCGGGTTACCGCGCCGCCCGCGAGGCGCTGCACTCCGGTGAGCTGGGCTGGCTGCACACCCTGCGGGCCTGCACCAGCGACCGGACGCCCCCGCCCGCCGGCTATATCCCCACCTCCGGCGGGCTGTTCCGGGACTGCAGCATCCATGACTTCGACATCCTGCGCTGGCTCACCGGCCGGGAGGTGGTCTCGGTCTACGCCCAGGGCGCCAACCGCGGCGCACCCTTCTTCGCCGAGGGCGACGACGTGGACACCTGCGCGGCGCTGCTGCGCTTCGACGACGACACCCTGGCCACCGTCACGGCGACCCGCTACAACGGCGCGGGCCATGACGTCCGGCTGGAGGTCTGCGGCTCCGAGGGCGCCCGTTTCGTCGGCCTCGACGACCGTGCGCCGCTGCCCTCCGCCGAGCCGGAGCTGTCGTGGCAGCGGGCGGCGGACCCGTACGCCACGTTCATGGAGCGCTTCCACGACGCCTACGTCACCGAGCTGGGCGCCTTCGCCGAGGTCGCGGCGGGGCGTGCCCCGAGCCCGTGCTCGCCCGCGGAGGCCCTGGAGGCGCTGTACATCGCCGAGGCGTGTGAGCGTTCGCGGCGCACGGGCGAGCCGGTGGCCGTGGCGGATGTACGGGCCACCGCGGGTGAGGCATCCCACCCAAAAAATCACTCTGCGTAACAATGCCATGACTGCACTGTAGGTCCACCCACTGACAATCGCGCCGACGCGGTGGCCGAGGCCCGGCCGCCCCGTCCCTCACCCCGCCCCTCGCCCCGGCCGCCGTCGCCTCCTTCGGAGGTTCCGCCGCTCTCACCCTCGCCGCTCTCCTCCGGCGGGTCGCGCAGGGTGCGGCGGCGGGCGGCCCACTGGATCGCGGCGCCGGCGGCGGCGACCGCGCAGGAGACTCCGAAGCCGACGCCGACGGCGTAGAGGGGGCGGCCGGTGGTGGCGGTGCCCACGTAGCCGAGGCCGACCGAGTACGTCGCCCAGGTCGCCTCGGCGATGGCGGCGCCGAGTACGTATTTGCGCAGCGGGTAGCGCAGCACTCCGGAGGCCAGGGCGCCGACGATCCGGCCGCTGGGCAGGAACCGGACGGCGATCACGAAGGGCAGGCCGTAGCGCTGGATGCGGCCCGAGGTCCATTCCAGCAGTGCCCGGCGGCGGGGGTTGTGGCGCATCCAGGCCCGTACGGGCCCGCCGAAGCGGCGTGCGGCGGCGTACATGAGGAGGTCCCCGAGCAGTGCGCTGCCCCCGACGGTCAGCAGGACGAGGGGGAGGAAGACCTCGCCCCGGGAGGCGAGTACTCCGGTCGTGACAAGGAGCGCCGAGTTGGGGATCAGTGGTGGCAGCGTGGTGAGCACCAGCAGGCCGTAGAGGGCGAGTACGTCCATACGGCCGCCTCCTCGGATCCGCCCCGAGCCCGTATATCCCAAGGCTGACGCGTGGCGGGGCGTGCGGCAACGCGGTGGGGCGCGGGGGCAGCGCGGCGGGTGCACCCGGAAGCTGGATTGATACCCCCTAGGGGTATAAAGTACCGAGCGTCGGGAGGCGCCGGGTTCTGCCGGAGCCAGCCACTCACGGTGCGGCACACCTCCCTGGCACGTGACAGCACACGGAACACACAGCACCACACTGCACGCACGAGCACCACGCGGAACACATCGGCACCACAAGGAGATCCCCCATGACCGAGAACGGCTCCTGCTGCACCCCCGAAGGCTCCTGCCAGTCCGGCGGCACCGACGTCCAGGTCGGCGAGGTGACCACCACGTACCGGGTCACCGGCATGACCTGCGGCCACTGCGAGGGGGCGGTGTCGTCCGAGATCGGTGAGCTCGCCGGGGTGAGTTCGGTACAGGCGGTCGCGGCCATCGGCCTGGTGACCGTGACGTCCAAGGCGCCGCTGGACGAGGACGCGGTGCGGGCGGCCGTCGACGAGGCCGGCTACGAGCTCGCGGGACAGGTGGCCTGACGCGCCACGCCGGACCTCCCGGGTTACCCGCAGCGGACCCCGGAGCTCCCCACGGCCCCGCGCCCGGGAAATTTCACACGGCCCTTACAACCGGCACAACACCCATACCCAAGGGTCTCGATCTCCCTATGGAGGCCCTTGACCGCATTCGCCCCCATATGGCAAGAGACCCAGATCACACTCATCCGAACGTAACCATTGAGGGGGGTCGCGAGTCTAACCGGGCAAGTGCAGGCACCCCGGCGGGGCTTGCACTGCACAGCCGGGCTGATCTTGGGGGATCGTGCCCGGCTACGCGTGGCCGGGGCGACGTGCCCGGGGAGCTTTGAGCGGCCCTCCCGAATGTGCGCGTCCCGGCAGATCGCGGTGCAACCCGGAACGCCCGGACGGATCCCGTGGGGGGAATCCAACCGGGACAAGGGAAGCGCCCCGCGCTCTGGACCCGTGGGGGGATCCGGAGGCGGGGCGCTTCTTTTTTGCGTGCGGGGAGCCGGCCTCGGAGGGGTCAGCGCTCCTGGACCGGCACGAAGTCGCGCTCGACGACACCGGTGTAGATCTGCCGCGGGCGGCCGATGCGGGAGCCGGGCTCCTTGATCATCTCGTGCCACTGGGCGATCCAGCCGGGCAGCCGGCCGAGCGCGAAGAGCACGGTGAACATCTCGGTCGGGAAGCCCATGGCCCGGTAGATCAGGCCGGTGTAGAAGTCGACGTTCGGGTAGAGCTTGCGCTCGACGAAGTAGTCGTCGGACAGCGCGTGCTCCTCCAGCTTGAGGGCGATGTCCAGCAGCTCGTCGGACTTGCCGAGCGCGGAGAGGACGTCGTGCGCCGCCGCCTTGATGATCTTCGCGCGGGGGTCGAAGTTCTTGTAGACGCGGTGCCCGAAGCCCATGAGCTTCACGCCGTCTTCCTTGTTCTTCACCTTGCGGATGAAGGAGTCGACGTCGCCGCCGCTGGCCTGGATGCCCTCCAGCATCTCCAGCACGGACTGGTTGGCGCCGCCGTGCAGGGGGCCCCACAGGGCGTTGATGCCGGCCGAGATCGAGGCGAAGAGGTTCGCCTGCGAGGAGCCGACCAGGCGGACCGTGGAGGTGGAGCAGTTCTGCTCGTGGTCGGCGTGCAGGATCAGCAGCTTGTCGAGGGCGTTGACCACCACGGGGTCGAGGTCGTAGTCCGCGGCGGGCACCGAGAAGGTCATACGCAGGAAGTTCTCGACGTACCCGAGGTCGTTGCTCGGGTAGACGACCGGGTGGCCGACCGACTTCTTGAACGCGTAGGCCGCGATCGTCGGGAGCTTGGCCAGCAGCCGGATCGTGGAGATGTGGCGCTGCTGCTCGTCGAACGGGTTGTGGCTGTCCTGGTAGAAGGTCGACAGCGCGCTGACGACCGAGGACAGCATCGCCATCGGGTGGGCGTCCCGGGGGAAGCCGTCGTAGAAGCGCTTGACGTCCTCGTGGAGCAGGGTGTGGTAGGTGATGTCCTGCTTGAAGTTCGCCAGCTCATCGACGGTGGGCAGCTCACCGTGGATGAGGAGGTACGCGGTCTCGACGAACGTGCTGCGCTCTGCGAGCTGCTCGATCGGGTAGCCGCGGTAACGAAGAATCCCGTTCTCACCGTCGAGATAGGTGATCGCGGATTTATACGCCGCGGTGTTGCCGTAACCGGAATCCAGGGTCACCAGACCGGTCTGGGCGCGAAGCTTCGAGATATCGAAGCCCTTGTCGCCAACGGTGCTGTCGACGACCGGGTAGCTGTATTCGCCGTCCCCGTAACGCAGTACTACAGAGTTGTCGCTCACGTCATCCCTCACCGACGTTGTGCCTCTTCTTCGAGGTGCCCTGACTGCCTATACCTTCCCCCATTTGGGCCTTGGTTGTGCACTCGGGGTCGGCCATAGGGCCTGTCTGCGGCACTCAGTGCCGTCTGAGTGCCCATCCTGCCCCCCTTCGCCCCGAATGGGAAAGAGGGGGGACCTCTCATATCGCACCGGCGAGCCGGTGATCGAGCGCCGTACACCGCCGACCGGCGGATACCGTGCGGACGGCCTGCCCCAGGGCCTTGCGGGAGCCGACGAGCACCACCAAGCGCTTTGCCCGGGTCACGGCGGTATACAGCAAATTGCGCTGCAGCATCATCCAGGCACTGGTGGTGACCGGAATCACCACCGCTGGATACTCACTACCCTGCGAGCGGTGGATCGTCACGGCATAGGCGTGGGCGAGTTCGTCGAGTTCATCGAAGTCATACGGAATCTCCTCGTCCTCGTCGGTGCGCACGGTCAGCCGCTGCTCGTCACCGTCCAGGGCGGTGACCACGCCGACCGTGCCGTTGAAGACGCCGTTGAGGCCTTTTTCGTAGTTGTTCCTGATCTGGGTGACCTTGTCGCCGACGCGGAAGACCCGGCCGCCGAAGCGGCGCTCGGGCAGGTCGGGGCGGGCGGGGGTGACGGCCTGCTGGAGCAGGCCGTTCAGGGCGCCCGCACCGACCGGGCCGCGGTGCATCGGGGTGAGCACCTGGACGTCCCGGCGCGGGTCGAGGCCGAACTTCGCCGGGATCCGGCGGGCCGCGACGTCCACCGCCAGCCGTCCGGCCTCCTCGGCGTCCTCCTCGGCGAACAGGAAGAAGTCCGTCAGTCCGGTGGTCAGGGGCGGGACGCCGGAGTTGATGCGGTGGGCGTTGGTGACCACCCCTGACTGCTGGGCCTGGCGGAAGATCCGGGTCAGCCGGACGGCCGGCACGGTCCCTCCCGTCGCCCGACCACCACCGCTGTCAGACCCGCTACGCGCGGCCCCTCCCCCGGCGAGCAGATCGCGCAGCACCTCGCCCGCCCCCACCGACGGCAGCTGGTCGACATCCCCGACCAGCAGCAGATGGGCGCCCGGCGGCACCGCCTTGACCAGCTTGTTCGCGAGCAGCAGGTCCAGCATCGAGGCCTCGTCGACCACCACCAGATCGGCGTCCAGCGGCCGGTCGGCGTCATAGGCGGCGTCCCCGCCGGGCTTGAGCTCCAGGAGCCGGTGGACCGTGGAGGCCTCGGCGCCGGTCAGCTCCGAGAGCCGCTTGGCCGCCCGGCCCGTGGGCGCCGCCAGCACCACGGTGGCTTTCTTGGCGCGGGCCAGCTCGACGACGGAACGGACCGTGAAGGACTTTCCGCAGCCCGGCCCGCCCGTGAGCACCGCGACCTTCCGGGTCAGCGCCAGCCGCACCGCCTGCTGCTGCTCGGGGGCCAGCTCGGCGCCCGTCCGCCGCGCCAGCCAGGCCAGTGCCTTGTCCCAGTCGACGTCCCGGAACGCCGGCATCCGGTCCTCGTCCGTGCGCAGCAGCCGGGACAGCCGGCCGGCCAGGGAGATCTCGGCGCGGTGGAAGGGCACCAGGTAGACGGCGGTGACCGGCGGCGCGCCGTCCCCGTCGCCCGGCACCTGCTCGCGGACCACGCCCTCCGGGTCCGCGGCGAGCTCGCCCAGGCAGTCGATGACCAGGCCGGTGTCCACCTGGAGCAACTTCACCGCGTCGGCGATCAGTTGTTCCTCGGGCAGGAAGCAGTGGCCCTGGTCCGTGGACTGCGACAGCGCGTACTGCAGGCCCGCCTTGACGCGGTCGGGGCTGTCGTGCGGAATGCCCACGGACTGGGCGATGCGGTCGGCGGTCAGGAAGCCGATGCCCCAGACGTCGGCGGCCAGGCGGTAGGGCTGGTTGCGGACGACGGAGATGGAGGCGTCGCCGTACTTCTTGTAGATCCGCACCGCGATGGAGGTGGACACGCCGACGTCCTGGAGGAAGACCATGACCTCCTTGATGGCCTTCTGCTCCTCCCAGGCGGCACCGATCATCTTGGTGCGCTTGGGGCCCAGGCCCGGTACTTCCACCAGGCGCGCGGGGGTGGTCTCGATGACGTCGAGGGTGTCCGTGCCGAAGTGCTCGACGATGCGGTCGGCGATCCGCGGGCCGATGCCCTTGATCAGGCCGGAGCCCAGGTAGCGGCGGATGCCCTGGATGGTGGCGGGCAGGACGGTGGTGTAGTTCTCGACGGTGAACTGTTTGCCGTACTGGGGGTGGGAGCCCCAGCGGCCCTCCATGCGCAGCGATTCGCCCGGCTGTGCCCCGAGCAGCGCGCCGACGACGGTCAGCAGATCGCCCGCGCCGCGGCCGGTGTCGACCCGCGCGACGGTATAGCCGTTCTCCTCGTTGGCGTAGGTGATCCGCTCCAGGACCCCTTCGAGCACGGCTGCGTTGACCATGGACCGACCGTACCGCCGGGGTCTGACATCGCGCCGGCAGGCGGCGATCCGGAGCGGGCCGGTCCCCGCCGGACCGCTCGCCGGATCGCCGGTGCACCATCGAGGGGCCCGTCCGATGGTCGGGCCCCTCGATTCCCCCTCCACGCCGGTCCCCGGATCCCCCCCGGGCCCCTCCCCTTTCGGGACCAGCGTCAGCTATGACCTTTGTGGGCGGCCAACGGTTGCGCGCATCAGCTGAGTTATTTCTCCGGCACCCGCCGTGTGCATTTCCCGGTCATCCGGCGTGAGCGCCCTCCGGCGCTCGTGCATCGTCCGGCCTGCGTGCCTCGTCCGGCACTCGTGCGTCGTCCGAGTGCCTGCGCCCCCGGCCTGGGCGCGTCATCCGGCGTGCGTGCGCCATCCGGCCTGCGCGCGTCAGCCGACGTGGGTGCGGAAGCGGTCCACGATCTCGGCCAGCACGTCCGTGCCGTCGCGTGCCCACAGCGCCGGGTTGAAAATCTCCACCTCGATCGGCCCCCGGTAGCCGGCCGCGTCGACCCGCTCCCGGAACCACCGCAGATCCACCGCTCCGTCCCCGAGTTGCCCGCGCCCCAGCAGGGCGCCCTCGGGCAGCGGGGTGACCCAGTCGGCGAGCTGGAAGGCGGCGATCCGGGAGGCGGCCTCGGCGCCGGTGCCGCCCGCGCGGGCGATCTGTGTGCCGACGGTGTCGTCCCACCACAGGTGGTAGGTGTCCACGACCACGCCCACCTGTCCGGCGGGGAACCGCTCGGCGAGGTCCAGCGCCTGGGCGAGCGTGGAGACCACACAGCGGTCCGCCGCGTACATCGGGTGCAGGGGTTCGAGAGCCAGCCGGACGCCCCGCTGTAAGGCGTAGGGGCCCAACTCGCCCAGGGCGTCGGCGACCCGCTCCCGGGCGCCGGGCAGGTCCCGGCTGCCGGGTGGCAGCCCGCCGGAGACGAGGACCAGGGTGTCCGTCCCGAGGGCGGCCGCCTCGTCGACGGCCGCCCGGTTGTCGTCCAGGGCGGCCGCGCGCCCGCCCGGATCCGGCGCGGTGAGGAAACCGCCCCGGCACAGGCTGGTGACCCGCAGGCCGGCGTCCCGTACGAGCCGGGCGGCCGCGGCCACCCCGTACTCCTGCACCGGGGCGCGCCACAGCCCCACGCCCCGTACACCGGCCCGCGCACAGCCGTCGGTCAGTTGGGGCAGGGACCACTGCCGGACGGTCTCCTGGCTGAGGCTGAGGCGGCTGAGGAGGCAGAGAGGGCTGTCGCTCATACGTCCTCCGCCTCCGTCCCGTATGCCGCGAGCTCCGTCCCGTGGACCGCGAGGAGTTGCCGCATGCGGTGGGCGGCGAGTTCCGGGTCGGGGAAGAGGCCGAGTCCGTCGGCCAGTTGGTGGGCGCGCCGCAGGTGGGGCAGGGAGCGGGCCGACTGCAGGCCGCCGAGCATGGTGAAGTGGGACTGGTGGCCCGCCAGCCAGGCCAGCAGGACGATGCCGGTCTTGTAGTGGCGGGTGGGTGCCCGGAAGAGGTGCCGGGCGAGCGCGACGGTGGGGTCCAGGGCGGCCCGGAACCCCGCGGTGTCCCCGCTGTCCAGGAGGCGCAGGGCTGCGGCGGCGGGCACGGCGAGCGGGTCGAAGATGCCCAGCAGCGCGTCGCTGGCGCCGTGGTCGTCGCCCGCGATCAGCTCCGGGTAGTGGAAGTCGTCGCCGGTGTAGCAGCGCACCGTCGGCGGCAGCCGGCGGCGCAGCGCCACCTCCCGGCCGGCGTCCAGCAGGGAGACCTTGACGCCGTCCACCTTGGCGGGGTGGTCGGCGATGATCGCGAGGAACGTCTCGGTGGCCGCGTCCAGTTCCGTACTGCCCCAGTAGCCCGCCAGCGCCGGGTCGAACAGGGGGCCGAGCCAGTGCAGGATCACCGGCCGGGCGGCCTGGCGCAGGAGGTGGCCGTAGAGCTCGCGGTAGTCGTCCGGGCCGGTGGCGGCATCGGCCAGCCGGCGGGAGGCCATCAGGACCGGGCGGCCGCCGGCGGCCTCGACGAGGCCGAGCTGTTCCTCGTAGGCGCGCCGGATGTCCGCCAAGGAGGCCGGGTGCGGCGGCAGTTGGTCGGTTCCGGCGCCGCAGGCGAGGAGGCCGCCGACGGCCGCGGCCTCGGCGGCGGTGCGCCGGATCAGCTCGGCGGCGGCGCTCCAGTCCAGGCCCGCACCGCGTTGTGCGGTGTCCATCGCCTCGGCCACGCCCAGGCCGTGCGCCCACAGGTGGTGCCGGAAGGCGAGGGTGGCGTCCCAGTCGACGGCAGCCGGGCCGTCCGGGGTGGTGTCGGCGCGGGGATCGGCGACCACATGGGCGGCGGCGAAGACCGTACGGGAGCGGAGCGGGGGCCGCGCGGAGAACGGGCGGGCGGGGTCCGGCACGTGTCGACGGGTGGAGTCCGGCCCGTGGGGGCGGGTGGCGGGGTCCTTCCCGGGCGGGGGCGGCCCCGCGGGCGCGTTCACCGGCCCGGCGCCGGGACGTCCAGGCGGCGGCCTTCCGCCGAGGACCGCGCCGCCAGTTCGGCGAGCTGGACGCCGCGGGCGCCCGCCGCCAGGTCCCAGCGCCAGGGCTCGTCACGGACGACGTGCCGCAGGAACAGCTCCCACTGCGCCTTGAACGCGTTGTCGAAGACGGCGTTGTCGGGGACCTCGTGCCACTGCGCGCGGAACGGTTCGGTTGCCGGAAGGTCGGGGTTCCAGACCGGTTTGGGGGTGTGGGCGCGGTGCTGGACGCGGCAGTGGCGCAGGCCCGCGACGGCCGACCCTTCGGTGCCGTCGACCTGGAACTCGACCAGTTCGTCGCGGTGCACCCGGACCGCCCAGGAGGAGTTGATCTGGGCGACGATGCCGCCGGACAGCCCGAAGACGCAGTATGCGGCGTCGTCCGCGGTGGCCTCGTACGGGGTGCCCGACTCGTCCCAGCGGCGCGGCAGGTGGGTGGCCAGCTGCGCCTGGACGGTTCTGACCGGCCCGAACAGCTCGTGCAGGACGTACTCCCAGTGCGGGAACATATCGGCCGCGATCCCGCCGCCGTCCTCGGCGCGGTAGTTCCAGGAGGGGCGCTGTGCCTGCTGCCAGTCGCCTTCGAAGACCCAGTAGCCGAACTCGCCCCGTACGGACAGGATCCGGCCGAAGAAGCCGCCCTCGACGAGGCGGCGGAGCTTGCGCAGGCCGGGCAGGAAGAGCTTGTCCTGGACGACGCCGTTCTTGACGCCCGCCTCCTGCGCCAGCCGGGCGAGTTCCAGCGCGCCCGCGTGGCTGCTCGCGGTGGGCTTTTCGACGTAGAGGTGTTTTCCGGCGGCGATCGCCTTCTTCACGGCCTCCTCGCGGGCGGCGGTGATCTGGGCGTCGAAGTAGATGCCGATCGAGTCGTCGCCCAGTACGGCGTCGAGGTCGCAGCTCCAGTGCGCCAGGCCGTGCCGCCCGGCCAGGGCCCGGAGCTTGGGCGCGCTGCGGCCGACGAGCACCGGTTCGGGCCAGATCACCGTGCCGTCGGCCAGTTCGAGGCCGCCCTGTTCCCGCAGGGCGAGGAGGGAGCGCACCAGGTGCTGGCGCTGCCCCATGCGTCCGGTCACGCCGTTCATGGCGATGCGTACGGTCGTGCGTGTCACGGCCCGGCCCCTCTCGCGCACAGCAGGCAGGTGGCAGTCCCGCTCCAGTAAGCGCCTTCCGGGCGGCGGGCGCCAGACCGCGTGGCGGGAGGCGAACACAGGGTCGGGACGAGGGCGGGGGCGGGGCCGGTGCAGAGGCACGGCGGAACGAACGAAGGAATGCATGACGGAACGAATGCCGGAACGAAAGGACGGATGACACGAAAGAGGGATGTGCGGAGGGGCCCCGGCGGCTTACTCTTGACTCAGTCAAGCTTGACTCAGTCAAAGGTGAGGGGCTGGCCATGATCGTCAGGACGCCGTCCGAGGCACCAACCGACCCGCCGACCGGCCGGCCATCCGACACACCGCCCGACGCCCTGTGCGGGGGACGGTCCGATGCCGCGGCCGACGTCCGTGAGCTGCGCAGATTCAACCGCTTCTATACGAATCTGATCGGCGCGCTCGACTACGGGCGGCATCTGTACACCCCGTTCACCCTCACCGAGGCGCGGGTGCTCTACGAGATCGCCAACCATCGGCGGGTGGACGCCGCGGATCTGCGCGCCTCGCTGTCGCTGGACGCCGGCTATCTCAGCCGGCTGCTCGGCAAGTTCGAGGACCGCGAGCTGATCACCCGCGGCAGGTCCGAGCAGGATTCCCGGCGGCAGCGCATCACCCTGACCGAGGACGGCCGGGAGGCGGCCGGCCTGCTGGAGGAGCGCTCCCAGGACGCCGCGGGGACACTGCTGCGGCGGCTGCCGGCCGCGGACCGCGCCCGCCTGGTGGAGGCGATGCGCACCGTCCGCACGCTGCTCGACGAGGGCGGGGAACGGCCCGGCGCAGGGACGGAGCAGCCCGGCGAAGTTACGGAACGACCCGGCAAGGGGGCAGAGCAATCCGGGAACGGGGTAGAGCGGCCCGGCGAGGAGGCACGGCAGCCGCGCGGGGACCGCGCGCCCGGGGTCACGCTGCGCACCTCCCGCCCCGGTGATCTCGGCTGGATGGTGGAGCGCAATGCCGCCCTCTACGCCGCCGAGTACGGCTTCGACCTGAGCTATGAGGCGCTGGTGGCCCGGATCGTCGCGGAGTACGCCGAGGACTTCGACCCGCGGTGGGACCGCACCTGGATAGGGGAGCTGGGCGGGCGGCGCGTGGGCGCGGTGATGTGCGTACGGGACGGCAGACCGGGGGTCGCCCGGCTGCGGCTGCTGCTCGTGGAGCCGGAGGCCCGGGGGCACGGGGCTGGGCGGCAACTCGTCGACGCCTGCATCGAGTTCGCCCGGGAGGCCGGGTACGGCGAGATGGTGCTGTGGACCAACTCCGTCCTCGCCTCGGCCCGCACCCTCTACCAGCGGGCCGGATTCGAGCTGGTCGCCGAGTCGCCGCACCACAGCTTCGGGCAGGACCTGGTCGGCCAGGACTGGCGGCTGACGCTGTGAATCCAGGGTGACGCCGCGAATTCGCGGGGCAGCGCTGTGTTCACAGGTGACGCCGCGAGCCCGCGGGTGACGCCGCGAACCGGCGGGGGACGCCGTGGGTCCACGAATGACGCCGTGCGTCCACGGGTGACGGAGCGGGCAGGCGGGCGATGGAGGAGGGGAGGGTGGGAAGGACGGGAAGGACAGCGATGACGGCGTAAGCGACGCGAAGGAGCGCAGGCATGGCCCCCACGGATCGCACGGACGGCAAGCGCATGGAGAGCGGGCGGGCGGACGACAGGCCCGCGGACAACAAGCACACGGACGGCGGCGGGCGTATGGGCGGCAGGATCCCCGCGATGCGCTATGCGTTTTCGACCCTTGGTGTGCCGGGGATGCCGGTGGCCGAGGTGCTGCGGCTGGCCACGGATGCCGGGTATCAGGGGGTCGAACTGCGGGCCCATCCGGAGGAGCCGGTGCATCCGCTGATCGGGGCGCGGGAACGGGCCGCGGTGCGGGGCCAGTTCGCGGACGCCGGTGTGGAGGTCCTGGCCGTTGCCGGATACGCCCAGGTCGCCGCCGCCCGCGATACCGCGGGCGAGGAGGAGCTGGCGCACGAGCTGACCGAGCTGGTGCTCCTCGCCGCCGATCTGGGGGCGCCGTACGTCCGGGTCTTCCCCGGCGGTGGCGACCGGCCGGCGGCCGAGGCGGACGCGGATGCCGCCCGCCGGCTCGCGGCGGTGGCGCCGCTCGCGGCCGAGCGCGGCGTCCGGGTCCTGCTGGAGACCCACGACTCGCACCGGACCGGTGCGGCCGCCGCCCGGGTGCTGGGCCTGGTGGGGCATCGCCGGATCGGGGCGCTGTGGGATGTGCAGCACAGCTGGCTCGGCGGCGAGGAACCCGTCGACACCCATGCCGCGCTCGCCCCTCATCTGGGCTATGTGCAGGTCAAGGACGTCGCCTCGGCCGAGGAGCGCACCCCCCTCCCGCTCGGCGCCGGCACCCTCCCGCTGGCGGCCGCCCTGGGCACTCTCGCCCGGGAGCCCGAAGGCGCCCACGGCCCCGTACCGGCCCCCGAGGGCACCTACGACCAGGGGTCGGGCGGCTGGCTCTGCTGGGAGTACGAGAAGCGCTGGTATCCGGAAGCGGCCGACCTCCCCGCCCTGCTGGCGCCGGGCCGCGCGTACCTCCAGCGACTCCTCGGCGAAGCCGCCCCGTCCTGACCCCGCACGGTCAGCCTGGCCCGCCCGCCCCGGTCCTGCCCGCGTTGCCCGCCCTGTCAGCTCGTCCGGCGGCCCGCCAGCCGGCCGGTTCCGTCAGCCCGTCCATCCGCCCTGCCCGCTGACCGCCTGCCCGAGGGCCCTGCCCGGCCCTGCCCGGCCCTGCCCTGCCCTGCCCTGCGGCGACGCCGCCGCCCGTCCTGTCAGCTCGTCCGCCGGTTCCGACCGCCTGCCCGCCTGCCCTCCTGCCCCGTCCGCCCGTCCTGCCCTCCGGTCCGCCCACCCACCGGCCCACCGGCCCCGCCCGCCTGACCACCCACCCTGCCAGCCCTCCGCCGCCCCTTCCCGCCTGCTATCCGTCCTCCTCTCCCCCTCCCTCCGGCCGACGCCCCATCACATATTCGCGCCCACCCCGCAATACCTGGGCGCCATCACGAATCGAGTCATTGACCGACAATAGTTTTCCGGCTATCCGTGGCCTTTTGGAAGTTTCCTTCAATGAGCCGAGGAAGCCCTCCGGAAGGAGCGCACATGCACTCCAGACGTACCGTCCTGACCACCGCGGCAGCAGCGGCCGCCGCTGTCGTGGGCGGCGCGAAGCCCTCCATCGGACACCAGCCCCCCTCCCCCGCATCCGCTCCCGTATCCGCCCCCGCCCCCTCCGCCGCCACCCGGGCCCGGTTGCGCCGCCTCATCTCCCGTATGACACCGGAGGAGAAGGCCGGCCAGCTCTTCGTCATGCGGGTCTACGGGCACTCCGCCACCGACCCCGATCCGGCCGACGCCGCCGCGAACCGGCAGGAGATCGGGGTCTCCAACGCCGCCGAGCTGATCGCCAAGTACCACGTCGGCGGCATCATCTACTTCGGCTGGGCGCACAACACCCGTGAGCCGCACCAGATCGCCGACCTGTCCAACGGCATCCAGAAAGCCGCCGCCGCCCAGCGCGTCCCCGTCCCGCTGCTGATCTCCACGGACCAGGAACACGGCATAGTGGCGCGTGTCGGCGCGCCCGCGACGCTCTTCCCCGGGGCGATGGCGCTCGGCGGGGGCGGCTCCCGCGGCGATGCGCACACGGCGGCCAGGATCGCCGGCGCGGAGCTGTACGCCATGGGCATCCGGCAGGACTACGCGCCGGACGCCGATGTCAACATCAACCCCGCCAACCCGGTCATCGGCGTACGGTCCTTCGGCGCGGACCCGCAGGCCGTGGCCCGTATGGTCGCCGCCGAGGTGAAGGGCTATCAGGGCGCCGGGATCGCCTCCTGCGCCAAGCACTTCCCCGGGCACGGCGACACCGACACCGACAGTCATATCGGGCTGCCCTACATCCACCACACGGCCGAGGAGTGGGAGCGGCTGGACGCGCCGCCGTTCAAGGCCGCGATCGCCGCCGGGATCGATTCGATCATGACGGCGCACATCGTCGTGCCCGCCTTCGACCCGGGTGAGGACCCGGCCACCCTCTCCCGGCCGATCCTCACCGGCATCCTGCGCGAACGCCTGGGCTACGACGGTGTGGTGGTGACGGACTCGCTCGGTATGGAGGGCGTACGGAAGAAGTACGGCGACGCCCGGGTGCCGGTGCTCGCCCTCAAGGCCGGTGTCGACCAGCTGCTGAACCCTCCGGACCTCGCCGTGGCGCATGCCGCCGTCCTCAAGGCGCTCCAGGACGGCGAGCTGACCGAGCGGGAGCTCGACGCCAAGCTGATGCGCATCCTGCTGCTCAAGGAGCGGCGCGGACTGTTCAAGGACCCGTACACCACCCACCGCGCGGTGGACCGGGCGGTGGGCACCCGCAGTCATCTGGCCGCCGCGGACCGGATCGCGGACCGCACCACCACGCTGCTGCGCAACGATGCCGGCATCCTGCCGCTCTCCCGGCGACGGGAGCGGCGGGTGCTGGTGGCGGGTGTCGACGCCGCCGCGCCGTCCGGCACCGGCGGGCCGCCCACCACGGTCCTGGCGAGGACCCTCACCGAGCTGGGCTTCACCGCCACCGCGCTCTCCACGGGCATGGCGCCGACCCAGCGGCAGATCGACGAGGCGGTGGCGGCGCTCGGGGAGCGGGACGCGGTGGTGGTGGCGACGTACAACGTGACCGCGGACTCCCGCCAGCGGAAGCTGGTGGCCGCGCTGCTGGCCACGGGCAAGCCGGTGGTGCAGCTGGCGGTCCGCAACCCTTATGACATCGCCTGGCTGGACGGCGTCCGGGCGGCGCTGGCCAGCTACTCCTGGACGGATGTGGAGCTCCGGGCGGCGGCCCGGGTGATCGCCGGCCGGCGGGACCCGGCCGGCCGGCTGCCTGTCGCGATAATGCGCGCCGACGCCCCGGCCCAGGAGCTCTACCGGATCGGCCACGGCCTGACGTACTGACCGGGAGACGGACTCGGCGCGCTCCCCCTGTCCCCGGGGAACGCGCCGTTCCGGTCATCGCGCCGCGGTCGCCGGGCGCTTTGACGCGGCGGCATGCGGCCTCAGACCCTCACCACCTGCCGTCCGGCGGGCCTGCGGGCCTGCGGGCCTCAAGCCCCCCAGCCCCGAGGCCCCACGGCCCCACAGCCCCGAGGCCCCACGGCCTCACGGCCTCACGGCCTCACGGCCTCACGGCCTCACGGCCTCAGCATCGGCATCCGCCGGAGCTCCTGCTTGTCCAGCTGCCTGTCGTACGGCGCCAGCGGTGCGGCCTCGCCGGCCGGGGCCTGGACACCGGCCCAGTCGAGCAGCTCGGCGGTGGCCTTGGTGCGGTCGGCCTCCGCCAGCCTCGCGATGTTCGAGCCGTGGTTGCCGCCGGGCACGGTGAAGACGTACGAGTCCCGGGCCCCCTTGCCGACCTCGAAGTGCTCCGAACTCCACGGGTCGTACTGGCCGTTGACGAACATCATCCGTTCGGCGTGGTGCCGCACCCAGTGGTCGACGTCGGGCATCGCGCGCTTGTCGAAGCGCATCGGGATGTCCTTCGGCACGAACGACCGGGAGTTGTTGATCCCGGGGTACTTCAGCAGGCCGGCCAGCTGCGGATAGCGGTAGCCGGGCTCACCGAGCTGGGTGCCCGCCTGGTAGTAGTACGGCGTGTACGGCTCCATGCCCTGGTCGGTGTAGCTGTCGAAGCCGCCGACCTTGTCCATCCACTTCCACAGGTCGTCCGTGGAGACGGTCGGCTCGGGCACCTCGGCACAGGCGGTCTCGGCCGGCTGGTACTGCCAGAACCCGAACACCAGGTCCGTGACCATGACTTCATAGGCCCGGTCGGCGCTGCCGACGGTCTTGAAGGTCTGCTTCTCCTTGTCGGCCCAGGCCTCGAACCGGGCGACCATCTCCTTGCGGCGCACCAGGGCCTCGCGCTCGATGGCGGCGAGGTCGCCACGGCACTGCGCGGTGCCGACGGTCTTGAAGAACCGGTCGTAGGCGGAGTCCTCGTCGTTGCGTACGTCGTTGGGCGCGACGTAGGCGACGGTGCCGTTCATGTCGTGCGGGAAGAAGCGGCGGTAGTACGTCGCCGTCATGCCGCCCTTGCTGCCGCCGGTGTCGATCCAGTTCTTGTCGTAGATCCGGTGCAGCGCCTGGAAGATGCGGTGCTGGTCGTCGGCGGCCTGCCGGATGTCCAGCTTCTTCCAATCGGTGGGCGTGGGCCGCGACGGGGTGAAGTAGCGGTATTCCAGGGAGACCTGGTTACCGTCGATGATCTTGGTGGGTTCACTGCGGGACGGCGTGGTGTTGACGTTGTACCCGGAGGTGAAGAACACCGTCGGCCGGTCCACCGACTTGTGCAGCAGCGTCAGCCGCTGCTGGAAGGTCCCCTTGGCGGGGTGCCGGTGGTCAACCGGCTGGGTGTAATTCAGTACGAAGTAGCGGTAGCCGTCTACCGGCTTCTCCTCGACGAGGCTCATTCCCGGGATCGCGAGGATCCGGTCCTTGATGTCCCCGGTCTTCGGCTCGGCGGCGGTGGCCGCTCCGGCCGGCGCGCTGCCGGCTCCCGCCGTGCCTATGAGCACCGCGAGTGACAGCAGCCATCTGGTGGCCTTGCGCATGCACCCTCCCCTTGGGATAGCAAAGGTCGGGCTGAACCTATCGGCGCGACGGGGGTGCCACCAGCCCCTGGCGCCGTTCGGCGGATCAGCCGAACGGCGCACCGCCGGTGTGGGGGAGGTACCTCAGACCACTCAGGCCACTCAGGCCTCAGAAACCATCAGCCCCAGCCCTCATGCCTCAGACCTCACGCCGCCAGTTCCTCCTCCTCGCCCGTGAACGTGCGCCACAGCTCCGCGTAGCGGCCGTCGCGGGCCAGGAGTTGGGCATGGCTGCCGTCCTCCGCGATCCGTCCGCGGTCGAGCACCACCACGCGGTCCGCGCGGGCCGCGGTGGTCAGACGGTGGGCGACGATCAGGGTGGTGCGGCGGCGGACGGGCGGGGCCTGGTCCGCACGGGGGGAGCCGAAGGCCTGGGGGCGGGCGGTGGCCCGGTTGACGACGGCTTCGGTGGCCAGGTCCAGGGCGGCGGTGGCCTCGTCCAGCAACAGCACGTCCGGGTCGACGAGTTCGGCGCGGGCCAGCGCCAGCAGCTGCCGCTGCCCGGCCGAGAGGTTACGGCCGCGCTCGGCGATCTCGTGGAGGTAGCCGCCGTCGAGGGTCGCGATCATCGCATGGGCGCCGACGGCCCGCGCGGCGGCCTCCACCTCGGCATCGGTGGCATCCGGGCGGCCGTAGGCGATGGCGTCGCGGACGGTGCCGGCGAAGAGGTAGGACTCCTGGGGGACCACGCCGAGGCGGCGGCGGTAGCCCGTCAGGTCCAGCTCGCGCAGGTCGGTGCCGTCGATCCGGACGGCGCCCGCTGACGGGTCGTAGAACCGTGCGACCAGCTTGACCAGGGTGGACTTGCCGGCGCCGGTCTCGCCGACGAAGGCCACGGTCTGTCCGGCCGGGATGGTCAGGTCGATGCCGGCCAGCGCCGGCTCGTCGCCCTTGCCGTAGTGGAAGTGCACCGCGTCGAAGGCGATGTCGCCCCGCAGCGCGGGCACCTCGCGGGGCCGTTCGGCGGCCGGGGTGGTGGTCGGCTCGCGCAGCAGTTCCTGTATCCGGCCCAGGGAGACGGATGCCTGCTGGTAGCCGTCGAAGACCTGGGAGAGCTGCTGGACGGGGGCGAAGAACAGGTCGATGTAGAGCAGGTAGGCGACCAGCGCGCCGGCGGTGAGGGTGTGGGAGCCGACCCGGTCGGCGCCGACGATCAGCACCAGCGCGGCCGCCACGGACGACAGCAGCTGGACGAACGGGAAGTAGACGGATATCAGGAACTGGCCGCGGACCCGCGCCTGACGGTAGGCGTCGCTGCGGGCGGCGAACCGCTCCGCGCCGCGCCGCTCGCGCCGGAACGCCTGGACGATCCGCAGCCCGGCCACGCTCTCCTGGAGGTCGCCGTTGACGACGCTGATCCGCTCACGGGCCAGCTCGTACGCCTTCACGCTCTGCTTGCGGAAGAAGTACGTGCCGATGATCAGCGGTGGCAGGGTGGCGAAGACGACCAGGGCCAGCTGGAGGTCGATGGCCAGCAGGGCGACGAGTATGCCGAAGAAGGTGAGCATCGAGACCAGGGCGGTGACCAGGCCGGTCTGCAGGAACGTCGACAACGCGTCCACGTCCGTGGTCATCCTGGTCATGATCTTGCCGGACAGTTCGCGCTCGTAGTAGTCGAGCCCGAGGCGCTGGAGCTGCGCGAAGATCTTGAGGCGGAGGGAGTAGAGGACCCGCTCGCCGATCCGTCCGGTCATGCGGTTGCCGCCGACCTGCGCGGCCCACTGCGCCAGGACGACGAGCAGGGCGATCCCGGCGGCGGTCCAGACACCGGCCAGCGCACCGCGCCGGACGCCCTCGTCGATGCCCTGCCGGATCAGGACCGGCAGCAGCAGCCCGGCCAGGGCGTCCAGGGCGACCAGCCCCAGCGCGAAGGCCAGCGGCCCGCCGAAGCCGTGCAGCAGCCGGCGCAGACCGTAGGAGCGCTCGGGGCGCACGGCCCGGTCCTCGTCGACGTCCGGGGTCTCCGTGGCGGGCGGTAGCGCCGCGACCTGGGCGAGGAGTTCGGGGGTCGCGGGGAGCCCGGCCATCGCGGCGCCGATGCCGGGCCCGGCGGCGACGGCCGCGCGGGCCGCCATCCCGGCCCCGCCCGCCTCGGCCTCCTGTTCACGGCGGACCCACAGCTCGGGGGTGATGGCGCCGGCCGCCCCGGGGCGGGCCGCCGCGCCGTCGCCCTCGGGATCCGTCTCCCTCCCGGCCTCGATCCCGGGCTCGGGCTCGGGCTCGGGTTCGGTGGCGTCCGCCGCCCGGTCCTGGGCCGGCAGCCGGCCGTCGGCGAACTCTCCGTCGAAGATCCCGGACGGCTCACCCGCCGGGTCCCACCCGGTGCCGCCCAGCTCCTCCGGGTCGGCCAGCAGCCTGCGGTAGAGCGGACAGCGGTCTTCCAGCTCCTCGGTGGTGCCGATGTCGACCAGCCGTCCGTCGTCCAGGACGGCGACCCGGTCGGCGAGCGCCAGGGTGGAGGCGCGGTGGGCGATGAGCAGTGTGGTCCGGCCCGCCATGACGCCGCGCAGGGCCTCATGGATCTCGTGCTCGACCCGGGCGTCGACCGCCGAGGTCGCGTCGTCCAGCACCAGCAGCCGGGGGTCGGTGAGGATGGCGCGGGCCAGGGCGACGCGCTGCCGCTGGCCGCCGGACAGGGTCAGGCCCTGCTCGCCGACCTTGGTGTCATAGCCCTGGGGAAGCTCCGCTATGAAGCCGTCGGCCTGGGCGGCGCGGGCCGCGGTGCGCACCTGCTCGTCGGTGGCGTCCGGCTGCCCGTAGGCGATGTTGTCGCGTACGGAGTCCGAGAACAGGAAGCTGCTCTCGGGTACCAGGCCGATGGCGGCCCGCAGGGACGGCAGGGTCAGGTCGCGCACATCGTGGCCGCCGACCAGGACCCGGCCGGCCGAGACGTCGTAGAAGCGGGGCAGCAGCAGCGAGAGGGTGGATTTGCCGCTGCCGGACGTGCCGACCACGGCGACCGTCTCACCGGCCTCGATGCGCAGCGAGAGGTCGTCGAGGACGGGGCGGAGGGTCCCGGCCCCGCGCACGCCCCCGCCGCCGCCCTCACCCTTGCCCTCGCCGTCACCCTCGCCCTTGCCGTCCCGTGGTCGCGCGTAGCCGAAGGTGACCCGGTCGAAGACGACCGTGGCCGGGGCGTCGGCGGGCAGTTCGTGCGCGCCGGCCCGCTCCTCGATCGACGGCTCGGTGTCGATCAGCTCGTAGACCCGCTCCACGCCGGCCCGCGCCTGCTGGCCGACGGTCAGCATCATCGCCAGCATCCGGACCGGTCCGACCAGCTGGGCGAGGTAGGTGGAGAAGGCGACGAAGGTGCCGAGGGTGACCTGGCCCTGGGTGGCCATCCAGCCGCCGAGGGCCAGCATCGCGACCTGGCCGAGCGCCGGTACGGCCTGCAGGGCGGGGGTGTAGCGGGCGTTGAGCCGGACCGTGCGCAGGCGTCCGGCGAACAGCCGGCGGCTGACCTCGCGCAGCTTGCCGGTCTCCTGCTCCTCCTGCCCGAAGCCCTTGACGACCCGCACGCCGGAGACCGCGCCGTCCACGACCCCGGCGACGGCGGCGGCCTGCCCCTGGGCGTACCAGGTGGCGGGGAAGAGGCGGGCGCGGCTGCGCTGGGCGATGAACCACAGGGCGGGGGCGACGGCCAGCGCGATGACGGTGAGCAGCGGCGAGAGCACCGCCATCACGACCAGCGAGATCAGGAAGAGCAGGACGTTCCCGATCATCATCGGGAGCATGAACAGCAGGCCCTGGATCAGCTGGAGGTCGCTGGTGGCGCGGCCGACGACCTGGCCGGTGCTCAGCTCGTCCTGCCGCCGGCCGTCGAGCCGGGAGATCGCGCCGAACATCCGGGTCCGCAGGTCGTGCTGGGCGTCCAGGGCGAGCCGGCCGCCGTAGAAGCGGCGGATGTAGGTGAGGACGTAGACCGCGACGGCGGCGACGACCAGCAGGGCGGCCCAGGGGGCGAGGGCGCGCTCGTGCTTGACGATGACGTCGTCGATGATCAGCTTCGGGACGAGCGGGACCAGGGCCAGCACGGCCATCCCGGCGAGCGAGGAGCCGAGGGCGAGCAGCACGTCCTTTTTGTACTGCCAGCAGTCGCGGATCAGCCGCCGCGCCCAGCCCGCTCGTCTCGTATCCGTCCCCGCCACCCGGTGCCTCCCGCGCCTCGACTCCTGACGCCTGGCACCAACACCGCGGGCGGCGGATTTCATCCCGCCGCAACCATTCTCCGGACGGAGCGGGTCATCCCGTACACCCGCGCACGCGGGACGGCCCCCTCCCGGGTGGTCCGGGAGGGGGCCGTCTCCAGCGGGGGGACCGTCTCCTTCCGGGACGGCCACGGCAGGGCGGACGCGTGTGCCGAGCGGGCTACTTCACCCGCTGCACCGTCAGCTCCGCGATCCCCGGATGCGGCTTCGGCTTGCCGTCCTTCCCCTTGCCCTGGTCACCGTGCACCACGACCCGTACGTACCGGGCCGGCGTCTTTCCCGCGTATCCGGTCCCCGACCAGTGCTTTCCGTCCCGGGAGACCTGGACGTTGTAGTCCTTGGGCCGGGTCGTGTTCCAGTGCGGGGTGATCTGCCCGACGCGGGTGGTGCGGCCGAGGTCGACGGTGAGGGTGCCGTCCGCGGAGTCGGGCACCCAGGCGGTGGTGCCGTTGCCGTCCACCGCGGCGGCCGCGTACAGACCGGGCTCCTCGGACGTCGCCCTGGCGGACGTGCAGCGGGCCGCGTTCGAGGTGGCCGCCAGGTCCGGGCGGCGGGTCTTCAGGACGGCCGGCGCCCCCCGGCTGACGATCTTGTCGCCCTCCGGGGTCTCGATCCGCATCGGCGCACCGGCGGTCAGCCGCACGGTGGTCTGGTGGGCGCCGAGGGCGATGTCGTAGGTCCGTCCCTGCCAGTGCAGGCCGCGCAGGGTGACGCCCTGGGCGAGCTGCGGCGGCAGCATCGGGTCGAGGTGTACCGCGTTCTCCCGCAGCCGCAGCCCCGTCAGCCCGTGGGTGAAGGTCTGCAGGAAACCGCCCTTGCCGGTGAGGAAGTCCTGTGCGGGCTTGCCGGCGTGCGGGTCCTCGGCGCCGGCCTTCTCGCCGCGCGCCTCGGAGAACTGGTCGAACGGCCCGCGGACGAACGGCTGGATGGACCGCCTCAGGTAGGTGTACGTCGAGCAGCCGGGTTCGCCGATCCCGGCCGCGTCGATGGCGTGCACCGAGTCCGTCATGGCCGGGCCGTCCGGGTCGGTGTGCCCGGCGTAGAAGTCCAGCGTGCGGGCCGCCCGGTTCTGCGACATCGGCCATTCCAGCGGGTACATCAGCAGCACGGTGTCGGCCTGCTTGATGGTCGTGCCCTGGTATCCGGCGTACTGCTCGAAGATCTTCTTCTTGCTGTCGTAGGGGATGCGCAGCTTGTCGGCGATGGTGTTCCAGGAGGCCGGTGCCTGCCGGCCGAGGATCGCGGCGACCCGGGTGGCGTGGCGCAGCGCGGTGGCGGCGCCGGCGTTGGTGAAGACACCGTCGTTGACGCCGTTGCTGTACTCGTCCGGTCCGGCGACGTTCTTGACGGAGTAGCTGCCGTCGGCGTTGCGGGTGGCCCGTGAGGCCCAGAATTCGGCGATGCCCTTGAGGACCGGCCAGCCGCGGGACTTCAGCCAGGCGGTGTCCTTGGTGGCGAGGTAGTACTGCCAGGTGGCGAGGGAGATGTCGCCCATGAGGTGGTTCTGGGTCTTGCAGTGCGGCGGGTCCCAGCTGTGGCACTCGTTCCACAGGTCGCCCTTGCTGCCGCTGGTCCAGGGGTAGAACAGCCCCTTGTAGCCCAGCTTCGCGGCGTTGGCGCGGGCCCCGGCCCGGGTCTTGTAGCGGTAGTCGACGATCGACTTGGCGAGGTCGGGGTGGGCGGCGAGCAGGCCCGGGTACATCCAGGTCTCGGCGTCCCAGAAGACCTCACCGGCGTAGTTGTCGCTGGTCAGGCCGGTGGGGCCGATGCTGTTGCCGCTGCCGGCGCGGGTGGAGGAGAGCAGGCCGTACTGCGCCGAGCGCACCCAGGACTGCAGATCGCGCTTGCCCTTCACCTCGATGTCGCTGCGCCACAGCCGCTGCCAGGCGGCGGCGTGCCGGGCGAAGAGGGCGTCCCAGCCGCGGTCGGCGGCCCGGCGCGAGGCCGCGTCGGCGGCGGCGCGCGGGGAGCGGGAGGTGAGGGCGGTGTCCACGCCGACGTACTTCGTCAGCTCGTACGAGCGGCCGCTGCGGACCGGGAAGGAGACCCGCTGCCGGTTGCTGAGCCGGTCCGCCCGCGGCGCCGGTCCGGGGCGGCCCGCGCGCACCCCGGGCCCGGTGCGCAGGGTCGAGGCCACCGCGCCCTCGGTCTTCGTCCCGTCGGTGCGGAACCCGACGTCCATGGTGCGGCCGGAATCCCGGCCGCCGCCGGACTCCTTGGCGCGGGGCTCCTTGCCCCCGGATTCCTTACCGGCAGCGCCCTGCCCGCCGGCTTCCTCGCCGCCGGTGGCGGACCCGGCGCCGGACGCCGTCATCCGGCGGGCGCCGCGGCCGTCGAGGCGGTCGGTGACGGTGGCGTCGCCGCTCCAGTGGGGCGTCATCCGCAGGCGTACGGCGCCGGTGTGGGCGTCGTTGCGGTCGGCGAGCACGTCGTAGACCAGGTCGGTGGCGCGGCCGTCGGCGGCCGTCCAGGTCAGCGAGGTACGGACGAATCCGCAGCGCAGCGAGAGCGTCTGGCGGTAGTGCGAGATCCGGCCGGGTGGGGTGGCGGAGGAGAAGGTGTCGGGGTGCGCGCCGCCGGTGGTGACATCGAGGGCGGTCCAGGTGGGGAGGGCGGCGATGGCCTGCCGGCCCTGCACGCTCTTGGGTCCCTTGGCGTACAGGCCGGAGACGAAGGAGCCGTCGTACTCCGGCGTCTTCAGCGGCCAGCCGGTCGTGCCGCCGGGCGCGGCGTAGCCGGTGCCGTTGGGCGGCACCCGCTGTCCGAGGTAGCCGTTGCCGACGAAGGCGTGGTGGCTGTCCTTGGGGTCGATCTTGCTGCTGGTGGCGGTCCAGCCGTCGCTGCCGTCGCCCTTCATGCAAGGGCCCTGGGCGCCGTCGGCCCGCCGGGGCGCGGGCGCCGGTGCGGAGGCGGAGGCCGAGACCGGCGCGAGGATCGCGACCAGGGCCGTGGCGAGCAGCGGGGCGACCAGCTTGCGGGAGCGAGGCGCCACCGGCCCGGACGGTTGCCCGGCCGCGGGGTGCTCCGCCGGGGGCTGCGGGGGCGGGTCCACGGTGTGCTGTGCCGAATGTTCCATGGTTCTCCGTCGTATGTGCGCGCCCGTGCCGCACTACCGCGACACGGACATCACCTTGAACATCATCAGGCCCCCGCCTGCACGGCACCCTAGGCCGGTTCCCCCGTTCGGGTCACGGCCTTCCGGCCACGAAATTGTCCGGGCGCCCACCGAGCACCACCCCGTGGATCACGCGGATCCGGACTGCGGCTACACTTTTAGACTGACCAGTCAGATCAAAAGGGGAGGGGTGTTTGTGAACACCACCCGCCAGGGGGCGGCGGTCGACGCCAGGGGGATCGGAGTGGAGGGCCCGAGAGGGTGGGCCTTCCGGGGCATCGACATCTCCGCGGAACCGGGCACCCTGATCGCGGTCGAGGGCTCCTCGGGCTCCGGCCGCACCTGCCTGCTGCTGGCCCTCACCGGCCGGATGCGGATCACCGAGGGCACGGCGACGGTCGCCGGGCTCCCGCTGCCCCAGCGGATGGGTACGGTGCGCAGCCGTACCGCCATCGCCCACGTCCCGGGCGTCGTCGACCTCGAACCGGCCCTCACGGTCGGCGAACACCTCAGGGAACAGGCCCTGCTGGGCCACCGTTTCCAGGGCCTCGGCGCCTCGCTCCCCTGGAGCAAGCGCCACAAGGAGGCCACCCGGGCCCGGATCGACGCCGCGCTCGCCGCCGTCCGGCTCGACCCGGGCACCCTGCCCAAGGGGCTGCGGACGGCCGTACGCGATCTGGAGCGGATCGAGGCGCTGCGGCTCTCCGTCGCGCTCGGGGTCATGCACGGCCCGCGCCTGCTGGCCGTCGACGATGTGGACCTCAAGCTCTCCGAGGCCGAACGCGCCCAGGCCTGGCAGATGCTGCGGGACCTCGCGCTGGAGGGCACCACCGTCGTGGCGGCCGGCAGCGACGCACCGGCGGACGCCCTGGTGGTCCGCACCACGCGGACGAAGCCCGCAGCCGCGGCCGCGGCCCCCGCCAAGGACGAACCCTCCGCCCCCGCCAAGGGCGAACCCCGCACCGCCGAGCAGGACGAGCCGTCGGCCCCCGTCCAGGACGCGCCCCACACCACAGAGGAGGAAGCAGCGCATGCGTTCGCCGAGACTGGCCGCGCTTGAGCTCAAGCGGTTCGGCAGGGGAAAGCTTCCCCGCCTGGGCCTGGTCGCCCTGATGCTGATCCCGCTGCTCTACGGCGCCCTGTACCTGTGCTCCTTCTGGGACCCCTACAGCCGCCTGGACAAGATCCCGGTGGCCCTCGTCAACGACGACAAGGGCGCCACCACCGGCGGCAAGAAGATCACCGCGGGCGACGACCTGGCCGAAAACCTCAAGGACAGCAAGAAGTTCCACTGGGAGGATGTCAGCGCAGCGGACGCCGCCAAGGGCGTCGAGAACGGCACGTACTACCTCTCGCTGACCGTCCCCGAGGACTTCAGCGAGCGGATCGCCTCCAGCTCCGGGGACACCCCGCAGACGGGCGCACTCAAGGTCCGTACGAACGACGCCAACAACTACGTCGTCGGCTCGATCTCCAAGACGGTCTTCTCCGAGGTGCGTGCCAAGACCTCGGCCACCTCGGCGCGGGCCATGCTGGACAAGATCTTCATCTCGTTCTCCGATCTGCACGACAAGACCGCCGAGGCGGCGGACGGGGCCGGGAAGGTGGACAAGGGGGTCGGCTCGGCCAAGAAGGGCTCCGGTGACCTCGCGGACGGCCTCGGCAAGCTCAACGACGGCGCCGGCAAGGTCAGTCAGGGCGCCGGTGACCTGAGCAAGGGCGCCGCCACGGCCGTCGCCAAGGCCCGGGAGCTCAGCGCCGGCGCGGGCCGGGTCGCCGACGGCACCCAGCAGCTCGCCGAGAAGGTCCACGGCCTCGCCAAGAAGGACCTGCCCTTCCTGCGTGAGCACGGCAAGGAGATCGGCCGGGGCGCGCAGTTCGTCGCCGACGCCACCGAGACCATCGGCGACGTCCTCGACACCCTGCCGAACGACTCCGCCAAGGCCGCCACGCAGGCCCGCAAGAACGCCGACAACGCCGCGGAGATCTACCAGGACCGCTGCGGCGGGCTGCTGGACACCGACGCCGACTGCACCAAGCTGAAGGCGCTCGCGGACGGCAGCAAGGTGGCCGCCGACGCGGCGGAGAAGGTCAACGACGCCATCGCCGGGGCCGACTTCGGGCAGCTGCGCGGCAAGCTGCGCGAGATCCACCAGGGCGCGGAGATGGTCGCCGAGCAGGCACCGGGCATCGGGCAGCGCGCGGACACCGCGATCCGTCAGATCAACGCGCTCAACGCCGGGGCCCACAAGGTCTCCGAGGGCGCGGGTCTGTTCGCGAACGGCATCGGCACCCTGGCCGACGGCGCGGGCAAGGTCGCCGACGGCGCCGGCAAGGTCCACAGCGGCGTCGGCGCCGCCAAGGACGGCGCCGTCAAACTCACCGGCGGCCTCTTCAAGCTCAAGGACGGCACCAACCAGCTGGCCGACGGCCTGCACGACGGCGTCGCCAAGATCCCCGACTACAACAAGAAGGACCGCGACGACCGCACCAAGGTGATGGCCGACCCGGTCGAGCTGGCCGCCAAGTCGATGCACAAGGCGCCCAACTACGGCACCGGCCTGGCGCCGTACTTCATCCCGCTCTCCCTCTGGGTCGGCGCGATGGTCGCGTTCATGCTGCTCCAGCCGCTGGGCAAGCGCGCACTGGCCGCGGGCGCCCCGGGCTGGCGGATCGCCCTCGGCTCCTGGCTGCCGGCCTACGCCATCGGCGTGGTGCAGGTACTGGCCCTGATGGCCGTCCTGCACTGGGGCCTCGGCCTGGAGATGGCCCGCTCGGCCGGCACCGTCGGCTTCCTGCTGCTGGCCACGGCCTGCTTCACCGCCATCATCCAGCTGCTGGGCGCCTTCTTCGGCCCGGCCGGCCGGGTGCTGACCCTGGTCGTGCTGATGCTCCAGCTGACCTCGGCGGGCGGCACCTACCCGGTGCAGACCAGCCCCGGGTTCTTCGCCGCCATCCACCCGTTCCTGCCGATGAGTTACGTGGTCGACGGCCTGCGCCGGCTGATCACCGGTGGCGACCTGGCCATCGTCCAGCAGGGCTGTGTGGTCCTGGTGGTCTTCACCGTCGGCGCGCTGGCGCTCACCGCCCTCGCGGCGCGCAGCCGGCAGGTCGTACGGATGAAGGACCTGCACCCGGAACTCAGCCTGTGAGCGTGCTCCCGGGGCCCCGGGGCGGTGCCGTCGACGGCACCGCCCCGGGGGCTTCCCCCGTCACCCGCCGCACCTCGACCCGCCGCCGGCTCTTCGACGCCGCCGTGACCCTCATCGCGGAACAGGGCTTCTCCGCCACCACCGTCGACGAGATCGCCGACCGGGCGGGCGTCGCCAAGGGCACCGTCTACTACAACTTCGCCAGCAAGAGCGTCCTCTACGAGGAGCTGCTGCGGGACGGCATCGACCTGCTCGCCGACTCGCTGCGCCGGGCCGCCGACACCACGGCCGCCCGCGGCGGCACCCGGGTCGACGCCCTGGACGCCATGATCCGCGCGGGCCTGGACTTCATCGCCTGCTCCCCCGCCCTCATCCAGCTCTACGTCGCCGAACTCTGGCGCACCAACCGCACCTGGCGCGCCACCCTCACCTCCGTACGCGGCCGTGCCCAGTCCGTCGTCGAGGCCGTCCTGCGCGACGCCGTGGAGACCGGCGAACTCTCCGACGAGCTCGACATCCCCCTCACCGCCTCCGCCCTCCTCGGCATGGTGCTGGTGGCCGCCCTGGACTGGCAGTCCTTCCAGCCGGACCGCTCGGTCGAGGACGTGCATGCCGCGCTGTCGCGGCTGCTGCAGGGGCGGGTGGGGGCGGCCGGGCGCTAGCTCGCTCCTTCTCCCCTCCCCCCCGCGGCACGGCTGCCGCACGGACACCGGCCCGGTCGTGGACAACTGCCCACGACCGGGCCGGCCCCGTTCCCGCGGACTCGCCGGCCGGTGACCGGACGGGAGGTCAGGGCTCGACGACTCCTGCCTGGTCGCTGGACGGTGACAGGACCGCCGTCGGGGTGACCGCGCCGGCGAAGCTGACCTCGTAGCCGTGGTTGAGGAGGATGAGCGTCAGGGTGAGCGTCTCGTTCACCCGGGCGACGCCCTGGGCGTCGGTGTTGGCGATGCCCAGGACGTTGCTGCCGGCCTTGAACAGGATCGGCTGGCCCGGCACCGGAAGGCCGGTGACCTGGTCGGTCAGCGTGGCCGTCAGGAACGGGAAGTACACGTGCGGCGGGAACAGCTTCGTCAGCGCCGGGGTCGCGGTCAGCGAGGTGGCGTGGACGGGGACGACGTAGGTGAAGCCGCCCACCACGGTGACGCTGCCACCGGGGGTGGTGACGGTGACGTCCGCCGGGCCCGCCGCCCCGGGCGGAGTGGTGGCGGTGAGCTGCGTACCGGTGGAGTTGACGGTCACGCCGGTGGCGGGGTTACCGCCGATGTCGACGCTCGCCCCGGTCAGGTTGGTGCCGGTGATCGTCACCACCGTGCCGCCCGTGACGGGCCCCGAGTTGGGGGTGATGCTGCTGATCGTCGGGTCGAACTGGATGACGCTGACACTGCCCCCGGCGATGTTGGTGACGTAGACCTTGTTGTCGGGCGCGACCACCAGGGCGATCGGCTGGCTGCCGACGGGAATCGGGGCGCCGATGGTGGTGTTGGTGGTGGTGTCGATCACCGACACGTTGTTCGACCCGCGGTTGGCCGTGTAGGCGTTGCCGTCGGGGCCGACCGTGATGCCCCAGGGGTTGGTGCCGACGGGGATCGTGGTCGCGACCGTGTCCGTGGTGGTGTTGACCAACGACACGCTGTTCGACCCGATGTTGGCGACGTAGGCATCCCCGCTGGGGCCGATCGCCACGAAGTTCGGCTGGTTGAAGCCGGGGATCGTGGTGACGACGGTGGCGGTGGCGGTGTCGATCACCGTCACGCTGTTCCCGTTCCGGTTGGCGACATAGGCCTTGCCGTTGGGGGCGACCGCGATCCCGACCGGGCCGCTGCCGGTGGGGATCGCGGCGCCGACGGTGGTGTTGGTGGTGGTGTCGATCTGCTGCACGCTGCTCGCCGAGAAGCGGCTGACGTAGACGTTGCCGCTCGGGATGACCACCGCGGCGGAGGGGCCGCCGCTGAGGGGGATCGTGGTGAGGACGGTGCTGGTGGCGGTGTCGATCACCGTCACGTTGTTGGAGATGTTGTTGGGAACGTAGGCGTTGCCGTTGGGGGCGACGGTCAGCCAGGCCGGCGTGGTGCCGGTGGGGATCGCGGCGCCGATGACGGTGTCCGTGGCGGTGTCGATGGTGAACACGTTGTTCGACCCGGAGTTGGCGACGTAGAGGTCGCCGTTGGGGATGAACGCCAGCCCGACCGGGTTGGAGCCGACGGGGATGGTCGTGACCGCCAGGGCAGGTGCCGCCGCCGTCCGGCTCGCCTCCCGCGCCGTGGCGGCCGCCGGCACCTGTCCGGCGAGGAGAGCTGTCCGCAGCAGTTCCTGCTGCGGTGACTGAACGCTACTACTCATGTGGACCCCTTCGGAGGGGGCCGCAACCGGACCGGCAACCCCCGCCGCGCGGGGAGCAGCTCAGGTCCGGCGATCCCTGACCGGGCAGCGCACGCCACAGCACGACCACAGCTATGGCCACAGACCGCAGATCAGTCACCACAACACGGCGGGCTGCGCACCCCGAGGAGGGATGGGCAGCCCGTTGGTTCGGTAGAGGCCTCCTCCCCCTCGGGACGGGCGATGAAACCTCCCCGCGGGTGTCGTCAGGCGGTCAGGAGCCCTGATGCGTCGGCGCGAACATCCGCAGATGCGCCGGGAGGACGACGACCGAGGGGCCGGGGGCGGCCAGCGCCGCCGCCAGGTCCGTACGGAGCCGGTCCGGGGCCGTACGGACCGCGGGGACGCCGAACGACTCGGCCAGCGCCACGAAGTCCGGCCGGGTGAGTTCGGTCGCGGTGGGCGCGCCGAAGGCGTCGGTCATGTACTCGCGCAGGATGCCGTACCCGCCGTCGTCCACGATGAGCCAGGTCACCGGCAGGTCGTACTGCCGGGCGGTGGCCAGTTCGGCGATCGAGTACATCGCGCCGCCGTCGCCGGACACCGCCAGGACCGGCCGCGCCGGGTCGGCGACGGCCGCGCCCAGCGCCGCCGGGAAGCCGTAGCCCAGTCCGCCGGCGCCCTGGGCGGAATGCAGCGCGTTGGTGCCCCGCGGGTCGAAGGCGGACCAGGCCCAGTAGGCGAGGATCGTCATGTCCCAGCAGCTGACCGCGCCGTCGGGAAGCGCGCCCCGCACCGAGGCCAGCACCTGCTGCTCCAGGTCCAGATGCTGTCCGGCGAGCCGGTCGCGGACGCGGGCCAGGAGGCCGGACACGGCGGCCTCGGGGGAGGGCTCATGGCCGTTTCCGGGCGCGCCCGCACCGGTCCCGGGCGCGGCTGCCCCGGCTCCTGCCGGGGTGGGCGCTGTGGCGTTCCCGGGGCGGCCGGCCGCCCCGGCCTCCCGCTCCCCCACCTCCTTGACCAGCGCGGCCAGCGCCGCCCTGGCATCCGCGTGGATGCCCAGCGCGGCGTGGTTCGACTCCAGCTTGCCGAGGTCCGCCTCGATCTGTACGACGCGGCCGAGCGGCCGGAACGTGTGGTAGTTCGAGGAGAGTTCGCCCAGTCCCGAGCCGACGACCAGGAGGGTGTCCGCGTCCTCCAGGAAGGCCGTGGTGTGGCGGTCCTCCAGCCAGGACTGGAGGGAGAGCGGGTGCTCCCACGGGAAGGCGCCCTTGCCGCCGAAGGTGGTGGCCACCGGTGCCCGCAGCCGCTCGGCCAGCGCCAGCAGCTCCGCCTCGGCCCCGGCCCGTACGACTCCGCCGCCCGCCAGGATCACCGGCCGCCGGGCCCCGGTGAGCCGGTCCGCCGCCGCCGCGATCAGCTCGGGCCGCGGCAGCAACTCCTTCGGGGCGGCGACGAGCCGGTCCACCGGCGGTACGTCGGCCGCCGCCAGCAGGACATCCTGCGGGATCTCCAGCCACACCGGTCCGTGCGGGGTGCCCAGCGCCGACTCCCAGGCGGCGGCCACCGCCGAGGGGATCTGCGAGGCCGTACGCGCCGTGTGGACGGACTTGACCACGCCGCGGAACGAAGCACTCTGATCGGTGAGTTCATGGAGGTAGCCATGGCGGCCGCCGCCGATCCCGGCCAGCGGCACCTGACTGCCGATGGCCAGTACGGCGGCGGACCCGGCCGCCGCCTCCTGCAGCGCGGCCAGCGTCATCAGCGCGCCCGGCCCGGTGGACACCAGCAGCGGAGCGACCCCGTGCGTGGTCCTGGCGTACGCATCGGCGGCGAAGCCCGCGTTGTTCTCCACCCGCAGCCCCACGTAGCGCAGCGCGGAGCGGCGCAGCGCGTCGAACACCCCGAGCGCGTGCTGCCCCGGCAGCCCGAAGACGGTGTCGGCGCCGAGCGCGGCCAGCGACTCGACGACCAGGTCACCGCCGTTGCGCCGGTGTTGCGCGGGCGGGGGCGTGGGGGTGGCGGTGCTCATGGGGATGCGTGCCTTCCTGGGTGGGGCATCTGCGGGAGCTGCAGGGGATACGGGAGCCGCGGGGGGTGCGTACGGGCGGACGGGCGGACGGGCCGGGGCCCGGGTGCGGAGGGGCCGGGGCCCGGGTGCGGACGGGCCGGGGTCCGGGTCAGGCTCGCCCGGTGACGGGGAAGAAGGTCAGTACCCGGGCCACCGCCACGGAGGTGTCGCCGGCCTCGTCGTCCTCCGGGTCCTCACTCTCCGGATCGTCCCCGTCCGCGGCGCCGTCCGGCCGTCCGGCCAGCCGGGCCCGCCAGGCCGTCAGCACCTGCGGGTCCGTCGGCTCGGTGGCCAGGCTGACCGCCACATACGCCACGAGCGAGGCGATCAGCCCGTAGTAGATCGGCTCGTTGGCGAGGACACCGAGCCAGACCATCAGGCCGATGACGGTCAGGCCGCCGACCGCGACCGAGGCGAGCGCGCCGGCGGCGTTGCCCCGCTTCCACAGCAGTCCGCCGAGGATGGGCACCAGCAGGCCGCCGACGAGGACGTTGTAGGCGAGGGTGAGCGCTTCGACGACGTCGTTCAGCGCGATCGCGATGACGATGACCGCGAGGCCCATGAGGAGGATGAAGACGCGGTTGCCCCGCACCTCGTCGTGCGGCTCGTCGTGCGCCGCGTGGTGTGCCTCGGTCCCGCTCCTGTCGCTGTGTGCCCCGGTCCCGTTCCCGGTGCGCTCCGCCCCGGGCGCCCGGCCGGCGCCGGCGAACTCCCCCGGCGCCGGCCGGCGCCGCACCGCGGCGGCACGCTTCACCCGCGCCCAGATGTCGTTGTTGGCGACCGTGGCGCAGGCGATCAGCGCGCCCGAGGACGTGGACATCACCGCGGACAGCGCCGCCGCCAGCACCAGCCCGCGCACCCCCACCGGCAGCGCATCCTTGACGATCGTCGCGAAAGCGTCATCCGGGCTGCCCAGACGGGGGTAGAGCACCTTGGCCGCGGTGCCGATCACCGCACCGGCCAGCGCGTAGGCCAGACAGTACGTACCGGCCGCGGTGCCGCCGAGGCGCGCCACCTTGTCGCCGCGCGCGGTGAACACCCGCTGCCAGATGTCCTGCCCGATCAGCATGCCGAACGAATAGATCAGGACGTAGGTGAAGACCGTCTGCCCGCCGATGCCGAGCGGGGCGAAGTAGTCGTCCGGCAGCTGCGCCTTCATCGCCGCGAAACCGCCCGCCTTGATGACGGCGATGGGCAGCAGGAGCAGGAGCACACCGATCGTCTTGACGACGAACTGGACCATGTCGGTGAGGGTGATCGACCACATGCCGCCGAGCGTCGAGTAGGCGACGACGATCGCCCCGCCGAGGATGATCGACAGCGTGCGGTCCATGCCGAAGAGCACATCGAAGATGGTCGCGTAGGCGATGGTCGAGGTCACCGCCAGCATCAGCGTGTAGGCCCACATCACCACGCCGGAGATGATCCCGGCGGAGCCGCCGTAGCGCAGGTCCAGCATCTCGGAGACCGTGTAGACCTTCAGCCGGGCGATCCGGGCCGAGAAGAAGACACTCAGCGCGAGGAGTCCCAGGCCGATGGTGAAGACCATCCAGGCGCCGGACAGGCCGTATTGGTAGCCCAGTCCCACACCGCCGATGGTGGAGGCGCCGCCGAGGACGATCGCCGCCATGGTGCCGGAGTACATCACGGGCCCGAGGCGGCGGCCCGCGACCAGGAAGTCGCTCTTGGATGTGGCGCGCCGCATCCCCCACCAGCCCATGGCGAGCATTCCGGCCAAATAGAGCACGATCACCGCATAGTCGACAGCCATGGGCCATCCCTTCCAACTGCGCCTGGGGAGAGGGGAGAAGCGAGGGTGTGGGGATGCGGGGGGTGGCGTCGAGGCGGCGGGCGCTTGGCGAGCGGGGGTCCCGTCCAAGCGCCTCGCCTCGGTGGTTGACCCTAGAAGGCGCGAAGGCCACGCTGAAGTGTACGTTTCAACCATTCGCCACCTCCGATGTGGATGGTCCGCACATGCCGCCGCGCCCCCTCCCCCCGCCGTCCACCCCACCGGTGCCACTGACGGAGCTCCTTGCCCGCACGGATCTGGGCCTGCGCCAGATCGCCGGCCCGCGCGAGGGCGTCGCGATCCACTGGGTGCACACGTCCGAAATGGCCGACCCGGTGCCGTACCTCCTGGGCGGCGAGATGCTGCTGACGGCGGGCCTGCACCTGACGGAGGTGACGGGGGAGGCGGGCGCGGCGGGGGCAGGTGCGGCGGGGGCAGGCGCCACCCCGGGCCACCCCACCCCCGGCCACCCTGCGCTCGCCCCTCCCGCCCGCGACCGTCCCGCCCTCGACGCCTACCTCGACGGTTATGCCGCCCGGACCGTCGCGGCCGGTGCCGCCGCCCTCGGCTTCGGGATCGCGCCGGTGCACGACACCGTCCCCCGGGCTCTGGTGGCCGCCTGCGACCGGCACGGCCTGCCGCTGGTCGAGGTTCCGGCGGACACCCCGTTCACCGCCGTCGAGAGCGCCGTGTGGCAGGCGGTCACGGAGGCCCGGCACCGCGAGCTGACCCGGCTCAGTGAGGCGCAGCGCGCGCTGGCCGCGGCCGCCGCCCGCCCCGATCCGGCGAGCGCCGTGCTGCGCGCACTGGCCCGCCATGTGCACGGCTGGACCGCACTGTTCGCCCCGGACGGCACGGAAGCCGGCTTTGCCGGCCCCCGCCCCACCACCGCCGCCCGGGCCGCGGCCCGCCGTCTCGCGCAGGTCGTCGGCACCGGCGGCCGGTCCTCGGCGACCGACGCCGTCCCCGGCAGCTCGCTGTCCGCCTACGCCCTGACGGGACGCGCCCGCGGCAGCCGGGCGCTCGCCCTGGTGGTCGCCGCGGATCCGCACGACCCGCCCGCGCACACCATCGCGGGCGTCGCCGCCGTACTCCTCTCACTGATCACCGGCCCGCCCACCGACCACGCGCCGGCCGCCGCGGGGCACGCGGCGGCCCTGGTCCGGCTGCTCCTCGGCGCCCGTCCGGCCGACGTCGCCCCGCTCCTCGGCTCTCCCCTCTGGACCGTCGTCCACGCCGAACGCCGCCGTGACACCACGGAGTCGGCGGCCTCGCTGGCCGCAGCCCTGGGCACCCCGCTCGTCGACCCGGACTCCGGAGGCGGGCCGGCCGCGCCCCCTGAGCCGCGCCCCGGCCCCGAGGCGGCGGCCGCCCCCGGCGCCGCGCCCGCCCTGCGCGCCCTGGTCCCCGCCGGCCAGGAGGTCACCGCGCACCCCGGCTGGACACTCGGCGTCAGCGAGCCCGTCCCCGTCGCGGAGCTGCCGGCCGCCGACCGGCATGCCGCCTCCGCCCTGCGCCGCGCCCTCGCGGGCCGCGCCGCCCTGGTCCGCCATCGCACCCCCGGCCCCCACAGCATCACCTCGCTCGTCGCCCCCACGGAGGCCCAGCAGCACGCCCAAGCCCTGCTCGCCCCACTGGCCGGCTCCCCGCCGCTCCTCTCCACCCTCCACAACTGGCTCTCCTTGCACGGAAGTTGGGACCGCACCGCAACCGCCCTCGGCATCCACCGCAACACCGTCCGCCAGCGCATCACCCGTATCACCGGCCTCCTCGACACCGATCTGGACGACCCCGACGTCCGCATGGAACTGTGGTTCGCCCTCCGCTCGCTCGACCGGGGCGCGGCACCGGGCTGACGACCGACCGCAGCGGCGGGGCTCCGGCAGCGACCGGGGTCCAAGGAGCCTCCGGCTCACCTCACCGGGCGGAGACCTTGTGGACGGCGGTGTCGTCCGGCTCCAGCCGCCGCCCGTCGGCGGAGAGCACTTCCAGGGCGCGAAGGCGCTGCCCCTCCCGGCGGTCGACCAGCCGGGAATGCGCTTCGCCAGGCCCGAAGAAGTGCTCTTCGCCCCACTGCCGCAGCGCCACGATGACGGGGAAGAGCGCCTTGCCCTTCGGCGTCAGTACGTACTCGCGGTAGGCGCTGCCGTCGGAGGCGGGGACGGATTCGAGGACGCCACCGGCGACCAGGGTGCGCAGTCGCGCGGTGAGGATGTTCTTCGCCACGCCCAGGCTGCGCTGGAACTCCCCGAAGCGCCGGCTCCCGTCGAAGGCGTCCCGCACGATCAGCAGGGACCACCAGTCGCCGATCGCGTCCACCGACCGGGCGACGGGACATTCACTGTCATCGAAACGCGTCCTGGTCACCATGGCGCCCCTCACCCTCCCCTTCCCCCGCCGAAAATGGTTGCAACATGCTACCAAACCGGCCTACCGTCTCCCCGTCGCCATTGGTGGCAAGTTGAAACCAGACTTCCGAGGGGTGCCGATGTCCGCCAACCGAACCGACAACCGAACCGGCAAGGGGCCAGGCGACGGTCCCGGCAACGGCGAGGCGGTGACCCGGCACCGGCACCGACCTCGGCGCCGCCCACCTCGCACCGAGGCCCGAAGCGCCGAGGAGGGCTCCGCTTCGGGCCCGTCCTCCCTCTCCCGCGGCCTCGTCATCCTGTTCGCCGTCGCCTGCGGGACGGTGGTGGCCAATGTGTACTTCTCCCAGCCGCTCCTGGTGACCATGGGCCACGATCTCGCCATGAGCCCGGCACTCGTCGGCAGCGTGGTCACCCTCACGCACGTCGGATACGGGCTCGGGCTCTTCTTCCTCGTGCCGCTGGGCGACATGACCGTCCGCAGACGGCTGATCGTGGCCCAGTTACTGCTCCTGGTGGCGGCGCTGGCCGTGGTGGCCGCCGCCCCCACGGCTGCGGTCCTGCTCACGGGCATGGCGGCAACCGGGCTGCTCGCGGTCGTCACGCAGACGCTGGTGGCCTTCGCGGCCTCACTGGCCCCTCCCGCCGGGCGCGGCCGGGTCGTCGGTCTGGTCACCAGCGGCGTGGTGACCGGCATCCTGCTCGCCCGCACCGCGTCCGGCCTGCTGGCCGATCTCGCGGGCTGGCGCTCCGTCTACCTCGTCTCGGCGTCGCTCACCGCGCTGCTCGCCCTGGTCCTGTACCGGGTGCTGCCGCGCCACCGTGCCGCTCCGCCGGCACCCCTGCGCTACGGAGAGCTCCTGCGCTCCACGATCACCCTGTTCGCGCGGGAACCACTGCTGCGGCTCCGTGCCCTGTTCGGCCTGCTGGTCTTCGCCGCCTTCAGCACCCTGTGGAGCAGCGTCGCGCTGCCGCTCAGCGAGGCCCCGTACTTCCTGTCCCACAGCGCGATCGGGGCGCTGGGGCTGATCGGTGTCGCGGGCGCCCTGGCCGCGACCGCGGCGGGCCGCCTGAACGACCGCGGACTCTCCCGGCGGACCACCGGCATCGCCCTGGCCCTGCTCGCCGCCTCGTGGCTGCCCCTGGCCTTCACCCGCAGCTCCCTGTGGGCCCTGGTCGTCGGGGTGATCCTGCTCGACCTCGCCGTGCAGGCGGTCCATGTCACCAACCAGACCCTGATCCACGCGCTGCACCCGGAAGCGGGCAGCCGGCTGATCGGCGGCTACATGGTCTTCTACTCCCTCGGCAGCGCCACCGGCGCCCTCGCCGCGACCTCCCTCTACACGGTGGCCGGCTGGGGCGCCGTCTGCGCACTGGGGGCCGCCTTCAGCTGCCTCGGGCTGGCGCTGTGGGCGTGCACGGCGCCAGCCGCACTCACGAACGTGAGCAACGCCGCCCGGCCCGCCACGGAGTCCGTGCCGGACCGGGCGCCGTCGCCCGTTGCCGGGACAGCGGGGCCGGCCTCTGCTCCCCCTGCCGCGCCTACTTCCCCTCCTGCCCCTCCCGCCCCGCCGCGATCTGCCGCGACATGATCGTCGTCAGCTCGTACGCCGTGTGGGAGGCGGCCACGCAGGTGATCTCCGCGTGGTCGTACGCCGGGGCGACCTCGACGACGTCCGCCGAGACCAGGTTGCAGGAGGACAGCCCGCGCACGATCTCCAGCAGCTCGCGGGAGGTGAGCCCGCCGGCCTCGGGGGTGCCGGTGCCGGGCGCGTGGGCCGGGTCCAGGACATCGATGTCGATGGAGATGTAGAGCGGACGGTCGCCGATGCGCTGGCGCAGCTGGTCGGCGACCTCGTCCACCCCGCGCCGCATGACATCCGCGGACGTGACGATGCCGAAGCCCATCTTCTCGTCCTCGTCGAGGTCCTTCTTGCCGTAGAGCGGACCGCGGGTGCCGACGTGGGAGAGCGCGGAGGTGTCGAGGATGCCCTCCTCGACGGCGCGGCGGAACGGGGTGCCGTGGGTGTACTCGGCGCCGAAGTAGGTGTCCCAGGTGTCCAGGTGGGCGTCGAAGTGCAGCAGCGCGACCGGGCCGTGCTTCTTGGCGACCGAGCGCAGGAGCGGGAGGGCGATGGTGTGGTCGCCGCCGAGGGTCATCATGCGGGCGCCGGAGGCGAGCAGGTCGTCGGCCGCGGCCTCGACCGTCTCCACGGCCTCGTTGATGTTGAAGGGGTTGGCGGCGATGTCACCGGCGTCGGCGACCTGCGCCAGCGCGAAGGGGGACGCGTCCTGGGCCGGGTTGTAGGGGCGCAGGAGGCGGGACGCCTCGCGGATGGCGTTGCCGCCGAAGCGGGCGCCGGGGCGGTAGGAGACACCGGTGTCGAAGGGGACACCGACGACGGCCACGTCGGTCCGGCCGCCGACCTCGTCGAGGCGGGGCAGCCGGGCGAAGGTCGCGGGCCCGGCGTAACGCGGAATACGGGAGGAGTCGACGGGGCCCACGGGCCCGTTGGATGCGCTGGCTGCGGTGGTCATGAGCCGAGAGTAGGGAGCACCGGGCGGCCTGGCCCATGGACATTTGCGTGGTCGAGGACGCGACTGTTGGACGTTTTGGCCAGTCGGCCGGGCTCCGAGTGCGCCTCGGTAGCGGGGCTGGGCACCCTGCCCCCGTGCCGCGCGCAGGGGCCGCGGCGCCCACGCCCCCCGGACGCCCCCGGACACCCCCACGACACCCCCCGTGTCCGGGCTGCGGAACTCCGCCGCCCCGGAACAGGTGTACGGGCACAATGGGCGCTATGCCGATAGCCTCCGCAGCCGCCGCCCCCTCCCGCGCCGAACTCGTCGACCATCTCGTACGCACCAGGATCGCCGGTGAGGTCGCCACTCCCCGCGAGAACAACCTCTCCCACTACCGCAGACTCGCCAACGGCGAGCGCCACTACTGGTTCGGCCTGGAGTTCGGCGACCGCTGGACGGACGAGCAGGATGTGCTGGCCGTGATGGCGGAGCGCTGCGGGGTGGTCGACGACCCGCACCACCGGCAGGGGCAGGACACCATCGACCCCGAGCTGACCGTGGACGCACTGGACCGGGCGGCCGCGGTGCTGCGCAAGGCGGCGGCCGACGGGCAGCGGGTGCTGTTCGCGACCGGCCACCCGGGCGGGCTGCTCGATGTGCACCGGGCGACGGCCGAGGCGCTGCGCGCGGCGGGCTGCGAGATCGTCGTCATCCCGGACGGGCTGCGGGCGGACGACGGCATGGTCTTCCAGTTCGGCGACGTGGCGATGCTGGAGCGCGGCGCGACGCTGTGGCATACCCACTCCCCCGAGCCGATGGCCGCGATCCTCGACGGCCTGGAGCGCGACGGCCGGCCGCTGCCGGATCTGGTGATGGCCGACCACGGCTGGGCGGGCTGCGCCGGCCAGCGCGGCATCGACGCGGTCGGCTTCGCGGACTCCAACGACCCGGCCCTGTTCCTGGCCGAGTCCGAGGGCACCGTCCAGGTGACCATCCCCCTGGACGACCACGTCCTGAGCCCTCGGCATTACGACCCGCTGACGGCTTACCTGCTGGACGCGGCGGGGTTGGTGGGCTGAGGGGATCCGGCTGAGCGGGCCGGCCGGCAAAGCCCCCTGAAGCGGAACCGGTCCGGTGGGCTCGGACTCAGCGAACGGACTCGACCATCGCCCTCAGGACCGGTGAGGGCGGCATTTCCTCGTCCGACACCGGGAAGGTCGGCGGTCGTCCAGCCCACCACCGCTGTTGGCCCATTCCAGGGCGCTCAGGGGCGCACGCGAATGACGGTCTTGCCCTTGCGCCGCTCGGTCGGGTTGAGCGCAGGGACGGCGTCGTCGAGGGTCGCGACGGTTCCGATGTGCGTGCGAAGGCGCCCGTCCCGCACCCGGTCGACGATCTCCACCAGCTGACTCGGAACGGACTCGACGACGAAGTCGACCGCCAAGCCGTCGACTGGGCGAGCCTCAACAGGCCCGACCACCGACACCAGCGTCCCGCCAGGCCGGATGATTCTCGCCGAGCGCCTTTGGATGTCAGCGCCGATGACATCAAAGACCACGTCGACCCCGCCGATGTCGTCGAGGTCCTCGGTGGCGAGGTCGAGAAACTCGTTCGCGCCGAAGTCGAGCGCCGCCTGGCGGTCCGCCGCCCGCCCGGTACCGATGACGTAGGCGCCGAACTCCCGGGCGAGCTGCGTAACCACAGACCCGACCGCGCCGGCGGCGCCGTGTGCGAGGACGCTCTGCCCCGCCTGAAGACGACCGTGCTGGAACAGACCTTGCCACGCGGTCAGGCCGGAGATCGGCAGGCTCGCACCGACCGTGAAGTCGACGTTCCCCGGCAGCGGCGCCAGGTTGCGTGCCTCCACGGCCGCGTACTCGGCCAGGGTTCCATCGCGGTGCCAGTCCGTGACCCCGAACACCCGCTGTCCCAGCGAGAGCCCCGTCGTGCCGTAGCCGAGGGAGGTGACCACTCCGGCGAACTCGTGGCCGATGATCGCCTGGGCTCGATCGCGACCGGCGCGATCGACCCACGTCGAGGGCCACTCCCACGCCGCGGGGACGAAGCCCGACGCATGGACTTCAACGACGACGTCGTTGATCGCCGGCGTCGGCTCAGGCCGCTCCGCGAGTGTGATCCCGGCTGCTTCCGCGGCCGGATCCGTCGCGACGATTGCCTTCACTGGTACCTCCGTATATCTCGTGCTCGCCGGCTCTGTGCGCCGCCCAAGCCATGGAGTGGGCTGATTGGCCCACAGAGGAACGGCAACAAGATTCGGCACCACAGACGGATGGACCACTGAAACGCGTCGAGTCCAACCCGGAGCTCGACAAGCACCACACACCCAGGGCAGCAACACCCACCCACGCGCTAGTCTCACGGCGATGTCGTATACGACATCGGTACGACACGGCTCGTGCGATTACGGCATCAGCCCCCGGGTGGAGCCGCGCTGGTCCATACGCCGGACACCCACGGACGGAAGGCTGGGCCATGCGGAAACTGATCTACGGCATGAACCTGACTCTGGACGGCTACATCGCCGCGGCCGGCGACGACATCGGCTGGAGCGGACCGCCGAGCCACGAGCTGTTCCAGTGGTGGCTCGACCACGAGCAGGCGAGTGGCCTGTCGCTGTACGGGCGCAAGCTATGGGAGACGATGAGCTCCTACTGGCCGACCGGAGACCAGCAGCCCCACGCCACCCCGGCGGAGATCGAGTTCGCGCGGAACTGGCGGGACACGCCGAAGGTGGTGTTCTCCTCGACGATCGACAAGGTCGACTGGAACACCCGCCTGGTCACCGGCGACGCGATCGCCGAGATCACCCGGCTCAAGGCCGAGGACGGCGGCCCAATGAACATCGGCGGCGCAACGCTCGCCGGGGCGGCCATGCGCGCCGGGCTGATCGACGAGTACGTGATCGCCGCCCATCCGGTCCTGGTGGGCGGCGGCACACCGTTCTTCACCGCGCTGGACAGCTGGGTGAACCTGAACCTGGTGGAGACGCGGACGTTTCCCGGCGGCGTGGTCCTGACCAGGTACGAGACGAGACGCTGAGCAGCTTCCCGCTGTCTCACGGCTTGGATGGGCGCCACACTCACACGGCCCAGGAGTCGGCCGGGTCGTCCAGCCACACCCTCTGCCCCTCCGCGGCGACGGTGAGACCGAACCGGGTGTGGCTCGGCTCGCCCTGGCCGACCCACCATCGGAGGGCCGCCTCTACTTCGTCCCACAGGCGACGCGGCCCCGACTGGTAGACCGTGGCCTCCGGTTCGCCGCTGCGGAAAACAGCGGCGGCCCATGACCGGCTCGTCAGGTCGAAGAACCACGCCCTCGCAGTCCCCCCGTCCGACCTGTTGATGACATGGGCACAGTCGGGCACACACAGCCCCATGACGAACCGTGCGGGCTCATAGCGGTCCCCCAGGTCCGTCAGAGCGACCGTCGTACTGGAGACGTCGGCGTCGCCAGGGAAATCCGGAACGTGCTCCCTGAAACGGTTCCAGTCCAAGCGCTGATCCCGCAGCTTCATGAACTCGACCATGCGCAGGAACGGGCCCGACGCGGAGCCGTCCTCCCGCACGGTCAACCGGACGAGTGCGTCCTGATCGCTGTAGTGGGTGCCCCAGGGGGCAAGGATGACCGCGCCCGGTGCTGACTGCTCCAGCCAGCGCGGCGGAATGGCTCGCGCCCCTGCCGTGACCGTCACCCGGTCATACGGCGCCCCGCCCGGCCACCCGTCCCCACCGTCCCCGTGGACCGTCTCGGGGTGGAGTCCGGCGCGCAGCAACGCTCCTCGCGCCTGATCGGTCACCGCCTCGTCGATCTCGACGCTGATCACGTTCCCGCTCCCCAACCGGTGAGCGAGGAGTCCGGCGTTCCATCCCGTGCCGGTGCCGATTTCGAGCACCCGCATTCCGTCGCTCACGTCCAGGTCGCGCAGCATCGCGGCCACGACTGACGGCATGCTCGCCGAACTGGTCGGCACGGTCCCGGGCTCGCTGCCGGTGTGCGCTCCGTCGTCCCATTGGGTGACGAGCGGAACGTTCGCGTACGCGGCCAGTTCCCACCCGGCGGGGTCGTCGCTCCGGGAGACGGGCACGCTTCGACCGGTCGCCATGTCGTGCGCCCAGACGAGATCCGGCAGGAACAGCGCTCGTGGAACGGCTCTGAACGTCTCCGCCCAATCCGGGGTCAGGTCTCCCGCTTCGAGGAGGGACCGCGCCAGTTCGTCACTGGCGCGGTGCCCCTGTTCAGGCTTGAGGCTCACTTGCGGCGCGTCCCGTCGCCGGGCGGCATGTCGCCGTCCGGGGGCGGCGGCGGGGGCGGCGTCCAGGGCTGGCCGGGGTGCCCGTCCCCACCGTCTCCTCCTGTGCTTTGCCGCCCGCCGTCGGCAGCGGTGGTGATCTGCAGGCGCATCCCGTGTACCTCTCCTTCATTCCGTGTGTGGTGCCTTGTACTTGCTACCCGCCGACCGGTCAGTTTCTCCCTTGATGGCCGGATTGATTCCCGCCTGGCCGGCTGCCGTGCCTCACCGGCCGGTCCGCTCCCCCCTGCTCTCCGCGACACGACGCACATCCCGCAGCGCCGCACTCAACTGCTGGCCGAGATATCGGAGTTGCCGATCCGTCGCTGCTTCGTCCCCCAACATGTCGGCCGCGTGCGCCAGGAGGCCGTCCGCCATCTCCAGCTGCACGTCTTCCATCCGGTCCGCGACACGGGAGAAGCCGCTCTCGCCTCTGCCGTCGCTCAGCAGGATGCAGGTCTTGCCGTCGGGGCTCGCCCATGGCAACAGGCGCGTGGTCGGTGGCTCACTCATCGCCCGGGCACCTCCGGACGGGCTGCCGGGGGGCTAACAGCCGCGGCGGCGACTCGAAGATCCAGGCGATACCGTTCGACATGTCGACCTGCTTTCCTCAGGTTGGCCACGCCCCCGGGCCGTCCCAACACGGTCGCGGGGGTTTTCTGACCCTCTCAGCGTGCCGACCGCAGAAGGCCGGAACTATCAGTCCTCGCTGATAGCTCCGGCTATGGGCTATCGGAACGTCACATGCGGAGCCATGAGCCGTAGTTGCTGAAGGTGTCCGGCATCCTGCGCCTGGCCGAGTCCAGGCCGGCGTACGTCTCCCGCACGGTCGGGTGGTACCGCGTCTGTTGCGGGGCGACCTTACGGGCCTTCAGCAGGCTCTTGAATGCCGCATCGGTACGCCCCGTCCACATCAGCGCCCGCGCCACCTCGGCATGGTGGTGCGCCAGCCGGGACGGCGGCCACCCGTCCGCAATCACCAGCTCCTGCGCGGACCGGACGGCCTCCGGGTAGAGGTCCAGCTCCGCGAGCACACTGACCCGGTGGACACCGACGTTGGCCGGCCCGAAGGACAGCCAGTGCACCTTCTCCGCAGGACCGGTCCGCTCCGCGATGCGCTGAGCCTCACCGAGGTGCCCCTCTGCGGTCTCCCTGTCCTTGTCGCGGCCCGCCAGAACTGCGGCGCCCAGGTGCAGTTGTCCCGTGACGGCGTCAAGCACCCGGCCGGGCGCAGCCTGCTCCAGGTCTGTCAGGCCGAGCCGCACCAGACGCTTCCCGGTGCGGTAGTCGCCCGCCCGCAGGTACGCCACACCGCGCATGTACTGACGCACTCCACTGAGCACTGCATCCGAGGCCCGCTCGGCCGCCCAGCCCATCCGGTCGAGCGCCACCATGCCAAGGTCGGCGAACCCCAGTTTCGCCGTCACGTCATACGCGGTGCGGTACGTGCTCGCCAGCAGCCGCCAGTTCCCGCCCGTGGGGTGCCGGTGCGCCGTCGTCGTGGCCTCGTGGATCAAGCCGGGGAGCTCGGCGGCAACCTGCTTGAGGTTCGTGGCCCGCATCATGGCGCACAGCCGATCGGCATGGACAGTCAACTCCGGCGCCCTGCGAGGGGATACGTCCTCATCAGGACCGAGGTCGTAGATGTTGAGTGCTTCGCGAATCGGGTTGATCAGGCCGTCCAGCTGATCCTGGCGGAGTTCTCCGAGGTAGGGCTGTCCGGTCAGTTCCGTCACCGCTACCGAAAGGGCCCGGGCCAGCGCCCCGAGGACCGAAGGGCTTGCGGGCAGGACTCCTTGCTCCACTTTGGTCAGCGTGCTGTACGAGACGTGGGAAAGGTCGGCCAACTCCCGTTGCGTCAGCCGTCGGACCTTTCGGGCGTGCGCGATGCGGGCACCCGTGTGGTCGTCGCGAAGTGAAGGCATATCGCTCTCCCATCCCGTGCGGTCGTGCGGAACGTTAGTACCCCCACAACCGGCCCCGTGACCGCTCTTGCCCCTGGCACACCCGGTGCACGCCGACGGCCTGTGGTGGGATGGCGTGATGAATCGTCGTCCCGTGCTGTACCTGTTCGGTTCCGCCGCGCCGCCCGTCCAGCAGTTCGCCGACGTGGCACGCAGCGCCCGCACCGCTGGATTCGACGTGTGCATCGGTTTGACACCCACAGCGGCCCGGTGGCTCGGCGGAGAGGTGCCGCTACTGGAAGAGCTGACGGGGCACCCGATCCGGTCCGAGTACAAGGAACCGGCTGCCCCTGATGTGTGGCCCCCGGCCGACGCCATCGTGTTCGCACCGGTCACCTTCAATTCCCTCAACGCCTGGGCGCTTGGACTGACGCACCACTTCGTGGTCGGGGTGGTTGCCGAGGGCATCGGCAAGGGCATTCCCACGGTGGCGATGCCCTGCGTGAACACCGCATATGTGCACCATCCGCAGTTCGACCGGTCAGTGGCGACACTGCGCGGCGCGGGCGTGTCGGTGCTGTACGGGCCCGGCGGCTTTGAACCCAACGAGCCGGGCGATGGGCGGCCGGAAGGCTATCCGTGGCAACTGGCGCTGGCTGAAGCGACGCGAGTCGTCCGCGTCACGCCGTAACGCTTCACGGAACCGGGTCCCGACGACCGTGGGGTTCGTGGTCTCCCGCTGCCCTGCGCCCCACTTCCTCACCGACACCCCCGGCCTCGCCCGGTCGCTGTCGACAGCCGTGGACGACGGGCGCACTGTGTTTCCGGGTCTCCCGTACGAGTGGAAGGCAGTGAAGAAATGGGCGAGTTCCCTCCTCTCCCCGCAGCCGCCGTTGCCACCGCCGAGTCGGCCTGCGGCATTCCGGTCGAGCTGACGGAGGTCTCCTACCGGCGTGGAGCGGCGGTATGGAAGGCGGCCGGTCCGGACGGGACCGTGGCGGTCAAAGCCGGGGACGGCAAGGGGGCGGCGGTCACCCGGCGGGAGGCGGCGGTCCTCGAGGCGATCGGTTGGCCCGACTACCTGCTGGACTCCGGCGACGGCGAAGGCGAAGGCACGGCCTGGTTGGTGACCCGCTGGTTCAGGGGGCCTTCGACCTGGCAGGTGTTCGCACCGGCGCGGTCCGGCCAGGACGGGAGAGCTGATGCCCTGTCAGCCTCGCTCGACCTGTGCCGGGCCGTGGCGGAACTCCATGCCTCCGGCTGGGTCCACTCCGATCTCCAGCCCTCCCACGGGATCCACACCGAGCACGGCGTACGGCTGATCGACTGTTCCTGGTCCTGGCGCCACGGCACCGAAGCGGCCGACGGATTCCGCGGCGGCATCACCCACCTCGTGGCACCGGAACTGGCCGCGTCCGTCAACCTCGGCACCCGGCCGGTCACCCCCGGTACCGCCACCGACGTGTACGCCCTGGCCGGCTCGCTGTGGGCCTGCGCCACCGGCCGCTGGCCACTGGACTACGCGGCGGTGGGGATCGACCCCGTCCCCCTGACCCCGGAACAACTCCGCGCCCGTATCGCCGCGGGCCGCATCCCCCTCGACACCGCGGCCCCCTGGCCGGCGCTCCAGGAGGTCCTGCGGCCGGTCCTCCTCGGCAGGGCGGACGACCGGCCGACGGCCGCCGAACTGGCCGACGCCCTGGCGGAGGTGGTCACGTGATCGAGCTGCGGGAGCCCTCCCCGGCCGGCCGGAGGCACCCCGCGCCGCGGCGGGAGCCGCCACTCTCACCCCCCGGAGCCGCCGCGCTCCCGCGGCACCCGGATGACCCCCTCCTGGATCACCGACACCGCCAGCTGCCCGTCCGCCGTGAAGATCCGGCCCTGGCCCAGCCCCCGGCCGGCCTGGGCGGTGGGGGATTCCTGGTCGTAGAGGAGCCAGTCGTCGGCGCGCAGGGGGCGGTGGAACCACATGGCGTGGTCCAGGCTGGCGCCGACGACGTCGCCGACCGCCCAGCCGCCGCGGCCGTGCGCGAGCAGGATCGAGTCCAGCAGGGTCATGTCGGAGACATAGGTGACCAGGCAGATGTCGAGCAGGGGCCGGGTGACGGTGTCGCCGCAGCCGGCGCCGTCGGCGAGGGCCTTGTCCAGGTCGCCGTTGGTGCGGAACCAGACCTGGGAGCGGGGCTCGCGTACCTCGCCGACGGTGGCGTACGGCGGCTCGTCGACGTAGCGCAGGTCGATCGCGGCGCGGGCCTCCAGCAGCCGGTCGGCGACGGCCGGGGTGAGGTACCGGCCGGCGTGCCGCGGCAGGATCTCGGCCGGGCTGGGCAGGGTCAGCGGGTCCGGGGCCGGCGGCATCGGCTCCTGGTGTTCCAGGCCCTCCTCGTGGACCTGGAAGGAGGCCGAGAGGTGGAAGATCGGCTGGCCGTGCTGGACGGCGACGACCCGCCTGGTGGTGAAGGACCGGCCGTCGCGGATCCGGTCGACGGTGTAGACGATGGGCGCGCCGGGGTCACCGGGGCGCAGGAAGTACGCGTGCAGGGAGTGCGGCATTGGGGTCTCCCCTGCTCGAGCGGAGCCGAGAGCTTGGGGAAGGTCCTCGGGGACCGTGCGGCCCGCCGCGACCAGGGCCTGGGCGGCGACCTGGCCGCCGAAGACCCGGGGCACGACCGAGGCGCGGCTCTCGCCGCGGAAGATGTCCCGCTCGATCCGCTCCAGGGCGAGCAGATCGAGCAGGGACTTCAGTGCGTCGTTCACGTGCACGGTGCCTTACGGCCTAGAGGCCCATGGACTTGGCGATGATGGACTTCATGACCTCGCTGGTGCCGCCGTAGATGCGGTTGACGCGGTTGTCGGCGTAGAGGCGGGCGATCGGGTACTCGTTCATGTAGCCGTAGCCGCCGTGCAGCTGGAGGCACCGGTCGATCACGCGGTGCGCGACCTCGGTGCAGAACAGCTTGGCGCTCGCGGCCTCGGCCGGGGACAGCTCGCCCGCGTCCAGGGCCTCCAGGGTGCGGTCGGCGACGGCCTGCGCGGCGTCCACCTCGGCCTGGCAGGCGGCCAGCTCGAACTTGGTGTTCTGGAATGAGGCGACGGTCTTGCCGAAGATCGTGCGGTCCTGCACGTACTCCTTGGCGAACCGGACGGCCGCCGCGGCCTGCGCGTAGGCACCGAAGGCGATGCCCCAGCGCTCCGAGGCGAGGTTCAGACCGAGGTAGGAGAAGCCCTTGTTCTCCTCGCCCAGCAGGTCCTCGACGGGGACCTTGACGTCGACGAAGGCGAGCTCGGCGGTGTCGGAGGTCTTCAGGCCGAGCTTGTCCAGCTTGCGGCCGACGGAGTAGCCCTCGGCCTTGGTGTCGACGGCGAAGAGGGAGATGCCGAAGCGGCGGTCGTCCTCCTTCGGCGCGGCGGTGCGGGCGCAGACGATCACGCGGTCGGCGTGCACGCCGCCGGTGATGAAGGTCTTGGCGCCGTTGAGGACGTAGTGCGTGCCGTCCTCGGAGAGCTTCGCGGTGGTCTTCATGCCCGCGAGGTCGGAGCCGGTGCCCGGCTCGGTCATCGCGAGGGCCCACATCTCCTCACCGGAGACGAACTTCGGCAGGAAGCGCTTCTTCTGCTCGTCGGTGGCGAGCATCTTGATGTACGGCAGGCCGAGCAGCACATGCACGCCGGAGCCGCCGAAGGTGACACCCGCGCGGGCGGTCTCCTCGTACATCACGGCCTCGAACTTGTACGAGTCGATGCCCGCGCCGCCGTACTCCTCGTCCACGCGGATGCCGAATATGCCCAGCTCGGCGAGCTTGTAGTAGAAGTCGCGCGGCGCCTGGCCCGCGGCGAACCACTCGTCGTACACCGGCACGACCTCGGCCTCGATGAAGGCCCGCAGGGTCTCCCGGAACGCCTCGTGATCCTCGTTGAACACCGTACGGCGCATGCCATGGCCTCCTTAGACCGCCGCGTCTGGCTAAGCGCTTGCTCAGCTTCTCTCCGAAGCGAAAGCTACCCGCCAGTCACTAAAGCTGTCCAGAGGAGAACGGCGCCCGGTGGGCGACGCCACACCCCGCCCCGTGCGCGCCACAGCCCCGTCCGGTGAGCGCCACGCCCCGCCCCGTGCGCACTACGCCCCCGGCACACCCGCCGCGACCGACTCCCCCGCCGCCGGCTCCCCGCCCGCCGGCCCCCCGGCCGCCGCGCCGAACGCCCCCAGCGCCAGCCGGTGCAGCAACTCCGCCGTCTCCGTGCGGCCCGGGAGGGCACCCGGGCGGCCGAGGTGCGGGGTGGAGTTGAGCAGGCCGAAGACGGCGTGCACCGCGGCGCGGGCCCGGGATTCGGAGGGGAGCGGGTGGACCCGGCGGACGACCTCCACCCACAGCTCCACATACTCCCGCTGGAGCCGGCGGACCCGCTTGCGGTCGGCCTCGCGCAGCCGGTCCAGCTCGCGGTCGTGCAGGGTGATCAGCGGCCGGTCGTCCAGCGCGAAGTCGATATGGCCCTCGATCAGCGCGTCCAGCACCGCCTCCGGGCTCCCGCCGCCCTCGGCCACCCGCATCCGGCCGCCCTCCAGCAGCCGCTCGCTGATGCCGACCAGCAGCTCGGCGAGCATCGCGTCCTTGCCGGCGAAGTGCCGGTAGAGGCCGGGCCCCGAGATGCCCACGGCCGCCCCTATCTCGTCCACGCCGACGCCGTGGAAGCCGCGCTCCGCGAAGAGCCGGGCCGCCTCCTTGAGGATCTGCTCGCGGCGGCTGGTCGGGGCGGAGGCCTGCGCATTACTCATGCCGTCGATTGTAGACAGCCGGGTTAGTGGTCGTTAACCTGACAGCAGATGTGGTTAACGCCCATTAACCCGGATGGCCCGGCCGCCGCGGACCGCGGCACCGGGACGGTCGACCGAGCAAGGGGGCTCGTACTGATGGAGCAGGCACCGGTGCTGGGGAGTACCGCCGATCCGGCGTCCGACTCCTGGCGGGCCAATGAGGCCGCGCACCGCGAGCTGGCCGCCGAGCTGCGCGAAAAGCTCGCCGCGGCCCGGCTGGGCGGCGGCGAGAAGGCCAGGGCGCGGCACACCGCGCGCGGCAAACTGCTGCCCCGCGACCGGGTGGACGCCCTGCTGGACCCGGGCTCGCCGTTCCTGGAGCTGGCGCCGCTGGCCGCGGACGGGATGTACGGCGGGGCCGCGCCGGCCGCGGGCGTGATCGCCGGCATCGGCCGGGTCTCCGGCCGCGAGACGGTGATCGTCGCCAATGACGCCACGGTCAAGGGCGGCACCTACTACCCGATGACGGTCAAGAAGCACCTGCGGGCGCAGGAGATCGCCCTGGAGAACCGGCTGCCCTGTCTCTACCTGGTGGACTCCGGCGGCGCCTTCCTCCCGATGCAGGACGAGGTCTTCCCCGACCGGGAGCACTTCGGGCGGATCTTCTACAACCAGGCGCGGATGTCGGGGGCCGGCATCCCGCAGATCGCCGCCGTCCTCGGTTCCTGCACGGCCGGTGGCGCCTACGTCCCCGCCATGAGCGACGAGGCCGTGATCGTCCGCAACCAGGGCACGATCTTCCTCGGCGGCCCGCCGCTGGTGAAGGCCGCCACCGGCGAGGTGGTCACCGCCGAGGAGCTGGGCGGCGGCGAGGTGCACGCCAAGACCTCCGGGGTCACCGACCATCTCGCCGAGGACGACGCCCATGCGCTGCGCCTGGTGCGCGGCATCGTCGGCACCCTCGGCGAGCGCGACCCCCTCCCGTGGACCGTACGGACGGTCGAGGAGCCCAAGGCCGACCCGGCCGGGCTGTACGGGGCGGTGCCCGCGGACTCCCGTACGCCCTATGACGTCCGGGAGGTGATCGCCCGGCTGGTGGACGGCTCGCGCTTCGCCGAGTTCAAGGCGGAGTACGGCACGACGCTGGTCACCGGCTTCGCCCATATCCACGGCCACCCGGTCGGCATCGTCGCCAACAACGGCATCCTGTTCTCCGAGTCCGCCCAGAAGGGCGCCCACTTCATCGAGCTGTGCGACCAGCGCGGCATCCCGCTGCTGTTCCTGCAGAACATCTCCGGCTTCATGGTGGGCCGCAGCTACGAAGCCGGCGGGATCGCCAAGCACGGCGCGAAGATGGTGACGGCGGTGGCCTGCACCCGCGTGCCCAAGCTGACCGTCGTCATCGGCGGCTCCTACGGGGCGGGCAACTACTCCATGTGCGGCCGGGCCTACTCCCCCCGCTTCCTGTGGATGTGGCCGAACGCCAAGATCTCGGTGATGGGCGGCGAGCAGGCCGCCTCCGTCCTCGCCACCGTCAAGCGCGACCAGCTTCAGGCGCAGGGCGAACAGTGGAGCGCCGAGGAGGAGGCCGCCTTCAAGGCGCCGGTCCGCGAGCAGTACGAGACCCAGGGCAACGCCTACTACGCGACCGCGCGGCTGTGGGACGACGGCGTGATCGACCCGCTGGAGACCCGGCAGGTGCTGGGCCTGGCGCTGACCGCCTGCGCCAATGCGCCACTGCCCGAGAAGGACCGCACCGCGCCCGGCTACGGCGTCTTCCGGATGTGAGAGGGATGTCCCCAGCAATGGCCACCAATTTCGACACCGTGCTGATCGCCAACCGCGGCGAGATCGCGGTCCGCGTCATCCGTACGCTGCGCACCCTCGGCATCCGCTCGGTCGCGGTCTTCAGCGACGCGGACGCCGGCGCCCGCCACGTCCGCGAGGCCGACACCGCCGTCCGGATCGGCCCGGCCCCGGCCGCCGAGAGCTATCTGTCCGTGGAACGGCTGCTGGACGCGGCCGCCCGGACCGGCGCCCAGGCGGTCCACCCGGGCTACGGCTTCCTCGCCGAGAACGCCGCCTTCGCCCGTGCCTGCGCGGACGCCGGGCTGGTCTTCATCGGCCCGTCCGCCGACGCCATCGAGCTGATGGGCGACAAGATCCGGGCCAAGGAGACGGTGCGGGAGGCCGGCGTCCCGGTCGTCCCCGGCTCCTCGGGCAGCGGGCTGGACGACGGCCAACTGGCCGCCGCGGCCCGGGAGATCGGCATGCCGGTGCTGCTCAAGCCGTCCGCGGGCGGCGGCGGCAAGGGCATGCGGCTGGTCCGCGAGGAGGCGCTGCTGGCCGACGAGATCGCCGCCGCCCGCCGCGAGGCCCGCTCCTCCTTCGGCGACGACACCCTCCTCGTCGAGCGGTGGATCGACCGGCCCCGGCACATCGAGATCCAGGTGCTGGCGGACGGCCACGGCAACGTCATCCACCTCGGCGAGCGCGAGTGCTCCCTGCAGCGCCGCCACCAGAAGGTCATCGAGGAGGCCCCCTCGGTTCTGCTGGACGAGGCGACCCGCGCCGCGATGGGCGAGGCGGCAGTGCAGGCGGCCCGCTCCTGCGGCTACCGCGGCGCCGGCACCGTCGAGTTCATCGTCCCGGGCAAGGACCCGGCCTCCTACTACTTCATGGAGATGAACACCCGCCTCCAGGTCGAGCACCCGGTCACCGAGCTGGTCACCGGCATCGACCTGGTCGAGTGGCAGCTGCGGGTCGCGGCCGGCGAGCACCTGCGCCACACCCAGGACGACATCACCCTCACCGGGCACGCCATCGAGGCCCGGATCTGCGCCGAGGACCCGGCCCGTGACTTCCTGCCGACCGGCGGCACGGTGCTGGCGCTGCACGAGGTGCAGGGCGACGGGCTGCGCACGGACTCCGGCCTGTCCCAGGGCGTGGAGGTCGGCAGCCGCTACGACCCGATGCTGTCCAAGGTCATCGCCCACGGCCCGGACCGGGCGAGTGCGCTGCGCCGGCTGCGGGCCGCGCTGGCCGGGACGGTCACCCTCGGCGTGACCACCAACGCCGGTTTCCTGCGGCGGCTGCTGGCCCATCCGGACGTGGTCTCCGGCGAGCTGGACACCGGGCTGGTGGAGCGCGAGGCGGCCGGGCTGGTCGACGGCGGGGTGCCGGACGAGGTGTACGCGGCGGCCGCGGCGGTGCGGCAGGCCGCCCTGGAACCGGTCGGGGACGGGGGCGGCTGGCGCGACCCGTTCGCCGCGCCGAACGGTTTCCGCCTCGGCGGCGAGCCCGCCCCGGTCCGCCACTGGCTGCGCGTCCCCGGCCACGACCCGGTCGCCCACGACGTACGGCCGGGCCCGGGAGCGTCCCGGCAGGTCACACCGGACCACGTCCGGGTCACCGTCGACGGGGTGCTGCACACCTTCCACCGCAGCGGCGACTGGCTCGGCCGGGACGGCGACTCCTGGCAGGTGACCTCGTACGACCCGGTGGCCGCCGCGCTCCGCGGCGCCGCCGGGGCCCATGGCGCGGACACCCTGGCCGCCCCGATGCCCGGCACCGTCACCGTCGTCAAGGTGGCCGTCGGCGACGAGGTGGCCGCGGGACAGGGCCTGCTGGTGGTCGAGGCGATGAAGATGGAGCACGTCATCTCCGCGCCGCACGCCGGCACCGTCACCGAACTCGACGTCACCGCGGGCAGCACCGTCGCCATGGACCAGATCCTGGCCGTGATCACCCCGCACGAGGACCCCGACGGGGCCGACGCGCCCGCGGCGGCGTCCGGGGACGAGCAGGGGGGCGTCCGATGACCGCGCCCGGACTGCCGATGGAGGTCACCGCGGAGGGGCTGCCCAGCCGCGTACGGATCCATGAGGTCGGCGCGCGCGACGGCCTGCAGAACGAACAGACCGTCGTCCCCACGGAGATCAAGGCGGAGTTCATCCGCCGGCTCGCCGACGCGGGCCTGCCCACCGTCGAGGCCACCAGCTTCGTCCACCCCAAGTGGGTGCCCCAGCTCGCCGACGCCGAGCAGCTGTTCTTGCAGCTGGACGGCGTCGACCCGCACCGGCTGCCCGTCCTGGTGCCCAACGAACGCGGTCTGGACCGTGCGCTGGCCCTGGGCGCCCGCCGGATCGCGGTGTTCGGCAGCGCCACCGAGTCCTTCGCCAAGGCCAACCTCAACCGCACGGTCGACGAGGCGCTGGCGATGTTCGCGCCGGTCATCGCGCGCGCCAAGGACGCCGGGGTGCAGGTCCGGGGCTACCTCTCGATGTGCTTCGGCGACCCCTGGGAGGGCCCGGTGCCCGTCGCGCAGACCGTCCGGGTCTGCCGGGCGCTGCTCGACCTGGGCTGCGACGAGCTCAGCCTGGGCGACACCATCGGCGTGGCCACCCCCGGTCATGTGCAGACCCTGCTGGCCTCCCTCAACGAGGCCGGCGTGGCCACCTCCCGGATCGGCGTGCACTTCCACGACACCTACGGGCAGGCCCTCGCCAACACCTTCGCCGCGCTGCAGCACGGCGTCACCACCGTCGACGCCTCGGCGGGCGGCCTCGGCGGCTGCCCCTACGCCAAGAGCGCCACCGGCAACCTCGCCACCGAAGACCTGGTGTGGATGCTGCACGGCCTCGGCATCGAGACCGGGGTCGACCTGGACCGACTGGCCGCCACCAGCGTGTGGATGGCGGACGTCCTGGGACGGCCGAGCCCTTCCCGCACCCTTCGCGCCCTCTCCCACAAGGAGTGACCCTCATGTCCCTGGACCACCGTCTGCCCGCCGAGCTGGAAGAACTCCGGCGCACCGTCGAGGCGTTCGCGCACGACGTCGTCGCCCCGAAGATCGGCGAGTACTACGAGCAGCATGCGTTCCCGTACGAGATCGTGCAGGAGATGGGCCGGATGGGCCTGTTCGGCCTGCCGTTCCCCGAGGAGTACGGCGGTATGGGCGGCGACTACCTCGCGCTCGGCATCGCCCTGGAGGAGCTGGCCCGGGTCGACTCCTCGGTGGCCATCACCCTGGAGGCCGGCGTCTCGCTGGGCGCCATGCCCCTCTACCACTTCGGTACGGAGGAGCAGAAGCGCGAGTGGCTGCCCAAGCTGTGCAGCGGTGAGGTGCTGGGCGCGTTCGGCCTCACCGAGCCGGACGGCGGCTCGGACGCCGGCGCGACCCGGACCACCGCCGTTCGGGACGGAGGGGACTGGGTGATCAACGGCAGCAAGTGCTTCATCACCAACTCCGGTACGGACATCACCGGCCTGGTCACGGTCACCGCGGTCACCGGCCGCAAGGACAATGGCGCCCCGCTGATCTCCTCGATCATCGTGCCGTCCGGCACCCCGGGCTTCACGGTCGGTGCCCCGTACTCCAAGGTCGGCTGGAGCGCTTCGGACACCCGCGAGCTGTCCTTCTCCGACGTCCGGGTCCCGGCCGCCAACCTGCTGGGCGAGGAGGGCCGCGGCTACGCCCAGTTCCTGCGCATCCTCGACGAGGGCCGGATCGCCATCGCGGCGCTCGCCACCGGCCTCGCCCAGGGCTGTGTGGACGAGTCGGTGCGCTACGCCAAGGAGCGGAAGGCCTTCGGCCGCGCGATCGGCACCAACCAGGCCGTCCAGTTCAAGCTCGCCGACATGGAGATGCGCGCGCACACCTCCCGTCTGGCCTGGCGCGATGCCGCGTCCCGGCTGGTGCACGGCGAGCCCTTCAAGAAGGAGGCCGCGCTCGCCAAGCTCTACTCCTCCGAGATCGCGGTGGACAACGCCCGTGAGGCCACCCAGATCCACGGCGGGTACGGCTTCATGAACGAGTACCCGGTCGCCCGGATGTGGCGCGACGCCAAGATCCTGGAGATCGGCGAGGGCACCAGCGAGGTCCAGCGGATGCTGATCGCCCGGGAGCTGGGGCTGAGCGCCTGACCGGACGCCCTGCGGCCGGGTCCGCAGGGCACCCGCGGCCGGCCCGGCAGCCGGCCCGGCAGCCGGCCGCAGCGCCGGTCCTGCGCCCGGCCCCGCGCGGCGGGGCCGGCCACAGGCGTGCGGGAACGGTGCCGAGAAGGTGCCGTCCCTCCCCCGCTCACCCGCTCACTTCGCGGGCCACGGCACCTCCGGCGAGCGGTAGTAGCCGATGCCGAGCGCGTCCCAGCGGGGCCCCTGGGCAGCGAGCCGCGCCTTGTAGTCGTCCCAGTCGTGCGTGGACGCCGGCGACCAGCCCAGCTCGGCGATGCCCGGCAGCCGCGGGAAGGCCATGTACTCGATGTGGGCGGTGGTGGAGAGCGTCTCCGACCACAGGGGCGCCTCGACACCCAGGACGGAGTCCGTGGGCGCGTCCTTGAGGTAGCTGCCGGGGTCCCAGTCGTAGGAGCGCTGGACGCCGACGTAGCCGGCCCAGGCCAGGCCCAGCGGCGTGTTCTTGTCGTACTTCATGTCGAGATAGGCGCGGTCGGCGGGCGAGAGGATCAGCCGGGTGCCGTTCCTGGCGGCGTCGGCGACCTGTTGGCGCTCGGCCGTGCCCGTCTTGTCATAGCCCCAGTACTGGGCGACGGCGCCCTTCGCCGGGTGCGCTCCGGTCAGCTGGTGCCAGCCGATCGCGGTCTTGCCGTACTTGGCGACCACCGGCTGCACCTTGTCCATGAAGGTCACGTAGTCCGCATGGCTGGTGGAGTGCGCCTCGTCACCGCCGATGTGCAGGTAGCGGCCGGGAGTCATGGCGGCGAGTTCGCGCAGGACATCGTCCACGAAGTCGTACGTCTCCTTCTTGGGGACGCACAGCGAGCTGAAGCCGACCTGGGTGCCGGTGTAGAGCGGCGGCGCCTGGCCGTTGCAGTTGAGCGGGGCGTAGGAGGCCAGCGCGGCGTTGGTGTGGCCCGGCATGTCGATCTCGGGAACGACGGTCAGATAGCGGGCCGCGGCATAGCGGATGATCTCGCGGTAGTCGTCCTTGGTGTAGTAGCCGCCGGGCCCGCCGCCGACCTGGGTGGAGCCGCCGTACGTCGCCAGCCGCGGCCAGGACTTGATGGCGATCCGCCAGCCCTGGTCGTCGGAGAGGTGCAGATGCAGCTTGTTGATCTTGTACATGGCGAGCTGGTCGATGTACCGCTTGACCTGCGCGACGGTGAAGAAGTGCCGGGAGACGTCGAGCATCGCGCCGCGGTAGGCGTAGCGCGGGGAGTCGGCGATGGTGCCCCCGGCGATCCGCCAGGTCCCGCGCCGGGCGCCCGCCCGCTCCACGTCGGCCGGCAGCAGCTGCCGGAGGGTCTGCACGCCGTGGAAGAGGCCGGCCGGGCGGGCGGCGCTGATCGTGACCGCACGGGCGCCCGAGGTGAGCCGGTAGCCCTCGGCCCCCAGCCCCTTGGTGCCGCTGCCGCCGAGCCGGAGGACGATGCCGTCCCGGCCGTCCTTGGTGGTCACCGGGAGGCCGAAGCCGGTGGCGGGCCGCAGCAGCCCCGCCAGATAGCCGGCCACCCTCCTGGCCTCGCCGGAGCCGCCGGGCACGCGGATCCGGGTGCGGTCACCGAGGGTGTACGCGTCCCCGGTGCTGTGCACGGACGCGGGCGCGGGGATCACCCGGTCCAGTGGGGTGGCGGCCGGGGCGTCGGCGTGCGCGGCGCCCGGTGGCGGCACGGCGGCGGTTCCCAGCCCCGCCGCCGCGACCAGCAGCAGCGAGAACAGCAGTCTGCGTCGTCTCATCGACGGTCCCTTCGGCGAACCTTGTGCATGACGTCGTGCATGGCATGGAGCGACCGAACGGTGACCATGCGTACCGTGAGCCTCGATTCCGGTCAAGGTGTAGACCACTCTCCGGCCGCCGATTCAGTGACGTGCCCGATATCGGGCAGATTTCTTGCGTATCCGCGCGGCGCCCCGCAATATCGACAGGTGCTCGAACGCCGTAACCGCAGCGCCGAGGCGCCGCACGATGACCTGGTGGACCACCTGGTGCGCAGCACACCGCTGCAGCGCGGTGAGGCCGCCCGGGTGGTGCTCGATGTGCTGGCGTACTTCGACGAGACGACGGAGGAATTCGTCCGCCGGCGCCACCGGGAGCTGCAGTCCCACGGACTGCGCAACGAGGAGATCTTCGACCGGATCCGCCACGAGATGCCGCACCGCGCCGTGGCCCCGCCCGATCTCTCGACCCGCCAGCTGCGCCGCCTCGTCTACGGCTGACGGCCACGCCCGGGGCGCCGGGCGGCACGAATAATTGCCACAACGTTCTTCTCGGAGGGTCACTGTATGTGCGGGATCGTCGGCTATATCGGCAAACGTGATGTAGCTCCGCTGCTTCTGGAGGGCCTGCAGCGCCTGGAGTACCGCGGCTACGACTCGGCGGGCATCGCCATCCACGCCAAGGGCACCGGCAAGGCCTCGGGCGGCCTGAAGACCGCCAAGGCCAAGGGCCGGGTCCGGGAGCTGGAGTCACGGGTGCCGAAGCGGTTCGCCGGCACCACGGGCATCGCGCACACCCGCTGGGCCACCCACGGCGCGCCCACCGACGAGAACGCCCACCCGCACCTCGACACCGAGGGCAAGGTCGCCGTCGTCCACAACGGCATCATCGACAACGCCGCCGACCTGCGCGCCCGGCTGACCGCCGAGGGCGTCGAGTTCGCCTCCGAGACCGACACCGAGGTGCTGGCCCACCTGATCGGCCGCTCGCAGGCCGAGAAGCTGGAGGAGCGGGTCCGCGAGGCGCTGCGGCACATCGAGGGCACCTACGGCATCGCCGTGCTGCACACCGACTTCCCCGACCGGATCGTCGTCGCCCGCAACGGCTCCCCGGTCGTCCTGGGCATCGGCGAGCACGAGATGTTCGTCTCCTCGGACGTCGCCGCGCTGGTCTCGCACACCCGCCAGGTCGTCACCCTCGACGACGGCGAGATGGCCACCCTCAAGGCCGACGACTACCGCACGTACACCACCGAGGGCTCGCGGACCACGTCCGCCCCGGAGACCGTCGAGTACGCGGCCGAGTCGTACGACCTGGGCGGCCACGACACCTACATGCACAAGGAGATCTCCGAGCAGGCGGACGCGGTGGACCGCGCGCTGCGCGGGCGGATCGACGACCGCTTCTCCACCGTGCACCTCGGCGGCCTGAACCTCGACCCCCGTGAGGCGCGCGGGGTGCGCCGGGTGAAGATCCTGGGCTGCGGCACCTCGTACCACGCGGGCCAGATCGGCGCCCAGATGATCGAGGAGCTGGCCCGTATCCCCTCGGACGCCGAGCCGGCCTCCGAGTTCCGCTACCGCGACCCGGTCGTGGACCCCGACACCCTCTACGTGGCGGTCTCCCAGTCCGGTGAGACCTACGACGTGCTGGCGGCCGTCCAGGAGCTCAAGCGCAAGGGCGCACGGGTGCTGGGCCTGGTCAACGTGGTCGGCTCGGCGATCGCCCGGGAGACCGACGGCGGCATCTACGTGCACGCGGGCCCCGAGGTCTGCGTGGTCTCCACCAAGTGCTTCACCAACATGGTGGTCTCCTTCGCGCTGCTCGCCCTGCACCTCGGCCGGATCCGGGACCTGTCCGTCGCGGACGGCAAGCGGATCATCGAGGGCCTGCGCAAGCTGCCCGCGCAGATCGACGAGATCCTCAAAAGCGAGGAGGACATCAAGCAGCTGTCGGCCGCCTACGCGGACGCCAAGTCGATGATGTTCATCGGCCGGGTGCGCGGCTACCCGGTGGCCCGCGAGGCCTCCCTGAAGCTCAAGGAGGTCTCCTACATCCACGCCGAGGCCTACCCGGCCTCCGAGCTCAAGCACGGCCCGCTGGCCCTCATCGAGCCCGCGATGCCGACCGTGGCGATCGTCCCGGACGACGACCTGCTGGAGAAGAACCGCGCCGCGCTGGAGGAGATCAAGGCCCGCAGCGGCCGCATCCTGGCCGTCGCGCACCAGGAGCAGGAGAAGGCCGACCACACCATCGTCGTGCCGAAGAACGAGCCCGAGCTGGACCCGATCCTGATGGGCATCCCGCTGCAACTGCTCGCCTACCACACGGCGTTGGCCCTGGGCCGGGACATCGACAAGCCCCGCAACCTCGCCAAGTCCGTCACGGTGGAGTAGCAGCCGCGCACGCGGGGGGGGCGCGCCCCGGGGCCACCGTGGCGCACCCCCACCCCACCCCACCCACCGAAGCGACAATTGAGCGCCCCCCGCGGCGGGCAGCCACCTCCGCGAGAGCGGCGCCGGCTCAGGCGTAAAAAGGCCCGGAAACGCGGCCGCACAGCACCCTCATGACGCCCCCTCAACTGTGCGCAGGCCGCGGGGAATTGATCATGCCGGGGGGCGCGGGACCGCGCGCCAAGGTGGCGCGCCAGGGCGGCGCACGACGGGGTGAGGAGACGGCGCGCGACAGGCGCGTCAGGGGATCACTATCACCGGGCGCTGCGCCCGGCGGGCGAGCCGGCCGGCCACCGAGCCGAAGATCCGGCCGACGATGCCGTGGGTGGAGCCGACCACGATCGCGTCGGCCTCGTACTCCCGGCCGACCTCCTCCAGCTCGTGGCAGATGTCGCCACCGCGCTCGACGAGGATCCAGGGGACCTCGGTGAGGTGATCGGCGCAGGCCAGCTCCAGACCGAGCACTTCGGTGCGGTGATCCGGCACGTCCACGAAGACCGGGGGCTCACAGCCCGCCCAGACGGTCGTCGGCAGCCGGTTGGCCACATGGACGATGATCAGCCCGGAGCCGAGGCGCCGGGCCATACCGATTGCATACGCCAATGCCCGCTCGCTCGACATGGAGCCGTCGAAGCCGACCACGACGCCGTGCCGGAACGCGGGGTCGCAGGAGTGGCGCGTCTTTTCCGCCGCTTCGAGGTCCGCCATCGGATCGGCGACCTGCTTGCGGTCCGCGGGTTCGGGGATTTCGTGACCGGCCATTGGTGTCTCGGCGAGGGCGTCCTCTTGCGGAGGGGCGAACGGGGAACGGCGATTGACTTGATCCGGCAGTTGACTGAGCTGGCTCGATCGAGGCGCGGGAGCCATAGTTCAAAGAGGAACGATACGACTGGGAATCATCTTCCCAACCCGATACCCCAAGAGTACGGCGCCACTCCCCCGCTGCCCAGAGCCCGCCGCGGACGCGGGGCGCCCGTGCGAGGTGGGGTGGGGCCTCGAACGTTCCCCGGAGCATGCCGGAGCGTGGCCCGGATGGCAATGCCCCGGCCTGCCCCCGTACGTACCCCTCACGGTGACCCATGATCGGCGCCGGCGTTGTAGTAGCAGCCCGATCCGAGGGGAGCACACGGTGCCGTTGTCGTCCGACAGATCACCCGACCCGGTGAGCGATGTCATGCGCTGGGGCGCCTTCAGTTGTGCCCTGGTGCCCTTCGTACTGATCATCAGCGGCGTCTCCTGGGCCGGCGCGGCCGGCACCGCCGCCGGTCTGGCCGCGGTGACCTGCGCCTGCCGCGCCCTGCTGCGGCAATCCGAACGGACCGCGGCGCGGATCCGCGTGCGTGAGACCGGAAGACACCGGGACCAAAGGGCATATGTGGGGACGACAGCGCAGGGCGGCGGACGGCACTCCGGAGGGCGTACGCCGGTCGACTGAGGCGCTTGCAAGTCTGCGCGCGACCGTTTTCAGCCAACTTCCGGCCGAGGTCCGCACCTTGCCCCGGACCCCCCTCAACCCTGGTGTGAGCAGGGAGGAAAGGACCGCTGGGCATGGTTGTGCCCTACTGCGAACGGGCAGAGCCGAGACGCGTACTTCCCATGTAGGCCCGACGAGTGGAACGCTTCGTGATCGAATGCTTCGCGCCAAGTTGCCATATCGACATACCAGCGGGTGGTGAACTTGGCACTCCATCCTCACGGAACACAGTAGATTCGATCTTGGTAGTAACGGCGGGGGAACTGTGCAGGACCGAGAGGGCGAGACGACCGAGGGGGGCTTAAGTGCCATGAGCCAGGACTCCGCTGCCGTACCAGATGCCGCACGCAAGCTCGCCGCCCGACGACGCCGCGAAATAGTCGCGGTGCTCCTCTTCAGCGGCGGCCCCATTTTCGAGAGCTCCATTCCGCTCTCGGTCTTCGGCATCGACCGACAGGACGCAGGCGTTCCGCGGTACCGGCTGCTTGTGTGCGCGGGCGAAGATGCGCCTTTGCGCACGACCGGGGGGCTCGAACTGTCAGCCCCCTACGGGCTGGAGGCGATCTCCCGTGCCGGGACGGTCGTCGTACCGGCCTGGCGCTCCATCACCCAGGCGCCGCCGCCCGCGGCGCTCGACGCGCTGCGCCGCGCGCATGAAGAAGGGGCCAGAATCGTCGGGTTGTGCACGGGGGCGTTCGTCCTCGCCGCGGCCGGACTGCTGGACGGCCGTCCGGCCACGACCCACTGGATGTACGCGCCGACGCTCGCCAAGCGTTATCCGTCCGTCCATGTGGATCCCCGCGAGCTCTTCGTCGACGACGGCGATGTGCTCACGTCCGCGGGAACGGCGGCCGGCATCGACCTGTGTCTGCACATCGTGCGCACCGACCACGGCGCGGACGCCGCCAACGCGCTGGCCCGCCGGCTCGTCGTGCCGCCGCGCCGCACCGCCTCCGATATGGGGCACCAGCGCTACCTCGACAGGTCATTACCTGAAGAGATCGGCGCCGACCCGCTGGCCGAGGTCGTCGCCTGGGCGCTGGAACACCTCCACGAGCAGTTCGACGTGGAGACGCTGGCCGCGCGCGCGTACATGAGCCGCCGCACCTTCGACCGGCGCTTCAGGTCCCTGACGGGGAGCGCTCCGCTGCAGTGGCTGATCACCCAGCGGGTGCTGCAGGCCCAGCGGCTGCTGGAGACCTCCGACTATTCGGTGGACGAGGTCGCGGGGCGCTGCTGCTTCCGCTCCCCGGTCGCCCTGCGCGGCCACTTCCGCAGGCAGCTGGGCGCCTCGCCCGCCGCCTACCGGGCGGCCTACCGCGCACGGCGGCCGCAGAACGGAGCACCCGAGCCCGCGCTCAGACCGGAGCGGGCCGAGCGCGCCGAGCGGCCGGAGCGTGAGCGGGCGGCCCTGGGGGCGGGCGCGGAGCGGTTCACCGCCGCCGCGCTGGCCGGCCACGGCCTGGCCTCCGCCGAAACGGGCGAAGCGGGCAAACCGCAGTCGGAGGTGTACGCCTCCCGGCTGCCGGAGACCGCGGTGGGGAGGGGAACCGTCCGCCCCGTGCTGCCCGGACAGCGCGAGCGCCCCGTAGGGTGAGATGTATGAACGATCGCATGGTGTGGATCGACTGCGAGATGACCGGCCTCTCGCTGGCGAATGACGCGCTCATCGAGGTGGCCGCTCTGGTCACCGACTCGGAGCTGAATGTGCTGGGCGACGGGGTGGATGTGGTGATCCGCCCCCCGGCCGAAGCACTCGGCACCATGCCGGAGGTGGTGCGCCAGATGCACACCGCCTCCGGGCTGCTGGAGGAACTGGACGGCGGCACGACGCTGGAGGCGGCCGAGGCACAGGTGCTTGCGTACATCAAGCAGCATGTGCCGGAGCCGCGGAAGGCGCCGCTGTGCGGCAACTCCGTCGGCACCGACCGCGGCTTCCTGCTGCGGGACATGCCGACGCTGGAGGACTACCTCCACTACCGGATCGTCGATGTCTCGTCCGTGAAGGAGCTGGCCCGGCGCTGGTATCCGCGGGCCTACTTCAACAGCCCGGACAAGAGCGGCAACCACCGGGCGCTGGCGGACATCCGTGAATCCATCGCGGAACTGCGCTACTACCGGGAAGCGGTCTTCGTGCCGCAGCCCGGCCCCGACTCGGACACCGCGAAGGCCATTGCCGCCAAGCACGTCCTTTCCGCTGAGCCGCAGTCCACGCCGTAGTGCGGCGCGGCAGGGCGCGTGTCGTGCGGGACCCGGCGGGTGCGCCGTGACCCGCACGACACGCCCTCGGACCCGGGACACGAAACCTGGGCGCGAGCACCCCTTCGGACCCTGTACACTTTTTCTCAGCCGGTGGGGAAAAAGAACCACACAGCACCGGTCATGGTGGGTATAGCTCAGCTGGTAGAGCACCTGGTTGTGGTCCAGGATGTCGCGGGTTCAAGTCCCGTTACTCACCCCACATCAAGGCCCCCGACCTCTGGTCGGGGGCCTTGGCGTTTCTCCGGGCGTGGTGAGCGGGAGCGGGTGCGTTCCGTCGAGGGGCCGGGTGCCGCTGCGCGGGGGCCCCGGCTCAGTAGCCGACGGTGAAGCGCTCGCCGACGTGGCGGGGCTGCTCTATTTCGTCGACCACGGCGACGGCATAGTCCTCGGCGGTGATCCGGCTGGTACCCCCGGCATCGGTGATCAGGTCGTCGAGGGCGGTGCGGTAGCTGCCGGTGCGCTCGCCGGGCTCGATGGTGGCTGCCGGGCTGAGGCTGGTCCAGCGCACATCGACGACGGAGCGGTAGAAGTCCAGCGCATCGCCGTGGGCGTGCATGATCTCCAGCAGGAAGGCGGGCAGGCCCTCCGCGTCCCAGACCCGTGCGCCGTCCGGCGTGCGCAGCGAGCCGGCGCCGCCGACGGAGATCAGCCGGGGTGCCGCGTCGCCGAGGGTGCGCAGCCCGGCGACAAGGGACTCGGCGGCCGGCCTGATCGTGGCGGTGTGGCCCGGTCCGTCGCCGCCGCCGACCGCGCTGACCAGGACGTCCCGGCCCCGGGCCGCGGCGGCGACGGACGCCGGGTCGAGGGCGTCGCCGGCGGTCACGGTCAGGTCCGGGTGGCCGACGGTGATCTTCGCGGGGTCGCGGACGACCGCGGTGACCCGGTGGCCACGCCGCAGGGCCTCGTGGAGGATGCGGCTTCCGATGGTGCCGTTGGCCCCGAAGAGCGCGATCGTGGACATGGTGGTCTCCCAGCTGCTGTGTACGTCCGGACGTCCGGATGTGGACTTCCGTTTTCCGTCAGCGGTCCCGCTGACGTCTTCTACGCTAGGGGGACCAACAGGGCATTTCGGGGTGCTGAGGGGACCGGCGATGGTGAAAAAGCGACAGGAGAGCCGGGGGCCGTCGCCGGAGATCCCGGAGGTGGCGTTCTCGGCACCGGCCGGGCGGCCGACCGGAGTGGAGGTGCTGACGCTCGCGGAGCTGCGGGCGCGCGCGGACGCCTGTCAGCTGTCCGTCCCGCACCGCCCCGGCTTCCACCATCTGCTGGTCCTGGACGGCGGCCGGCTGGTGCACAGCGTCGACTTCCGCGAGCACGTCCTCGCGCCGGGCGATCTGCTGTGGTCACGCCCCGGGCAGGTCCAGCACTTCGGTGATCTGACGGGCGCGGAGGGGCGGCTGGTGCTCTTCGAGGCCGGCTTCCTGGATCCGGCGACCGCGGCCGCGGCCCGGGTCGAGGACTGGTACGGGCCGGCCGTACGGCATCCGGAGGGCGCCGCGGCCCGGGGCGTGGACGCGGCGATGCGGCAGCTGCACGGGGAGTTCGGGTCGCTGGGCGGGCTGCCGCTGGAGATCCATCTCGAGGTGCTGCGGCATCTGCTGGCCGTCCTGGTGCTCCGGGCCGCGCATCCGGGCGGGGCGGCGGACGGGGCCGGGGACGGGTCCTGTGCGGCGAGCGCGACCTATCTGCGCTTCCGGGACGCGGTGGAGCGGGACTTCACCCGCAGTCGGCGGGTCGCCGACTACGCCCGCGCGCTGGGCTACGCCCCGCGCACCCTCTCCCGGGCCACCGAGGCCGTCGCCGGGGTGGGGGCCAAGGAGTTCATCGACCGGCGGGTGGTGCTGGAGGCCAAGCGGCTGCTGGCGCACGGCGACCGTTCCGCGGCCCGGATCGCGGACCGGCTGGGCTTCGCCGACGCCCCCAACTTCAGCAAGTTCTTCCAGCGGCAGACGGGCACCACCCCGATCGCGTTCCGCACGGCGGTACGCGGCGGGGCGGCCTGAGGGCGCGGGTGGCGTACGGGAGTTGAGCGGGCGGGGCGGCGGGCTCCCGGGGCCCACGGACAGCTCCGGCAGCGGACGGCGGGCGCCGGCCCGTGCCGGGGCAGGCGGGCGGCGGGGCGCAGCGGTGGGGGCCCGCCGCGCCCCGCCTCCCGGGCGAGCGGTCCGGTGGGGGCCGGGCCGCCGGTGGGGGTCAGCCGGTGTACTTGGCGAAGGCCTTGGTGAAGTCCAGCGGCTTCTGCTGGACGGAGCTGCAGGTGGGCTGCGCCGAGGTGGCGGCGCCGCCGGGGCAGGCCTGGTCGCGGGTGGCGGACCACATCGACAGCCAGGCCAGGTGCTTCTTCTTGGCGAACTTCACCAGCTGGGTGGCGTCGTCGGCCCGGAAGACCTCGTTCTGCACGTCGTTGACGCCGATCATCGGGGTCACGGCCACGGTCCGCCAGGCGGCCGCCTCGCTCAGGCCGAGCGCCTTCTTCAGCCGGCCCTGGGTGGCGGTGGCGGCCTGGATCGCGTAGGTGCCCATGTCGCCGCGGTAGGAGGCGCCGTAGTCCATCGCCATGATGTTCACGGCGGAGATCTCGACGCCGTTCTTCTTGGCGTCGGCGACCAGGTTCACCCCGTCCTGGGTCAGGCCCTCGGGCATCACCGGCAGGGTGAAAGAGACGTCCAGACCGGGGTGCTTCTTCTGGAGCTGGGTGATGGCGCGGGCGCGGCGGGTGTTGGCGGCGGTGTCGGGCAGGGCGCCGCCCTCGATGTCGAAGTCGGCCTTGGTGAGCTTGAACTGGTCGATGACCTTGCCGTAGGCGGCGGCCAGTTCGTCCACGGAGCCGCAGGCCGCCCCGAGCTCGGTGCCGGTGGCACCGCCGAAGGAGACCCGGACGTCGCCGCCGGCCTTGCGCAGGGCGGGTATCTGCCGGGCCACCTGGTCGTTGCCGAGCTCGCCGGAGCCGCCCCACTTGGGCGTGCAGCCGCCGCCGGAGGTGACGAAGGCGAGGTGGAAGTCCTTGACCCCGGTCTTCCGGGCGGTGCCGGCCAGGTCGTGGGCGGGGGCGAGCGAGGTGTCGACGTACGGGGCGAAGCCGGCGGCCTTCGGGGCCCGCGCGCCGGCAGTGGTCCGCGGTGCCTTGGCGGCCAGGGCGGACCCGGCGACGGCGAAGGCGCCGCCGGCCGCGACCAGGACGGCGGCGCCGCTCACGATCAGCTGGGTGGTGCGGCTCTTGCGCCGGCGGTGTGCCGAAGAACTCATCTCGTGCCTGCCTGTCGTCACATGGAGGGGGTGCACCGTGGTGCGTCCCGCACGCTAGCGGAGGGGAAACGGACAAATGGCGGTAATGGCACGGAGGTCGGGGGACTTAGGAGCGCCTTAAGGAAGCGGAAGGGGGTGGTTAAGAAGCAGGGGCGGATGCCCCCGCGGGGGGACGTTCAGGAGCCGGTGCGCGCGGTCCGCCGGCGCCGGACGCCGAGCGTGCGGCGCAGCCGGTGGCCGCGGCGGGCGCCGGTGCGGGCGCGGCGGTCGTCCAGCGCCAGCCAGACCCGGACCTCGGTGCCGCCGAGGACGGAGCGGCCGATGCGCACATCGCCGCCGGTGGACTCGGCCAGCCGTCGCACGATGTCCAGGCCGAGGCCGGTGGAGCCGGCCCCTCCGCCGCCGTGCCCGCGGCGCAGTGCCGCGTCCGGGTCGTCGATACCGCCGCCGGCGTCCGAGACCAGCACGATCACCGCGTCCTCGGCGTTGTGGACATCGACCGCGAAGGCGGTGCCCTCAGGGGTGTGGCGGAAGACGTTGCCGAGCATCGCGTCCAGGGCGGCGGCGAGTTCGGGGCGGGCGACGGGGACGCGTACGGGGTGGTCCGCGCCGGCGACGCGGACGGTGCGGCCCTCGTCCTCGGCGAGCGCCGACCAGAACTCCATCCGCTCGCGGATCACCTCGGCGGCGTCACAGCCCGCCGCGGCGGCGGCCTGCCGGGTCTGGGCCTTCTGCTCACGGGCGGTGCGGATGATCTGGTCGACCTCGCGCTCCAGCTGTTCGACGGCGGCCCGGGTCTGCTCGGCGGCCGGGGTGTCGCCGAGCGAGGCGGCGTTGAGCCGCAGGACGGTCAGCGGGGTACGGAGCCGGTGCGAGAGGTCGGCGGCCAGTTCGCGTTCGTTGGCGAGCAGTTGGACGACCTGGTCGGCCATGGCGTTGAAGGCGCTGGCCGCGGACCGCAGTTCGTGGGGACCGTCCTCCGGAACGCGGACGCCGAGCTTGCCCGTGCCGAGGTCGTGCGCGGCGCCGGCCAGCCGCTTCGCGGGCCGCACCATGCGGGTGCCGAGCCGGTCGGCGACGGCGACCGAGCCGATGATCAGCGCGAGGCCGACCCCGGCGAGCACTACCCAGGAGGTGGCGACGCCCTTGGTGAGCGCCGTGTCGGGGACGAAGACCTCGACGACGGCGATACCGGATGCGACGGCGGTCGGCTGGAGCAGCGAGGAGCCGCCGGGGACCGGGGAGATGGAGGCCCGGCCGAGCTTGGCGGCGGCCGCCACATCCGCTGCCGCCGCGCGCCGGGAGCCGATCTCGGCGGGCTTGCCGTTCCGGCCGCTCGCCGGGACGTGCACGCCGATCCGGCCGCCGGGGCCGGTCTCGGCGCTGGCGACGGCGCGTTCGAGCTGGGTGCGGTCGGTGGTGATGGCGAGGACCGGGCCGATGGTGGCGGCCTGCCGTTCGGCATTGGAGTAGGCGCGGTCGCGGGCCAGTTCCCTGACGACCAGTCCGAGGGGGACGGCGAACGCGACGACGACCATGGTGGTGACGGCCAGCGCCACCTTGACCAGGGCCCATCTCACTGCGTCTCATCCTTCTCCCCCGGACTCCGTCCGGGGGCACCCCCATCTCCGCCCGCGAGGCGCAGAGGTGCGGCTTTCCCTGTTGTCTGCGGCCCGGCGGCCTCGCGCGCGACACTCACCGCGGCGGCTCCAGCTTCACCCCGACGCCCCGCAGGGTGTGCAGGTACCGGGGCCGCGCCGCGGTTTCGCCCAGCTTGCGGCGCAGCCAGGACAGATGGACGTCGATGGTCTGGTCGTCGCCGTAGGACTGCTGCCAGACCTCGGCGAGGAGTTCCTTGCGGGGGACGACGACGCCGGGACGCCCGGCGAGGAAGGCCAGCAGGTCGAACTCCCTGCGGGTCAGATCGAGGGTGACACCGTCCAGTTCGGCCTGCCGGCGCAGCGGGTCGATGGACAGGCCGCCGACCCGGATCACTCGTGAGGGCGCCTCCGCACCGGCCGCCGCGGCCCGGGAGCGGCGCAGTACGGCCGCCATCCGGGCCGACAGGTGCTCGACGGAGAACGGCTTGGTGAGGTAGTCGTCCGCACCGTCGTTCAGCAGCCGGACGATGTCGGCCTCGTCGTCGCGGGCGGTGGCGATGATCACAGGGACATCGGTGATGCCGCGGAGCATCTTCAGCGCCTCGCCCCCGTCGAGATCGGGCAGGCCGAGGTCGAGGATGACGACGTCGAAGCCGACGTGCGCCACCTCGCGGAGGGCCTCCAGAGCGGTACCGACGCTGCGTACCGTGTGGGCGGCCTCGGTCAGATGCCGGATCAGAGCCGAGCGTACGAACTGGTCGTCCTCGACGACGAGCACACGTGCCATGGGCGGCACCGTACGCCATTCGGGCGGGGTCCTTTGCCCGAAGTTGACAGCGGGACGGCCCACTCCGGCGTGCGGGACGGGCTGCAACGGGGCGGTCGGGTGGGGCAGTATGAGCCGGATGCAACGAGGACTGGTTCATGCGGCGGCCTGGACGCTGGCGACCGGCGCCGCGGTCACCCTGTCGTGGTTCGGCGTGCATACCGTGCTGTCCGCCACGGCGTACGACGCACCGCGCGCACTGCCGATCTCCGACCAGGTGGCCGCGCAGGCGGGGAAGGACGACGCCGCACCGCGCGTCTCCTCCACCCACCGCGCCAAGCCGTCCCGTTCACCCGCCCCCACCCCGGCGCCCACCGGCGGACCGTCCCGCCCGTCCGCCCCGTCCCACAGCGCCACCCCCCGGTCGGGGTACCCGCACGCCACCTCACCGGGCGGCTCCGTACCGGACACCGACGGCCGGGTCAGGAGCTATTCCACGGCGGGCGGGCGGGTGGTCTTCGACATGGGCAGCCGGGCCGCCGAGTTGGTGTCGGCGACGCCGAACCCGGGCTGGGAGATGCAGGTGTGGAAGCAGGACGGGTGGATCCGGGTCGACTTCTCCGGCGGCGGCCATACGTCCGTGTTCTGCACCTGGAACGGCCATCCGCCGGCCGTGCAGACCACAGGGCCCACGGCGTAGCGGCGCGCGGCGCTCCCGGAGGTGGGCCGGACGACGCGCCCTAGTCGAAGGCCGCGGCCGGCGGGGCGGGCGAGGCGAGGGCCGTGGCGTCGGTCACCGGTGCCGCACCGCCGGTGAAGTCCAGCAGCGCCCGGCCGTGTTCGACCCGGCCGGCCTGCGGATCGGTGGCCGCCCGCCGGGTCAGCTCGGCGACCGGCAGCGGCCCGTCGGCGGCCAGCAGGACCGCGTTGCCGAAGCGTTTGCCGCGCAGTACGGCCGGGTCGGCGGTCAGGCACAGCTCGGGGAAGACCGTGTGGGCCGTGGCGATCTGGCCGCGCAGGAACCGCAGCGGCGGCCCGTCCGCGAGGTTCGCCGCGTAGAACCCGCCGGGCCGCAGCGCCCGGTGGACCTCCGTCAGGAATTCGGTGCTGGTCAGGTGCGCGGGCGTGCGCGCACCGCCGAAGACATCGGCGATGATCAGGTCCGCCCAGCCGTCCGGGACCTTCGCCAGGCCGGCCCGGGCGTCACCGCCGCGCACCCGTATCCGCCAGCCGCTGTCCCACGGCAGCTGCCGGCGCACGAGGTCGACGAGCGGTGCGTCGATCTCCACCACCTGCTGGGTGGACCGCGGGCGGGTGGCCGCGACATAGCGGGCCAGGGTCAGGGCGCCGCCGCCGAGATGGACGGCGCGCAGCGGTTTGCCCGCGGGTCCGGCCAGGTCGGCGACGTGCCCGAGCCGCCGCTGATAGGAGAAGTCCAGATATGCCGGGTCATCGAGGTCCACATGCGACTGCGGGGCACCGTCGATCAGCAGCGTCCAGCCGCGCGTCCGGTCCCGGTCGGGCCGTAGCTCGGCAAGCCCGCCGTCCACCGTTTCGGTGACGGACTCCGGTCCGCCGCGCCCGCGTCTGCTCTTCGCCATGCCCTCCAGTATGGGCCCTGCCCCGGAGGCCGTATCCGCTGGTCAGCGAGGTGCTGCCGGCGGGTACGGCGGGGCGCCCGGCCGCGCCGGGCAGAGTGGCGGACCACCCGCGGCCGAGGCCGGGGTGATCCGCCGACTGCACATCACGACCCGCGCCGGCCCGACATCGCTGGCGGACCGGCGTGGGGTCACCGGTTGATGCAGATGTTCCCGAACGCCGGGTTCAGCAGCGAGAGGGGGCTGATGCTGTTGCCGCAGATGTTGATCGGGATGTTGATCGGAACCTGGACATTGTTGCCGCTGAGGATGCCCGGGGAGCCTGCGGCAAAGCCCGCCGCGTTGGCACCGGAACGGTGGTTGTAGAGGGCACGGTGGTCACTGCGGAAGTGGTTGTGACCACGACCGCCGTGGTGACCGTCCCCGCTGGCTGAGGCAATTCCTGCGCCACTGAGCACTACGGCGCAGCTGGCCGCACTCACCGCGGCGGCCTTGACAAAGCGCTTCATCCCATTCTCCTTTCAGTTCGTGAATGGGGCAACCGGTCACAACGAACGAAAAGAGTCAGGGGTACGGGCGTTCCCCCGTCCGGGACGATATTAGCTCTTATGGCAGTAACTATTAGCCCGTCCGGCGGAAAGGCGCACTCTCGGTGAAGTCCGGTATTCCGTTCATCGGAATCCCCGAGGGGGTCCGGCGTGCCTGCCGCGGATTCCAGCATGATTTCTGTCAGAGTGCTCTGCAGTTTGACTGATTGAAGTCGGAGAGGAAGACATGCGGAAATCGATGGACCGCACCACGCGCGGCGTCGTATGCGCACCGACCTCCGACGTGAGAAGCCCGGCGGTCACCGGGAAACCCGCGGTCATCACGGTTCCGGCGGTCACCGAATCCGGCCGGCAGGCGCCTCGGCTGCCCGCCTGCCGCAGCACTCCCGGAGGTGATTCCGGCGCATTCGAGAGGACGCCGGAACCGCGGCCCGGAGACTATCGGCGCGCTTTCCGCTTCACCACCCGCCCTCGGGGAAATCTGCTCGGCTCGCGCTTCCTGCGGACCGGTACCAGGCGCTGAGCGGCACCCCGGCAATTCCCGCAGAGATTTCTGTCAGCTCGGTCATCAGGGGAGCAGTGCGTGCTGCCGCAAGACCCGCAGTGCCAAGAGCGGCCAACGGTTCTCCATGTCTCCCGTCCCGTCGACGGCGGGGTCGCCCGGGTCGTCACCGACCTGGTGCGCGCCCAGGCGGCGGCGGGGCTGCGGGCCGTGGTCGCCGCACCGCCCGGAGGGGTGCTGCACCGGGACGCCGCCGCGGCGGGCGCCGAGGTGCTGCCGTGGCCGGCCCGCCGTGTCCCGGGCCCGGCACTCGCCGGGGAGAGGGGACGGCTGGCCCGGCTGATCCGGCGGCTCGGCCCGGACCTCGTCCATACGCACGGCGCCAAGGCCGGGCTCGCCGCCCGCCTGGCCGTCCGGGGCCGGATCCCGACGGTCCATCAGCCGCACACCTGGTCCTTCGAGTCGGCCGACGGGACGGCGTCGTGGCCGGCACTCGGCTGTGAGCGGTACACCGCGCGCTGGGCGGACCGGGTGCTGTGTGTGAGCGAGGCGGAGCGGCTGCGGGGCGCCGAAGCCGGGGTGCCGGCCCGGTGGGCGGTGATCCGCAACGGCGTGGACCTGGACCGTTGCGCCCCCGCCTACCGTGAGGACGCGGTGCGGCGGGCGCTGCGCCGGGACCTGCCCGCACTCGGTGATCTGCCGCCGGACGCGCCGCTGGTGGTGTGCGTGGGGCGGCTGTGTCCGCGAAAGGGCCAGCTGTCGCTGTTGCGGGCCTGGCCCGCGGTCCGCGCCGTCGTCCCCGACGCCCGGCTGGTGCTGGTCGGCGACGGCCCGGACCGGGAGCTGCTGCATGCCGCCGCACCCCCCGGTGTCCGGTTCGCGGGCGCGGCGCGGGACGCCGTCCCCTGGTACCGGGCGGCGGATCTGGTCGTCCTCCCCTCCCACCGGGAGAGCATGGCGCTGGCCCCTCTGGAGGCGATGGCCTGCGGCCGCCCCGTGGTGGTCACCGATGTGGGCGGGGCCCGCGAGAGCCTGCCGCCCGGGGCCGCACCGCACTGTCTGGTGCCGGCCGCGGACCCGGCCGCCCTGGCAGGGGCCGTATGCGGGCTGCTGACCCGCCCTCAGCTGCGCGGCGCGCTGGGCCGGCGGGCCCTGGAGCACATGCGGGCGGAGTACGACGTGCGGGACACCGCGGCGGCCGTCCTCGGGCTGTACCGCGAACTGCTCGGCGCGGCGTGCGGGGAGAGCAGGGAGCGGGTCAGCCGATGACGACGGACCGCGCGGACGCCCCCCTTGCCGGCCGGGCCCTGCCCCCGTCGGCGGTGCCCCGGCCGACGGCCGCCACGGGCCGCCCGCCCCGCGGCCCGGTCCCGAAGACGCTGCCCCCGCCCCGGCCCGGCCGCGGCCTGCGGCGGCGGACCGTCGCCTCGCTGCTGGCCGCCGACTGCCTGGCCACCGCGGGCGCCGCGCTGCCCGCCCTGGGCACCGCCGCGCCGCCGGCGGCGCTCACCGCCCTGGTGCCGGCCGCGCTGCTGCTCCACTGCCGGGCCGGTCTCTACCGTCCCGGCCCCGCCCCGCGCGCGCTGAACGACCTGCCGAGGGTGCTGGGCCGGGCCGCCGTCCTGTGGTGCGCGGCGGCCGCGGTGCTCGCCGCCGTCCACCCCGGGCGGGCGCTGCCACCGGTCGTGCTGTCGGGCGCGGTGGCGGCACACACCCTGCTGGTCTGCGGCGGCCGGGCCACGGTCTACCGGGCGCGCCGCAACGCCGCCCGCCGCCGGCCGCGCGCCGCCCTGATCGTGGGCAGCGACCCGGCAGCCCGGCAGCTGGCCGCCGTGCTGGACGCCCGCCCCGAGTACGGCATGCGCCCGGTGGGCCTGGTCCCGCCGGCCCCGCTGCTGCCCGGCGGCCCCGCCGCTCCCCCGGCCCGCGGAGGGCTGCCGCGGCTCACCTCGGTGCCGGACCTCGCCCGGGCTGTCATCCAGCACACCGTGCGGGACGTGGTGTTCACGCTGCCGCCGTACGGCGATCCGCACACCGCCGCGCTGCTGCGCCGCTTCGTCGACCAGGGCTCCGCGATCTGGCTGGCCGGTCCGGCAGCCGCCCGCGAGGGCCGCCCGCCGCGTCCGGGCACCGACCATCTGTGGGGCTTCGCCTGCCGCCGCCTGGACACCGCCCCGCCGCGGCACGGCGGCCGGCGCAAGCGGGCGCTGGATCTCGCGCTGGCCGCTCCGGCGCTGGTGGTCGCGGCCCCGGTGCTGCTGGGCTGTGCGCTCGCGGTACGGCTCGCCGACGGGCCCGGCGTGCTGTGCCGGCAGGAACGGACCGGCCGGGACGGGCGCGGCTTCACCCTGCTGACGTTCCGCACCGTGCGCGGGCCCGCGGCGCAGGAGGAGACGAGCCGGCGGGGCGTGGCGGACGAGCGCCCGACGAGCCGGGCCGGCCGGCTGCTGCGGCGCACCGCGCCGGCGGGGCTGCCGCAGCTGTGGAACGTGCTGCGCGGCGACATGAGTCTGGTGGGTCCCCGCCCGGAGCACCCCCGCGTCGTCCAGCGTCGCACCGAGGCCTGCCCGGAGTACGACGCCCGGCACCGGATGCGGCCGGGCCTGACGGGACTCGCGCAGGTGCACGGGCTGCGCGGCGGCGCCAGCGCCGAGGACCTGGCCCGCTTCGACAACCTCTACATCGACAGCTGGTCGCCGTGGCAGGACATCCGGATCCTGCTGCGCACCGCGGCCTCGCCGTGGCGGCGGGAGCGCGGATGAGCACGGGCGCGCCGGCCCGCGCCGCCGGTGGCCGGGCGATCGCGGCGGCATCGCACACCGGCGCCGCACCGCACACCGGCGCCGCACCGCAAGCACCTTCCGCACCCGCCACACCCCCGTGCGCCGCCCCCTACGAGACCACCACCCCGGCCGCTACCCCAGGAGGCATCCGGTGAAGGTTCTGCACGTCATTACGGGCCTCGACGTGGGCGGCGCCGAGCAGCAGCTGCGATTGCTGCTGCGCCGGCTGCCCGCGCACTGCGAGGTCGTCACCCTGACCCGTCCGGGCCCGGTCGCCGAGGGCATCGAGGCCGACGGCACCCCCGTCACCCACCTCAAAATGACCGGCAACCGGGACCTGACCGCGCTCCCCCGCCTCGCCGGACTGATCCGCGACGGCGGCTACGACCTGGTGCACACCCACCTCTACCGGGCCTGCGTCTACGGCCGGGTCGCCGCCCGGATGGCCGGCGTACGGGCGGTGGTGGCCACCGAGCACTCACTCGGCGATGCGGTCATCGAGGGCCGCCGGCTGACCCGGGGCGTCCGTACGCTCTACCGGGCCACCGAACGGCTGGGGACGGCCACGGTCGCCGTCTCGGACACCGTCGCCGCCCGGCTGCGCCGCTGGGGCGTACCGGAGCAGCGCATCCATGTGGTGCCGGGCGGCATCGAGGCGCACCGTTTCGCCTTCGATCCGGCCGCCCGGGCCCTGGTCCGCACCCGGCTGGGACTGCCGCTGGACGCGTTCGTGGTCGGCGGGGCCGGCCGGCTGGTGCCCGGCAAGCGGTTCGGTGTGCTGGTCCGGGCGGTGACCCAACTGCCGGGCGTACATCTGCTGTTGGCGGGCGCGGGGCCGGAGCGGGAGACGCTGCGCCGGATGGCGGAGCAGTTCGGCTCGGGCGACCGCATCCATCTGCTGGGCGAGCGCGACGGGGCGGTCGACGCCGCGTCCGACGGGCGGGGAGCCGCCGCGTGGGGAACCGGGGGCGGACGGGGAACCCACGCCCGGTCAGCCCCTCCCCAGGGCCCCGAAGGCCCCGACATCCCCGGCCTGCTCTCGGCCATCGACGTCTTCGTCTCGCCCTCCCCGGACGAGGCGTTCGGCCTGGCCGTCCTGGAAGCGCTCGGGTCCGGGCTGCATGTGCTCTACGGCAGCTGTCCGGCGGTCGACGAACTCCCCGCCGACCAGGCCCCCGGCGCCCGGCGCTTCAGCCCCGGCGTCCACGAACTCGCCACCGCACTGCGGGAGCTGAGGCGCCACGGGCCGGGCCGGCTGCCGGTTCCGCCGGTGGTGCGGCGCTACGACATCACCCGCAGCGCCGAGGCACTGATGTCCGTGTACGAGCAGGCGGTGGCCGTCGCCCCGGCCCGGCGCCGGAACCCGGCGGCGGTGCCCCTGCCGCAGGGCCGCCCGGCGGCGCTGTCCGCGGCGGCCGTCTCCCTGCCGGATCCGGCCCGGCCGCCCGCCCCGTCCCCGCTCTCGAACAGATAGCCACGCCCGGCCCGGCCGCGCCCCTCCGCCCGGCGGTGTGCCCGCTCCGCCCCCGCGGTCGCTTCCGTCCGTACCGCACCAAGAGAAAGAGCAGGGAGCTTCCATGTACGACCTCGTGGTGGTGGGCGCCGGCCCCTACGGACTCTCGGTCGCCGCGCATGCGGCGGCGGCCGGGCTGCGGCTGCGGGTCCTGGGCCGGCCGATGGCCACGTGGCGCGACCACATGCCCGACGGCATGTTCCTCACCTCCGAGCCCTGGGCCTCCCCCCTCTCCGACCCGGACGGCAGCCACACCCCGGCCGCGTACGGCGCCGCCCACGACCTGACCACCGAGCACGGCGTCCCGCTGCCGCTCGGCACCTTCACCGCGTACGGCAGATGGTTCGGCGAACGGGCGGTACCGCAGATCGAGGAGGTCACCGTCACCTCCGTACGCCCGGACGGCGACGGCTTCCACGTCGGCACGGACACCGGCGAGCGGATCGCGGCCAAGGCCGTCGCGCTCGCCGTCGGCGTGATGCCGTTCGTCCACCGGCCCTGGCCGCTGCTCGAACTCCCCCCGCACCTCGCCTCGCACAGCAGCGACCACCGCGACCTGCGCCGCTTCTGTGGTCAGGACGTCACCGTGATCGGCGCCGGCCAGTCCGCGCTGGAGACCGCGGCCCTGCTCGCCGAACAGGGCGCCCGGCCCCGCCTCGTGGCCCGCACCGACCGGCTGCGCTGGAACGCCCCGCCGCAGCCGCTGGAGCGCGGCCGGCTGCGCGCGCTGCGCGACCCGCACTCCGCGCTGGGCACCGGCTGGCCGAACCGGCTGTGGTCACAGGCCCCCTGGGCGGTGCGCCGGCTGCCCGCCGCGACCCGGCTGCGGATCGCCGAGACGAGGCCGGGCCCGGCCGGCGCTTGGTGGCTGCGGGAGCGCTTCGAGCAGACGGTGCCCACCTTGCTGAACCACCGGATCCGGGCGGCGACCGCTCACCACGACGGGGTGCGCCTCCACCTCACCCATGCGGAGGGCGGTACCGAGACCCTGGACACCCAGCACGTGGTGGCGGCCACCGGATTCCGCCCCGACCTCGGGCGGCTGCGGCTGCTCGTCCCCCCTGTGCGCACCATGCTGCGGACGGTGGGCGGCAGCCGGGCGCCCGAACTGAGCTGCTGCTTCGAGTCGTCCTGGCCCGGCCTGTTCTTCGCGGGACTGCTGACCGCCCCGTCGTTCGGCCCGTCGATGCGCTTCGTCCACGGCGCGGCCTTCACCGCGACGCGGCTGCTGCGCGGCGTACAGCGCCGACTCGGTGACCGGCGCGGCGCCACCACCATCCCCCGCCCGGCGCGGGACGGCGCACCGGCCGCGCACGGGACGTAAGGCGCGCCCGGCCGGCGGCCGGCCTCACTGACAGCGGTCGACGGCCTCGATGGTGCGGGCCGCCTCGCCGAGTGCCGCCCGCAGCACGGCCGGGTCGGTGGCCTCGGCGCCCGCACCCTCCGGGGACACCAGCCAGCCGCTGCCGGTCACCGGCGGGTGTGCCGCGGCCCCTTCCCCGCACAGCGCCCCCAGCGCGATGCCCCTCCCGGAGGTCTGGGTACACGCGCTGCCCGGCACGTCCCAGCCCGCCGCGGTACCCGCGGGCACCAGAAAGCCGAGGGTGTCGCAGACCCCGTCGTGCAGGACCGGGCCGACACCGTCCCGCAGCCGGAGGATGTCCACGGCCTCCAGCCCCTGCCGGGCGGGCACCGTCACGAGGTCGCACGCCTGCGCCGGTACGGCCGGTGCCCCGTCTGCGACGGCCTGGCCCGCGGACCCGTTGCCGCCCCTGCTCACGCCGGTCTCCCACACGGAGAACCCCTCCTCCTGCACACACCCGACCCTTTACACCGACTTCAACGGTCAGGCGTGTCAACAGCTACGGCGGCGTAACGCTGCAAAGGATGGCAGTTCATGGCAGATCGTGCGCGAGATATCCGATTTGTGGCCAAACTCTGCGTATCGGAGCCATCACAGCCGGTACGGTCAACCCGCCGCACCGCCAGGAGGCGGCATCGTCACCTGATGGCACGGAGAGGGCACGGAGAGGGTCCGCCATGGCGTCGCCACCAGCAAGTTCAGCGTCGTCCCGCACCGTACCCGCCCGCCCGAACCTCGCTTTCCGACAGCTGCGCGGCCGGCTGTCACCGGGCGAGTTCGCGGCGGCGGTCCGACGGTCCGCCCGTGAGATCGGTGAACAGGTCTCGTGCGACGCCCGCTATGTGGGCCGCGTCGAGTCCGGGGAGATCCGGTGTCCGAACTACGCCTACGAGCGGGTGTTCCGGCACATGTTCCCCGGGCTCACGCTGCCCGACATGGGGTTCGCGCCGCGCGAGGCGGTACGCGGACGGGGGGCGCGTACCGCGGCGGCCGGCGCCGCGCCCCTGGCAACCGACCCCGACCACCGCGATACCTGTATCCAGATCCACGAGGAGAGCGACGTGCTGCGTCGCGCGTTCATCACCGGCGGCCCGGCGGCAGCCCTGGGCTTTGCCGCACTGCACCCCATCGAGGCCGCTGCCGCCGCCGCATCCGCCCATGTGCCGGGCCCGCGCGCCGCGGCCGGCGGCCGCGCCGGTGCCGCCGAGGCCACCGCCGTCGAGGAGGCGGTCCGGCAGATCCGGCTGCTGGACGACCGGCACGGCGCGGAGGGCATCTACCGCCGCGCCACCCAGCCGCTGCGCGCCGCCTACGAGTTGCTGGACGCGGGCGTCCAGCGCCGCTCGGTGTCCGACCGGCTGCACGCCGGGGCGGGGGAACTCGCCATCACGGTCGGCTGGCTGGCGCATGACTCGGGCCGCTTCGGCGACGCCCGCTCGCACTACGCGGAGGCGCTGGCCACCGCCCGGGTCTGCGGCGACGCGGCCCTGGAGGCGCACGCCTTCTGCAATACGGCCTTCCTCGCCCGCGATGCCGGGCGTCCGCGCGAGGCCGTGCGCGCCGCGCAGGCGGCCCAGCAGGCCGCCCGGCATCTGGCCTCGCCGCGGCTGCTGTCGCTGCTGGCGCTGCGCGAGGCGGGCGGCTGGGCGGTGCTGGCGGACCGCTCCGGCTGCGAGCAGGCGCTGGCCCGGGCGGAGCGGCACTTCGCGGGCGGGCCGCGGGACGGCGACCCGGAGTGGATGTCGTTCTACGGCGAGGCCGAACTGGCGGGCTTGGAGGCGCAGTGCTGGTCGGCCTTGGGTGAGGCCGGGCGCGCGGTGGAGCACGCGCGCCGGGCGGTGGCGCTGCAGGACCCCCACTTCACCCGCAATATCGCCCTGTTCACCGCGGAGCTCGCGGGCGATCTCGCGGACAGCGGGCAGCCCGAGGAGGCCGCCGCGGCCGGGGTCCGGGTGCTGGCGCTGCTGGAGCAGGTCCGCTCGGCCCGGATCCGGTCGATGCTGGACGGCACGGCCCGGACGCTGCGGGCGCATCGCGACCGCGGCGCGGTCACCGGCTTCCTGGAGCGGCACGCGGCATCGGCCGCGCCGGAGGAGGACGGGACACGGGGGGCGGCCTCAGACGGCTGAGGGCTGGGGGCTGGGGGCTGGGGGCGCCAGGCCGTGCAGCTCCCCCCACCCCCGAACCCACCCCCGCCCCCTCCCCCGAAGGGGGAGGAGGGGGGAGGGGGCGGGGGAAGCGCCACGGCGGGGCGGGGAAGCACCACACGGCACGGTCACGGCACGGCCGACGCCCGAGCACGGTCAACGCACGGCCGACGGCCGCACGCTCCCCCCGCCTCCTCCCCCACGGCTCCCGCCACGTCGCTCAGCCGAGGTGCCCCGTGTCGTTCCACCGCTCGATGGCCGGGTCGCCGTAGGCCCAGCCGAGCACCGACAGGGAGGTCGGTTCCAGCCGGATCCGGGCGGCGAAGGAGATGTCCAGGCCCAGCCAGCGGGCGCCCAGGGAGCGCAGGATGTGGCCGTGCGCGAAGACCAGCACGTCACGGTCGGCCGACCGCGCCCAGTCGACGACCTCGTCCGCCCGCGCGGCGACCTCGGCGAGCGTCTCGCCCTCCGGCACACCGTCGCGCCAGATCAGCCAGTCCGGCCGCCCCGACTTGATCTCGGCCGGCGTCAGGCCCTCGTACGCGCCGTAGTCGAACTCCATCAGCGCGTCCCACTGCTGCGCCCGGTCGCCGAAACCGGCCAGCTCGCAGGTCTCCTTGGCGCGCACCAGGGGGCTGGTACGGACCTCGACGCCCGGGAGGCCGTTCCAGGGGGCGCGGTGCAGCCGCTCGCCCAGCAGCTTGGCGCCGCGCCGGCCCTCGTCCAGCAGCGGGACGTCCGTACGGCCGGTGTGCCTGCCGGACAGGGACCACTCGGTCTGCCCGTGCCTGGCCAGGAAAATGCGCGGTGCCATGGTCGTACCTCTCGCCGGCTTCCCGGCTGGTCGTTCTCGGTGCGGGCGGCGTTGACCGCGGGCTTTCCATCATCGCGCACCGGGTCGTTTTGTCCCCGGCCGGGGCGGCCGCCCTGCCGCCGACCCGGTGGCGGGGCCTGTTCCCTGCCGGGCGCGCGGTCCGGGCGCGGGGCGTGCCGCGGTCCGCGCCCGGGAGCTGCCCGAGGTCTGTGAGGGGGGCCGCCCGAGGCCTGCCCGGAGCCCGTCCGGGGCCTGCCCGGGACTTACGGGGCACTCGGCCGGGATGTGCCCGGACGTGCCGGGAACCCGTCGGGACGACGCCGCCGTACACCGTACGGCCGCCACCGGGAGCCGTCTCCGCCGCCGGCCGGTCCGTGGGTGGTCCCCCCGCGTGTCAGTGCCGGATGCGAGACTTCCGCGGGTGAACGTTTTCCGCGACAGCCGCCCCGCGCCGGCCGCCTCCTCGGCCGGGTCGCCGACGGCGGCACCGAGTCTGCCGCCGGAGGCAGCTCCCCGCGTGGGCCGGGCCAGGCTCACCGAGCTGCGCGGCCCCGGCGTACACCCCCGTCCCCTCGACGCCCGCGCACTGGCCGCGCTCGCCGCCAACCCCGGCTGCCACCGCCGTGCGCTGCTGGACGGCGCGGGCATCGACAAGGGCGCGCTGGCCAGGGCGCTGGGCTCGCCCGCGGCGTACGGCCAGTCCCAGTTCGCGCTCGTCCGCGGCACCTCCTTCGAGGCCCGGGTGAAGGCCGACGGCGGCACGGAACTGCTGCGGCTGGTGCACGAGCGGCTGGCGCCCGGCACCCCGGCGCCCGGGCCCGAGGAGGTCGCCACCCCGGATCTGTCCGCGGCCGGGCCCGCGGGCCGGGCGGCGCGCACGGCGCTGGCGCTGCGCGACGCGACCGCGACCGGCGGCTGGGCCCTGCTCGACCACCCGATGCTGGCCGTCGAAGTGGCCGGCTCGCCCGCCTACGTGGAGCCGGACGCGGTGGTGGTGCATCCGGACGGCAGCTGGACGGTCGTCGAGATCAAGTCCTTCCCGATGATCGACGGTTCGGCGGACGCCGCCAAGGTGGGCGCCGCGGCGCGGCAGGCGGCGGTGTACGTCCTCGCCCTGGAGCCGGTGGCCCGGCACGCCGGCGCCCGCACCGGCCGCACGGTCCACGTCCGCGACCGGGTGCTGCTGGTGTGCCCGAAGGACTTCTCCAACCTCCCCACGGCCGCCGCCGTCGACGTCCGCAAGCAACTGGCCACCACCCGGCGGCAGCTGGCCCGTCTGACCCGGGTCGAGGAGATCGCCGCCGCCCTGCCCGCGAAGACCACCTTCGACCTGCGGCTCGCGGACGACGGGAAGACGGCGACCCGCCCGCCCGAGGAGCTGGCCGAGGCCGTCGAGGCGGTCGGCGCGGCCTACGCCCCCGAGTGCCTGGCCGCCTGCGAGCTGGCCTTCCACTGCCGTACGCGCGCCCGCCAGGACGGCGCGGTGGAGACGCTGGGGCGCGGTGTACGGGGCGAGTTGGGCGGCCTGCGCACCATCGAGGAGGTGCTGACGGCGGCCGGCCCGGACGGGGCGGGCCCCGCGGACCCGGACGAGGAGGAGGACCCGGCCGTGGTGGCGCTGCGCCGGGCCGCCGCGCTGCGCGCCGAGGCGCTGGCCGGCGCCGCCGTGCCGACGCCGCGGACGGAGGAGATGGGATGTCACTGATCGAGACGCTGGCCCGGATGGAGGCGGTCGCCGCGGGCCGGGCGCAGCCGCGCTGCACGGCCCTGCACCGCCATCTGTCCGAGCGCCCTTTGGTCTTCGTCCCGCTGACGACCGCGGGCGAGGCCGGCGCCCCGCTGGGCGCGCTGGTCGGCACGGACCGCGAGAAGCCGGTGCTGCTGGCCGTTCCGCAGCCGCGCGACCGCGATCTGCGGTTCGCCTTCCTCGCCGAGCTGGCGGAGACGGTGCTGCCGTATGTGGACGGCTACGCGGACGCCATCGGGTGGGAGGAGCGCAAGGAGACCGATCCGGAGACCGGCAAGAAGGTCCCGGTGCAGGTCGAACTGTGTGCGGACGCGCCGCAGTTGATCGTGCCGAGCGCCGCGGGGATCGAGTTCGTCCGGCTGCTGGGACGCTCGATGCGGTTCCGGCGCACGGCCGAGCAGGAGCCGGAGACGCCGTACCCCGCGCCGCCGCACGTCCCGCTGCTGGGCCGCTGGCTGACCCATTTCGGCGAGCGGGCACGGGTTCCGGGCGCGAGCCTGCTGCTGTCCATGACGGGCCTGCTGACCCGCCACTGGGCGACCGGCCAGAGCGTGCTGGAGGACCAGCACCTGGGCGCCCTGCTCTCCTGGATCGACCCGCCGCCGGGGATGTCGGGCCGGGAGGCGGCCGAGCGTGCGGAGTCGGCGCGCGACGCGGCGGGGCAGCTGCTGTGCCCGCCGGCCGGCCCGGCCACCGACCCGGCGTTCGACAACCGGCTGCTGGCCCCCGCGATGGCCCGTTACGACGCCGGGCTGCCGGGCGCCGAGGACGCGCTCCGCGCCCTGGTCGAGGGGCAGTTGCGGCCGGCCTGGGACGCCGTCTGGCACGGCCTCGACCTGCTGCGGGCGCTCCCCGAGGGCGCCCACGTCGCCGACCGCTGGAAGCGCGACCGCTGGTCGTACACGGCGCACCGCGACCGGGTGCGCGCCGGGGAGCCCCCGCAGCCCCGGCAGGACGACGCGGTCACCGCCGCGCAGAAACTGTCCGCCCGGGAGACGGCCCAGGCCCAGCTGGACGCCCAGGAAGCCCTGGACGATCCGCTGGTGATGGCGGGGCGGCGGCTGGCCGGCGAGGCGTTCCAGGGCACGGTCACCGCCGTCGAGATGGCCTTCTCCGAGGGCAAGCGGCCGATGCCGCGCCCGCTGGTGACGCTGTGGACGGCCGACCGCCCGCAGCTGTCCGAGGGTGGCAAGCTCTACCGCCCCCTCGCGGACGGCAGGGCGCAGACCGCTGCCTACGTCGCGCCCGTGGCCGGGGAGCCGGGCGCCCTGGTGGTGCGGCTGACGGGCGGGATGGGGCGCGGGAAGACCCCCGAGCCCGGTTCGGTGCCGGAGCCGGACGACACGGTGTGCTGGACGCTGTTCGAACACGCCCCGCGCGGCGGCCCGGAGCTCCCGGACCCCGAGGACACCCCGTGGACCCACGGCGGCCCCCCGCCCGGCCCCACCGGCCCCGCGCAGGCGCCGTACGAGACCCCCGACCCCGTGACCACGGAGGACTTCCTGTGAACCGCGCCCGGCACCCGGCCGCCCCGGGGAGCATTGCCGTATGACGGCCCCTCAGGACTCCCCCGCACCCGTGCCCGCCCCCGCGGCCAAGAGCTTCGACCCGGCCGCGGCGGCCGCGGCGGCCACCGAAGCGATCCTGCGCGACACCCTGCACGGCTCCCGGCGCGGGGTGGTCGTCGACTCCCCGCCCGGCGCCGGCAAGTCCACCCTCGTGGTGCGGGCGGCCCGCGAACTGGCCGCCGCCGGACGCCCGCTGATGGTGGTCGCGCAGACCAACGCCCAGGTCGACGACCTCGTGCTGCGGCTCGCCGAGAAGGACCCCCAGCTGCCGGTCGGCCGGCTGCACAGCAGCGAGCCCGGCGCGTTCGACCCGGCGCTGGCCGGACTGCCCTCGGTCCGTACGTCCGCGAAGGCCGCCGATCTGGCCGGGATGGACATCGTCGTGTCGACGGCCGCGAAATGGGCCTACACCAAGGTCGACGAGCCCTGGCGGCACGCCATCGTGGACGAGGCCTACCAGATGCGCTCCGACGCGCTGCTGAGCGTCGCCGGGCTCTTCGAGCGGGCACTGTTCGTCGGCGACCCGGGTCAGCTGGACCCGTTCAGCGTGGTCGGCGCGGAGCAGTGGGCGGGGCTGGCGTACGACCCGTCCGCGAGCGCGGTCTCCACCCTCCTGGCCCACAACCCCGATCTGCCGCAGCACCGGCTGCCGGTCTCCTGGCGGCTGCCCGCCTCGGCCGCGCCGCTGGTCTCCGCCGCGTTCTACCCGTACACCCCGTTCCGCAGCGGTACCGGCCACGGCGACCGCCGGCTGGCGTTCGGGGTGCCGGGCGACGGCTCGGGGGTGGACCGGGTCCTGGACGAGGCCGCGGAGTCGGGCTGGGGCCTGCTGGAACTCCCCGCCCGCCGTACGCCGCGTACGGACCCGGAGGCGGTCCGCGCGGTGGCGCAGGTGGTGCGCCGGCTCCTGGACCGCGGGGGCGCCGCGACCAGCGAGGCCCGGCGGGACCCGGACGGCGGCGCCGTCCCGGTGCCGCTCACGGCGGCCCGGATCGCGGTCGGCACGGCCCACCGCGACCAGGCGGCGGCCGTCCGCGCCGCGCTCGCCGAGCTGGGGGTTTCGGGGGTCGCGGTGGACACCGCCAACCGCCTCCAGGGCCGCGAGTTCGATGTCACGGTCGTCCTGCACCCGCTCTCCGGCCGCCCCGACGCCACCGCGTTCCATCTGGAGACCGGCCGCCTGTGCGTGCTCGCCTCCCGCCACCGGCACGCCTGCATCGTGGTCTGCCGGGCGGGCGTCGCCGACCTGCTGGACGAGCACCCCTCGACCGAGCCGGTCCGCCTCGGCGTCACGGTCAAGTTCCCGGACGGCTGGGAGGCCAACCACGCCGTCCTCGCCCACCTGGCGGAACACCGGGTGGCATGGCGTCCTTGAGGAGGCCGTGACGTCCGGGGAGGGGCGTGGCTACCGAGAGGCGTGGCGTACCGAGGGGCGTGGTGTCAGCCTCCCCTCGACGGCCCGGGGAACGGCGGCGGCGGACACCCGCGCCTGCCCCCTTGCGCGGGGCGGGACAATGGAATGCGGCACACGATCTGGGAGGTAGGTACATGTCCGAGCCGCGACCGGCTCCCGACCCGCGTGGTACGGCGCCGGGACCACGGCGGATGAAGCCCGCGCAGCTGCTCTTCGAGCCGCCCGAGGCCGTCACCGACCCCGAGCACTTCTTCGGCCTGGAGTCGATGGAGGACCCGCGCGAGCTGCTCGGCCGCGCCACGGAGCTGGCGCTCGCCTTCCGCGCCGCGGCCGACCGCGCCACGGAGTTCCAGGCACTGGCCGCCGCCCAGCTCGCCGACCCCAGCCGGTTCGACCGGATGCCGCTGGCCGCGCTCGCCGAGCAGGCGGAGTGGACCGAGGACTACGCCCGGAAAATGATCGAGTTCGGCCGCGGCCTGATGCGCAGCGGCAGCACCCTGCCGGGCGAGACGGACTGAGCGCCCCGGCCCTGCGGCCGCCCCGGGAACCCCCTCCGCACCACCCGCCTCACCACGGCTCATGGTCCATGATCATGAGCCGCTGGCATATGCGAGAGGCGCAAGATACCGGCTCCCGCGGCGCCCCGTCCCGTTTTCCCCCAATCAGCTCAGTGGGCACCCGCCGCATCGGTAGACCTGTCCCCCATGACCGACTGGCTGCCTGAGACACCCCGCACCCTGGCCTTCCCCACCGCGGCGTACGTCACCCTCGCGGGCGCCGACTGGCTCGCCTCCGCCAGCCCCCGCCCGGACGAGATGCACACCCTGTGGGCCACCCGCCCGGCCGCCCCCAGCGCGCTGCCGTGCGGCACCGCCTTCGACGTGATCAACGCCCCGGCGCTCTTCGGACGGCGCATGGTCGACCGGTTGTGGTCCGGCGGCCCCGGCTCGGGCCCGGTGGCGGCACACCGCGGCCGCATCCTGCTGTTCGCCGCCCCGGGGACGGCCCAGCGGCTGCCGGCGCTGCTCGTCTGGGAGGAGTGGGCCGCCGCCGTCCCCCCGCTGCTGTGCCACGGCACTGGCGATGCGGTGACCGTCCCGCCCCTGCACCCCCGCCGGACGGCCGCCGGGGACGGGCCCGCCGACGCCGCCCCTCTCCCGGCCGCCGAGGACCTGGCCGGCCCGTCCGTCTCCCGCTGGCTGGTGGCGCCGGACGTCCGCAGCCCCTGGCTGCCCGGTCCGGACGTGCTGCTGTGGGCCTGTCTGCGCGCCGCCCGCTCCCTGGCCGGTCCCGGACGGGAAACCACAGCTCAGCACCGCGTTCCGGCGCTGAGCGCGGGCTGAGACAAACCGATTTTTGCCCTCCCCGGCCATGATGCTAATGTTTTCCCCGTCAGCAGGCGCCGCTAGCTCAGTTGGTTAGAGCAGCTGACTCTTAATCAGCGGGTCCGGGGTTCGAGTCCCTGGCGGCGCACAGACAGTCGAAGGCCTCCACTCCGGTGGGGGCCTTCGTCGTGTGCCGGCGGACTCGCTCCCGACCGGGCCCCTCGCCCGGGCCACCGGCGGGCGTCAGCCGCGGCCGACCTTGACCGCCCAGTCCCCGTCGGTCGTCCGTCCCGCGACCTGGATGCGCACGCCGTCCCGGGCGTCGTCCATGCTCTCCCCCACGCCCAGCGGTGCGTCCGCGAGCGGCGGGTAGACGGAGGTGCCCCCGCAGGCCGAGGTGCCCGGGTGCCCGTCGAGGACCTGCACGGGCCCCGATCCGGAAGGTGTCCCGCTGCGCACGCGGTAGACCAGGACGCCTTCGGTGCACAGGGAGCGGTCGTTGCCCAGGGCACCGCGCGCCTCGATGGCCAGTGCGCTGTCCGGCCCCGTACGGACCACCAGGAGCCTCGGCCGGCGCTGGGACCGGGGCTCCTCGGGGGCGGACAGGGTACGCAGCGAGTGCGGGGCGGGGCTGGTCAGGTCGACGCAGTCCACCTGGCTGTCGGCGATCCAGCCCAGCTTCCACTTGTGCCAGGCGAAGGGGTCGGGCGCCAGACCGAACTGGCTGCCCATGAGGTCCCAGTCACCGACGTAGGTGTCCCAGTCGCCCTTGCCGCTCTGCGGCCGGTGATAGAGGTCCGGCAGGTCGAAGACGTGCCCGGTCTCGTGCGCGAGGACATTGCGGTCCGGCGGGCTCTGCTCGAAGACGGTGACGAACCGGCGCAGATCGCGGTCGTCGGCGTGCATCGGCTGTTGGAGGTTGACGACCTTGGTGGCGTCCGAATCGACGCCGGGCGCGTCCGGGTCGGCGACGAAATAGACCACGTCATAGCGGCCGAAGTCCACCGAAGGGTCGGCGGCGGCGACCGCGTCGCGCAGATAGTCGGAGCGCCGGCCGGCGTCCCAGTCGCGCCGTATCCCGTAGGAGGCGGACGGGCGGGGCATCCGGACCCAGTGGCGCTGGATGTGCGGACGCAGCCGGAACTTCCCGTACGAGGCACGGTCGAAGAAGCCGGAGGTGGCGGGGAAGTAGGCGCGGGAGAGCTCCTGCGGGGTGGCGGACGGCCGGGCGTCCGGAAAGGACAGGAAGATCATGACGGCGTTGAGCGGACGGTCCGGGCGCGGGTAGGCGCCGTTCCAGGTGTCCAGGCCCTCGGAGTGGTGCGCGTCCGTGCGCCCCAGGGCGCAGGAGAGGGCGGCCTCGGAGGCGGTGGCGGGTCCGGCGACGATGGAGGTCGCGATGAGCGCGCTCAGAGAGGTGGCGACGGCCGCGACGCGCCGCAGACGGCGGCGATCCACCCCGTGGGGTGTCCGGGCGCGCGGCACATCTACCTCCAGGGACGGATTCGGAGACCTCATCTACCCTGTGGCGATTTAATGCTATTCGTCCTGTTTTACGTACCCGGACGAGTGACCGGCGTGCCTTCATCGGTTCGTAACGGAAAGTCACAAACAGCCAATGGGGCATTCGGTACGAACAGAGCCGGGCAGAAATGGCCGAAGATCCGTCATGCGAGCGGATGATCACGGCTGCGTCGCTGGATCGGCCGTTGCGCCAGCCTCTATGATCGCCACACTTTCCAGCGCGAGACCCCCCTCCATCACGAGACAGCGCCATGCGGGAGCGAGCAGTGAGCGGACACCCCGACAGTCCGGGCCGCACGCCCGGAGCGACGCTCCCCTCAGTGACGGAGCGTAACGGTACGACCAATGCATCCGCCGATGCCCGGCGTGCCCCCGCCGGCCGCTGCGACGACACCGCGGCCTCGCTCGGCGACTACCGCGCCACCTTCCACGCCGCGCGGCTGGCGATGGCCGTCCTCAACCGCGACGGCCTGGTCCTCGCGGCCAACTCCGCCTTCGGGGAGCTGGTCGGCGCCGACCCGGCCGAGCTGGTCGCCGCGACCGCGGCGGACCTCACCGACCTCGGCGCCGACCCGCTGGTGTGGACCGCCTACCGCGAGGTGCTGTGCGGCCGCAGCGACCGGCTGCGCTGCACCCGCCGCCTCAAACATCCCGAGGGGCACTCCGTCTGGGTGGAGGTCACCGTCGAGCCGCTGACGCCGGAACCGCTCAGCGGCGAGGAGCGGATGCTGCTGTCGGTGGCGGACATCAGCGACCGGCACGATCTGCTGGCCCGGCTGCGGCATCTGCAGATGCACGACCCGGTGACCCGGCTGCCCAACCGGGCGCTGTTCTTCGAGCGGCTTTCCGCCGCGCTGGAGACCGCCTCCATCGCCCCGTCCGGCACCGGCCGGATCGGGCTGTGCTACCTCGACCTGGACGGCTTCAAGGCCGTCAACGACACCCTCGGGCACCGCGTCGGCGACCGGCTGCTGAGTGCGGTGGCCCAGCGGCTGACCCGCATCGCGGAGAGCGCGGCGGAGCGCGGGCCGGGCCGGACGGGGCACCTCGTCGCGCGGCTGGGCGGTGACGAGTTCGCTCTTCTGGTGGAGGGCTCCACCGGCACCGAGCAGCTGGCCGAGCTGGCCCAGTGCGTCCTGGACGCCCTGCAGCGCCCGTTCGACCTGGCCGGGCAGCGGCTCTCGGTGTCGGCCAGCATCGGTGTCGTGGAGCGGACCGCCACCGGCACCACCGCGACCGGCCTGATGCAGGCCGCGGACACCACGCTGTACTGGGCCAAGGAGGACGGCAAGGCCCGCTGGACGCTCTTCGACCCGGAGCGCAACGCCCACCGGATGACCCGGCAGGCGCTCTCCAGCACCCTGCGCCCCGCCGTGGACCGCGGCGAATTCACCCTGGAGTACCAGCCGCTGGTCGGACTGGACGACGGCCGGGCGCAGGGGGTGGAGGCGCTGGTGCGCTGGCGGCACCCGCAGTTCGGGACGCTGTCGCCGAATCGGTTCATCGCCCTGGCGGAGGAGAACGGCGCGATCGTCGAGCTGGGCCGCTGGGTCCTGGAGCGCGCCTGCCACCAGGCACGGGCCTGGCAGCTGGCGCACCCCGGCCAGCCGCTGTTCGTCAGCGTCAATGTGGCCGTACGTCAGGTGTGGGACTCCGACCTGGTCGCGGATGTCGCCGGGATCCTCGCCGAGACCGGGCTGCCGCCGCGGCTGCTGCAGCTGGAGCTGACCGAGTCGGCCGTGATGGGCTCGGCCGGCCGCCCGCTGCAGGCCCTGCAGGCGCTCAGCGACATGGGCGTACGGATCGCCATCGACGACTTCGGCACCGGCTACTCCAACCTCGCCTACCTCAGCCGCCTCCCGGTGTCCGTACTGAAGCTGGACGGCTCCTTCGTCCGCGGCTTCCGCTCGCAGGAGCACCCCAACCCGGCGGACGAGACGATCGTGGAGGCGCTGGTGGCGCTGGCGCACCGGCTCGGCCTCACGGTCACCGCCGAGTGCGTGGAGAGCGCCGAGCAGGCCGAACGGCTCCGCCGGATCGGCTGCGACACCGGGCAGGGCTGGCTCTACTCCCGCCCCGTCGCCCCCGACCGGGTCGAGGCCCTGCTCGACGCGGGCCGGCACACGGGCGCCTGAGGAAGCTCCGCACACCGCGGAGGAGTCCCGCCGCGACGGCGCGCGCCCCTCACGGCCAGGGTCCGGCCACGTCCCCGCCGGCCCCGGCCACCACGTCCGACGCCTGCATCCCGTACGCGTCCGCGATCAGTTCGTACGAGCGCAGCCGGGCCGGGCCGCCGTGGGCATTGGCGGCGATCATCAGTTCGTCGGCGCCGGTGCGCTTGGCGAGATCGTCCAGGCCCTGGCGGACGGCGTCCGGGGTGCCGTGGATGACATTGCCGAGCCAGGTGTCGACGAAGTCCCGCTCCATGTCGCTGAAGCCGTACGCCTCGGCTTCCTCGGGGCTGGGGACCAGGCCGGGGCGGCCGGTGCGCAGCCGGACCATGGACAGCGCGCCGGTCATGACCTGGCGGCGGGCCTCCCGCTCCTCCTCGGCGGCCAGCGCCGCGACGCCGATCAGGGCGTACGGCTCGGACAGCACCTCGGAGGGGCGGAAGGACGCGCGGTAGAGGTCCAGCGCGGGGAGGGTGTTGGCCGCGGAGAAGTGGTGCGCGAAGGCGAACGGCAGACCGAGGGAGCCGGCGAGCCGCGCGCTGAAGCCGGAGGATCCCAGCAGCCACAGGGGCGGCCGGTGCCGGGACTGGACGCCGCCGGGCGAGGTGGCCTGCACCGGTCCCGGGACCGCGTGGATCCTGGCGTAGGGGTGGCCGTCGGGGAAGGAGTCGTCGAGGAAGCGGGTCAACTCGGCCAGCTGCCGGGGGAAGTCTTCCGCCCCCTCGTGCAGTTCGCTGCGCCGCAGCGCCGCGGCGGTGGCCCCGTCCGTGCCCGGTGCGCGGCCCAGGCCCAGATCGATCCGGCCGGGGGCCATCGCCTCCAGGGTGCCGAACTGCTCGGCGATCACCAGCGGGGCGTGGTTGGGGAGCATGACGCCGCCGGAGCCGAGACGGATGCGCTCGGTGTGGGCGGCGAGGTGGGCGAGCAGCACCGCGGGCGAGGAGGAGGCGACGCCGGGCATGGAGTGGTGCTCGGCGACCCAGTAGCGGTGAAAGCCGCGGCGTTCGGCCGTCCGGGCGATGCCGACGGCCGTACGGACGGCGTCGGAGGCGGTGTGGCCGGCGCCGACCGTCACCAGGTCGAGCACCGAGAGGGGGACCGGAGCGGTGCCCGGTGCCGCGCCCCGTATCCCGTCGCCGCTGTCGCGGATCGCCTCGTCGCTGTCCCGGGCCTTGTCTCGCTCGCCGCTCACGGTGCGGGTCCTCCTCGCGTCGGTGGTCTGCGAGGAGGACAACCGGAGCCGTTCTCCACTTATTCCCGGGTCAGCTCGCCGGGCCGGAACGCCCGGTGGAGCGCCGGGTCGGATCGGGCGTGTCTCCTAGACGTGCGCCGTCCGCGAGAAGAGGGTGCCCAGCACCGGGCAGGACACCGTGCGGTCGAGCAGCCGCAGCCCTTCCCAGACCGTCACCTGATTGGCGGTGAGCACCGGCTTGCGCAGCTCCGCTTCGAGGGCCGGCAGATGCTCCGCGGTGTGCAGGGCGGTGTCCGGCAGCAGCACCACCTCGGCGTCGGGATGGTCGCCCGCCCGGGCCAGCGCCAGCACCTCCTCGCTGCCCCAGGTGCCGACCTCGGCGGCGGTGATGATGCCGCTCCCGCGGGTCGAGACGACCTCCGTGCCGGCGGACTTCAAGAACGCGTGGAAGCGCTCGGCCACGTCGTCGGGGTAGGTGGCGGCGATCGCCACCCGCCGGGCCCCGAGCGCCTGGACGGCATGGGCGAAGGCGAAGGAGGTGCTGGAGGCGGGCAGGCCGGCGGTGACGGACAGCTCCCGGACCTGTTCGTGCGCGCCCTCCCAGCCGAAGACGAAGCTGGCGCTCGTACAGGCCCAGACGACCGCCTCGGCGCCGCGCTCCTTGAGCTCGTCGACACCGGCCGCCAGCCGCCCGGCGGAGCCCATCTCCAGCAGCGCGTCGACCCGGTGGGCGTCCTCGCCGATGTCGGTGTGGACCAGCGGCAGACGGACCACGCCGCCCAGGAGCGATTCGAGCCGGGGGTAGTCATCCTCCGCGGAGTAGCCGGGGTAGAGGAAGCCGACCGATGCCATGCAGTTCTCCCTTGCGTGTACGGCTGCGGGTGCAGGGGCTTTCGTGGAGACGGGTGGTTCGTGGGTGCCGGTGGTTCCCGGAGACGGATCCCTTCGTCCGCGCGGGTGCATGCACCGATGCGGAGGGACCTTCCATACGGGTGCGTCCACCGGGTGGTGCGAGGTGCGGAAGGGGCGCGGAAGGGGGCGGAGGGGCGCTGCCGGCGGGTGGGGCCGCACCGGCAGCATCCGTGGTGGTACGGGCAGGTGCCCACCCGCCTCACACCGGGGGCAGACCTCCCGTGTCCTCGGGTGGACAGTACGGGGGTTCCAGTCCGTCGAGGACTTCCCCGTCCGGCGCCGGGGCGGATCCGGCGAAGGCCGCCTCGGGGGTCGCCCCCGTCAGCCCTTCGCCCGGTCCCGCCTGCTCCGATCCGGTCATCGCGGCCGGGCCGCGGCGCGCCACCGGATCGAGCAGCGCCTGGTACGGGCCGACCGCCTGGACGCCGATGGCGCGCAGCGCCGCCCACATCGTGACCTGGTTGGCGGACAGCACCGGCATCCGCAGCTCGGCCTCCAGCTGCGGGATGACGTCGTAGGTCGGCAGATTCGTACAGCTGATGAAGAGGGCATCGGCGGAGCCGACGACGGCCGCGCGGGCCATGTCGACGACATCGCGGTAGGGCACCTTCCAGATGTGCCGCGTCAGCCCGAGGTAGGCGCGGCCGGTGACCGTGATGCCTGCTTCACCGAGGTAGTCCTCCAGGGAGTCGGTGACCGATTTCGTGTAGGGCGTGACCACGGCGATGCGCCGTGCGCCGATCTCGCGCAGCGCTTCGATCAGTGCGCCCGATGTCGTGAGGGAGACGACCTCCCCCGCCTGGGCCATGGCGGCGCACATGGCCCGCTCGCCCGCCACCCCGGCGACAAAGCTGCCGGACGTGCAGGCATACGAGATGACCTGCGGTGATACCGCGCACAGTGCCTGAACGGCGGACTGCAGCGTTTCGTGCTCGCTGACCAGACGGGCCAGATCCAGGCTGACCTCGACGGGCACAAAAGGGGTGCGGGTGAGGTGGAGGGACACGTCGTCGGGGACCCAGCGCCACAGCTCTCTGTCGAGAGCGAAGTCGAAGGGAGCGACGACGCCCACGCCGAGCTGCGGCTGTGGGCCACCCAGAAAAGAGACGTCCATGAAGGCCCCTAGAACAAAGCGAAGGGCTGGAATGGCCAGGCCAGTGGCCGGGGAGGAAGTGCAGCCGGATCAAGCCGGGACGTCGGAACAGAGCCGTTGTTGACACGGTAGATACGACTTCTTAGCGTGGTCAATCCTCGCATCCCAGGCATCTGTCGGCGCCCCTTTCCAGGGAAAGGGGCACACGTTTCAGAACGGTTTCTGGCCCATGTCCGAAAGCACCGTCCTCGTCCTCGGTTCCGACCCGCCGCCGAAGCTCGACCGGCTCGCCGGCCGGGCCCGGGTGATCTTCACCGATGAGGACTCGCTCGCCGACCGACTCCCCACCGCCGACGTCCTGTTGGCCTGGGATTTCACCTCCGATGCGATCCGCAGAGCCTGGCCGGAGAAGGGCCCCAGGCCCCGGTGGGTGCACACCGCGAGCGCGGGTGTGGACCAGCTGCTGTGCCCGGCGCTGATCGCCGACGACACCCTGGTGACCAACGCCCGGGGGGTCTTCGAGCAGCCGATCGCCGAGTACGTGGCCGGGCTGGTGATCGCCATGGCCAAGGACTTCTACGGAAGTTGGGAGCTGCAGCGGCAGCGGCGCTGGCAGCACCGCGAGACCCTGCGGCTGGCCGGCAGCCGGGCGGTGGTGGTCGGCTCCGGGCCGATCGGCCGGGCCATCGGCACCACCCTCCTGGCACTGGGTGTCAAGGTCGATCTGGTCGGCCGCCGGGAGCGCCGGGACGACCCGGAATTCGGCCTCGTCCATGCGAGTGACGCCCTGAACGGCCTCCTGCCCCAGGCGGATTGGGTGGTTTGCGCGGCGCCCCTGACCGAGGCCACCCGCGGCCTGTTCGACAAGGCGGCGTTCTCCCGGATGCCGCCGCGGGCCCGGTTCATCAACATCGGGCGCGGGCCGCTGGTCGTCGAGGACGCTCTGGTCGCGGCGCTGCGCGAGTGGCGGATCGCGGCGGCGGCGCTGGACGTCTTCGAGCAGGAGCCGCTGCCGTCCAACAGCCCGCTGTGGGACGTGCCGCATCTGATCGTCTCGCCCCATATGAGTGGCGACACCCTGGGCTGGCGGGACGCCCTCGCCGAGCAGTTCCAGGACAACTTCGACCAGTGGTCGGCCGGCAAGCCGCTGCACAACCTCGTCGACAAGCGGCTCGGGTACGTACCGGTGCGGTGACGGCGCCGGCTGCCGGACCGGGCGCCACCCGCCCCCGCCACCGTCCCGCCCGGGGCGGCCAACGCTCGGAGGACGCATGACCACCGAACCGACCCACCTCGCCGACCTGACGGCCACCCGCCTGGCGGCCGGGTACGCGGCCGGCGAGTTCTCTCCCGTCGAGGCGGCCCGGGCGGTGCTGGAGCGCGCCGAGGCCGCACAGGCCGCGACGAACTGCTTCACCCGGATTGACCCGGACGAGGCGCTGTCGGCCGCGAAGGAAGCGGAGGAGCGCTGGCGGGCCGGTACCCCTGCCGGGCCGGTGGACGGGGTGCCGGTCACCGTGAAGGACCTGATCCTCACCCGGGGCGTGCCGACGCTGCGCGGTTCGCGGACGGTACGGGCCGAGGGCCCGTGGGAGGAGGACGCCCCGTCGGTCGCCCGGCTGCGGGAGTCGGGGGCGGTGTTCGTCGGCAAGACGACCACCCCGGAATTCGGCTGGAAGGGCGTCACCGACAGTCCGCGGCACGGGGTGACGGGCAATCCGTACGACCCGGGGCGCACCGCGGGCGGCTCCAGCGGCGGCAGCGCGGCGGCGGTGGCGCTGGGCGCCGGGCCGCTGAGTCTGGGTACCGACGGCGGCGGTTCGGTGCGTATCCCGGCGTCGTTCTGCGGGATCTTCGCGCTCAAGGCGACCTACGGGCGGGTGCCGCTGTATCCGGCGAGCCCGTTCGGGACGCTGGCGCACGTCGGGCCGATGACCCGGGACGCGGCGGACGCGGCGCTGATGATGGAGGTGATCTGCGGCGCGGACTGGCGGGACTGGTCCCAGCTCGGCCCGGCCGGCGGGTCGTTCCGGGAGGCGCTGGCGGGTCCGGTCTCCGGGCTGCGGGTGGCCTACAGCCCGTCACTCGGCTGGGAGGTGCCGGTGGCCCCGGAGGTCGCCGCGGCGGTCCGGGGGGCCGTCGACACGCTGGCCGGGCTCGGCGCGTCCGTCGAGGAGATCGACCCGGGCATCGCGGACCCGGTGGAGGCCTTCCACACGCTGTGGTTCAGCGGCGCGGCCCGGGTGGTGGAGCATCTGGACGACGCTCAGCGGGCGCTGCTCGACCCGGGGCTCCGGGAGATCTGCGAGCAGGGCGCCCGCTACAGCGCGCTGGACTACCTGGCCGCGGTCGATACGCGGATGGCGCTCGGTCAGGCCATGGGACGCTTCCACAGCGCCTACGACCTGCTGGTGACCCCGACCGAACCGATCACCGCCTTCGAGGCGGGCGTCGAGGTACCGCCCGGATCCGGCCACACCCGCTGGACGGGCTGGACGCCGTTCACCTACCCCTTCAACCTCACCCAGCAGCCGGCCGCGACGCTGCCCTGCGGGGTGGACGGCGAGGGGATGCCGATCGGCGTCCAGCTGGTCGGCGCGCGGCACGCGGACGCGCTGGTCCTGCGCGCCGCCCACGCCCTCTACGAAGCGGGGACCGCGGAGATCCCCGCGCCTCCTGCCCCCAGGGGCTGACCGCGGCGTCCCGTCGTCCGCCTCCCTCCGGGGGCGGACGACGGCGGGACTCTTGACGACAGGCCCTACGCCCGCCGGAAGTTGAGGGTCTCCCCCAGGGCTCCGGCCCGCCACAGGTCCTGGCAGGCGTCGGCCATCCGGTCCAGGCCGTCGACGACACTGCCCCACACGATGCCCGGCACCCAGCCCGCGTCACCGTTGATCAGCAGATTGTTGCGCTCGTAGAACAGCGCGAGGTCCACCACGGTGGCGCGGCCCTGGTGTTTTGCCTGGGTCTCGTAACCGTAGGACTTCGTCCCCAGTTGGGTGTCGGTGAAGGTGAAGTAGCACAGATCGCCGGGGATCGGGGTGATCGTCGGGTTCTCCAGCGGCGGCTCCTCCGGGGCGAACGGCGCGAGCAGGGCGTAGATCTCGTTGCGGGCGTATTTGGCGTGATAGACGTCGCCGCCCAGCGGGAGCGCGTCCCATACGGCATTGCAGGTGATCGGCGCGCGGTCGTCGAGCAACTTGGCCGTGCAGCTCACGCCGCGCTTGTCCAGGGAGACTTCGATGAAGCGATCGGTCATGCCCCGATCGTAGGTGGGCAATACCGGCGTACGGAACAACTCCGGGGCGCTTGCATCAAGGGCTGGAAACGATCGGCATATATGCCAGGCGTTCGGGTAGCCGCGCGCCCATGGCTCCACCACAGGAGAACACCAAAATGATCAAGAGAAAATTGGCCGGAGACATCCGGCGGCGAACGCTGCTCGCGGGGGTGGCGGCGCTCGGCGCGGCGGGTGCGATGGGAGCGGGCACGGGCTGCTCCCGCGTGGATGTCTCGGGGGCGACCGGGGGCGGACACCAGCTGGAAGACCTGCGGAAAAAGGGCACCGTCCGTATGGGCATCGCCAGCGAGCCGCCCTATGCCTCCATCAACAACAAGGGCGAGCTGACCGGCGAGGCCCCCGCGGTGGCCAAGACGATCTTCCGGCGGCTGGGCATCAAGAATTTCGAGCCGGTACCGGTCGAATTCGGCGCACTGGTGCCGGGACTGCACTCCTTCCAGTACGACGTGATCGTCGCCGGCATGTTCATCAACAAGGCCCGCTGTGCGGCCGTCCTCTTCTCCGACCCGGATTACGAGAGCAAGGACGCTTTCCTCGTACCCAAGGGCAACCCGAAAAATATCCACACCTATGCGGATATCGCCAAGAAGCACCTCCGGATGGGCTCCGGTATCGGTTATGCCGAGATCGACTACGCGGTCGGCAACGGCGTCAAGAAGAGCGCCATCCAGACCTACGGCGACCAGATCGCCGGGATGGAGGCCCTGGAGGCCGGCCGGATCGACGTCTTCGCCGGCACCGCGCTGACCATGATCGAGGCGCTGAAGACCGGCGCCCACCCCAAGGTCGAGATGACCCGGCCGTTCACGCCGGAGGTCGACGGCAAGCCCCAGCGCGACGGCGGCGGCTACGGCTTCCGGATCGGCGAGACCAGCCTGCGCGACGCCTTCAACCGCGAGCTGCAGAAGATGAAGAAGAGCGGCGAACTCCTGCGCATCGCCCGGCCGTACGGCTTCACCAAGGAGTTCCAGACCGACCTCACGGCGAAGGAGCTCTGCAAAAAGTGACCGGCGCCCTATGGCAACTCTTCTTCGAAGGTCTGTGGATCACCGTCCAGCTGATGGTCTACAGCGCCGCCCTGGCCGCGGTCGTCGCCTTCGGCGTCGGCCTGGCCCGCACCTCACGGTTCTGGATCGTCCGCTTCCTGTCCGGGGTCTATGTGGAGTTCTTCCGCGGCACCTCGGCCCTGGTGCTGATGTTCTGGCTGTTCTTCGCGCTGCCGCTGCTGGGCTGGCAGTTGGTCGGTATCTGGGCGGGCACCCTGGCGCTCGGCCTGTCGTACGGCGCGTACGGCTCCGAGATCGTCCGCGGCGCCGTCCAGGCGGTGGCCCCCGCCCAGCGCGAGGCGGCCATCGCACTGAGCTTCACGCCCTGGCAGCGGCTGCGGAAGGTGATACTGCCGCAGGCCGTCCCCGAGATGATGCCGCCCTTCAACAACCTGCTGATCGAACTGCTCAAGGGCACCGCGCTGGCCTCGCTGCTGTCCATCGGTGAACTCACCTTCCAGGCCAAGCTCGCCCGGCTGTCGACGGGCCAGAGCGCCCAGATCTACGGCATCATCCTCGTCCTGTACTTCGCGGTCGCGTTCGTGCTGACCCGGATCATGCGGGTGCTGGAGCGCCGCGCCAAGGCCTCGGTCGGCCGGGCGGTGCCCAAGGGTGAGGGCTGGTTCTCCCGCAAACTGCCCGTCGAGAAGCAGGGCCCCGAGGCGCTGGCCACCGGAGGAAAGCCGTGAACAACTGGTCATGGAGCTACGTCGGCGAGATCATGCCCGACATCCTCAAGGGCCTGTGGATCACCGTCCAGGCGACGATCTACGGCTCGCTGGTGTCCTTCGCGCTCGGGCTGGTGTGGGCGCTGGCCCTGCGGGCACCGAGCCGCTGGGTGACCTGGCCGGTCAGCATCTTCGTCGAGTTCATCCGCAACACCCCGCTGCTGGTACAGCTGTTCTTCCTGTTCTTCGTCCTGCCGACCTGGGGTCTGGCCTTCGCGCCGCTGACCACCGGTGTCATCGGCCTGGGCCTGCACTACTCGACGTACACCTCCGAGGTCTACCGCGCAGGTATCGACGGGGTGCCGCCCGGCCAGTGGGAGGCCGCCACGGCGCTGAGCCTGCCGCGCCGGCGCACCTGGACCGCGGTGATCCTTCCGCAGGCGTTCCGCCGGGTGGTGCCCGCGCTGGGCAACTACGTCATCGCGATGTTCAAGGACACGCCGCTGCTGGCCGGTATCACCGTCGCCGACATGCTCTTCGAGGCGAACAGCATCAGCGCCACCACCTTCGACTACCTGGAGCCGATCACCGTCGTCGGCATCCTCTTCGTGGTCATCTCCTACCCCACCTCCCTCCTCCTGCGAGCCCTGGAGCGTCGCCTTGTCCGCTGACCACACCCCCTCGAAAGACCCGGCCACCCCGGCGGACGGGACCTCCCCCCGGACGGAGTCCGGGGAAGGCACCGAGCTGATCCGCTTCGACAAGGTCACCAAGCGGTTCGGGGCCCACACGGTCCTGGACTCGCTGGATCTGAAGGTCTACTCGGGCAAGCACGTCACCCTCATCGGCCCGTCCGGTTCCGGCAAGACCACCATCCTGCGGCTGCTGATGACGCTGCTGAAGCCGGACGAGGGCACCATCCAGGTCGGCGGCAAGTACCTGACCCACGAGGAGAAGGGGGGCAAGCTCGTACCGGCCGGGGAGAAGCACTGCCGCGAGGTCCGCAAGAACATCGGCATGGTGTTCCAGCAGTTCAACCTCTTCCCGAACATGAAGGTGCTGCGGAACATCACCGAGGCGCCGGTACACGTCCTCGGGCTGGACAAGGACGCCGCCGAGGAGCGGGCCCGCGACCTCCTCGAACTGGTGGGCCTGACCGCGCACCTCGACAAGTACCCCACCCAGCTCTCCGGCGGCCAGCAGCAGCGGGTCGCCATCGCCCGGGCGCTGGCGATGCGCCCGCAGGTGCTGCTGCTGGACGAGGTGACCTCCGCGCTCGACCCGGAGCTGGTGGCCGGGGTGCTGGACGTCCTGCGGGACATCGCGCACACCACGGACATCACCATGCTGTGCGTCACCCACGAGATGAACTTCGCCCGGGACATCTCCGACTGCGTGATGATGTTCGACCAGGGGCGGGTGATCGAATTCGGACCGCCGGAGAAGATCTTCAGCGAGCCGGAGCACGAGCGCACCCGGGAATTCCTGAGCGCGGTGCTGTAGCGCGGTGCCGGAGAACGGCGCCGGAGCAGGGCAGCCCCGCCGGGCGCCGGGTCCGGTGTCGTGAGCTGACCCGGCGTCGTACGGCCGGAGTCGTACGGCCGGATTTGGCTCCCCGGGTTTCGGGGGACCGGGCGTCCGGCTTTCGGACCGACTCACGGAACCGGCCACAGATGTGGCCGGTTCCGTACCCTTCCGGGGCGCTCCCCCTCCCCCGTCCCGGGGTATACGGGTGCCGTGGGGCGCAAAGCACCAGGACACCGGGGGCACCTTGACCTTGGCATATGCCGAAGTCTCAAGCCCCGGTACAGAAACGGCAAGCACGCTTCTTTTCAGTCAAGACCCCCTCCCCCGAGGGCCGTTGACCGCTATCGTGAGGACAACGCCGTTGTCCGGGACCGGCCGCACAAGCGCCGGCCGAGACCGCCAACGACCGTCATGCCGCAAGCGGTAACAACCTGCTGGGGGGACACCGTGGCGCTGAAGCCCGAGCCGACCGCGCCGTTCCATTCGGTGCAGTACGCCCTTCGCGTGCTCGAAACGGTCTCCAGGCACACCAACGGTGTGACCGATGCGCAGATCGCCCGCGAGACGGGATTGTCCCCGGGCCAGCTCACCCACATGCTCTCGATGCTCCGGCGCGAGGGCTACGTCGAGCAGACCACCGACGGCGCGTACGTCGTAGGGGAATCGCTCCTGCTCCTGGGCGCGGGCGGCGACCACGACCAGGCGCTGCACGACAAGCTCCAGCTCACCCTCGACCACCTGCGCGACTCGGTCGGCGCGGCGGTCTACATCAGCCGGTACATCGACGGCGAGGTGAAGATCCTCCACTACGCCGACGGACCGCTGGCCCCCAAGGTCAACGAGTGGGCCGAATTCCACCGCACGGCGCACGCCAGCGCGGTCGGCAAGTGCCTGCTGGCGCAGCTCGACCACGACGGCCGCAAGGATCACCTCTCGCGCCACAAGACCGCCCGGCTCACCTCCCGGACGATCACCAACGAGAAGGTCCTGTTCCACAAGCTCGACAGCCAGCCGCCCACGGTCCCGGTCCTCGACCTCCAGGAGTACGCCGTCGGCACGGTCTGCGCGGCCGTACCGATCACCGCCGGTGCGACGGTCGGCTGCCTCGCCCTCTCCATGCCGCTGGAGCACGCCCACCGCCTGCGCCAGGCCGCCGACACCCTCAACCGCCAGGCCGCGCCGGTACTGCTGTCGCTGGCGATCTGAGGTCCTTCGCCCCGACCCGCTTCCGTGGTCATGAGCACCCTTCTCGACCAGGTAGTATTTCTTTCGTCAGCGCGCGCCGCTAGCTCAGTTGGTTAGAGCAGCTGACTCTTAATCAGCGGGTCCGGGGTTCGAGTCCCTGGCGGCGCACGTATGAAGTGGGCGTTTCCGGTTCTCCGGGGACGCCCACTTCGTTGTGCCGGGCCGTCGGGCGGGCCGTCCGTCGTGGGTCACCGGTCCAGGAGGTGGGCCCGGTCGTGGTCGCGGTACAGCGCCAGCAGTGCGGCGCGGTCCGCGGCGGTGAAGCGGCGATAGGTGCTGCCGGCCGGGCCGGCGGAGGTGACCGGGGACCACCAGACCGGCTCCGGGCACCGGAATCCGGTCCGGCGCAGGGCGGCCCGGTGCACCTTGTGGGTGGCGGTCACCGGCAGCGCGTCCAGGGTCCGTACGAACCGGGGAGCCATCTTCGTCCCGAGATCGGGCTGGGCGGCGAGGAAGGCCACGAAGCCGTCCGGGTCGAACGCCGCGCCGTCCCGCAGCGCCAGGGCCGCCATGACCTGGTCCCCCGCGACCGGGTCGGGGACCGCGTACACGGCCGCACCGGCCGCCGGGGCGTACCGGGCGAGGATGTTCTCGATCACCGCGGCGGCCAGGTTCTCGCTGTCGACCCGCAGCCGGTCATCCGTCCGCCCGGCGAAGTGGAAGAACCCCTCGGTGTCCCGGAAGAAGAGGTCGCCGGTCCAGTACCAGCCCGCGCCGGCCCGGCCTTCGCCCCGGCCGCGGGTGCGGGCGGCGGTCGCCTCGGGGTTGCGCCAGTAGCCCTCGAAGGAGCTGCGGCCGCGGTTGACCAGCTCACCTGTCGCCTCGCCCCCGTTCAGCAGCCGGCCCGCCGGGTCGAGGCGGGCGCGCGGCAGCTCCACGCCGGTCTCCGGATCGACGACGGCGAGATCGTCCCCGGGGGCCGCCCGGCCGATGGCGCCGGGCGGGGTGTCCGGGGTGCGCTGGATCGAGGCGCCGCCCTCGGAGGAGCCGTATCCCTCGGTCAGGCGGACGCCGAACCGTTCGGCGAAGCGGGCGGCGTCGACGGCGCCCGCCTCGGTGCCGAAGCCGCAGCGCAGCGTGTGGTCCCGGTCGTCGGGGGCGGGCGGGGTGGCGAGCAGGTACTGCACGGCCCGGCCGACGTAGGTGAAGTAGGTGGCCCCGTAGCGGCGCACATCGGGGAGGAAGGCGGAGGCCGAGAAGCGGCGGCGCAGCGCCACCGCGGCCCCTCCGGCCAGCGCCGGGGCCCAGCCGGCGATCACGGCATTGCCGTGGAACATCGGCATGCAGAGGTAGTGGACGTCATCCCGGCGCACCCCGAAGTACCTGGCCAGCGAGTGTCCGGCGGCGGCCAGCCGGCCCTGGGTGCACAGGGCGGCCTTGGGCGCGCCGGTGGAGCCGGAGGTGAAGTAGAGCAGCATCCGGGAGGCGGGGCCCGGGGTGCGGGTGGCGCCGTGTCCGCGTCCGCCGGCCGTGATCCCGTCGGGTGTCGCGCCCTCGTACGGCCCGAGCAGGTCCCGGTAGGCCGGGTCGTCCACGACGAGGATCCGCCGGGGCGGGATCGGGAGGTCCAGGCCCGCGAGCAGGGGCAGCTGGGCGCGTTCGGTGATCAGCAGCGCGCAGTCGGTATGACTGATGTCGCGGGCGAGTTCCGGCCCGCGGCGGGTGGGGTTGATCCCGGCGACCGCGGCCCCGGCGAGTGCCGCCGCGCTCAGCCACAGCGGGTACTCGGGCACATTGCCCAGCAACACCCCGAGATGCGGCTCGGCACCGCGCGGCAGCAGCTCCTCCAGCAGTGCCGCCCGCGCCGCGGCGCCGCCCGCCAGCTGGTGATGGGTGAGCACCAGGTCCTCGTACTTCGCTCCCACCCGGTGATCACCCCACTGCGCCCGGACGAGCCCCGCGACGGTGGCGGCGCCGGAACGTTCCTGACCGCTGGTGCCGTTGGCTGCCATGGCGTCGGAGGGTAGCTGACGTTGCGTCAGGTGGGGAGGGGTGAGGCCCCGCCTTCCCGGAGCCTGGCCGGGGGGGAGCCGGGGTGGCCCGGCGGGGGTGCGGTGCCGTGTCCCCCGCCGTGGCGTCGTGGGCGTCGTGGGCGTCAGGAGAGGTCGACATCCGAGCAGGCGTAGAAGGCGTTGCCCGTGTCGGCGATGTTCCAGATGCCGAGGATGATGTGGCGGCCGGATTTCCGGGCGGGGACGGTGCCCTGGTGCTGGACGGTTTCGCCCGGCCGGGCTCCGCCCATGGGGACCGTCATGAACGGCTGGGGCTCCAGGTCGGCGCGGGTGAGCGGCTTGCCGGGGTCGTAGCCGTCCTTGGTGATGAAGTACTTGAAGTCCGTGGTGGCATGGCGCGCCGTCAGCCGCCAGGTGAAGGTGTAGCCCTGCCCCGACGAGAGCTTGGTGCCGGGCCACCTTCCGCCGCGCGGGTCGTCCAGCTGGGCGAAGTTCCGCTGCCCGCCGGAACAGATCCTGCCGTCCGCCGGGCCGGCGGACGGGAAGCCCTTGGGGCCCTCGACGCTCTGCGGTTCGTACTGGATCGCGCCGCAATCCTTGACGGTGCCCTTGGCGCAGAGCGCCTGCCGGCTGGGCGGCGCGTCACTGTAGCCGTGGCTGGAGGCGCTGCCCGTCGAGAGGAGGGAGACACCGAGGACGCCGAGGCCGATCACGGCCGCACTGATCTTTTTGCGCATGCTTCGCTCCTGAAGAACGTGGGGGAGTTCCGTGCCGGGAGAAATGCAGTGCACTGCGATGCCGAACCGTGCGGTCTAGACCAAGTAGCAGAGTAGGACTGGGGCATTGGCATGTCCAGACCAATCACCGCGCGCGGTATGGCGCGGTTCCGTGCCGGGGGTGGGGAGGATCCGTGTGGGCGCGGAGCGACCCCCGGCCGCGTCCGGTCAGGTCACGTCAGGCCGGGTCGGGTCAGGTCGGGTCGGGTCGGGTCGGGTCAAGGTGAAGCCAGACCCAGCCGATGCTGGCCAGGTCAGGCTGCCGTCGTGAGCGGGGCCGTGGTGGGGCGGGCGGCGGCCTGGACGAGGGCCGTATAGGTGCGGCGGAGGGCGATCAGGGACTCCTGGGCCTCACGGTAGACGGCGGCGTCGGGACCGCCGCGGTGGGCGAGGGTCCGTACGGGTGCACAGTGGCGGTCCATCGCGCTGAGCCAGGCACGGTGCTGCGCCGGGAGATGGCGCCGCAGCAACTGGCGCCTGCCCTCGCCCATACGGCGTCCGCCGATACCCAGCACCGCTTCGGCCGCCTGGAGGACCGGCGGCTCCAGGGCACCCTGTTCGGCGAGCGCGCCGAGCACCGCACGCTGCTGCGGTGTGGCCGGCGCGGCCGTCAGTTCCGCCGCTTCGGCGAGGAGCTGGGCGCGCAGCGCATGCTGGACACGGACCAGGCGGCGCAGCGCCGTCGGGGTGGAGGAATCGTCGGGTGACCGGCCCGCAAGGGTTTCGGCGAGCCGGAAGAGCCAGATCCCGTGCGCCTCCAGACGGGTCGCGGCCAGCATCAGCCGGTCCAGACGGCTGAGCGGCTGGCCCTCCGGCGCCCAGCGGACGATCGGCACGAGCACTTCGGTGCGGGCCAGTTGGTCTATGGGGATATGGCGGCGGGGCTTGCGTTCGGGGACCCAGTTGTGGAGCGCGAGAGTGGGCAGGGCGACGAACTGATCGTGGTCGATGCGGTGGGCGATCGCCGCCCACAGGTCGAGAAACGCCTCGTCGGCGACCTCGCGAGCGGCCGGAGCCTGCGGGTCGAGTCCACCCCAGCCGCAGGAGACCGCGATCACCGCGATCCGCAGGGCGGCGGCCTCCGCGTTGCGTAGGGAGAGGCGGGAGACGCGTTGCCGCAGGGCGGACAACTCCCCGGCACGGCGAGCTCGTTCGACGAGCGCGATGGCGGCCTCACGGTCGGGCGCGACCGCGGCCGCGCGTGCCATGGCGTCCAGCCGGGTCCAGGTCCCGATCATGGAACGGACGGGCGGCCGCTCGGGCAGAAAGCCGTGGGCACAGGGGTCGTGCGGGGAGACGGAGGCAGGTTCGGCGGACGCGGCAGAAGAGGCGGGGGCGCCCTGGGTGGCCTGGGTGGCCGACGGTATGCCGGCGCCGGGAGCGGTCGCCGCCACGCCCGCAGGTCCCGTCGACACCCTGCCCCCGCCCGTAGCCGTGCCCGCGGACCGGGCCGCGGGCACACCCGCAGCCCCGGTGGGGCTCACGGCACCCGCCGCAGTCCCGGCCGTGGCCGCAGCCGTGGTGGCAGTCGCAGTCGTAGTCGTAGTCGTGATCATGATCGCCCTGTCCCCCCTCAGCACTTCCCGGCGAACAGCCGGGCCAGGTGAGTGTCCATGTCGAGATAGCGGTCCTCGTGGCCGGGCGGGACGATCGCCGTGGTCTGCTCCAGCCAGGCGGTCAGCTCGACCGCACGCACCGACAGCTCACACACGCTGTCATCGGTGGAGAGCTCGATGTGCACCCGACGGGATGCGCCCGGCCGGCGGAAGGACCACACCCGTACGTCCCCCTCACCTGCTTCGTCGTACAGCCCCGCCAGCAGCAGATCACGGGCGAACAGCCAGGTGGCCACCTTCTGGCCACGACTGATGAACGCGACCTCGACCTCGTAGGGGCGGTCACTGCGATAGCTGAACCGGCCGGCCACCGGAACCGCTTCGTCCGGCCCGAGGAGGAGCTGCATCTCAAGGGTGCGCTTGGCTGTCGACACCACGACGATCAACCTTTCCGACGGAGGGGCGAGTCCCGGGGACCCGGTCCGGGGCGCGCGTCCTGGCAGACGTTGCTGTGGAGGATGGGGTTGCAAAGGGGAGAGGAGGAGTGACGGACGCCATGGCCGACGCCCTCCGGGCGCGCTCCGTTCTTTTGTCCCGACGGTCGCTTCAGCCTCTCAACCGGCAGGAGATATCGCATGTTGACGGGGCAACTGATGGCTTACCGCCATGGAGCCCACGAAATCGATCTTCGTGGAGCAAGGCGGGCGGACCATGGGACGAAGGTCCTCGCACCAAGAGTCTTTTGCCCGCTATGGGGCGACTGTCCGATGAGGCAGGGGGACGGCCGGACGTCAGGGCGAGTGGCGGGGATCACATGGGACGAGCGCGTGAGTGCGGCGGCCGGGGGTACGGAGCACCCCTCGCGTTCGTGTAAAGTTCTTCAGGTCAGCGCGCGCCGCTAGCTCAGTTGGTTAGAGCAGCTGACTCTTAATCAGCGGGTCCGGGGTTCGAGTCCCTGGCGGCGCACGTAAGACTGAGGCCCCTCGCCATGCGGGGGGCCTCAGTCATGGGGCCGACCGGACGGACGCCCGCCCCGCCCCTCCTCCCGCCCTCCCCCACCCCGGACGGCGGCAGTCGGCTTCCTTGCGATCACAAACGGTAATGACCCGATCGCGCACAGATTCACCCGTCGGCGACACCCTCACTTTCACTCGGACTCACCGCTCCACCGCCCACGCCTTTCCGCCCTCACCCCCGGCCCCGCCCTCGGCCGACGGCCGCGATCCCGGCGACCACGGCGGACGAGCCGGACCGAGGCGGCGGCGACGAAGTCATAGCAACAGGACTCCGGAAATCGCGGCACCCTCACCCACGGAAGGCGCTTCCGGCACTCCCCCCGACGACGGTCGCCAATAGGCCGGGCAAGCGGAGTTTTCCTCGCCCCCTCCCGGGAAGTGGCCACACCTTCGGCCAAATCGGCATACTCGGAGGTAACTTCACCAGAGTCGACAAACGGGCCCAACGCGCCATGGAACTGCCCCTCGCCCGCCCGGCCGGCGCATTCCCGCAGCCGCCGGCCCGCACCGCACCTCCGACCCGTCAAGTCCTTTGAGCAGGAGGTTTGTTCAGGAGATGGCGACCTCCGCACCCTCCTCCGTACCCCACCCGGGAATCCCTCGGTGCGCCGGCCGCCTTTACCGGTTGATGGCGGATCGGCCGGGGAATTACCGGTCCGGAGTACTCTCTTTACGCACGGGGTTCCCCCGAACACTCAGAGCGATGAGGCGTCGGCAATTGCCCCGATAACCGTTGACAGCGGGAGAATTGACGCCAGTCCCGTATCAAAGTGACGTGCCACGTGCCACCCCCGGCCCCGTCTTGCGCACTCTTGTACACAATTCCCTGGACAACTCTTGCCATCACGACGGCGGTTAGGGAACCTGACCTGATCACTCGGCGAAATGAGGGCCGCATCCAGCCGAGTGGGACCAGTCGGGAACGCCGGATGGCGTGATGTGAACACGGGGAAATCGCCGCTTGGCAGGATCGCGGCAGCGTTGCAAACGCAACCGGAGGACGGCTGCCAACCGTTCGACGGTGCAGGCGGCCGACAGCAAAGCGCCCGAGTCGGTCGCGGGGGACCGCGGACTCGGGCCATCAGTACAGACGGCACGCAGCCAGTGTTGCGTGCGGGGGGATGGACTCATGACGTCGCCGCCTGACGGCTCCCGGCCGCAGCGCCCGTACGACCCGTCGGCCACGACGCGCCTGCGCGTGCCACGCCAGCAGCGGCAGCGGCGGACCCAGCGCAAACCGCTGCCGCGCTATGACTACGAGCACTACAGCCGGCTGGCCGGGCCGCTCACCCGGCCCGACCCGGACAAGCCCTACAAGGTCCGCTACCGCTCGCTGCTCGCGGACGAACCGCACCGCATACGGGCAGCCCTGCTGCTCGGCGCCGCGCCGCTGGTCTCGTTCGGGCTGCTGGTCTGGCTGATGCAGCCGAACCACTGGACAGAACGCGACTACCCCGCCTACGACTTCCTGCCGGCGCTGGACGTCGTCATGCTGGTCTCGATCGGGCTGATCGAGCTGTTCCGGTGCATGAATGTGCTGTCCAACGCGCATGCCACCCTGGTCGCCCGCGACCCCGTCCCGGTCATACCCGAGAGCGGCACCCGGGTCGCCTTCCTCACCTCGTTCGTACCGGGCAAGGAACCCCTCGCCATGGTGACGAAGACGCTGGAGGCGGCGGTCAAGATCCGCCACCGCGGTCTGCTGCACGTCTGGCTGCTGGACGAGGGCGACGACCCCGAGGTCAAGGAGGTCTGCCGGCGCCTGGGCGTCCACCACTTCAGCCGCAAGGGCGTCCCGGAGTGGAACCAGGCCAAGGGCCCGCACCGCGCCAAGACCAAGCACGGCAACTACAACGCCTGGCTGCAGGCGCACGGCGACGCCTATGACTACTTCGCCTCCGTCGACACCGACCATGTGCCGCTGCCCAACTACCTGGAGCGGATGCTGGGCTTCTTCCGCGACCCGGACGTCGGCTTCGTCATCGGCCCGCAGGTGTACGGCAATTACGACACCTTCGTCACCAAGGCCGCCGAGTCGCAGCAGTTCCTCTTCCATGCGCTGGTCCAGCGGGCCGGCAACCGCTATGGCGCCCCGATGTTCGTCGGCACGTCCAACGCCGTGCGCATCAGCGCGCTGAAGCAGATCGGCGGGCTGTACGACTCGATCACCGAGGACATGGCGACCGGCTTCGAGATGCACCGGCACAGCAACCCGCAGACCGGGAAGAAGTGGCGCTCGGTCTACACGCCCGACGTGCTCGCGGTCGGCGAGGGGCCCACGGCCTGGACGGACTTCTTCACCCAGCAGCTGCGCTGGTCGCGCGGGACGTACGAAACGATCCTCAAGCAGTTCTGGAAGGCGCCGTTCACGCTGCCCGCGGGCCGGCTCTTCAACTACACCATGATGGTGATCTTCTACCCGATGTCGGCGCTGAACTGGATCCTGGCGGCGCTCAGTTGTGCGCTGTTCCTGGGCCTGGGGGCCTCGGGCGTGCAGATCGATCCCGCGGTGTGGATGATGCTCTACGGCAATGCCTCGGCGCTGCAGATCGGCCTGTACATCTGGAACCGGCGGCACAATGTCTCGCCGCACGAGCCGGAGGGCTCCGGCGGGGTCGCCGGCATGGTGATGTCCGCGCTGTCCGCGCCGATCTACGCCCGGTCGCTGTTCGATACGGTGCTGCGCCGCAAGAGCAAGTTCGTGGTCACGCCGAAGGGCGACTCGTCCAGCCCGGACACGCTCTTCGGGACGTTCCGGGTGCACCTGTTCTTCCTGCTCGTCTTCGGGGGCTCGCTGGTCGCGTCGTTCGTGCTGGGGCACAGCCACCCGGCGATGGTCACCTGGGCCACGCTCGCGATGCTGATCACCGCCGCGCCGATCATCGCCTGGCGGGTGTCCGTACGGGGTGAGGAGCGGAAGCGGAGGGCGGCGGCTGCTCCCGGGGGTGCCGAGGGCGTGGGTGCCGACGGAGCCGCCGGTGGTGCCACGGACGGTGCGGTGCCTTCCGCCGCTCCGGACGCCGGCCGGTCGGCCGCTCCTTCCACCGGCCCTTCCGCCGGCCCGTCCGTGGGCCCGTCCGTGGGCCCCGACCAGGCTCCCGGCCAGGCCCCTGACCAGGGCCATGGTCAGACCACTGAGCAGGCCGACGCCCCGGCCGTCAGCTCCGAACAAACCCTGCAGATCGCCCTTGGGGGACGTCACACATGAAGTACCGTCCGAACCGTCGCACCCGCCGAGTGGCGATAGCGGCGGCGGTGGTGCTCGCGCTCGCCGCGATGAACGGGCCGGCCCTCTACGGCTTCGCCTCGGAGCAGTACCACCAGTACAAGATCAACGAGCCCGGCTACAAGGCGGCGAACGGCCACTGGGACGTCGTCAACGTCCCCGACAAGTACCGCATCAACACCATCCACGCGGCCCTGCTGCACACCGGGAAGGTGCTGCTGGTCGCCGGCTCCGGCAACAACGCGGCCAACTTCAAGGCCAAGTCGTTCCGTACGGTCCTGTGGGATCCGGAGAAGAACACCTTCAAGAACATCCCCACGCCCAAGGACCTCTTCTGCTCCGGGCACACCCAGCTGCCCGACGGCAAGCTGCTGGTGGCCGGCGGGACCCAGCGCTACGAGAAGCTGAACGGCGATGTGAAGAAGGCCGGCGGCCTCATGATCGTCTACAACGAGGACCCGGACGCCCCGAGGACCTTCCCGGCCGGCACGCTCTTCACCGGCAAGAAGAACGGCAAGACCTTCGCCTCCAAGGACCCGGTCGTGGTGCCGCGGGCGAAGAAGAAGACCGACCCGAAGACCGGCAAGGTCACGGTGGTGCACAGCGAGGCGCGGGTCTATGTCGAAGCCCTCAAGGACGGCCGCGGCTACTCCACCGGCTCCCAGGACAACTACCGCATCCACGGCCTGACCGGCGCGGCCGCCCACAACTTCTACGGCATCGCGCAGAAGTTGTCCTTCGACAAGAAGGACTTCCAGGGGATCAAGGACTCCTTCGAGTTCGACCCGGTGGCCGAGCGCTACGTACCCGTGGACCCGATGAACGAGGCCCGCTGGTACCCGACGCTCACCACGCTGCAGGACGGCAAGGTCCTCTCCGTCTCCGGGCTGGACGAGATCGGGCAGGTCGTCCCCGGCAAGCAGGAGGTCTACGACCCGAAGACTAAGGAGTGGACCTACCTGCCCAAGCGGCGCTTCTTCCCGACCTACCCGGCGCTCTTCCTCACCGACCAGGGCCGGATCTTCTACACCGGCTCCAACGCCGGCTACGGCCCGGACAACATCGGCCGCACCCCCGGCATCTGGGACCTGAAGTCCAACAAGTTCCAGGTCGTGCCCGGGATGAGCGATCCGAAGATCCTGGAGACCTCGATGTCGGTGCTGCTGCCGCCGGCCCAGGAGCAGCGGTACATGGTGCTGGGCGGAGGCGGGGTCGGCGAGGACCCGAAGTCCACGGACAAGACCCGCATCGTGGATCTGCACGCCCCGTCGCCGCGCTTCAAGGACGGTCCTCCGCTGTATGCGAAGGCCCGCTACCCGAGCAGCGTGATCATGCCGGACGACACCGTGCTGACCACGAACGGCTCCGGTGACTACCGCGGCCGCAGCGACTCCAACATCCTCAAGGCGGAGCTGTACGACCCGGCGGCCAACTCCGCCCGCCAGGTGGCCGACCCGCTGGTGGGCCGTAACTACCACTCGGGTGCGCTGCTGCTGCCCGACGGCCGGGTGATGACCTTCGGCTCGGACTCCCTCTACGCCGACAAGGACAACACCAAGCCGGGCGTCTTCCAGCAGCAGATCGACCTCTACACCCCGCCGTACCTCTACCGGAAGTCGCGCCCCGAGCTGACGGAGAAGGGGCCGAAGACGGTCTCGCTCGGCAGCAGCGCGACCTTCGGCTCCCCGCACGCCGACGGCATCAAGAAGATGCGGCTGATGCGCCCCGGCTCGTTCACCCATGTCACCAATGTCGAACAGCGCTCGATCGCACTGGACTTCACGGTGGCCAAGGGCGGGGACGGCGTGACGGTCACCCTGCCCAAGGACCCGTCGCTGGTGCCGCCCGGGTGGTACATGCTGAACGCGGTCGACGGGCACGGCACGCCGTCCAAGGCGGTGTGGGTGAAGGTGCCGGCGACTCAGAGTCGGTGAGGGTGAGGGCGGCAGATGCCGCAGGGGGCCCGGCCGGGCCTGCTGCGGCATCTGCCGCCCGCTGCGGCCGCTATTCGGCGCTCCGGGCCAGCCCGAGGGCGTACTGGGGCCACCAGGTGCCCGCCTTGGGGCCGCCCTTGCAGGTGCCGTCCGACTCCCCCGGGCGTTTGATCCACAGGTAGGCGGCTATTCGGGGGTCGCCGGTCTTGGTGGTCGGCGCGGTGCCCAGGGCGCGGCCGGGCGGGTTGCACCAGTTTTCCGGGTCGTCCCCGCCGGGGGCCGGGCCGTTGCCGTTGCGGCTGGTGTCGATGACGAAGGGCTTGCCGCCGACCATGGCGGACAGCCGCTTGCCGTACTTCGTGTTCTCCGCTGTGGTCTGGTAGTTGGAAATGTTCAGCGCGAAGCCGTCGGCGCGGTCGATGCCGGCCCGCTTGAGGGGTTCGACCATCTGGCCCGGGTCCTTGATCCAGTGGGGATTGCCGGCGTCCAGATAGACCTTGGTGCGGGGCAGCGCCTTGAGCTTGCCGACCGCCTCCGTCAGCAGGGCGTAGCGCTCCTCGTGGAACTGCTGCGGTGTGCACTTGTCCGCGATGTGCGGCAGCGCGTCGGGCTCCAGGATGACGGTGGTCGCGCGGTCGCCGATGCCTTTGAGTACGCCGTCCAGCCAGCTCCGGTAGGCGTTGCCGTCGGCCGCGCCGCCCTGGGAGTAACGGCCGCAATCGCGGTGCGGGATGTTGTAGAGGACGAGCAGCGCCTCGCGGTCGGCCTTGGCGGCCGCCTGGGTGAAGCCGCGCGCCTCCCCCTGGGGGTCGTCGACACCTATCCATTCCGCGACCGGCTGCGCCGCGATCTTGTTGGCCAGGCGGGCGTCCGCGGCCTTGCCCTCGTCGCCGTAGTCGGCTACCTGACGGGCCGCCTTGCTGTCGGGGTTGACCCAGAACGGGGCGACGGCCTTGGGGCGTTGGCCCGGTCTGGCCGGAACGCTGTCGTCACTGTCGCCGGACGAGGAGCAGCCGGCGAGCAGCAGCAGGGCCAGTGCCCCCACCGCCGTCCTCGTCGAGGCCGCCCCGGCATGCGCGGTCCGCCGCCGGCCGCCGCGGGGCCCGCCGGGCGGACCGGCACCGGCCGTCCGTCGCAGATCGCCGTACATCCACTCCCCCTCGGAACATCGAACAGGGCCGGCGGGGACCGCCGGTCTCACCATCGTGGCACACGGGCATCCGCCGGGGTCGGCCTGTGGACGGGCTGTCCACAGGCTGCTAAGACGCTTGACGAATGGCGCTCGTGGTGGTTCAGCCGCCCCGTGTGCCCTCGGCCTGAAGGGACGTCAAATAGGCCGACACCACGACCACGTTCGAGGCCTCGCTGCCACGAACAGGCGGGGCGGCGTGGCCATGACCGCCGTTGCCGTCGCCGCCGTCGTCGAAGACGATCAGCCGGAGTTCGGAGCGGCCCCGGTCGCGGGCGGCGTAGGTCCGGCGCGCGTCGAAGTGGTCGCGGTCGTAGAGGTGGACGTCCTCGACGGTGAAGCGTGCGGTACTGCCGTCGGAGCGCTGGATGTCCACCCGCTCCCCCGGCCTGAGGGCGGTCAGGCGGTGCACGAGGGCGTGCCGGGCACCTGGGTCGCGGTCGGCGCCGCCCCGGCCCGCGAGCAGCGCCACGCCCGCCTCGCCCGGTCGCGGCCCGTCGGCGTACCAGCCGACGAGGGCCGGGGAGGTGTCCGGGGGCGGGGTGAGGATGCCGTGCGCGTCGAGGCCCCGTGCGACGATGCCGCCCTCCCGTACACCGAGGGCGTCGATGGTGAGGCCCACGGGCTCCGCCTTCACGGCGGCGGGCAGCGGCGCATGCGCCTGCGGAGGGGCCTGACGGCCCAACGGGCGCCCGACGGCGGCGACATCACCCGTCGTGGCGAGCTGCGCGGCCACCCCGTCCGCCAGGTCGCGCCCCCACAGCCACAGCCCCAGCAGCAGCACGGCCCAGGCCACACCGGCGAGGAGCTTTCCGGGGGCGGTGGCCGGATGGCGACCGGGGTGGCGGCTGGGGCGGCGGTTGAGGCAGGGGGTGTGAGCGGGGGCGGGGGCGGAGCTGGTGCCGGTGTTAAGGCTGGGGTTGGGGCCGGGGCGGCGGCTGTGGGGGCTGTGGCCAGGGGCGAGGCCGAGGTTGGTGCCGGGTGGGGCGAAGGGGCTGTGGGGGCTGTGAGGAGCATGGGCGCGGAGGGCGCCGGACGGGGTGAAGGTGCCGGAAGGGGTGGAGGTGCCGCGTGTGCCCGACAGGGCCGGCCCCCCGGCCCTTGCCCCGGCCCTTGCCCCAGCCCTGGCCTCGGCCCTCCCCTGCTCCTCAGTACTCACTTGCCCGTCACTACTCACCCGTTCCTCAGTGCTCATCGGCCTCACCCCGCCGCTCGCGGCGCAGTCGCATCCGGAGCCGGAGCAGCTGGCCCGCGATGACCAGGACCGCGCCGCCGGCCAGCACCAGGCCCACGGCCGAGGTGCTGCTCAGCTCGCGACTCGGCGAGGCCTCGGCGGGTACGCCGGTGCGGGGGGCCCGCGCGGGACGGACCGTGGGAGCGGGGTGGGCGGCCGGCACGGGGGCGACCGCGGCAGGGCTCGCCCGGACAAGAGCCGCCGAGGCAGGCGTCGCCGGGGCAAGGGCCGCCGGGGCAAGGGCCGCGGCGACCGTTCCGGTCCCGGTGGCGCGAGCGTCCCCGCCGTACACGGGCGACGTCATCACCGCGCAGGCCGCGACCGCGGCGCAGAGAGCAAGGTGCCGTGAGCGCATGGTGAACCTCCGATACCTCCGAAGGTCCGCCCGTGCGAGCCCGGCCGCATCCGGTAACGGCCGGGGCTGCGCCGTTCGGGTGGGCTGCGGGACCAGCGCAGGACGCCCGTGGCCGCCGGACGCCGATCGCCCCGGCTCACGCCCCCTCGGCGCCGCTCACACCAGGTCGATGAGGTCCGCGATCGAGTCCACCACACGGGAGGGCCGGAACGGGTGCCGGTCGACCTCCTCGGGACGGGTCAGTCCGGTCAGTACGAGGAAGGTCTCCATGCCCGCCTCCAGTCCGGCCAGCACATCGGTGTCCATCCGGTCGCCGATCATCGCGGAGGTCTCGGAGTGGGCGCCGATGACGTTGAGCCCGTGCCGCATCATCAGCGGGTTGGGCTTGCCGACGAAGTACGGGTCGACGCCCGTCGCCTTGGTGATCAGCGCGGCCACCGAGCCGGTCGCGGGCAGCGCGCCCTGCGGGGAGGGGCCGGTCTCGTCGGGGTTGGTGGCGATGAACCGCGCCCCCTCGTTGATCAGCCGGATCGCCTTCGTCAGCGCCTCGAAGCTGTAGGTGCGGGTCTCACCGAGGACGACATAGTCCGGGGAGTGGTCGGTCAGGACGTAGCCGATGTCGTGCAGGGCGGTGGTCAGGCCCGCCTCCCCGATGACGTACGCGGTGCCGCCGGGCCGCTGGTCGTCCAGGAACTGGGCGGTGGCCAGCGCGGAGGTCCAGATGGACTCCCACGGCACCTCCAGCCCGATGCGGTTCAGGCGGGCGTGCAGGTCACGCGGGGTGTAGATGGAATTGTTGGTCAGCACGAGAAAGGGCTTGCCCGACTCTCGCAGCCGCTTGATGAAGGCGTCCGCCCCGGGAACCGGAATGCCCTCGTGCATCAGGACGCCGTCCATGTCGGTGAGCCATGACTCGATCGGCTTGCGCTCTGCCACTGCCGGACTCCTGCCGTGCGTGTTGACCAGGGGCGCCGGCCGTCTCCGCCCGTGCCGTGGGCCATGCGAGTGACCCACGCCTCGTACGTACGGCCGACGCCACCACCCTAAGTCAGCGGGCGGTACCCCTGACCCGGCGGTGACTCCTGATCTCCGGCTCCCGTCGGCACCTCCGCACCCCGGCTCTCGGCGATCCGAAGCACATCGGAGAGCGACTCGGCGAGCCGCTCCGCGAGAAAGCGCAGCTCACCATCCGATACCCGGCGGGAATGGAGCATCGCGCGCGCATGCCCGAGTAATTCGACACCCATCCCGAGTTGCGTCGCCTCCACCTCGTCGGCCAGGCGCGAGACAGGGCCGTCCCCTTCTCCTATGAGGTAGCAGGGTTTGCCCTCGGAGCCGGACCACGGAAGCAGTCGAGGCTGCTGATGCTGAGGCACATACATGGTGGACCACCGCCTGCTCTCGGGGCTGTTCACGCTTCGAGACAGTATCGCTATTCGCGAATTGCAGCAAGGTGCCAGTACGCTGAGGCTTGTCACTTGTCCGGTAAGGCAGCACAGTTGGGTCGGGAGATATCCGTGCCGGAGGATGCCGTGAGCAGCGTCGAGTGGATCACCACGTCAGTGCCGTATCTGACCGCGCGTCAGCCGGGGCAGCCTGACGCGTGGAGCGCCGAGACGGCAGCCAAAGGGCGCCGGGGCAGCCAGCGCATCGTGCAGGCGGGAGAGACCGTCGCGCCCGCCGGGATCGCGGAGGTGCTGGGTCTGCAGCCGGGTGCCGAGGTCATCGCGCGGCGGCGCATCATGTACCTCGACGGCCGGCCGTGTGAGCTGACGGACACCTACTACCCGCTGTCGATCGCCCGCGGTACCCGGCTCGCCGGGACGGCGAAGATCCCGGGCGGGGCGATCACGCTGCTCGCCGAGCTCGGATACGCCGGGGTCCGGGCCCGCGAGGACGTCAGCGCGCGGCTTCCCAGTCAGGAGGAGGCTGAGGCACTGGAGTCGGACGTGACGCAGCCCGTGCTGCAGGTGGTCCGGCTGTCGCTCGACGCCCGGGACCGCCCGGTCCAGGCGGACCGGATGGTCATGCCCGCACAACTCCAGCAACTGCGCTACGACATGAGAATCGGGTGACCCCAGTGACCGGCGACGAGACCGGCCCCTACGACCACCGGCCGCTGCACGAGAGGATCGCCGCCGATCTGCGCGACGAGATCATGAACGGCGACCTGGCGCCCGGCGCCAAGGTGCCCTCCACGGCGCAGCTCAAGGAGCGCTTCGCCGCCTCGAACGCCACCGTGCAGAAGGCGCTGGGCCTGCTGAAGGACGAACGGCTGGTCGTCGGACGGGCCGGAGCCGCCGTCACCGTGCGGGATCACCGGCAGCGGACCATGCGCCCGGCCTCGTACATGGCGCCGGCCGCGGACGGCGAACGCTACCGCTGGCTGACCGAGGCCGAGAAGCTGGGTACCCATGCGCGGAGCAAGCTGCTGCGGGTCGCGGAAGTCGCCCCGCCGGCGGATGTCTCCGCGGCACTCGGACTCCGGGACGGCGGGACAGCCCTGCTCCGTCACCAGCTCCTGCTGATCGACGACGAGCCGGTGGAGCTGGTCAGCTCCTACTACCCGCCGGAGATCGCCCGCGGCACGGCGATCGAGGAGCGCCGGAAGATCAGGGGCGGTACGCCCGCCCTCCTCGCCGAACTGGGATATCCGCCCCGGGTCAGCGTGGACCGGCTCTCGGCGCGGGTGCCCACGCAGGAGCAGTTCACCGCGCTCCGGCTGCCGGGGGACCTCCCGGTGCTGCGCACCCTGCGCGTCGTCCACGGCGACGACGCCGACCGCCCCATCGAGGTCACCGTGATGGTCAAGGCAGGTCATCTCTACGAGATGCAGTACGAGTTCAGGGCGGAGTGAGCGGCAGGCCCGGCCGCCGCGTGGGCGGGTGCGCGGGGCCCGGTGCGTCCGTGCCCGTCGCGTCAGCTCCCCGTGGCCGTGCGCCACGCCTCGAAGTGCTTCCCGAGGCCACTTCACTCGCCCTCACGCCTTCCAGATACCCCATGAAGCGCGCAAGCGGAATTGCAAACACTTCTTCGCGAAGAAGCCTTTGCGGAGAAGTGTTTGCGGTCTAGCGTGCGCGGCATGACTGAATCGAGCGAGCGGCCGTACGGCCCGGGCGCCGAGACGAACGAGGCCTTCCTGGACGCGAAGGGGCTGCGGGCCCTGGCGCACCCGGTGCGCCTGCAGTTGGTCGCGCTGCTGCGCAAGCACGGCCCGTCCACCGCCACCCGGCTCGCCGAGCGGCTGGGCGTCAACTCCGGTACGGCCAGCTACCACTTGCGCCAGCTGGGCGCGGCCGGGTTCGTCGCGGAGGACGCCGAGCGCGGCAACGCACGAGAGCGCTGGTGGCGCGCGGTGCACCAGTCCACATGCTTCGACGATCCGGAGCTGGCGGAGCGGGAGCCGGAGGCCACGCTGGCCTACCTCCAGTCCGTCGCCGCCACGTACACCCTGCGTGTCCAACGGGCGCTCAACGAGCTGCAGACCATGCCCCGCGCATGGCGGGACACCTTCGACATGAGCGGCTGGCCCCTGCGCCTCACCCCCGGGGAAGCCTCGGCCCTGCAGGAGGAGTTGCGGGCGGTCGTCGCCCGATACCGGCGGGACACCCCGGAGGGGGCCGCCGCGGCCCCCGAGGGCACCGAGCGGGTCTCCGTGATCACTCACCTCCTGCCCGAGCCGGCCGCCTCGTCCGCACCGGCCGCCTCGTCCGCACCGGCGGACTCGTCCGGCCCGGGGGCCGGGCCGGGAACGGAGGGGTCGTGACGAGGGCCGCCCCGGCGACCGACGGCTTATCCGGCGGGCGGACCCTGCGGACACTGGGCGGGTTGCTCGCGGCGATGGCGGTGTCGTTGACCGGGACCCGCATCTCGGCCATCGCACTACCCTGGTTCGTGCTCGCCACCACCGGCAGCCCCACCCGGACCGGTCTGGTGGCCTTCTGCGAGATGGCCCCCTACGTCCTGGTCAAGGCCCTCTCCGGCCCGGTGGTGGACCGGGTCGGCGCGCGGGTCGTCTCCTGGTCCACCGACCTGGTCAGCGCGATCGCCGCCGGCACCGTTCCCCCTGCTGCACGCCCTGCATCTGCTCTCGCTGCCGCTACTGCTGCCGCTGGTCGCCCTGATCGGCGCCGCCCGCGGGCCCGGGGACCTGGCGAAGGAAGTCATGGTGCCGGAGGCGGCCGACCGCAGCGGCGTACCCCTGGAGCGTGCCCACCGGACTGGCCGGCGTGACCGAACGGCTCGCCGCCACTGTGGGTCCCGCCGCGGGCGGCGTACTGGTGGCGCTGCTGGGCCCTCTGGCGGGCCTTGCCGTCAACGCGGGATGCTTCCTGCTCGGCCCGGTGATCATGCTGCTGACCCTGCCGCGCGGCATGGGGCGGGCGACGGAGCACGTCCCGTCGCCCCACGGCACGACGGAGTGGGGCTACTGGAAGCGGTTCGGCGAAGGGTTCGCGTTCCTGCGCGGCGAACCGCTGCTCCTGACCATCATCGTCATGGTCGGGATCACCAACCTCCTCGAAGCTGCGTTCAGTTCGGTGCTCGTGCCCGTGTGGGCCCGCACGTCCGGTGGCGGAGCGGCCGTGATCGGCCTGACCAGCAGCGTGGGGGGCGTTGCCGCGATCGCCGGGAGTCTGGTCGCCGCGGCGGCCGCGCACCGATTGCGGCGCCGCGTGGTGTTCTTCACCGGGTTCCTGCTCGCCTGGGCGCCGAAGTTCCTGATCCTTGCCTGCCACGCCCCGATGGGGGCGGTGCTCCCGGTGTTCGCCGTCGGGGGGTTCGGGGCGGGGTTCCTCAACCCGGTGCTGGCGGCGGTCACCTTCGAACGGATACCGCGGCGGCTGCTGGGCCGGGTCAACGCGCTGGGGGATTCGCTCGCCTGTGCCGGTATTCCGCTCGGAGGACTGATCGCCGGAGCGGCGGTGGCCTCCTTCGGGCTCGTGCCGGTGCTGCTGGCCGGCGGGGCCGCCTACTTCGTCACCACGAACGCGACCGGGCTGCGGCCGGAATGGCGCGGGATGGGCACTCCGCGCGAGCACCGCGTCCCCGAGCGCCGCCCCACGGCGGACGAGCGGACACCGCACCGCGACACCGTCGCGTGACCACCGCGGACGGCGGAACGGGCACGGCCCCGGGGTGCCCCCGTGCGCCGGACCTCAGCCCCCGCCCCCATCCCCAGATGCCCTCGCCCCACTCCGCCGGCAGCGCGGCGATCTCGACCTTGGCCGCGTAGTACTTGGGAAGGCGTCCGTGCTCGCGGAGGCCGGACCGGATGGGTGCGCCCGAATCCTGACCGTACGGGAACTCCCCGCGGTGATCCTCGCACTACGGGCGGGGGCGGTGCGGGGCGGCCAGGGCCGCGAGGCACCCATGGGGTCCGCCCGGCTCAGGAGGCCCGCCCGGCCCCCAGGCCGGACTGCCGCCCCCCGAACAGCGGCGCCAGCACCAGTTCCGCCGCGCCGTCCGCGACCACCCGCGCACCGCCGCGGGCGAGTGCCACCGGCACCGCCTCCGCGGCCCCGGCCCTGCCGCGGGTGCGCGCCTGCTCGGCGAGTGCCGTGGTCACGCCTGCGAGGAACGCGTCGGGGTGGTCCAGTACGGTGCGGCCGCCGAGCAGCACCCGGTCGATGTCCAGCAGTTCGACGAGGTTGGCGGCGCCCACACCCAACGCCCGTGCGGCGCCCGGCAGATCGCCGCGGGCCACCGCCGCCAGGCACAGCGCCTCGATGCAGCCGCGCCGTCCGCAGCCGCAGCGCGGACCGTCCCACTGCACGATCTGGTGGCCGAATTCACCGGCGCCGGTGCGCGGGCCGCGGTAGAGGCGGCCGCCCAGGACGAGCCCGGCGCCGAGGCCGGTGCCCAGGTGGAGGTATCCGAAGGAGCCGGCGCCCGACGGTATCCCCTCGGCCAGGCCCAGTGCCGCCGCGTTGGTGTCCTTGTCGAGGACGACGGGCAGGCCGAGGCGTTCGGCGAGCGCGTCCCGCAGCGGGAAGCCGTCCCACCGGGGCGCGCCGGTGACCCGGTGCAGGACGCCGGCGGTGTGGTCGAGGGGGCCGGGGCAGGCCACCCCGGCGCCCAGCACCGGCGGCCCGCCGGCCTCATCGCGCAAGGCGGCGACCTCCCGTCCGACGGTGGCGAGCACCTGCCCGGCGCCCGCCTCGAAGGCGAGCGGGGCACGCCGTACGCCGACCGCTTCGCCCGCGAGGTCGACGAGGACGGCGGTGAGCTCATCGCGGTCCAGCTGCAGTCCGACGGCGTGCCGGGCGCCGGGGACCAGCCGCAGGACGGTGGCGGGCTTACCACCCGTGGAGGCGCGGCGGCCCGCCTCGGCGACCAGGCCCTCGGCCCGCAGCCGGGCGGTGATCTTGCTGACGGCCTGCGGGGTCAGCCCGGTGCGGCCGGCGAGCTCCCGCCGGCTGACGCCCTCCTCGCCGGCCGCGCGCAGCAGCCCGAGCACCAGCGCGGCATTGTGGCCGCGCAGGGCGGGGAGGTTGGCGCCCGGCGGAGCGGCTGCGGGGCCGGCGTGGGGGGTGTCGTTGCTGCTCACCCACCCATTGTCCGCATCGCTTGCACTTTGGCAACAGCGTTGCTTAAGTGGGAGCCATGAGCGAGAAGCGCGACTCCACCGGCACCGCCGCCTCCCACGACCCGCTCCGCGTCGGCCTCATCGGCTACGGCCTGGCGGGTTCGGTCTTCCACGCCCCGCTGATCGCGGCCACCGAGGGCCTGCGGCTCGACACCGTCTCGACCACCCACCCGGAGCGGCAGGCGCAGGCCCGCGCCGAGCACCCCGGGGTCCGTACGGTCGACGCCCCCGAGGCGGTGCTCGCCCGTGCCGCGGACCTCGATCTGATCGTGCTGGCGACGCCGAACAAGACGCATGTGCCGCTCGCCACCGCCGCCCTGGAGGCCGGTCTGCCGGTGGTGGTCGACAAGCCGCTGGCCGCGTCCGCCGCCGAGGCCGAGAAGCTGGCGGCGCTCGCCGAGGACCGCGGCCTGCTGCTCTCCGTCTTCCAGAACCGCCGCTGGGACAACGACTTCCGCACCGCCCGCACGCTGATCGAGCAGGGCGAGCTCGGCGACGTCTACCGCTTCGAGTCCCGCTTCGAGCGCTGGCGGCCGCAGCCCAAGGGCGGCTGGCGCGAGTCCGGCGACCCGGCGGAGCTCGGGGGACTGCTCTACGACCTCGGCAGCCACCTCGTCGACCAGGCGCTGGTCCTCTTCGGCCCGGCCGTCTCCGTCTACGCCGAGTCCGTGGTCCGCCGCCCCGGCGCGGAGGCCGACGACGACTCCTTCATCGCCCTCACGCACGCGAACGGCGTCCGCTCCCACCTGTGGATGAGCGCCACCGCGGCCATGCTGGGCCCGCGCTTGCGGGTGCTGGGCAGCCGGGCGGGCTATGTGAAGCACGGCCTGGACCCGCAGGAGGCCGCACTGCGCGAGGGCCGCCGGCCCGGTGACGGAGACGGTGACTGGGGCGTGGAGCCGGAGTCCCGCTGGGGCAGGATCGGTGCCGGGTCCTCCCCGCAGAGCGGTGGCGGCGAGCGGGTACCGACGCTGCCGGGCGACTACCCCGCCTACTACGCCGCGATCGCACGAGCACTGCGCGAGGGCGGCCGCCCCCCGGTGACCGCCACCGAGGCCGCGGCCGCCCTCCGCGCCCTGGAGGCCGCAAAGCTCTCCGCCGCCGAAGGCCGTACGGTCCACCTCGGAGCGTCCGCATGAGCGCGGCCGGCCCGGGTCGGGAAGCCCGCATGAGCACGCACGGACGGATCGGGGCACGCCCATGAGCGCGGCCGGCACCCCGGCTGCGGCGAACGACGAGATCCGCGAACTGGCGGCGCAGGAAGACCGCCTGGTCCTCGACACCTTCAGCAACGAGGAGGCCTGGCACCTGGGCTCCCTGCTGGTGGAGCTGGCGCGGGAGCGCGGCGCCGCGGTGACGATCGGCATCCGGCGCGGCGCCCAGCACCTGTTCCACTGCGCACTGCCGGGCACCTCCGCCGACAACGACGCCTGGATCGCCCGCAAATCCGCCGTCGTCGAACGCTACGGCGAGTCCTCCTACCTGGTAGGCGCCCGGTTCCGCGCCAAGGGCCGCACCTTCGAGGACTCCTCCCGCCTCGACCCGGACCGCTACGCGGCACACGGCGGAGCCTTCCCGGTCCGGCTGCGCGGCACCGGCGTGGTCGGCGTCATCGCGGTGTCGGGCCTGCCCCAAGCCGACGACCATGCGCTGGTGGTGGAGGGCCTGGAGCGGTTTCTGGCGGCGGGGTGAGCGGGACTCCCCGGCCCCAACTGGCGTCATACGGAAGAGGGGTGGCCCGGCGGCGGGCCGGAGCCGCCCCCGTTCCGTCGTACCACCGCCCCCTCAGGCCCCCTTGAGCTGCTGGCGCTGCCGGCCCAGGCCGTCGATTTCCAGTTCCACGATGTCGCCGGGGCGCAGGTACGGCTTGGGGTCCGGGTGGCCCATGGCGACGCCGGCCGGGGTGCCGGTGTTGATGATGTCGCCGGGGTGGAGGGTCATGAACTGGCTGACGTAGCGGACGACTTCGGCCACCGGGAAGATCTGTTCGGCGGTGGTGCCGTCCTGTTTCAGGTCGCCGTTGACCCACAGCCGCAGGCCGAGGGCCTGCGGGTCGGGGACCTCGTCGGCGGTCACCAGCCAGGGGCCCAGGGGGTTGAACGTCTCGCAGTTCTTGCCCTTGTCCCACTGGCCGCCGCGCTCGATCTGGAAGGCGCGCTCGGAGACGTCGTGTGCCACGGCGTAGCCGGCCACCGCCGCCCGTGCCTGTGCGTCGCTCTCCAGGTAGCGGGCCCGGCGGCCGATGACGACCGCCAGCTCCACCTCCCAGTCGGTCTTCACGCTGCCGCGCGGGACCAGCACGGTGTCCTCGGGGCCGACGACCGTGTCGGGGGCCTTCATGAAGAGGATCGGCTCCTCGGGGGGCGTGGCCCCCGTCTCCCGGGCGTGGTCGTGGTAGTTCAGCCCGATGCACACGATCTTGCCGATCCGGGCCAGCGGCGGACCGGTGCGCAGCCCGGCCGCATCGAGCGGTGGCAGCTCACCGGACGCGGCGGCGGCGCCAAGGCGCGCCAGTGTTCCGTCGTCGGCGAGCAGCGCTCCGTCGATGTCCGGCACCAGGCCGGACAGGTCCCGCAGGACCCCGGCCTCATCGAGCAGCGCCGGGCGTTCCGCCCCCACCGTTCCGACACGCATCAGCTTCATCGGTTCCACTCCCGAGGTCGAAGGTCGGCCCGGCAAAGGGAATTCCGGGCCGTCCGATGGGGGACGGCCATCGAGCGATGCGGCCGATCGTCCAAGAACGGGGTCCGGTCTGCAAGACCCCGTTCACGGACTGGACCGTTACCGGGTGGTAGTGGCGGCCTCCTCGACGGTCTTCCCGACGGTCGTCCCGGTGGGCTTTCCGAGGGTCTTTCCGACGGCCTTCCCGGTGGGTGTCCGGTCGCCGGTCCCGGCCTGGGAGTTGGCCCTCGCGCGGGCCGCGCGCTGCCGGGCCGCGCGGGTCTTCGGCGCGCCCTTGCGGTCCGTTCGCTGCGGCGACGGGCGCTGCGACGACGGACCCTGTTGCGGGGTCCGCGTGCCCGGGGTGCCGTCAGCCGGGGCGGGTGCCTGGTCCCCGGACGGGACGGCGGTCTTCGCCTTGGTGCGGGCCGTTTTCCCCTCGGCCGGCTTCCCCTCGGCCGGCTTCCCCTCGGACGGCACCGCCGCGGTGGCCGCGTCCCCCTCGCCGCGCTCCCGTTCCCGCTCCCGGTCCCGGTGCAGCAGCGCCCGCTCGCAGGCCGTCCAGATCGTCGTCGTGACCGTGTAGAGCCCGGCGGCCAGCGGCACCACGGCCACCGTGATCAGCATGCCGAAGGACAGCAGCGGCATCACCTTGGCCATGGAGGCCATCCCGGGCAGTGCCGCGCCGGCGCCCGCGGCCGGCTGCGGGGCCTTGGCCATCGTGGCGCGGGCCCGGCGGAAGTTCCAGGTGGCGACGGCCGCGATGAGCGCGAACAGGGCGAGGTAGACCCGTCCCTGCGGTCCGAAGGGCCCGCCGTCCGCCAGCGCCTGGCTCCAGTGGCCGCCGAGCGGCGCGCCCAGCAGTGTGTGGTGCAGGAGGCCGCCGCCCCCGGTGGAGAACAGGTGGTACATCACGAAGAAGACGGGCAGTTGCAGCAGGGTCGGCAGACAGCCGGCCAGCGGCGAGGAGCCGGTCTCGGCGTACAGCTCGGACGTCGCCTTCTGCAGGCGCTCGGGGTGGCCCCTGTGCTTGCGCTGCAGTGCGGCGAGCTGCGGGGCGAGCGCCGTACGGGCCTGCTCGCCGCGGGCCGCGGCGCGGGCGAGCGGGTGCAGCGCGGCGCGGACGCCGAGGGTGCACAGAACGATGGTGGCGGCCATGGCCGCGCTGCCGAAGAGCGGGGCGAGCGCCGCGGCGCCGTGCGCCAGCGCGTCGCCGAGGAAGCCGAACAAGGACATGGGTGAGCCCTCCACGGGGTTTCGTCGTGCCGGGAAGAGAATTTCGGCGTGACGAGCCGCGCGGACGCGGAATGCGGTGCGGTGACCGGACCGGATGCGGTGCCGCGGACCTGCGGTGCGGTGGTGCAGACCGGATGTGGTGCTGCGGACCTGCGGTGCGGTGGTGCGGACCGGATGCGGTGCGGTGAGCGGACCGGGCGTCTACGCGGCCGTCGGGAGGGCGCGGCCCGGTGCTCGGGGGCGCGGGCGGCCGGCCGCGTCGGGATCACGTTGGGGCAGGAACGCCGTGCGCCGCTCGCGGTCGCGCAGGGCCGTACGGATCCGGCCCGGCGGCAGCGGCCGGGCGCAGGCCGCGATCAGGAAGGCGCGGCACAGGAGCAGCAGCGCACCGGTGGTCGCGGCCGCGGTCAGGGCGGCGGTGAGCCCGGTCTGCGTGAGCAGGAAGCCGGCCAGGACGAAGAGGAGTGCCGAGGTGTACAGGCGCCAGACATCGAGGATGCGGTACATCCGGCGGCCTCCTGGGGTTGTCCGGTCGTCAAGACTTATCGGCTTCCGCTCAAGAGTAGCCACAGATCTGGGCAGCCGGGAGCCCGGCCGATAACTTGCCCCCCTGCCGTCGGGACGTCGGCAGGACCAGGGGGCCAAGGGGGAACACCTAGGAGGTGCTGTGCGCGACATCAGCGTTCCGGCCGTGGCGGCTCGACTGCGGACCGGCGGTCTTGCCGATTCCGTCTTCGACACCGCGACCCACCAGCCGGATTTCGCTCAGCTCGCCCGCCGCGACGCCAGAGCGTCCGATGGTTGGCAGGAGGTGTCCGCGGCGGAATTCCGGGACGAAGTCATGGCCCTGGCCAGGGGGCTGCTGGCGGCCGGGGTACGGCCCGGCACCCGGGTCGCGCTGATGTCCCGTACGCGCTACGAGTGGACGCTGTTCACCTATGCGCTGTGGGCGATCGGCGGACAGCTCGTACCGGTCTATCCGACCGCATCGGCCGAGCAGGTGCGCTGCATCCTCGCCGGGGCGAAGGTCACCGCGATCGTCGTCGAGAACGAGGCGCAGGCCATGACCGTGGCCGAGGCCTGCAACGAGGAGGCCAGACTGCGCCGGCTGTGGCAGCTGGACCTGGACTGCGTCCGGCGGCTGACGGAGGAGGGCACCCGGCTGCCCGAGGCGGAGGTGCACCGGCTGCGCCACATGGTCTCCCCGGAGGGGATCGCGGCGATCGTGTACACCTCGGGGACCACCGGGCGCCCGCGCGGCTGTGTGATCACCCATGCCAATCTCGCCGCCGAGTGCGACACCCTCTACGCGGGCTGGGGCGGACTGCTGGCCGCGCCCGGCGAACGCCCGTCGCTGCTGGCCTTCCTGCCGTTCGCGCAGATCTACGGGCTGATGGTGCAGGTGGCATGTCTGCGCGGCGGGGTGAAGCTCGCCCACCAGCCCGATGTGTCGTCGGAGGAGCTGCTGCCGGCCCTGGCCTCGTTCCGTCCGACGTTCCTGTTCGCGGTGCCGTACGTCTTCGAGAAGATCTGCGCCCGCGCCCGGCTGGCCGCCGAAGCGGCGGGCCGGCGGCGGACGTTCGACGCGGCGATGACGGTGGCGGTGCGCTACGCGGAGGCGATGGCCGAGGAGGCGCGGGGCACCGGGCGCGGACCTGACCCCTTCCTGCGGGCCCGGCACGCGCTCTACGACCGGCTGGTCTACTCCCGCATCCGGCAGACGCTGGGCGGCCGGGTGCGCACCGCGGTCTCCGGCGGCTCACCGCTCCTGCGTGAACTGGGCCTGCTCTTCGCCGGGATGGGCATCACCGTCTACGACGGCTACGGCCTGACGGAGACCAGCGGCGCGATCACCGTCCAGCCGCCCGGCAAGGTGCGGTTCGGGACGGTGGGCCGCCCGCTGCCGGGCAGCGCGGTGCATCTGGCGCTGGACGGCGAGGTGTGGGTGCGCGGTCCGGTGGTGTTCGCCGGCTACCTCGACGAGGACGGCACCACGGGCAGCGGGCTCTACGACGGCTGGCTGCCGACCGGCGACCTGGGGCATCTGGACGACGACGGCTACCTCGTCATCACCGGCCGCAAGAAGGACATGCTCATCACCAGCAACGGCAAGAGTGTGGCCCCGCAGGGGCTGGAGCAGCGGCTGTGCTCCCATCCGCTGATCTCGCAGGCCGTGGTGGTCGGCGACAACCGGCCCTATGTCACCGCGCTGCTCACGCTGGACCCCGAGGCGCTGGAGCACTGGCGCAAGCTGCGGGACGAGCCCAGCGCCGACAGCACGGCACCGACGCCGGAGGAGCAGTTGCAGGCGGAGGTGCGGCGGGCGGTGGCGCGCGCCAACGCGTCGGTGTCGCGGGCCGAGTCGATCCGCGCCTTCCGGGTGCTGCCGGGCCAGTTCAGCCAGGAGTCCGGGCTGATGACGCCGTCGCTCAAGCTGCGCCGGGCGGCGATCGTCACCACCTACGCGGCGGAGATCGACGCCCTGTACGCGGAGGGCAAGCGCGAGGACCCCGGCACGCGCCGGGACCGCCGCCGCTGGGCCGCGGCGGGGCTGTACGCGCGCTGAGCACGCGCACACCGCGCTGGACGGGCCCGGCCGGGCATACGAAATCCGACGCACGTCACCCGTTCCCCCGGCCGGGCCCGCATGCGGCACCGTAGCAGTGCCACGGCGGGCCCGGCCGTAATTTGTCCAGGGGTGAGGACCCGGGCCCGCCGGGCCGGTGCGGCGCTTAGCGTCCGGTGGGATTCCAGTAGTGACGAACCGGGAGGCCGTGTGCGGTCCATCCTCAGCAATTCCGCAACATCCGGGCGGACCATCGCTACCGGCCTGGTGGTTGCCGCGCTCGTGGCCACGCTCGCGGCGCTGCTGCTGCCCGTCCAGCTCTTCGGCGAGTCCGCGGCCGCGGCGACCACCACCCTGTCGTACGACGACGACGGCGGCGGCACGGTCGAGACCCGCTACGGTCCGCTCACCGCGATGGACCGGGACTTCGTACGCAAGGTCAAGCTGGCCGGGCTGTGGGAGCTGCCCTCCGGCCGGATGGCGCAGCAGCGCGGGACGACCGCCGCCGTCCGCACGGCCGGCAACCACCTCGTGGCGGGACACACCGAGCTGGACCGGCGGTCGAACGAGGCCGGGCGGGCGCTGGGCGTCGACCTGCCCACGGAGCCCAACGTCGCCCAGCAGGGCTGGCTCGGGCAGCTCAAGACCGCCCAGGGCAAGGAGTTCGACGCGACGCTGGCCGAGTTGCTGCGCCGGGCCCACGGCAAGGTCTTCGGGCTGATCGCCCTGGTCCGCGATCAGACCAGGAACACGATGGTGCGGGCCCTGGCGGACCGCGCCAACAGCGTCGTGCTGGACCACATCACGGTCCTGGAGAAGACCGGGAACGTCGACTTCAACACCCTGCACACCAGCTGACCGCAGGCAGTTCCCGGTTCTTCGGATCCGCCCACAACCCCTGTGAAACCGACCAGGACCACACCCCTCACATCGGACGAAGCGAAGTGATCTCATGAGGCAACGGCAACAGGCCCATAAACGCTCGCGTTTGACGAACAGAATGCTCATCGGCGCGACCGCCCTCCTGCTGGGCGGCGGCGGGCTGGCCGCCTACGCCACCACGGCGCTGGCGGGCAACCAGACCACCCCCGGCACGGCGTCCGGCCACCAGCACACCGCGTCCGGCATCACCATCTCCTGCCCCGATGTGGGCGAACGGCTGCGGACCGTCCCGCGCAGCGCCCAGCTCCCGGTCTCCAAGGGGCTGTCCGCTCTCGACAAGCAGGTGCACGACGCGTACCACAAGATGATGGGCGGCAGCGGCAGTGCCGTCATGGCCCCGCTCAAGGCGCAGCGGGAGAAGACCATCAGGATGATGGTCACCGCGATCGCCAAGAACACCAAGCGGCCGGGCTATCTGATCAAGATGAGCGGCTGTACCACCAAGCCCGTGACCGAGGGCGCCGGCACGGGCGGCAACGACTCCACGAAGACCGTGAAGGAGGGCTGGTACCAGGGGCAGACCCCGAACCAGACCCAGGACGGCCAGCAGGGGCCGCAGCAAGACCAGCAGGGCCAGGACCCGAACCAGCAGGACCCGAACCAGCAGGGCGGCCAGCAGGGCGGCCAGCAGGGTCAGGCCGGCGGGCCCTCCCCCGACGACTTCGTGGACATCACCACCGTCCAGCCGAACGCGGACGCCCCGCCGTTCGGCGCCCCCAGGGGAGGCAACGCCTCGACCGGCACCTTCACCACCGAGTGCGGGCGCAACGAGGACGGCCACTTCAACTCCGACAACGTCATCGTGACCCCGGGTGTCAGCAACGGCGCCCACCACACCCACGACTACGTCGGCAACAAGGCCACCGACGCCTTCGCCGACGACAACAAGCTCGCCGCCTCCGACACCACCTGCAACAACGGCGACCAGTCCACCCACTACTGGCCCGTGCTGCGCAAGCTGGACGGCAACGCGGAGCAGAAGCCGGGCGCCGCGCAGGACGCCAACGTCGGCACGACCCTGACCCCGGCCACGGTGACCCTGAAGTTCCGTGGCAGCCAGGTCGGCCAGGTCGAGGCGATGCCCCGCTTCATGAAGATCATCACCGGCGATGCCAAGGCGTTCACCAACGGCACCAAGAACGCCAACGCCTCCTGGAGCTGCACCGGCTTCGAGGACCGGCAGCTGAAGGACAAGTACCCGCTGTGCCCCGAGGGTTCCCAGGTCGTGCGGACCTTCGCCTTCCAGAACTGCTGGAACGGCCGGGACATCGACAGCGGCAACCACCGTGACCACGTGGCGTTCTCGGACCAGAACGGCGTCTGCCCCAACGGCTTCAAGGCGATCCCGCAGCTCACCCAGCGGATCACCTACGACGTCCCGCAGGGCGACAGCTTCGCGGTGGACAGCTTCCCCGAGCAGCTGCACAAACCGGTGACCGACCACGGCGACTTCATCAACGTGATGCCGGACCAGCTGATGAGCAAGGCGGTCGACTGCATCAACAGCGGCCGTAACTGCACCTGAAACCAGCCCCGGTGAGCCCTGAGCCCCTTGGGGGATCCCCCGAGGGGCTCACTCACGGGCCGTCGCCGGCGGGTGGCCGCGGTGGTCGGTGGGCGGCGATCCGTGTGGGGCCGGCGGGGCTTGGGCGGTGGAGTGGCGCCCGGTGGGCGGCGGTCCGTGTGGGGTCGGTGAGCGGTGGCGGGTGGCTGATGGCCGGTGAGCGCTCTCGGTCGTCGCGGCCCTTGGCCGTGGAACGTGTCCCGGAGCCCGGGGCCCGTGGCCGTCGCCCGTGGCGTGACCCCGTGGCCGTGACCTCGTGGCCCTCATCCGAGGGGCCCTCGCCCGAGGGCCCGTCGCCCGAGGCCGTGCCCCTGGCCCGCAGCCCACGGCGCATGGCAAAGCAGCGGCCCCGACCCGGATGTCCGGGGGTCGGGGCCGCTGCTCGGCGCCGGGTGGCTGTCGCTGTGCCGGAAGGCCCCCACCGTTCCGGGCGGCTGTCAGCTCAAGGGGCGCGGTGGCTCATCCGCCGGTCCTCAAAGACCGTTGACGCGGGCCTCACGGGCCATGCCCAGCGGGCGTATGGACGAGGCGACGGCGCGTGCGCGGCGGCCGGCCCGTGCGCGGTAGCTGCGGACGTGCGCCATCAGGCGGCGGCTGCGCAGCGCCATTTCCAGCTCGAAGCGGGTGCGCGGATCGCGCAGCACCGGGCCGAAGAGCTTTTCGATCTGACGCAGACGGTAGCGGACCGTCTGGGGGTGTACATGCAGCAGTTTGGCCGCTTCGGGGGCACCGCCGCCCTCCAGCCATGCCAGCAGCGTGACTTCGAGCCGTTCGCTCTGCCGGGGCGTCAGCTCCTCCAGCGGGCCCAGCCAGCGGGAGGTCAGCGCGTCGGCCAGCGACTCGTCCTGGAGCAGCAGCAGCGCGGAGAGATGGTCGTCGACGAACGCGGGCCGCGACTCGGGGCCGACCCGGCCCGGGGCCAGCGTCAGCAGATAGCGGGCCCAACGCAGCGAGGACGCGGTGTCGGTGGCCGGTACGACGTGTCCGACCGCGGCCGGCCGGCCCTTGAGCGCCGCCTCCAGGCGGGCCCGGGTCTGGGTGGCCGGGTCGGGGACGAACAGACAGGTGTACCCGTCGACCGAGCCGATGAGCGCGTGTCCGAGCGCCGCGGCGAGCTGGGCGGCCTCGGCGGGTGTGGCGAGGACGACGGCCTGGAGGGTGTCGGGGATGGGCCAGCCCGCCGCGCGGGACAGCTCGGTCAACCCCTCCTCCGGCATCTCCCGTTGTCCGGCAAGAACGTCGAACAGGTCCTGGCGGGCCCGGGCCACCGGCATCGGAGTCACCACGGACGGCACGGCCCCAGGTTTACTCTCCGACTCTTTTTGGTACCCAAGAACTGTCAGCAAGGCCTGTTCAAGTGCCCATTGTGCCTCTTCTACGGGAGTATCCCCGAGAAGTGCGGACAATGCGGGAAATCCGCGTTGCAACTCCGCGACCAACTTGTCGGCGAGATCCGGAAGTTCATTTCTGACTACCCGGTTCCACTCACCTCGTGGACGCGACCAGATGCGGTTCAGGAGATCACACATCGCTACCTCGATCCTGGCGGGGATGCGGCTGTTACTGGGGATTGGCGCCCCCCGTGCGCCTGAGTCGGCATCATCCGGAGTCACCCCGCGGGACCGCGATGCCAGTGCAGGAATTTGTCACAGCGCGATAAACCTTACGAAAGCTTGAACGCCTTCGGAGATGCTTTTACACATCCGGATTACGGCCCTGCGTATCCGACCGGTCACAGAATGTTTAGTGTTACCGGGGGTCACCCGAACAAAAGCCCCGGGCAAATTACGCCCCCGGGAGATTTCATCGAAATTCGCATCCCGCACCCGCGCCCTGACACCGGGAGGTCCGATGTCCGCACCGCGCATGCAGAGCCGCCGCGCCGCGCACCGAGCCCGGCCCTCGCCGTTCGTGCCCCGCCCCCGGCGCCCCCCGAACGAACCCGGGCCGCCGGCCCGCCGACCGGCCGGCGGCTTCGCCGGAACCGCCGTGCTCCGCCCGGCGCTTCCGGCCGCACTGCTGCTCTTCCTCGCCGTCGTGCTGCACTCCGGCGCGATGGACGGCCTGCTGAACTTCCTCGACTTCGGCGCCGGGGTGCTCACGCTGGTCTCCCTGTCGGTCACCGTGCTGTGGGGCCTGGCCGCCACCGACCGGATGGTGCTCAACTCCGGCCACCGGCTGCTCGCCCAGGCCGTGCACCGCGGCACGGGCGTCGCCGGCCTCGGCTTCCTCGGCCTGCACATCTGGATCAAGGTCACCGAGGGCCACACCGATGCGATGGCCGCCGCGGTGCCCTTCACCGATGGCGCCCGCCCCGGCCTCATCGGCCTCGGCACCCTCGCCGCCTACGTGTTCATCGCCGTCGCGGTGACCGGCGCGGTGCGCGGCGCCTTCACCGGCATCACGGCCTCGCGGTGGTGGCGGGGGCTGCACATGAGCGCGTACGCCGCCTGGGGGCTGGCACTGGTGCACGGCCTCAGGGCGGGCCGGCCCGCGGCCGGTTACGCCCTCGTCGGCTATGCCATCTGCCTCGTCGCGGTGGCCGTACGACTCGCGCTGCGCATGCGCGACTCACGCAGGAACACAGGAGAACTCCCATGACCGCCCCCGCCCCCACCCGCCCGCTCCCGGCCGTTCCCGGCCCCGCGGAGCCCGTGCCGACCCTGGCGTCCTTCGGCCCGCCCCGCCTGCTGGCGGGGCTCGACGAGATGCCGCGCATGGGCCGGGTGGCGCATCTCGCCCGTCACGGCGGCCTGCCCCAGCTCAGCTCCACGGAGCTGGTGGCGCTCGCCGAGGACATCGACCTGCGCGGCCGGGGAGGTGCGGGCTTCCCCTTCGCCCGCAAGCTCACCGCCGTCATGGAGGGGATGCGCAAGGCCGACGGCAAGGGCGCGGTGGTCGTCAACGGCAGCGAGGGCGAGCCCAGTTGCCTCAAGGACACCGCGCTGCTGCTGCACGCCCCGCACCTGATGCTCGACGGCGCCCTGCTGGCCGCCGACGCGCTCGGTGCCCAGGAGGTCGCGATCGGCGTGACCCGCATGGACGTGCTGAACTCCGTGCAGAGCGCCATCGACGAACGCGGCCCGGTGCGGCCGACGTTACGGGTCACCCTGCTGACCGAACGGTTCGTCACCGGTGAGGGCTCCGCGATGACGAACGGTCTGGGCGGCGGCGCCGGCCTGCCCTCGGGCCGCAAGATCCGCTCCAGCGAGCGGGGGCTGAACGGTGTGCCGACACTGCTGTCGAACACCGAGACCTACGCCCAGCTCGCCGTCGCCGCCCGGCTCGGTGCGCTCGGCTACCGCACCACGGGCCTGCCCACGGAGCCCGGCACGCTGCTGCTGACGGTCGCCGGCAGCCGGGTGGTGGAGGTGCCCTACGGCGTCTCGCTGGCCCGGGTCCTGGCGCTGTGCGGCATGGACCAGGGGCAGGGCGTGCTGATCGGCGGCTACCACGGCACCTTCGTCTCGCCCACCGACGCGCTGACCGCGAACCTGTCGAAGGAGTCGCTGGCCGAGTACAACGCGGTGCTCGGGGCGGGAGCGGTGCTGCCGCTGCCCTACGACACCTGCCCGGCCGGCGAGACGGTACGCGTCGCGCAGTGGATGGGCGCCGAATCGGCCGGCCAGTGCGGCCCCTGCGTGCTGGGCCTGCCCGCGCTCGCCGAACAGCTCGACCGCGCCGTACGGGGCGGCGGCGCCGCCGCCCTGGAAGCCGTCCAGGCGCGGATGCGGGCGGTCGAGAAGCGCGGCGCCTGCAGCCATCCGGACGGTACCGCGCGCTTCGTCGCCTCGGCTCTCGCCGCCTTCCCCGAGGAGTTCGAGCGGCATGCGCAGGGGTTCGGATGCGGCCGCCCGGTGACCGGTGCCCTGCCGGTCACCGGGAACCGGCCGCTGCCGTCCACCGTCCCCCAGCCGGCGCCCGCCCCGTCCCGGGCGGCCGCGCCGCCGCAGGAACGGCTGCTGGTCGACTGGACGCTGTGCCGCGGCCACGGCCTGTGTGCGGATGTGGTGCCCGGCATCATCAAGCTGGGCCCGGACGGCTATCCGGAGAAGGCCAGCATGCCGCTGCCGGCCCGGATGCGGCGCCGGGCGCAGCTCGCGGTACGCCGCTGCCCGGCGCTCGCGCTGCGGGTGCAGGGCGGCAACTGAGGTGCGGGCGGGGGCGCGGGCCGGGGTGCCGGGCACGGCTTTTGGGCGTCAACGGCGGTGCCGGGCACGGTTTTCGGCCGTGGAGAAAATTCTTCGGCTCCGTTGAACGCCCGGCACCCCGTAGCGCGTATTCCCCCGGCGACGGCACCCCGCCGGGGCCCCGGGCCGCATCGGCGCCCGGGCCACCGTCCCAGCCCTCACCTCGGCAAGCGACACACTCACCAACCGACCAAGGAGACATCATGAGCACTCGACGTCGTGCGGGTCTCGCGGCCGCGGCGGTCGCCACCCTGGCCCTGACCGCCGCCTGCGGCAGCAGCACCGAACAGAGCGCCGGCACCGCCACCGCCGACAACGTCCAGCCCGCCGGGCAGGGCACCAACGACTACGGCTACGGGTCCTCCGGCGGCGCGGGCGGCGCAGGCGGCCAGGCCGGCGGCGACACCGGCGGCAAGGCCCCGCAGGCCGCCCCCAGCGCCGGAAAGCTGGCCCTGCACCAGGACACCGAGCTCGGCCCGGTCGTCACCGACGCCAAGGGCATGACCCTCTACCGCTTCGACAAGGACACCGCGGACCCGTCCAAGTCCAACTGCTCGGGCTCCTGCGCCACCACCTGGCCGGTGGTCCCCGCCGACGGCGCCACCGCCCCGGCCGGCATCGACAAGAGCAAGCTGGGCTCGGTCACCCGCGCCGACGGCACCAAGCAGCTCACCATCGGCGGCTGGCCCGCCTACCGCTACGCCAAGGACACCAAGCCGGGCGACACCAAGGGCCAGGGCGTGGGCGGCACCTGGAACGCGCTGGCCGCCGACGGCAAGAAGGCCGGCGCGCAGAAGCCCGGCGATGTCTCGGTGTTCGACCACCCGCAGCTCGGCTCGATCCTCGTCGACGGCATGGGCCGCACCCTCTACCGCTTCAACAAGGACAGCGCCTGGCCGATGAAGTTCGGCTGCAACGACGCCTGCCTGGACACCTGGAAGCCCGCCAAGCCGGCCGACCGCTCCAAGCTCAACGGCATCGCCCCCAAGCTCATCTCCACCGTCACCCGCCCCGACGGCACCCGCCAGCTGGCCGTCGACTGCTGGCCGGTCTACTGGTTCACCGGGGACAAGCAGCCCGGTGACATCAACGGCCAGGGCAAGATGGGCCTGTGGTTCGCGGTCTCCAAGGAGGGCAAGAAGATCACGACGACGCCGTAGGGCCGGCCGCCCCGTCCCGCGGCAGGGCACCGTCCCGGGGGAACTCGTCGTCCAGCGCCAGGACCTCGGCGTCCGGCCTGTCGTCCGCATCGCGCGGCCCCAGCCAGGTGACCCCGAGCGCCACCGCCACGTTCACGGCGAGCGCGACGATCCCCGCGTTCATCCCCCCGACCGGGTCGTGTCCCCCGAAGACCAGGACACAGACCAGAGCGAAGCCCGCCACCAGGCCGCTCACCGCGGCGCGAAGCGTCAGCCGCCGCCACACCAGCCCCAGCAGCAGCATCGGCACGAGCTGTGCCATGCCCTCGTACGAAATCAAGGACAGCCGGACGAGGGTGTCGGGGGCGGTGTAGGTCAGCAGCAGCGCCAGCGCCCCGGCCACCACCACGACCACCTGCGACCACCGCTTCTGCCGCCCGCCGTCCCCGGAAGCCTCCCCGGCCCCGCCGTCCGGATTCGCGCGCGCCCCCAGCACGCTCCTCCCCCACATCGTGCCGATGACCAGCATGAACACGGCCATCGGCACGATGGAGGAGAGCGCGGCGGCCACCCCGGTCAGCCCCACGGCCCAGGCCGGAAGGGAGTCCACCACCAGCTTGAACAGCGCGAGATTGGAGTCCGCGCCCACCAGCCCTGGCACCACGAACAGCGCCGCCATCCCGAGCAGCATCGGCACGAACAACAGGACGTTGTAGAAGGGGAGACAGAGCGCGTTACGGCGCAGCACCTCGGCGTTGCGGGCCCCCAGATAGCCCGCCACGGTCGTCGGGAAGATCACCACCGTGAGGGAGTTGACGACGGTGGTGGTGATGAACCAGACCGGACCCAGCCCGCCCGACGCATGGCCGGGAAAGGTCAGCCACTGCGGCTTCTCGGCGACGATCCGGTGCAGGAAGGGCCCGTAGCCGCCGAAGTAGTGCAGCGGCACATACACCGCGAGGAAGCCGAGGGTGCCGATGACGAGGACGTCCTTGAGCACCGACACCCAGGCACTGCCGCGCAGCCCACTGATCACGACGAAGCCCGTGGTGACGGCGAAGGCCAGGAAATAGGCCCAGTTGAGGCTGATGGCACCGTAGGAGATGGTCGAGACGACCACGCCCATGCCGGTGATCTGCAGCTGGATGTACGGCAGCAGGCAGACGGTGGCGAGAACGGCAACGGCGGCGCCGAGCCAGGGCGCCCGGTAGCGGTGCGCGACCATGTCGGTGATCCCGACCAGCCGGTGGCGGCGGGCGTAGGCCCACAGCATCGGGCCGACGACGTACCCGAGCGCATAGCCGCAGGACATATAGGCCAGGACGTAGAGCACCGGGGCGCCGAAGTTGTAGCCCCAGCCGGCCGCGCCGAGGTAGCTGAAGCTCGTATAGCTCTCGCCCGCCATCAGCACCCAGATGAAGACGGTCCCCAGGCTCCGGCCGCCCACCGACCACTCGGCAAGGCCCTCCCGTCGCCCGCCACCGCCCTTCCCCGGAAGCCCTTCGGGCTGCCCCTTACTTGAACTCCGCCCGCGCACCGCGAGCAGGCCGAGGGCGACGGTGAGCACCATGAAGCCGCCGAATATCGCGGTGGACACCGTGGCGTTCATCCCCGGCCCCGCTTGAGGTCGCCGCGCCGCGCCAGCCCCACCGACAGCGGGGTCGCCAGCGTCGCCACCAGCATCCAGAAGAACAGGAACGGCAGGCCGAGCACCGTCGGTGTCACCCGGTTCACCAGCGGCAGCACCGCCAGGAACAGCACATACGGCAGCAGCAGCCACAGCAGCGCCAGGCGCCGTCTCGAACCCGGGGATCGCCCTCCGGTGGTCTCGTTTCGCACGGGGGAAGAGCCTAGGCGACCCACGCCCGCCCTCACCGGGACTGTGTCGACCGCAACACGCCCCAGACCACCAGCCGGTAGGTGGAGGTGTACTGCGGCGTACAGGTCGTCAGGGTCAGATACGAGCCGGGGGCCGTGAAGCGGTAGGCGGGGTGCACGCCGCTGTACGGGACGGTGGCGAGGACCGTGCCGTCGGCGGGGGTGGTCCGCGGCAGGGTGCGCCGGACGACATAGGTGTAGCGGGCCCCGGCGGTGTCGAGGAGGACGGTGTCGCCGGGGCGCAGCCGGTCGAGACGGCGGAACGGCTCGCCGTGGGTGTTGCGGTGCCCGGCCAGTGCGACATTGCCGGCCTCACCGGGCTCGGCGCTGTGCGGATAGTGGCCGACGTAGCCCTTGTTGAGGACCGCGGCCTTGCCGACGCCCTGGGCGACCGGGGCGGTCAGGCCGATCCGCGGGATGCGCAGCACGGCGTACGCGGCGTTCCGCGGCGGAGGAGGGGTCCGTCCGGCGGTGCGGCGGGCGGGTGTCCGGGACGGCGGGCCGCCGCGCGTGGTCCGCGCCGCCGCCCCGTCGTCCGCACCGGGTGCCGCGGGCCCGGCCGGTGACGGCGGCCGGGCGTCCCACGTCCGCTCCAGCCGGTCCACCTGATCGTGCGCCGCGTCCTGCGCCTGACGGTTCGTCCACCACAGCTGGTGGACGACGAGCAGCAGCAGGACGGCGCCGAGCGTCACGGCCAGCTCCGCACCCGTCCACAGCACCCGCGCGGTACGGGAGCGACGGGTGCGCCGCCCCTGTACGACTACCGGTATCCGCTCCCGCACGCGGGCACCGTAAGCCCTGCGGGCCGAAGTCACCAGAGACGGCGCACGGCTTGTCCCCCGCGCCGGGGTCAGCCGCCGAAGGCCTGCGAGACGGCGTAGATGGCGAGGCCGGCCAGTGCGCCGACGACGGTGCCGTTGATCCGGATGAACTGCAGGTCACGGCCGATGTGCGCCTCGATCTTCTTCGAGGTGTGCTCGGCGTCCCAGCCGGCGACGGTGTCGGTGATCAGCGAGGTGATCTCGCGCTGATACGTCGTCACCACATAGACGGCCGCGTTCTCCAGCCAGCCGTCCACCTTGTCCTGCAGCCGCTTCTCACCGGCCAGCCGCCGGCCCAGGGACAGCAGCGCCGCCCGCACCCGCAGCCGCAGTTCGCTGCGCTCGTCCTCGGCCGCGGCGACGATCATGGTGCGCACCGAGCCCCAGGCCGAGGTGATCAGATCCTGCACCTCGCCGCGCCTCAGCACCTCGGACTTCAGCCGCTCGACCTTGGCCCGGGTGTCCGGGTCGGCCTGCAGATCGGCCGCGAAGTCCCGCAGGAAGCGGTCGATCGCCCCGCGCGCCGGATGCTCGGGCATGTCCCGCATCTCGGTGACGAAGCGCATCAGCTCCTTGTAGACCCGGTCGCCCACCTTGCGGTCGACGAACCGCGGGGTCCATCCGGGTGCGCCGCCGGAGACCGCGCTCATCACGAAATCGCCGTGCTCGACCAGCCAGTCGTGGAGGCGGGCGACGACCAGGTCCACCACCCGCCGGTGGCCGCCCTCGGCGACGATCTTCTCCAGCATCGCGCCGATCCCGGGCGCGATCTCGTACGCGTCGGCGCGGCGGGTGATCGCCTCGCCCACCACCGCCTGCACATCGGAGTCGCGCAGCACGGTCAGCGCGCCGCGCAGCGCGGTGGACAGCTCGGCGGTGACCCGGTCGGTGTTCTGCGGCTCGGCGAGCCAGCCGCCGACCCGGCGGCCGACGCCGACGGAGCGCAGCCGGCGGCGGACGACCTCGCCGGAGAGGAAGTTCTCGCCGACGAAATCACCCAGACTCTGACCCAGTTGGTCCTTTTTGGTAGGGATGATGGCGGTGTGCGGAATCGGCAGCCCCATCGGCCGCTTGAACAGCGCGGTGACCGCGAACCAGTCGGCCAGCGCACCGACCATCCCGGCCTCCGCGGCCGCGGCGACGAATCCGGTCCAGCCGCCCGCACCGGACGCCCCGGCCCATTTCGCCAGGACGTAGACCAAGGCGACGACCAGCAGCAGACCGGTGGCCGTCGCCTTCATCCGGCGCACGGCGCGCCGGCGCTCCTCGTCGGCGGCGCCGTACGCGAAGCCGCCGCCCGGTGCCCTCCGGCCCGCCGGCGCCGCTCCCGGCCCCGGCACCCGTTCCGCCCTCGGCGCCACCTCGGCATTTGTGCGTTCCATCCGCTCCACCGCTCCCACCGTGCCCCGCCATCCCTCCGGACCGCCCCGCTCCGCGCACCCGGCCGCCGGTCCAGCCATATATCCCACTGTGACCTACTCCCGGAACGCACCACGAGTTCCCCGCGTCCATGCCGGGGAGGCATCGAGCGGGGCGCCGGGCGGCACCCCGGAGGTCCGTGGGATCATGATGGATCGATCGGACCGCAACGGTGCCGCTGATCATCCGCTGCCCTTGCCCGCCCGGAGCGTGCTGCTCCGCTTTACCCAGGAGACCTCTCCCGCATGAAGAAAAGTGTGGGTTACTCCCTGCTCGCCGGTCTGGCGGCAGTGGTGGTGCTGATCTCGACCGCCATATTCGTCGGCTTCGGCGGCGACGGCGGCGGACTGGACGGTTCCTCGCACAAGCCCCGCGACCCTGCCGCACCGGCGGTCTCCGGGCAGTGGGTCGGGACCTGGTCGGCGGCCGCGGCGGCGGCCGAGCCCGGCACGCTCAATGGCTACGCGGGAATGTCGATACGCAACGTCGTGCACACCAGCGTCGGCGGGGCGGGCGCGCGCATCCAGCTGTCCAACCTGTACGGCACTCGTCCGCTGGTGGTGAGCCATGCCACCCTGGCGCTGGCCGCGGCCCCCAGCAACCCCACGGCCGCGAGCGGCACCATGCGGCGGCTGTCCTTCAACGGCAAGCCCGCGGTGACCATCCCGGCGGGCGGCGCGGTCACCAGCGACCCGACCCGGCTGAAGGTGCCCGGCGACGCCGACCTGCTGGTCACGACGTACTCCCCGTCCCCCTCGGGGCCCGCCACCTACCACCCGTACGCCCGGCAGACCTCCTACCTGGCGCGCGGTGACCGGGCCGAGGACGCCACCGGCGCGGCCTACACCGAGCAGAGCCCGTACTGGCGCTATCTGACCGGTGTGGACGTGTGGAGCACCCAGGCCCACGGGTCCGTCGTGGCGATCGGCGACTCGATCACCGACGGCATCACCTCCACCGCCGGCGCCAACCACCGCTGGACGGACTTCCTCGCGGCCAGGCTGCGCACCGAGCCCGGCGCACCCCGCTACGGCGTCCTCAACCAGGGCATCAGCGGCAACCGCCTGCTGGTCAACGGCTCCAGGTTCTCCCCGAACAACGGACCCAGCGTGCTGTCCCGCCTGCAACGCGACGCGCTGTCGCGGACCGGGGTGAAGGCGGTGATCGTCGAGATCGGGCTGAACGACCTGTTCAAGACGCCGCGCCAGCTCGACCCGCAGAAGATCGTGGCGGGGATGCGGGAGATCGTCCGGCAGGCGCACGCCCGCGGTCTGCGCGTCACCGGCAGCACCCTTACCCCGTTCGGGGGGCACCGCGGTTACTCCAACCTGCTGAATTCGGTGCGCGAACAGGTCAACCACATCATCCGCTCCGGCACCGTCTACGACGAGGTCGTCGACTTCGACAAGGCGCTGCGCGATCCGTCGGCGCCGGTGCGGCTGCGGCCCTCCTACGACTCCGGTGACCATCTCCACCCGAGCGACGAGGGTTTTAGGGCGATGGCGAACGCGGTGAACCTCGCCCACCTCAAGCTGGCCGCGCCCGCCGCGCTGTAACGCGAACGGCGCAGGGGCCGCCGCCTCAGCCCAACTCCTCGCGCGGGTGGCCGTCGAGGCGGCGCCGCTCCTCCTTGAGGCGGCGCCGCTCCTCCTTCAGCCGCTGCTTCTCGGCCCTCGGCAGCTTCCGCTCGACGCCGACGCCGCCCATCATCGCCAGGCCCTTGACGATCACGCGGGGCGCGCCGGGCTCGCCCGGCACCCCCTCCTCGCGCGCGTCGAAACCGCCCATGATGCCCACGCCGCGCACCTCGACCCCGACGCCCGGCGGCACCAGGATGTTCACCCCGCCCATGACCGCCCAGCAGGTGATGACGACCTCGGGGCCGGCGAAGTCCGCCTCACGCAGATCGATCTCGCCGCCGCCCATGAGGCAGGCCGCCGTGAAGCGGCGCCCGATCGTCCACCGGCCCTTGCGCTGGAACCCGCTCATGAGGGCCAGACCGACCGACGAGCCCTGCGTGCCGTCCACGATCCGCTCCGCCCACGGCGCGGGGGCCGCGCTCTCCTTGCGCAGCGAGAGCGGGGCCGGGGCCGCCGCGCCCGCCGGCAGATCGGCGGTGAGCACTTCCAACTCCCGGTAGGTGCGGGCCTGGTACGCCGCGTCCAGCCGCTCGTCGAACTCCTCCATCGCCAGCCGCCCTTCGGCGACGGCGTCGCGCAGGATCTCGGCGACCCGTTCGCGGTCGGCGTCGGAGGCGCGCAGCGCCGGGAGGTCTTCAGTCATACGGACACATTAGAGCGCCGGACCCCTGTTGCCCCCGCTCCGACCGGTTTCCGGTCGTTTTCCCCCGCTCGCGTACAGCTCGGCGATCAAGGTCTCGATGTCCGGTTCGCGCACCGACAGGTCCACCAGCGGATAGCGCGCGGCGACCGCGGCGACCAGCGGGGCCGCGCTCTGCGACGCCGGGAACGCCAGCCACTGCCGCGGCCCGTCCACCTTGACCGTACGGGCGCCCGGTACGCCCTCGATCGGGGGCAGTTGCCGCTCCAGGTCCACCACCAGCGTCCGCTCGCCACCGCCGGACGCCCGCAGCCCGTCGAGGCCGCCGTCGTAGACCAGCCGGCCGTGGTCGATGACCATCACCCGGCGGCACAGCTGCTCGATGTCGGTGAGGTCATGGGTGGTCAGCAGGACCGTGGTGCCCCGCTCGGCGTTCACCTCGCGCAGGAACCCGCGCACCTTCGCCTTGCTGACCACGTCGAGGCCGATGGTCGGCTCGTCGAGGTACAGCACCTCGGGGTCGTGCAGCAGCGCCGCCGCGAGATCGCCGCGCATCCGCTGCCCCAGCGACAGCTGCCGCACCGGTACGGGCAGCAGCGGGCCCAGGTCCAGCAGCTCGACACAGCGCGCCAGGTTGGCGCGGTAGACGGCGTCCGGGACCCGGTACATCCGCCGCACCAGCTCGTAGGAGTCCTTGAGCGGCAGGTCCCACCACAGGGTGGTGCGCTGCCCGAAGACCACCCCGATCCGGCGGGCGAGCCGGGTCCGCCCGCGGTCGTGGCCCGCGCGGAGACCGGACCCCGGGGACGGGTCGATGCCCGCGATCCGCAGCCGGCCGCCACTGGGCACCAGAATGCCCGTCAGCATCTTGATCGTGGTGGACTTCCCGGCCCCGTTCGGGCCGATGAAGCCGACCAGCTCCCCGCGCGGCACCCCGAAGGAGATGCCGTCCACGGCCCGGACCTCCTGCCGCACCCGCCGCAGCCGGCCCGCCTTGCGCCGCACCGAGAAGACCTTCTCCAGGCCCTCCACCTCGATCAGCGGCGCCGCCCCGGCGGTTTCGCTCACCACGCGTCCTCCTCTTCCCTCGACCCGTTCCCGTCCCCGCCCGGCCCGTCCCGCACGTGATGCCCCGTCAACTGCCCGTGCTCCGGTACGCCCGGAGCCCCAGCCGCCACGCCAGCCCGGCCCCCGTACACATCAGCGCCGCCACCACGGGCCCCAGGAAGTCCACCCAGCCCGGCAGCCCCAGCGGATCGGGCCGGCCCAGCAGCCGCAGCGCGGGCAGCCAGTTCACGAAGGCCAGCGGGACGAGGAAGGTGACCCCGCGCACCAGCTCCCTGGCGAACACCGTCGGCGGGTACTGCAGCATCGCGTTGCCGCCGTAGGTGAAGGAGTTCTGCACCTCGGCCGCGTCCTGCGCCCAGAACTGGAAGGCGGCGCCCGCCGTGAAGACCGCCGCGAAGATGGCCGTGCCGCACACCGCCATCAGCGGCACCATCAGCACCCGGCCCACCGTCCACTCCACCGGGAGATGCGGCAGCGACCAGCCGAGCACCAGCAGCGCCTGGGTGATCCGGCCCAGCCTGCGCAGCGCGAAACGGTCCGCCGCGACCTGCGCGAAGACCGGCGCGGGGCGCAGCAGCAGGACGTCGAGGGTGCCGTCCCGCACCCGCCGGCCCAGCCCTTCGATGCTGCCCAGCAGCAGGTCCGCCAGGCCCAGCGACACCCCGGATGTCCCGTACAGGAAGGCCACTTCGGGCAGCGAGAATCCGCCGAGCGCGTCGATCTGCGAGAACATCAGCATGATCGCGACGAAGTCCAGGGCGTTGGCCGCGAAGTTGCCGAACGCCATCATCAGGAACGACGCCCGGTAGGCCAGGGCGGAGCGCATCCACATCCGCACGATCAGCCGGTACGCCAGGAACCCCTGCGCAACCCGGCCCCCGCCGTCGCCCGCCTCCCTCCTAGCCACCGTGCACCACCACCTTGCGGGTCGCCGCCGACTGCACCAGCCGTCCCAGCGCCAGCAGCGCCACCGCCCACCCGGCCTGGAACAGCAGCCCCCGCAGCAGCGCACCGCCGCCGCGCGCGCCCACCAGCACATCGGCCGGCACCTGCAGGACCGCCGCCCAGGGCAGCAGCTGGGCCACCTCGCCCAGGGCGCCGGGGAAGACCCGCAGCGGCAGCACCATCCCCGAGAAGAACATGCAGGCCAGAGAGCTGATCAGGGCCAGCCCCGTGCCGTCGAGGAGCCAGAAGGAGGCCAGTGCGACGAGGTAGCGCAGCGTAAAACTGACCAGCACCCCGAGCAGCACCGACAGCAGGAAACAGCCCCAGGTCAGCGCATCGCCGGGCAGCGCGAGCGGAAAGGCGAGGGCGCCCACCGCCATCGGCGCCACCCCGCGGCCGATCAGCTGCAGTCCGGCCCGCCCCAGATCCGCGGCGAGCCACCACAGCTGCAGATCCGCGGGCCGGTAGAGGTCCACGGCGATGTCGCCGGTGCGGATCCGCTCCTGCAGCTCCTCCAGACCGCCGCCGCCCATCAGGCCCGTACAGGCCAGCAGCGCCTGCCCGGTCCAGACGAAGGCCAGCGCCTGTGCCTGGTCGTAGCCGCCCAGATGCGGCCGCTCGTGCCACAGCGCGAGGTAGGTGAAGGCGACGATGAAGCCGAAGACGGTATTGGTGAAGACGCCCGCCACGGTGGCGATGCGGTAGGTGGCGTACCGCCGGAAGCTGCCGGCTGCCACCGCGACGTACCACACGACGCTCTTCCCCCAGCCCCGTAGTCGTCGGACGGCCAAAACACCGGAGCCTAGAGGCCGTGCACGGCAACCCGCCATCGCATTATCACCGCTTCGGGTGAGCCGTGGGCGCCGTTCGGCCGGTCAGCTGGCGGACTCCGGTGCGTGCCGCCCCGCCGGGCCGGGGCACATGATGCGAGAGTTTCCCCACGGGCGGCAGTTGCTCCGGCGGCATCCCGCGCGCATCCCCCGACACGACACGACCGCCGCGGTACAACCTTCGGCGGCGGCCGAGGAGTCCATACCTACATGAGCGGACAACGCACAGGCTGGCGCCGTGTCCTTCCCACCTGGCGCGCGGTGCTGGGCACCGTGCTGCTGTTCCTGCTGCTCATCATCGGCGGGCTGGTCGCCGGCTATCTGCTCGTCGGGATCCCGCCGGCCAACAGCGCGGCGAAGGCCCAGAGCACCGTCTACCTCTACTCCGACGGCTCCGAGCTGGCCCGCGACGGCGAGATCAACCGGCAGAACGTCACCCTCGGCCAGGTCCCGAAGTCCGTCCAGCAGGCCGTACTCGCCGCCGAGGACCGCGATTTCTACTCCGAGTCCGCGGTCGACCCCGCCGCGATGCTCCGCGCCGCCTGGAACACCGTCACCGGCAAGGGCAAGCAGTCCGGCTCCACCATCACCCAGCAGTACGTGAAGAACTACTACCTCGGCCAGGAACAGACCCTCACCCGCAAGGCCAAGGAATTCTTCATCGCCATCAAGCTGGACCGCGAGGTGAGCAAGGACAGGATCCTGGAGGGCTACCTCAACTCCAGCTACTACGGCCGCAACGCCTACGGCATCCAGGCCGCCGCCCAGTCCTACTACGGCCGCAACGCGGAGCAGCTGACCACCGCTCAGGGCGCCTACCTCGCCACCCTCCTCAACGCCCCCAGCGCCTACGACATCACCGCCCACCCCGGCAACCGCGCCCGGGTGCTGGCGCGCTGGAACTACGTCCTGGACGGCATGGTCAAGCAGAAGTGGCTCACCCGGGCCGACCGGGCCGCGCTGGAGTTCCCCCTGCCCAGGCCCGCCAAGCCCTCCGCGGGGCTGTCCGGCCAGCGCGGCTACCTCGTCGAAGCGGTCAAGAACTACCTCACCGACAACAAGATCCTCGACGAGGACACCCTGCGGACCGGCGGCTACCGCATCACCACCACCATCAGCAGGAAACGCCAGAACGCCTTCGTCAAGGCGGTCAACACCCGGGTGATGGACCGCCTCGACGACTCCCGGAAGGTCGACCGCTACGTCCGGGCCGGCGGCGCCTCCATCGACCCCGCGAGCGGCCGGGTCGTCGCCCTCTACGGCGGCATCGACTACGCCAAGCAGTTCGTCAACGGCGCCACCCGCAGCGACTACCAGGTCGGCTCCACCTTCAAGCCGATCGTCTTCGCCTCCGCCGTACAGAACAACTCCACCACCCAGGACGGCGAGCGGATCACCCCCAACACCGTCTACGACGGCACCAACAAGCGGATGACGGTCAGTCACGGCACCCGCACCGGCTTCGCCCCCGCCAACGAGGACGACCGCTCCTACGGCCCGATCACCGTCAGCGAGGCCACCGACAAGTCCGTCAACGCCGTCTACGCGCAGATGGGCATCGACGTCGGCCCCGCCAAGGTCAAGGCCACCGCCGTCGACCTGGGCATCCCCGCCGGCACCCCCAGCCTCGCCTCGTCCCAGGGCGCGATCTCGCTGGGCACCGCCACCCCCAGCGTCCTGGACATGACCCAGGTCTACGCCACCCTCGCCCACCACGGCAGCCACCGGCCGTACACCCTGGTCGACAAGATCACCAAGAGTGAGCAGGAGGAGATCGAGCTGCCCGAGCGCGAGGAGATCACCGCCATCCCGCGCACCGCGGCCGACACCACCACATCGATCCTGCGCAGCGTCGTCGACGGCGGCACCGGCACCGCGGCCCAGGGCGCCGGACGGCCCGCCGCGGGCAAGACGGGCACCGCGGAGGACGACAAAGCGGCGTGGTTCGCCGGCTACACCCCCGATCTCGCCACCGTCGTCGCGGTGCTCGGCCAGAACCCGGAGAGCGCCGCCCAGGAACCCCTCTACGGCGCCGGAGGGCTGGCGCGGGTCAACGGCGGCGACTACCCCGCCCAGATCTGGGCCGACTACACCGCTGCCGCGCTGAACGGGCGCCCGGTCCGCGATTTCGACCTGCAACTGGAGGAGGGCGCACAGCCGCAGTCGCCCTCGCCGTACGGCAGCGACTCGGCCTCCCCCGACGTCTCGGACTCGCCGTCCGAGGATCCGACCGGATCCACCCTTCCCACCCCGCCCACCGGCGCCCCCACCCGGCCGACCGGCGCCCCGCCCACCCCCACCGCGCCGGCCGAACCCACGCCGACCGCGCAGCCCACTCACGACACCCCGACGTACGAGCCCCAGAGCGACGACCTGGAGCAGCGGCTGCGGTGGCGGTGGCGGTGGGGCGAGGGCGGGTAACGGCGGCAGCGGGTGGCGGCAGGGGCGGCCAGCAGCCACAGCGGGGCAGGGGCGGCAACGGGCAGGGGCCGCAGCGGACAGGGGCGGCAACGGGCAGGGGCCGCAGCGGACAGGGGCGGCGCCCCGAGCGGAGGCGTACGCCCCCCTCAATGCCCCGAGGTCGCCTTGAGCCCGACCACCGCCACCAGCAGCAGGCAGATGAAGAAGATCCGGGCCGCCGTGACCGGTTCGCCGAGCGTCGTCATGCCGACCACCGCCGCACCGGCCGCACCGATGCCGACCCACACGCCGTAGGCGGTACCGATCGGCAGGCTCCGGGCCGCGTACGAGAGCAGGACCATGCTGGTGACGATGCCCGCGCCGGTGAACACACTGGGCCACAGCCGGGTGAAGCCGTCCGTGAACTTCATCCCGACCGACCAGCCGACCTCCAGCAGTCCGGCGATCATGAGCAGGATCCAGGCCATGACGGGCACCTCCGCGACAAGAGCTTCACCAGGGGTGCGTCGTCTTGTCATGACCCGGTACGGCGCGTCTCGTCGGGTGCGTCCCGAGGCTAGCAAAGGGCAGCGGAACGGGCGGTGACCCCGGTCACCGCCCGTGAGGAGCGGAGGGGACTGCGGCCCCTGCGTGGTGACGGGCCGCCGACCTGGCTACAGGTACAGCCCGGTCGCGTCCTCCGCGCCCTCCAGCCGCTCCGCGGCCACCGCATGCAGATCGCGCTCGCGCATCAGCACATACGCCACCCCGCGCACCTCGACCTCGGCCCGGTCCTCCGGGTCGTACAGCACCCGGTCCCCCACCTCGACGGTCCGCACGTTCTGCCCGACCGCCACCACCTCGGCCCAGGCCAGGCGGCGGCCGACCGCAGCGGTCGCGGGAATAACGATGCCCCCCGACGAGCGGCGCTCGCCCTCGGGGATGTCCGTCCGGACCAGCACACGGTCGTGCAGCATCCGGATCGGCAGCTTGTCGTGGGTGTCCTTGGTGTTATTCGGGCTCACGGCATGACCGTACCTGCCCGGCGGCACCCGGCACGCACCGCGGCCGCCCCGGGGGACAAGCGCTCAGCGGCGGCGCCGGGCGCGCAGCGTCAGCAGACCGACCAGGGCCACGCCGACCATCGCCACCGGAACGATCCGCTCCAGTCGCGGCGCCCCGTCCTCCGACACCAGTTGGGCCCGCACGTCCGAGACCGCACGATTGGCGGCCACATACGCCCGCCCCGCCGTACGGTCCACGGCGGCCGCCGCCCTCGCCTTGGCATCGTCCATGATCGTCTTCGGGTGCAGCCGCACACCGATCTCGTCGAGCGTGACGGCGAGCTCCTGCCGCCTGCGGACGATGTCCGCCTCGATCTGCGCCGGGGTCCTGGCTTCCGCCACCGCGCTGCCTCCGTCGTCTCGCGCCGATGCGTACGGGGGCCGGGCACGAGGCCCCGTACGGAACCGGCCCTACAGCTGACTGCCGATTCGTGATGGACAGTCTGTCAGCTCACACCCCCCTGCGCCCCACAGCACCCCCGTTTCGCCCCCCTGAGGTGCCCCGGGACGCCCCGGGCGACCCTCCGCGCCCCGGCTGGCTAATGTCGGGGGCGTACGGACCCACGCTTCGGGGCCCCTGCGGACCCACACCAAGGAGAGTCATGAGCGAGCGACTGCAGCCGGGCGACACCGCCCCCGCCTTCACCCTGCCCGACGCGGACGGCAAGCAGGTCTCGCTCGCCGACCACCGGGGCCGCAAGGTCATCGTCTACTTCTACCCGGCCGCCCTGACCCCCGGCTGCACCAAGCAGGCCTGCGACTTCACCGACAACCTCGGCTTCCTCGCCGGCCACGGCTACGACGTCATCGGCATCTCCCCCGACAAGCCCGAGAAGCTGGCCGCGTTCCGCGAGAAGGAAGAGCTCAAGGTCACCCTCCTCGGCGACCCCGACAAGACGGTCCTGGAGGCCTACGGCGCCTTCGGCGAGAAGAAGCTCTACGGCAAGACCGTCACCGGCGTCATCCGCTCCACCGTCATCCTCGACGAGGAGGGCACGGTCGAGCGCGCCCTCTACAACGTCAAGGCCACCGGCCATGTCGCCAAGATCATCAAGGACCTGGGGCTGTAGCCGAGGCGAGGGCGGCACCCCGCGTCGGGGTGACCCGGGGCAGGAGCCGTTGCCGGTTCCGGCAGGTGAAACACCGGTTCCCGACGCCGGCTCCGGATGGTCCGGCAGTTCCGGCACGGCCCCGGCACGGCACCCGCGTCAGGGTGACCCGGGGCAGGAGCCGTTGTCGGTTCCCGCGAGTGCACCACGGGTTCCCGACGCCGTGGCCGTATGGTCCGGCAGTTCGAGCACGGCTTCGGCGCCGCCGTCCGCGGCGGCGCCGAAGTCCAGCCGCGCCCCCAGCACCTCCGCCTGCCCGGCCGCGATCGTCAGCCCCAGACCGTGCCCGGTCCCCCGCTCCGGCGCCGCCGTACGGAACCGCCGCGGCCCCTCCGCACACAGCTCCGCCGGATAGCCCGGACCGTGATCGCGCACCACGATCCGCGACCCCGCCACCACCACCTCGATCGGCGGCTCGCCGTGCTTGGCCGCGTTCGCCAGCAGGTTCACCAGCACCCGCTCCACCCGCCGCCGGTCCGTCTCCACGATCCGCGGCTCCCCCTCCACGGACACCGACACCTCGTCCACCCCGCGCTGGCGCGCCGCCCGCCGCACGATCCCGCGCACCAGCGACGGCAGCTCACAGGCGTCCAGATCCGCCCGCTCCACCCCCGCATCCAGCCGCGAGACCTCCAGCAGGTCCTCCACCAGCCGCCGCATCGCCTGCGCCCGGTCCCGCACCAGCTCCACCGCCCGCGGCTGCGGCAACAGCTCGGCGGCCGCGACCAGACCGGCCACCGGCGTCCGCAGCTCATGCGCCACATCCGCGGTGAACTCGCGCTCCGCCTGCGCCTGAGCCGCCAGCGACATCGCCATGTGATGCACGCTCCGGCCCAACTCGGCCACCTCGTCACGGCCGTTGCTCGCCAGCGCCTCCGCGTCCGGCGCCTCCCCCGCCGCGATCCGCCGCGCCGCCGCGGCGCTCAGCCGCAGCCGCCGCGACAGCCGCTGCGCGACGAACCACGACACCACCGCCATCAGCACGACCGTGCCGCACCCCGCGATCAACAGCGCACGGTCCAGCGCCAGTTGCGACGGATCGTCGTGCGGGTAGGAAGCGGACACCGAGAGCGTCCGCGTCGGAGCACCCTCGCCGGAGCCCCCGACCCCGGTCGCCGCCCACACCCGGGGATCCTCACCGCCGCTGATGTACGTCCCCGACCGGTTCTTGAACACCGCGTCCCGCAACGGCGACGGCAGGGTCGCATCGTCCACCTGCGCCCCCAGCGCCCGCGTGCCGTCCCGCTCGTAGATCTGCAGCGCCGAACTCAGCCGGTCGTCCTGATACGCCCGCGCCGCCCGCTCCCGCTCGGCGTCCGCTATGTGGTGCACCGCGAAACCGAGCACCACCACGGCCAGCGCCGTCATTCCCGAAATGGCCAGGGCGATCCGGCCTCGAATGCCCATCACGCGAGGTTGTACATCTCCGTCGTGTCACCGAGCGGCGTCGAGCCCTCGTACCGCACCTCGAGACCGGTGAACACCAGCCCCCCGTCGACCGCCTTCGGGGCGAACAGCCGGAAGGTCGCCGGGAAACCGGCATCCGCACCGCCCCCCGTGGTCTTCTCCACCTGCACCACACCAGCGCCGAACGCCTCACGGGCACCGTAGTACTTCCACGAGATCCCCGTCGCCACCGTCCCCGCGTCCCGGCAGGCCAGCGTGATGACATGCGGCTTGGACACCGGCGTGCCGAAACCGCAGTCCCGCACCCCCGGCAGGCCGGAGGGCGGCTTGCCGTCCTCCTTCACGTCCTGCACCGCCGCCGTCTTCGGCGCGGCGTCCACCGCCGTCGCACGGTCCGACGCCCGGCCGAACCACACCCCGCCGGCCACCAGCACCGTCACCGCGGCACAGGCCGCCAGCGCGGTACGCGCCCGAAGCCGGCGAGACCTCTCGCGGTCGGTCATCACGTTCTCCTCCCGGGGACCACACCCCGTACCCCCATTCGGCACCCAAGAATGCCGCACCCGGCGGCCCACTCTGCCGCCCCCCGGACACAGGCTGATTGCCCGGACGCTGCGGTGACCACTCGGCTGTGTACCAGTCCTGTAACAAGCCCTGTCGCACCCCTGGCGCGGACCCCGGCCCACCCCTGCCGGAAGCCGCCCCGCGCACCGGACGGACCGGCCACACGTGACGAATCTCGCTTCGTCGCTCCAGAGTGGTTTGGAGGGGCGCTCCGCTGCGCAGGCGCACCTGTCGTATCCCCGCCGCGCACCGCGCGCTGACCGACCGAGAGGACCGCCTCGTGCCGACCGGCAGCACCGAAGCCGACCCCGCGCCCGACCAGGACCGGGACGCGCGAAAGCGCCACCGGGTGCTCTTCCGTGCCGTCGCCCGGCGCAAGAACCCCAAACTGCGGCGCACCGACATCACCGTCACCGACGAGCGCGTGGTCAAGCGGGCCGTGAAGGCCGCCGCGCTCGGCAACGCCATGGAATGGTTCGACTTCGGGATCTACAGCTACCTCGCGGTCATCATCGGCAACGTCTTCTTCCCCGGCGGCAGCGACACCACCAAGCTGCTGTCGTCGTTCGCGACCTTCGCGGTGGCGTTCCTCGTACGCCCCCTGGGCGGCGCCTACTTCGGCCCGCTCGGCGACCGTATCGGCCGCAAGAAGGTCCTCGCCCTCACCATGATCATGATGGCACTGGGCACCTTCTGCATCGGCCTGATCCCGTCCTACGCCACCATCGGCTTCTGGTCCCCGGTCCTGCTCATCCTCTTCCGCCTCATCCAGGGCTTCTCCACCGGTGGTGAGTACGGCGGCGCCTCCACCTTCATCGCCGAGTACGCCCCCGACAAGAAGCGCGGTTTCTACGGCAGCTTCCTGGAGATGGGCACCCTGATCGGGTACACCGGCGCGGCCGGCATCGTGCTGCTGCTCAACACCACCGTCGGCGACGCCGCGATGAACAGCTGGGGCTGGCGCCTGCCCTTCCTGATCGCCGGCCCCCTCGGCCTGGTGGGCCTCTACCTCCGGGTCAGGCTCGACGAGACCCCCGCCTTCCAGAAGTTCGAGGCCGCCCACGCCCAGGGCGCCACCGGCGCCGTCGTCGAGGCCGAGGCCGAGTCCTCGCACCTGTCCGAGAACGCCCCCAAGAAGAAGATCGGCGAGATCTTCGCCCAGCAGTGGCCCACCCTCATCCTGTGCGTCGCCCTGGTCGGCGCGTACAACATCACCGACTACATGCTGCTGTCGTACATGCCGACCTACCTGACGGACACCCTCCACTACGAGGAGTCCCACGGCCTGCTGATCCTTCTCGGCGCCATGGTCGCCCTGATGTGCGTCATCAGCACCGTCGGCAAACTGAACGACCGCTACGGCCGCAAGCCCCTCCTGATGACCGGCATGCTCGGCTTCTTCATCACCGCCATCCCGGCCTTCCTCCTGGTCAACCAGGGCAGCCTGGGCGCGGTCATCGGCGGCATGGCCCTGCTCGGCATCTGCCTGGTCTGCCTGCTGGGCACCATGTCCGCCGCCCTCCCCGCCCTCTTCCCCACCCACGTCCGCTACGGCTCCCTCTCCATCGGCTACAACCTGGCCGTCTCCCTCTTCGGCGGCACCACCCCCCTGGTGATCACCGCCCTGATGGGCGCCTTCCACGGCAACGTGATGGTCCCCGCCTACTACACGATGGGCGCCGCCCTCGTCGGCGTCATCGCCGTGGCCTGCATGAAGGAGACCGCCCAGCAGCCCCTCGACGGCTCCCCGCCCTCCGTCGCCACCAAGAAGGAAGCCGTCGAACTCATCGAGGCCCAGACCCCGGAACCACGCTTCTGACCCCACACCACACCCCCTCCGCGGGCCTCGGGACCCCCCTCCCCGAGGCCCGCGGCCTTTTCTCGCCGCACTTGTCACTACGGCCGTAACCGGCTGCGCGTTCGATCGTTGGTGTGTTCGAGGGGGTGCGCGGGGTGGGCCCGGCGCACGGAACGAGGGGGAATCATGCCGGTCGTCTACACACGGGAACAGCTGGCGGAAGCCGCACGCGCCTCGTCGTCCTACGAGGACGCCGTGCGGTGGTTCGGCAGGACGCCGACACCCGGCAGAAGGCAGTACCTGCGCGCCCGGATGCGCGAAGCGGGCGTGGACACCACCCATTTCGCACTCGCGGGTGTGCGCCACACCGAGGCCAGACTCCGCGAACTGGTGGCCTGCTCGCGCAGCGTCGCCGAAGTCGTGCGGCGCCTCGGCATCAGCCCGGTCGGCGGGAACCAGGCCCACATCGGGCGCCGGATCGCGGAACTGGGCCTGGACACCGGTCACTTCACCGCCCCCGCCGCGGCGGGGCCGCAACGTCGGAATCCGCCGCCATCTCGCTCTGGGCTCTCCGGAAGACGGCCGCATCAGCGGGCAGCGCCTGCGCAGGGAACTCCTGCGGCGAGGAGTTCCGGAGCAGTGTGCGATGTGCCACACGGGCCCGGAATGGAACGGCGGGCCACTGTGCCTGGAGGTGGACCATCTCAACGGGGACTGGTGGGACAACCGCCCGGGCAACCTCCGCTTACTGTGCCCCAACTGCCATGCGGTGACCGATACGTACCGCGGCCGCAAACGGCGGAGGTGAGGTGCCGCCCATGGTCGCACGCGTCACTTACACCCGGGACCTGCTGACCCGCACGGCCGACGGCTCCACCAGCCTGGTCGACATGCTGCGCCGGCTCGGCGCACCGTTGGGCAGCAGCTCGTACAGATATCTACGCGATCGGCTGAGGCACTACGGCATCGACACGACGCACTTCGTCGAGGAGCCGCTCCCCCGCCGTGCGCGTCGCGCCTACACCCGGCCCCTGCTGAGCGAAGCCGCCGCACACTCCCACAGCATCCGGGAAATGCTGGCCTATCTGGACGTTCCACCGTACGGCAGCGCGTACAGCCATCTCCGCAAGAAACTGGACCAATTCGGCATCGACACTTCGCACTTCACGTGCCGCAGGAACGGGTCCTTACTGCTCCCGCGCGGTGAACTGGCCAATGCCGTAGCCGCCTCCCACAGCCTCGCCGAGGTGCTTCGGCGCCTCCGCAGCACCGGCCGTACCGCATCCCGGCACAGCATCGGACACGGCATCACGGAGTATGGCCTCTCGACCGCGCACTTCACTGGTCAGGGCCACGGGCGCGGCCGGCCCTCACCGGCCCGCAGGTCCGCGGACGACATCCTGCGGTACCTGGAACCCGGTGCCCGACGGGAGAAGACCGTGCTGCTGCGCCGTGCCCTCGACGCGAAAGATGTGCCCCACACCTGCGGCGCGTGCGGCATCGGCGACATCTGGCAGGGCAGACGGCTCGTCCTGGAGATCGATCACATCAGCGGCGACCGGCTGGACAACCGCTTGGAGAACCTGCGTTACCTGTGCCCGTCCTGTCACAGTCAAACGAGGACCTTCTCCCGCCGTCGCCGCACATGACCATCCCCGCGCCGCCGGCCGGTCGAGCACAGTAAGGTGGACGACTGCGGGCCCGTACCCCAGCTGGCCAAGAGGGCGCCGGTTTAGGTCCGGTGTGTCGTGGGTTCGAGTCCCACCGGGCCCACCTGCGTGCACGGCCTCCCTGCCTTTCGGCAAGGAGGCCGTTGTGCTGTTCAGGCTCAGCCCAGCAACTCCCGCACCACCGGTGTCAGCGCCCGGAACGCCTGGCCGCGGTGGCTGATCGCGTTCTTTTCGGCGGGGGGCAGTTCGGCGCAGGTACGGGTGTGGCCGAGGGGCTGGAGGATGGGGTCGTAGCCGAAGCCGCCGGTGCCGGAAGGGGTGTGGCGGAGGGTGCCTTCGAGCTTGCCCTCGACGACGCGCTCGGTGCCGTCGGGGAGGGCGAGGGCCGCGGCGCAGAAGAAGTGGGCGGCGCGGTGTTCGTCGGCAATGTCGGACAGCTGGGCGAGGAGCAGGGTGAGGTTGGCCTGATCGTCGCCGTGGGTGCCCGACCAGCGCGCGGAGAAGATGCCGGGGGCACCGCCGAGGACGTCGACGCACAGGCCGGAGTCGTCGGCGACGGCGGGGTGGCCGGTGGCCTGGGCAAGGGCATGGGCCTTGAGGAGGGCGTTCTCGGCGAAGGTGACGCCGGTTTCCTTGACGTCGGGGATCTCGGGATAGGCGTCGGCGCCGACAAGGTCCACATCGAGGTCGGCGGCCTCCAGGATGGCCCGGAGTTCGGTGACCTTGCCGGCGTTGCGGGTGGCGAGGATGAGGCGACGGGGGGCTGCGGAGTGTCCACCGGTGTGAGGCTGCATGGGCAGTGATTATCCCGGTGTGCAGATGCGCGTCATGTCATGGGCCCCGTCGACGATCGGCTGTATGTCCGGGGCCTTGTTGTTGTCGAGGTCCTTGCGGGCGGCCTTGATGCCGTCGTTCGTCTTGTCGACGGCCTTGGACAGCTCGGGGTCGTTGGCTTCCTTGCTCAGCTTCCGCAGGTTGGCGTCGATGTTGTCGAGGGCCTGCTCGGCCTTCTGGGGGTCGGTGAGGGAGTTGTCCGCGGCCTGCTGGAGCTTGTCGACGGCGTTGACGACGGAGGTGGCGGTCTTGGCGCAGTCCATGGCCTTCTGTACCGCGCCGCAGGAGGTGAGCAGCGGTATCGCGAGGCTCGCGACGGCTAACGCGGCGGCTGCGGTGGCGGCGGGGCGACGGTGCCGGCGGGTGCGCGGGGCCATGGTGCGGTTCCTTCCCTCGGGTCATGCTCGGGCAAAGGAAGAAACGCGGGGCGGGGCCGTTTGGTTGCCCGTACACCGGCGCCGGGGGTCAGACGAGGCCGGTCTGGGTGAGCAGCATGGCGAGGACGACGACGAGGGTCCAGCCGAGGAGGTGCTCCAGGAGCCGGGAGTCGTCCTGGGGCCCGCCGGTGCGGGCGCGGACGCGGGGCGCGGTCGCGGCAGTTGTGGGCATGGCTCCACCATGCGACGGCCGCGGGGACCTTTTCCAGAGAGGGACGTCCCATGAGAAAAGCCTCACAGGGGGCGCACAGGGGGAGGGTGCGGGGCCTCCCCCTGTGGCGCGGTGGTTCGCGCGGCGGACCCGCTCAGCCGGCGGGCCGGCACAGCCGACAGGCCCGCTCAGCCGGCGGGCCGCCCCCTCAGAGCGTGCGGGCCAGCGCCGCCCGCTGGGCCTCGTCGAGTTCGGCGCAGCCGGCGACGGCGAGGTCGAGGAGGGAGTTGAGTTCCTCGCGGGCGAAGGGCTCGGCCTCGGCGGTGCCCTGGACCTCGACGAAGCGGCCGTCGCCGGTGCAGACGACGTTCATGTCGGTGTCGGCGCGGACGTCCTCCTCGTAGCAGAGGTCGAGGAGGGGGGTGCCGCCGACGATGCCGACGCTGACGGCGGAGACGGTGCCGGTCAGCGGCTTGCGGCCGTGCTTGATGAGCTTCTTGCCCTGGGCCCAGGTGACGGCGTCGGCGAGGGCGACATAGGCGCCGGTGATGGCGGCGGTGCGGGTGCCGCCGTCGGCCTGGAGGACGTCGCAGTCCAGGACGATGGTGTTCTCGCCGAGGGCCTTGTAGTCGATGACGGCGCGCAGCGAGCGGCCGATGAGGCGGCTGATTTCGTGGGTGCGGCCGCCGATCTTGCCGCGGACGGATTCGCGGTCGCCGCGGGTGTTGGTGGAGCGGGGCAGCATCGAGTACTCGGCGGTGACCCAGCCTTCGCCGGTGCCCTTGCGCCAGCGCGGTACGCCCTCGGTGACGGAGGCGGTGCAGAAGACTTTGGTGTCGCCGAAGGAGATGAGGACGGAGCCTTCGGCGTGCTTGCTCCAGCCGCGTTCGATGGTGACCGGGCGGAGCTGTTCGGGCGTGCGGCCGTCGATGCGAGACATGGCGTAGACCCTATCGGGAATGGCGAGGGCCCCACTCCGGGGCGGTGGACGTCCGGGGCGGGGCCTTCGGGAGCGGCCTGGCGGCCGGCTCGTCAGCTCACATCATGTCTTCGATCTCGGCGGCGATGGGGTCGGCGTCGGTGCCGATGACGACCTGGATCGCGGTGCCCATCTTGACGACGCCGTGGGCGCCGGCGGCCTTGAGGGCGGCCTCGTCGACGAGGGAGGAGTCGACGACCTCGGTGCGGAGGCGGGTGATGCAGCCCTCGACCTCCTCGATGTTGTCGAGTCCGCCGAGCCCGGCGACGATCTTCTCAGCCTTGCTGGCCATGTCCACTCCTGCTTGTCTCGGCCGCCGGCGGTTCCGCCGTGCGGTTTTCACACCGTAACGCACGTTCAGCCCAACAATATGGGCGTTTGTCCACGGTCTCGCGAAGGATGGCGATCACCGGAGTGCGCACCGGAACGGTCCGCACCACGAGTGGTCTACACCACCAGTATGCGGCAAGCACGAGGCCGGTTGCCGACGGGCCGACTGCCGGGAGGACACGGATGAGTTCGGACGCAGCGGCGGCGGCACCGGGGAAGCACCGGGCGCAGAATCTCTTCCAGGGTCTGCAGAAGATGGGGCGCAGTCTGCAGCTGCCGATTGCCGTCCTGCCCGCTGCGGGAATTCTCAACCGTCTCGGCCAGCCCGATGTGTTCGGCGCGGACGGGCTGGGCTGGGACGCCGTCGGCAAGGTGTTCGCGGCCGCGGGCGGTGCGCTGCTGGATTCGGGGCTCGGGCTGCCGCTGCTGTTCTGCATCGGTGTGGCGATCGGCATGGCCAAGAAGGCGGACGGTTCGACGGCGCTGGCCGCGGTGGCCGGATTCCTCGTCTACTTCTCGGTCATGCACGCGTTTCCGGCGGGCTGCGCCGCGGGCCAGACGTACACCCAGGCGGGCCTGTGGAGCGGGGTGTGCGTGGACCGGAAGCTGACGGTGACGCAGGCGTCCTTCCAGAATCCGGGGGTGTTCGGCGGCATCGTCATGGGGTTCCTGTCCGCCTGGCTGTGGCAGCGCTTTCACCGGGTCAAGCTGGTGGACTGGCTGGGGTTCTTCAACGGCCGCCGGCTGGTCCCGATCATCATGGCCTTCGTGGGCCTGGTGTTCGCGGTGCTGTGCCTGTTCGTCTGGCAGCCGATCGGTGATGCGCTGACGAGCTTCAGCCAATGGCTGACGGGGCTGGGGGCGTGGGGTGCGGGGATCTTCGGTGTCGCCAACCGCGCGCTGCTGGTGATCGGCCTGCACCAGTTCCTGAACACGTTCGTCTGGTTCCAGTTCGGCAGTTTCACCAAGCCGGACGGGACGGTCGTCCACGGTGACATCAACCGGTTCCTGGCGGGCGATCCGACGGCGGGGCAGTTCACCACCGGGTTCTTCCCGATCATGATGTTCGCGCTGCCGGCCGCGGCGCTGGCGATCGCGCACTGTGCCAGGCCGCATCGCCGCAAGGAGATCGCGGGCATGATGCTGTCGGTCGGCCTGACGTCGTTCGTGACGGGTGTGACCGAGCCGATCGAGTACTCCTTCCTCTTCGTGGCGCCGGCGCTGTACGCGATCCATGCCGTGCTGACGGGTGTGTCGATGGCGGTGAGCTGGGCGCTGGGGGTGCACGACAGCTTCAGCTTCTCGGCGGGCCTGATCGACTACGTCATCAACTGGGGGCTGGCGACCAAGCCCTGGCTGATCATTCCCATCGGACTGTGCTTCGCGGTGGTCTACTACACCCTCTTCCGTTTCGTGATCACGAAATTCCGTCTGATGACGCCCGGCCGGGAACCGGATGAGGTGGGGGACGCGATGGAGCGGGAGAACGTGAAGTAGGGGGACGGGGCGGAGCGGGCAGGCGCGGAATGCGCCTGCCTTTTCCGTTGCCGGGGGCCGGTGGCCATGTGGTCCACACCACTTGGAAGAATGGATTCCTTTATGTCAGGTCTACGTGCTAAGAATGGTCTAAATCACTAGTGGTGTAGACCAAGGTGTAGACCAAACGCGGGCCGTCCCCCCTTTTGAGTGCCCGCCTCACCAGGAGGAATCCGATGAGTTCGGCCACCGCCACCAAGGCGGCCCCCGAGAAGAAGGGCCGCGGTGCCGGCGCCATGGCAGTGGCCCAGCGCATCGGCCGCAGTCTCATGCTGCCGATCGCCACGCTGCCCGCCGCCGCGCTGATGGTGCGGCTCGGCCAGCCGGACATGCTCGGCCGGGATGCTCTCCCCGCCTTCCTGAACAAGATCGCCGAGTTCATGGCGGCCGGTGGCGGCGCGCTGCTCGACAACATGCCGCTGCTCTTCGCGGTGGGCATCGCGATCGGCTTCGCCAAGAAGTCCGACGGCTCCACCGGTCTGGCCGCGGTCGTCGGCTACCTGGTGTTCAAGCAGGTGCTGGGCACCTTCAAGGACACCAACCTGCCCAAGATCCAGGACGTCGTCGACGGCAAGGTGGCCAACGTCGCCCCGCCGGTGGACGCGGGCGTGCTGGGCGGCGTCGTGATGGGCATCGTGGTCGCCCTGCTCTACCAGCGCTACAGCCGCAAGAAGCTGCCCGACTGGCTCGGCTTCTTCGGCGGGCGCCGTCTGGTGCCGATCCTCTCCGCCTTCGCCGGCCTCGTCATCGGCATCGTCTTCGGCTACATCTGGCCCGTTCTCGGGACCGGGCTGCACAGCTTCGGCGCCTGGCTCGTCGGCTCGGGCGCGGTGGGCGCCGGAATATTCGGTGTCGTCAACCGCGCGCTGATCCCGGTCGGCATGCACCACCTGCTGAACTCCTTCCCGTGGTTCCAGGCCGGTGACTACCAGGGCAAGCACGGCGACATCGCCCGCTTCCTGGCCCACGACCCCACGGCCGGACAGTTCATGACCGGCTTCTTCCCGATCATGATGTTCGCCCTCCCGGCCGCGTGCCTGGCGATGGTGCACTGCGCACGGCCCGAGCGCCGCAAGGTCGTCGGCGGCATGATGTTCTCCATCGCGCTGACCGCCTTCATCACCGGTGTCACCGAGCCGATCGAGTTCACCTTCATGTTCATCGCCCCGGTGCTGTACGCCATCCACGCGGTGCTGACCGGTGTCTCGATGGCGCTGACCTGGGCGCTGGGGATGAAGGACGGCTTCGGCTTCTCGGCCGGCGCGATCGACTTCGGACTGAACCTCGGCATCGCCACCAAGCCGTGGCTGCTCGCCCTCACGGGCCTGGTCTTCGCGGCGCTGTACTACACCGTGTTCCGGTTCGCGATCGTCAAGTTCAACCTCCCGACCCCGGGGCGCGAGCCCGAAGAGGAGATCGCCGCGGAGGACAAGGCCCAGTACAAGGCCTGAACCGCCGCCACCGCCCGACGGCGGTCGGACACACGGCGAAGGCCCCCGGAACCGCAGGGATTCCGGGGGCCTTCGCCGTGCCCGGGGGACGCACCCCGCGTCCGGCTCAGATCTCGTAGACCGCGCCCGCCTTGGCCACCTCGACCGGTCCGTCATAGGCCTTCTGGGCATCGCGGATGCTCAGGGCCGGGTCGGTCCACGGCGGGATGTGGGTCAGCACCAGCCGGCCCGCGCCGGCCCGCTGGGCGATCTCGCCGGCTTCCCGGCCGTTGAGGTGCAGATCCGGGATGTCTTCCTTGCCGTAGGTGAAGGATGCCTCGCACAGGAAGAAGCCGGCGCCCTCGGCAAGGCTCTCCAGCGCGTCGCAGGGGCCGGTGTCCCCGGAGTACGTCAGCGACCGGCCGCCGTGTTCGATGCGGAAGGCGAAGGACTCCACCGGGTGGCTGACCCGCTCCGTGCGGATCGTGAACGGCCCGATGGTGAAGGTGCCCGGCGTCAGGGTGCGGAAGCCGAAGACCTCGCTCATGGCGCCGTCGTACGGCAGGTCGGCGTGCGCGACGGTCAGCCGGCGCTCGGTGCCGGCCGGCCCGTAGACCGGCATCGGCGCGCAACGTCCGCCGTCCGGGCGGTAGTAGCGCACCACGAAGTAGCCGCACAGGTCGATGCAGTGATCGGCATGCAGATGCGACAGGAGTACGGCATCCAGGTCATAGAGGCCGATGTGGCGCTGCAGTTCGCCCAGGGCGCCGTTGCCCATGTCGAGGAGCAGCCTGAAGCCGTCGGCCTCCAGGAGGTAGCTCGAGCAGGCCGATTCCACGGAAGGGAACGACCCCGAGCATCCGACGACGGTGAGCTTCATAGCGGGCGTGAACCTCCGTGGCGGGGGCGGCGGTATAGCGGTCTTCCCAGCTCGAACGCCCAAGGGCTCGGGGAAGGGTCCATGCCGGGATTCCCGGCGGGTCCTTGCCGGGTGATGCCGGGTCCTCGGCGGTCGGTGCGGTGCCCCCGAGCGTAAGGCGCAAAGGGGCCGGTAGCTCCTCCGGCGGGGCGAGCTGTGGGCGGAATCACCAGTCTGGGCTGTCGCCCCGTACGCCCGTACGCCCCTGCCCCCGCCTGTGCGCCCCCAGGAGGTGGTGCGACGCGCGCCCCGGAAGGCCGTACCGGCGCGCCCCGGGAAAACCCTGCCGCCGCGCCCCGGGAGAAAGCCCGCCGCCGCGGCAGGAAGCCACGACGGCGGATACGTACCGGGCCCGGCGCGCACGGCCCGCTCCTGCGACTCCTCCGGCCGGTCCCGCTGACCCGCCGGCGGGCGACTACGCCCAGAGCTGGCCGTGCAGCGTTTTGATCGCCGCTTCCGTGGACTCGGCGGTGTAGACGCCGGTGGAGAGGTACTTCCAGCCGCCGTCGGCGACGACGAAGACGATGTCGGCGCTCTCCCCCGCCTTGACGGCCTTGTTGCCGACGCCGATCGCCGCGTGCAGCGCCGCGCCGGTGGAGATGCCCGCGAAGATGCCCTCCTCCGCGAGGAGTTCACGGGTGCGGCGGACCGCGTCGTGGGAGCCCACCGAGAAGCGGGTGGTGAGCACGGATTCGTCGTAGAGCTCCGGGATGAAGCCCTCGTCGAGGTTGCGCAGACCGTAGACCACATCGTCGTAGCGCGGCTCGGCGGCGACGATCCGGACGCCGGGAACGTGCTCGCGCAGATAGCGGCCGACGCCCATGAGCGTGCCGGTGGTGCCCAGACCGGCCACGAAATGGGTCACGGAGGGGAGGTCGGCGAGGATCTCGGGGCCGGTGGTGGCGTAGTGCGCACCGGCGTTGTCGGGGTTCCCGTACTGGTAGAGCATCACCCAGTCGGGGTGCTCGGCGGACAGCTCCTTGGCCACCCGGACGGCCGTGTTGGAGCCGCCCGCCGCGGGTGAGGAGATGATCTCGGCGCCCCACATGGCCAGCAGTTCGCGCCGCTCGGAGGAGGTGTTCTCCGGCATGACGCACACGATGCGGTAGCCCTTGAGCCTGGCCGCCATGGCGAGCGAGATGCCGGTGTTGCCGCTGGTGGGTTCGAGGATGGTGCAGCCGGGGGTGAGCCGGCCGTCCTTCTCGGCCTGTTCGATCATGTGCAGCGCGGGCCGGTCCTTGACCGAGCCCGTGGGGTTGCGGTCCTCCAGCTTCGCCCAGATGCGGACGTCGTCGGAGGGCGACAGGCGCGGCAGGCGGACGAGAGGGGTGTTCCCGACCGCCGCCAGCGGCGAGTCGTACCGCATCAGCGCATGCCCCCGGCCACCGCCGGAAGGATCGTCACGCTGTCGCCGTCGGCGAGCTTGGTGGAGATGCCTTCGAGGAAGCGGACGTCCTCGTCGTTGAGGTAGACGTTCACGAAGCGGCGCAGCTGCTCGCCCTCGACCAGGCGCTCGCGGATGCCGGTGTGCCGGCTCTCCAGGTCGGTGAAGAGGTCGGCAAGGGTCTCTCCGCTGCCCTCGACGGCCTTCTCGCCGTCGGTGTAGGTGCGCAGGATGGTGGGGATTCGGACCTCGATGGCCATGGGAGTGCTCCTGTCCAGATGCGGTGGCGGGGCGGTGCGTCCCGGGTGCACGGCGTTACGGCGTGCCGGGAGGGCGTCGGGTGACGCCGGAAGTGCGGGGCTGTGGGCGGCGCGCGCCGCGCGCCCTGGCGGGCCGGCTCAGGCGGCGGCGCAGCGCGGACAGATGGCGCTGGAAAGGCGGCACAGATCGACGTGCAGCCGTGCGGCTCCGCAGCCGAACGCGCCCAGCAGTGCGGTTGCGGAGCGACGTATGGCGAGCGGAGCGAGCAGCAGCATGCCCGGCCTCTTCTCGCTCACGTCGTGGTCAACCATGCGGTCATCGTATCGATTCCCGGTCCGGGTATTGGAACCTCGTCCCATCATGCGGACGATTGGTGTACACCAGGTGGGACGGCCTCAGGAGTAGGCCGCCACGACCTCGACTTCTTCCTCGGTGACCGCGCCGTCCACGATCCGGTACGAGCGGAACTGGAAGGGCCCGGCATCGTCGGTGTCGGCGGTGGAGACCAGGACATAGTGGGCGCCGGGCTCGTTCGCGTAGGAGATGTCGGTGCGCGAGGGGTAGGCCTCGGTGGCGGTGTGCGAGTGGTAGATGATCACCGGCTCCTCGTCCCGGTCGTCCATCTCGCGGTAGAGCTTGAGCAGGTCGGCGGAGTCGAATTCGTAGAACGTCGGCGACCGGGCGGCGTTCAGCATCGGGATGAACCGCTCGGGGCGGCCGCTGCCCGCCGGGCCGGCGATCACGCCGCAGGCCTCGTCGGGGTGGTCCTGGCGGGAGTGCTCGACGATCTGGTCGAAGAGCGCCTTGGTGAGGGTCAGCATGGCGCCAAGAATAAACAGCGGGCCCGCGCGTACCGAAGAGTGGTACGAGCGGGCCCGCATGCTGGACGCGGAGGGGATGTGCCCCGTTCCGTCCGGGTGGGGACTCAGCCGTTGGTGTCCTTGGCGGAGGCGTCCTGCGGCGCCGCGCCGGCCGTCAGGCCGTTCGCCGCGTCCCGCCGCTTGATGCAGAGGTAGCCCACGCCCAGGATGAGCGCCCACACGGGAGCCGCGTAGAGCGAGATCCGGGCGTCCTTGTCGACGCCCATCATCACGATCACCATGGCGATGAAGGCCAGCGCGAAGACCGAGGTGTAGGGGCTGCCGGGGGCCTTGAACTCGGACTGCGGCAGCTCGCCGCGGTTCGCCTTGGCGCGGTAGCGCAGCTGCGAGGCCAGGATGACGATCCACGCCCACATACCGGAGATGGTGGCGAAGGAGACGACGTAGTTGAACGCCTCGCCGGGCCACTGGTAATTGATGTAGACGCCGAAGAGCATCATCGCGACCGAGACGCCGGTGCCCCAGGTGGGCAGGCCGTTCTTGCTGAGCTTGGTGAAGAACTTCGGGCCCTGGCCGTTGAGCGCGAGGTCGCGCAGCATCCGGCCGGTGGAGTACATACCGGAGTTGGCCGAGGAGAGCGCGGCGGTCAGCACGACGAAGTTGACGATGCCGGCACCGGCCGGCAGGCCGATCTGCTGGAAGGCGGCGACGAAGGGGCTGACGCCCGGCTTGAAGACCGTCCAGCTGACGACCGACAGGATGATGATCAGCGCACCGATGTAGAAGAGGCCGATCCGCCACGGCACAGTGTTGATCGCCTTGGGCAGGACCTTCTTCGGGTTGGTCGCCTCGCCCGCGGTCACGCCGACGAGCTCGACGGCGAGGAAGGCGAACATCACGATCTGCAGCGTCATCAGCGTGCCGCCGATGCCCTTGGGGAAGAAGCCGCCGTGGGACCACAGGTTGGTGAAGGAGGCGGTGTCACCGGCGTCGGAGAAGCCGAGGGTGATCACGCCGAGGCCGATCAGGATCATGCCGATGATCGCGGTGACCTTGACCATCGAGAACCAGAATTCCAGCTCACCGAAGATCTTCACGGAGATCAGGTTGATGCCGAAGAGCGCGCAGGTGAAGACGAGGGCCGCGGCCCATTGCGGTATGCCCTTGTTCCAGTACTGCACGTACGTGGCGGCGGCGGTCACTTCCGTGATGCCGGTGACGACCCAGAACAGCCAGTACGTCCAGCCGGTCACGAAGCCGATGAAGGGGCCGAGGAATTCCCGTCCGTACTCCGAGAACGACCCGGAGACGGGGCGGTACATGAGCAGCTCGCCCAGGGCCCGCATGATGAAGAAAATGACCAGACCGACGATGGCGTAGGCGAGGATGATGCTCGGCCCTGCCATCGAGATCGCCTTGCCGGCTCCGAGGAAGAGTCCGGTACCGATGGCGCCGCCAATGGCGATCATCTGGATCTGACGGTTTCCCAGACCCCGCTGATAGCCCTCTTCGGGGGCCGTCCCAGCTGCCTCATCGCCGTCTTGCTGCTTGTCGACCTGCACAGAGGTCATGTGTGGTGCGCCTTTCTCCATACCGACCCGGTCTGTCCGGATCGGATCCCGATCCCCCGGATGGAGTTCCTGCACGCCGACGGTCGGCCGGCAGTAGCGCTCCCGCGGCGACAGGGGTGGCGTCGCTCACGGCAGGTCGTGAACATGTATCACGGCGTCTCTCGGACCGCCTAGGGATGGCGTGAATCAAACCACGAGAGAAAGCGGACAAGGGCCCTGAAGTGCGGCAATTCACATGGCCGAGGTGATGCGATCGTTATCCGGATTTGAGCATCCGCTGAGCGAACACAGCGGTAACAACAGGGGTGGAACGCCCTGTTTTCAGCCCATCAGAGAGTCCACAAGCGTCTCCTGGAGCCCGCCGAGCCAGAGGTATGCCATCACCATCGGCTTGCGCGGATCGCTGTCCGGGAGCCGCAGCAGTTCTCCGCCATCTTCTTCATCGGTGACTTCAAGCCGGGTTCCGATGGCCAGCCTGAGGTCGTTGAGGGCTCCCAGCCACTGCCGGCACTCACCGGCGTCGAGGCGGAGCAGCGCACTGTCACCGGCGGGCGCCAGGCCGTCCAGCGCGCGGATCAGCGCCAGGGCGTCCTCACGCTTGCGCGCGCGCAGATCGTTCTCGGTGTAGCGGCGGAATTCGGCGGAGGCGGCGCGCACATCGTCGTCGGGGACGAGGTCGGGTCCGCCGTAGGCGTCGGGGAAGAGTCGGGCCAGCACCGGGTCGGCGGGCGGCTCGCTGGGGCCGTCGTTGAAGATCGACGCCAGCAGGTCGTCGCTCTCGCTCTCCCCGGCCGCCTCGCCCGGACCGATCAGCTCCATCAGCTGGACGGCGAGGCTGCGCAGGATGGAGATCTCGACCTCGTCGAGGGGGACGACGGCGCCGCCGCCGGGCTGCGGCTCGAAGTGCCCGGTCATCGGCGGTCCTGCTGAAGGGTCGCCCACAGGCCGTAGCCGTGCATGGCCTGCACGTCGCGCTCCATTTCCTCGCGGCTGCCGCTGGAGACCACCGCGCGTCCCTTGTGATGGACGTCGAGCATCAACTGGTGCGCCTTGCCCTTGGAGTAGCCGAAGTACGACTGGAACACGTACGAGACGTAGCTCATGAGGTTGACCGGGTCGTTGTGGACGATCGTGACCCACGGGACGTCGGGTTCGGGGACCTCGAAGGGGGCCTCGCTCGACTGGGGGCGCTCGGTCTCGACCGGGACACTGAGGGTGCAGCGATGCGGCCGGAGCGTGATCGTGGGTGACGGGTGGGCGCTCACAGGCCCCATGCTGCCACCCGGGGGCGGGCGACGCACAAATGCCCCTCACGCGGGCCGCGTCGGCGAGGGGCACCCGGCACCCGCGGGCGGTCTTTTGTCGCCCCCGGAGCACTATCGTCAAAGTGACGAGTATTGGGGGTAGCATCGTCCCCATGAACACAGCAGACCTGGGGCTGCCGGTGGCCGTGCCGTCGACTGCGCTCTTCACCGACCAGTACGAACTCACCATGCTGCAGGCCGCGTTGCGGTCCGGCACCGCGGACCGGCGGTCGGTCTTCGAGGTCTTCACCCGCCGGCTGCCCGAGGGCCGCCGCTACGGCGTGGTGGGCGGCACCGGCCGGGTGCTGGACGCGGTGGAGAACTTCCGCTTCGACGAGACGATCCTCGGCTTCCTGCGCGAGCGCGCCATCCTCGACGAGCCGACCCTGGAGTGGCTGGCCGGCTTCCGTTTCCGCGGCGACATCTGGGGCTACCCGGAGGGCGAGGTCTACTTTCCCGGCTCCCCTCTCATGCGCGTCGAGGGCACCTTCGCCGAGGCGGTCCTCCTGGAGACGGTGATCCTCTCGATCCTCAACCACGACTCCGCGGTGGCCGCGGCCGCCTCCCGGATGTCGGTGGCGGCCGGCACCCGTCCGCTGATGGAGATGGGTGCCCGGCGCACCCATGAGCTCGGCGCGGTGGCCGCGTCCCGCGCCGCCTACGTCGGCGGCTTCCACACCACCTCCGACCTGGCGGCCGGCTTCCGCTACGGCATCCCCACCGTGGGCACCAGCGCGCACGCCTTCACCCTGCTGCACGACACCGAGCGGGACGCCTTCACCGCGCAGGTCGACAGCCTGGGCAGCGGGACGACCCTGCTCGTGGACACCTTCGACGTCGCCGAGGCGGTGCGCACCGCGGTGGAGGTGGCCGGACCGGGTCTCGGCGCCGTCCGGATCGACTCCGGCGATCTGCTGCTGATCGCCCACCGGGTGCGCCAGCAGCTCGACGAGCTGGGCGCCACCAAGACCAAGATCGTGGTCACCAGCGATCTGGACGAGTACGCCATCGCCTCGCTGGCCGCCGCGCCGGTGGACGCGTACGGCGTCGGCACCCAGCTGGTGACCGGCAGCGGCCACCCGACCTGCTCGATGGTCTACAAGCTGGTCGCCCGCGCCGACAGCGAGGAGCCGGGCGCCCCGCTGCGGCCGGTCGCGAAGAAGTCGATGGGCGCCAAGAGCTCGCTCGGCGGCCGTAAATGGGCCGCGCGCCGGCTGGACGAGGACGGGGTGGCCACCGCCGAGGTCATCGGCACCGGCACCGTCCCGGCGGAGCTGGCCGACCGGCAGCTGCTGGTACCGCTGGTGAGCGCCGGCACGGTGGTGGCCCGCGAGCCGCTGGACGCCGCCCGCGCCCGGCACATCGCCGCCCGCGACCGGCTGCCGCTGTCGGCGACCCAGCTCTCCCGCGGTGAGCCGGTGCTGGCGACCGAGTACGTCTGACGACCGCGCGGCGCCCGGCATCCGCCGCACCGCCGGGCTCCGCACCACTCCCGCAATCCCCCTCCAGTGGCTACCCTCGGTCACACCACCCCGCTCCGCGCCCCTCCCCCGATTCCAGCCGGAAGGCACGCACCATGCACCGGGCATTGATCGTCGTTGATGTGCAGAACGACTTCTGCGAGGGCGGCAGCCTCGCGGTGGCGGGAGGTGCGGATGTGGCGGCGGCGATCACCGATCTGATCGGCCAGACGGCCGGCGGCTGCTACCGCCATGTCGTGGCCACCCGGGATCACCACATCGATCCCGGCGACCACTTCTCCGCCACCCCCGACTACGAGACCTCCTGGCCGGTGCACTGCGTGGCCGGCACCGAAGGCAGCGGCTTCCACCCCAATTTCGCCCCGGCGCTCGCCTCCGGCGCCATCGACGCGGTCTTCGGCAAGGGCGCCCACACCGGCGCCTACAGCGGTTTCGAGGGCGCGGACGAGAACGGCACCCCGCTCGCCGACTGGCTGCACGCACACCGGGTCACCGAGGTCGACGTGGTCGGCATCGCCACCGATCACTGCGTACGGGCCACCGCGCTGGACGCGCTCCGCGCCGGGCTGCGCACCCATGTCCTGCTGGACCTGACCGCCGGGGTGGCCGCGCACACCACCGAGCGGGCGCTTCAGGAGCTGCGGGCGGCCGGCGCCGAGCTGACCGGCAAGCCGGTGGTCCTCGGCGGCTGAAGGGCGTGTCCTGGATCAGCCGGACCGGTCCAGGACACGCCCTTCAGCCGTTCGCGGGGCCCGTCAGGCGGCCGAGGCCGGGCGGTCGTCGTCGTCCGGGCCCTCCTCCCGCAGCGGGCGGGCCGGGTTCCGCAGCAGCGCCCGTATGGGGTGCCACGACTCGGTGTCGTCCTCCGGGGCCTCGCGCCAGACCAGGCCGTCCGGATGGTGCAGGACGGCCGTGACCTCGTCGGGTGTGGGCGGCTTGGTGTTGCCGCGCAGGTAGACGGCGCGCAGGCCGAGGTTGCGCAGCCTGGTCAGGGCGCGCTGGCGGTTCGCGGCATGGACCAGGACCCGCACCCGGCATCCGCAGTCGTAGAGGCCGCCCCGCGCACCGTGGGGCGGCCTGGGCAGCGACAGGGCGACCACCACGCTTCCGCCGGGAAGCCTGGTGAAACCGCCACCGGACATCGTCATATCTCCCCCCGTGAGACTTCGCGTCAATAAGGAACTGTAGAACGCATCTAAACGCGAATCGGCCGCCGCCCGCTAGGGGGCGGCGGCCGCATAGCCATTGACCTGCCGTTTTACCTTTTACTTACCAGCAGGGCCGACCTGAAGCGTCACCGCGGAGCCGTCCCGGGCCTCCTTGGAGATCTTGATCCGGGTGTTGGTGTCAGGGACGATCACACCACCGGTCGGGTTGGCCTTGTCGTAGTAGACGCCGTGCCGGTCGTCGAAGAGCGTCACGCCCTTCTTCGAGGTGATCGTGACCGGCTTGCCGTCCCGGTGCAGGGTCAGCGCGTCGGTCGGGAACCGCGTGAAGGTCGAGTCGTAGCTCTGGAAGCGGTTGCGCATCAGCTTGCCGTCGGCCCAGTGCTCGGCCTTGGGGTGCGCGTCGACCGGCAGGATCTGCCCGTGGCCGGGGTGCTGGCCGACGTTGTTGTCCGGCTGCGAGGTGTCCCACAGCCAGATCAGCACGCCGTTCTGGTACGGGAAGTGCTCCACCCAGCTCGGCTTGGCGGTGGTCCAGCCGAAGTTGTACGGGCCGACCTTGAGGGTCTTGTCGTACGACACGTACTGGCGGTTCTCGGCGATGTAGTACTGCGGGTAGTCCTTGGTGAAGGACGCGCCGATGCGCGAGAAGCCCTTGCTGGTCCAGCCGTTGTCGCCGCTCTCGGCGTTGTCGCTGAACAGCGGCTTGCCGTCGGCGGTCACGCTGACGGTGTCGGCCGCGAAGCCCTTGCCGCTGGTGCCGCCGTCGGTCTGGTAGCGGAAGCGCAGGTCGATCTTCTTGCCCGCGTAGGCGTCCAGCGGGTAGGCGAGGTCCTGGTAGGCGGCGACGGTGCCGGTCAGGGCGGGCTTGTCGCTGCCGTCGCGCGGGATGGCCTTGCCGCCCGCGGTGCCTTCCAGCGCGGTCCAGTTGTTGCCGCCGTCGGTCGAGACCTCGGCGTAGAGGTAGTCGTAGTCCTTCTCGATGTCCCACCAGCCCTTGAGGCCCAGGGACGCCTTGGACTTACCGGTGAGGTCCACCTGCCGGGACAGGGTGTTCTTCAGGTCGTCGCCCCTGCCGCTCCACCACTGGTGCGAGCCCTCGGCGGGCTGGACGACCTCGGTCGTGACCTTCTTGGCCGGCAGGGTGACGACCACGGCCTGCTTGTTCCTGGTGTTGTACTCCGCGACGCCCAGCTTGTACGAGGACTTGGACGCGGCCTTCGCCTTGCCGTAGTTGAGCCAGCCCAGCTGCAGCTTGTCCCAGGCGCTCATGTCACCGGGCAGGTCGCCGATGCTGTCCTTGCCGGTGCCGAGCCAGGAGCCGCCCGACATCAACGACCAGAAGTCCACGGAGGATTCGCCGGTGCCGGAGGTGTCGTACTCGTCCGGCAGGCCCAGGTCGTGACCGTACTCATGGGCGAAGACGCCGAGTCCGCCGTTCTCCGGCTGCATCGTGTAGTCGCCGACCCAGATCCCGGTGTCGCCGATCTGGGTGCCGCCCGCCTTGTTGGCCCCCGGGCCGGTCTTGCCCGCGTCGGTGCCGTAGGCGTACCAGCGGTGTGCCCAGAGAGCATCGGTCTTCTGGACGCCGCCGCCGGCGGACTCGTCCTCACCGGCGTGCACGATCTGGAAGTGGTCGATGTAGCCGTCGGGCTCGTTGAAGTTGCCGTCGCCGTCGTGGTCGTAGCGGTCCCACTGGTCGTACTTGGCGAGGTCGGCCTTGATCTGGGCGTCGGTGCGGCCCTTGGCCTTCTGGTCCTTGGCCCACTGGTTGACGCCGTCGCGGACCAGGTCCCAGACGTTGTTGCAGTTGTGCTGGCCGCAGTAGTTGGAGCCGTAGCGGGCCTCGTTCGCGTCGACCTTGACCCAGTCGGAGACCTCGCCGGCGACCGAGTAGCGGCCGGAGGACTGCTTCTCGTAGTACTTGGCCAGCGACTGCTTCTTCTTGTCGTGCGAGAAGTAGAGGTCCTGGAAGTGCTTCTGACTGAAGTCCTTCTGCCAGGCCGTGCTGTTGTCCGTGGCACGGTCCGGCTCGGCTATCTTGTTGTGCGCCGGGCCGGGGTCCCCGCCGTACTTCTTCACCGGCGGCTTGGGGCCGTCGCCGTCCGGGTCGAACATCGTGGTGTCGTCGACCTTGTCGCCGAAGTCCACGAGGATCGTGAAGATCTTGTCGGTCTTCTGCCGGGCGAGCTCGACGTACTTGCTCTTGCCGAGCTTGACGACCTTGGAACCGCCCCGCACGAACGCCTTGGCGTCACCGGAGATGACCTGCTGGAGCGCTTCCTTGCGCTCGGCCGCCTGCCGGTCGCTGAACGGGCCCTTGAGGTCGTGGTCCACGGTCCGCTCGGGGGCCGGGTCATGGCGCCTGGCCACGGGCGAGGGTCCCTGCGCGTCGGCCGCGGCCACCCCCGAAGACAAAGCGGCCGCCCCGATCGCGGCAATTGCCGTGGCCAGGGCGGCCGATCTGAACACCGTTCTGTTGTCTCTCACTTGGCGCTGTCCTCCCCTTCGAACCGGTCACTGTTCGACGGCATTCGACCGGAAGTACGGGGAAAAAGACAGATCTTGACTTGGCCACGTCAGCGAAGTACGTTACTCGGCTCGCGAGTTGCGGCTATCGGACACCGCGCGGCGGCGTCGTTCCGGGCGCCCCCTCGTTGGGCAGAGGCCCGGTGTATATGCCTGCCGGGCATGCGCCCCCGTCCCCAACAGCCATGACGGCACGGGGCATCCACACGGGCGCCGGTGTTGTGCGCCCCCTGTGCACCGGGACCGTGGGTTAGGTCACGCTTACCTGGCGTTCCGTTCGGGCAGTAAGGACCGTAGCCTCGCTTGATGGCGCGCCCTTGACCGAGACCCCCTGCCGACCCTCCGAGGACGGATTCCGCCATGCCTCGTCCGACCCCCGCACAGCTCGCCTACGGTTCGGCCACCGTCTTTCTCTCCACCCTCGCGATGCTGCTGCTCTCGCAGACGCAGACCGGGATCGGGGTCGCGGTCATCGCCATCGCCGGGCTCGGGCTCGGACTGCTGGTCGCCATGACGGTCCCGATGCCCGGGGTGCCGCGGGTGGTCCGCCGGCATCTCGTACGGGACGAGGCACCCGCCGCGCCCGCCCCGCCCCAGGCCGTACCGACGCCGCCCGGGCCTCTGACGCCCGCGGCGGCCTCATCCCCCCGCGTCCCCTGGGGCCGCTGCGCCGAACCGGCCGCCGCCGCCACGGACAGCCGGATCGGCGAGCACTCACGCTGAGGCGGGTACTCCCGCGCTGAGGCGCACCCTCGCGCCGGGGCGCGCGCCCACACCGCGGCGGGCACTCACGCCGAGGGAGTTCCGGCCATCGGTGTCTGTGCCGGTGTCTGGGTGGACACCACCACGGTTTTCGCCGCCTTGTCGTGCAGACACTGGTGATACGGCTGGTCCCAGGTACACCACAGGACGTTGACCAGCCAGAAGATAAAGCCGCAGCACGGCACGATCTCCGGCAGCGTATAGACCGCGGCCCGGGTCCAGCCCGCCTGCGCGGTGGGGATCGAGCCGTTCGAGAGCATCGCCACCCGGATCTTCATCGCCATCTTGCCGAGGGTCTGGCCGCGGCTGGAGAGCATCAGCCCTTCGTAGATGAGATACGCCAGCATGGTGACGCCCGATACCGTCGACTGCCTGCCGGCCTCCACGCTGTCGGTACTGAAGTAGTCCACCCCGCCGACGATCAGCGTCATGATCACGGATACCGGCACCCCGATGATGATCGCGTCGATGATGCGCGCCACGAGCCGGCGCCCGCGGTTCGCCAACGGCGGCATACCGGCCAGCGGGTCGGCCGGGCCGGGCTGCCCGCCGTAGGGGTCACCGGCATACGGGCCGCTGCCGTACGGGGCGCCCGCGTAGGGCGGCGGGGTACCGCCCGGGGGCGGGGTGCCGCCCGGCGGCGGGGTCCCACCCGGCGGCGGGCCTCCCGGGGGCGGCGCGCCGCCCTCACCGGCGCCCGTACCGTTGCCGCCCGTACCGTTGCCGCGCGGAGCGTGGTTGCGCTGGGCGCCGTTCTCGCGGGGCGAGCTGTTACGGGGAGCGCCGCCCGCCGGGGGCTCCTGCGGCTTCTTCAGGAACGGGTCGTCCTCCGGCGGCTCACCGGAACCGGGCCGGGGCTGGTCGGTACTCATGGCCCGAGTCGACCCCTTGTCGCGGCCCGCCGCATCCGGCGAAGTCCGTTCGGGGGACGGCTACCGGCCGGGCGGGCGGCGCGGCGGGCGGCGCTGTGGAGACAGGCCCCAGGAGCCTCAGCCGGAGGCGACGAACGTCCGCGCGGCCTTGTCGTGCCAGCACTGGCGCCACGGCCGGTCGAACAGGCACCACAGGACGTTCAGCACGCCGACGACGAGCACGCCGAGGACGCCGTAGACGAACCAGCGCCGCAGCGCCGCCCCGAGGGCCGGGGTGTCATGGCTCTCGATGTCCAGGACCCGTACGCCGCACAGCTTCTTGCCCAGGGTGCGGCCCCACTTGAGGGTCGGCAGCACCTCGTAGAGCGCACCGCCGAGCAGCAGGACGGCCAGGATCGTGGCGAAGACCGGGATGGTGGTGCCGTCGATCAGATAGACCGTCATCTGGCGGCCGGACTGCTTGGCCGCCTCGACCTTGGCGTCGATGTGGTCCGTGACGGTGCTCCACATGGGAACGGCCACCGCGGCGGTGAGCGCCCCCAGCACCAGCGTGTCGATCAGCCGGGCCGCCAGCCTGCGGCCGAGCCCGGCCGGGTGGCCCTGCGCGGCCTGGGCCAGAGCCGAGAACGGATCGGCGGCGGCCGGCGGCTTCCAGGGGATGACACCGTCGGCGTCGGCGCCCTGCGCGCCGGATCCGGCCGGTGCGCCGCCGCCCTGCGCCGGGAAGCCGGCCGAGGGGGCGGAAGCCTGCGGGCCGGGGGTCTGCGGGCCCGGGGACGCCTGGTGCTGCGGGGCCTGCGGGGCGGCCTGGTGCTGTGCGGCCTGGTGCTGCGGGGCGGGACCCGGGGTCTGCTGCGGCGCCGGGCGGTCCTGCTGTCCCTTGCCGACGGACGGCAGCGACTGCGGGGAGGCGTCAGCGGGCGCGGCGGACGGGGTCGGGGTACGGCCGCCGCCCGCGACACGGATCGCCATGGTCTCGCCGCCCTTGGCGGGCTGTGCGGCGCCGGGCCGTACCGCACGGATCGCGGTGGTGCCCTGGTCCGCGGAGGTGTTGCCGCGGCGGGCGGCCGGGTTCACGGCCCGGATGGCGACGGTCCCGTCGGACGGGCCCTCGGTCCGCGCGGGCGAGGACGCGCCGGGCGCCTCGCCGGCCGGGGCCCCGTCGCCGCCCTGCTCGCGCTGTGGCGGCACCCCGCCCCAGGGAGCGGCGCCCGACGGAGTACCGGCGGGCGCCTGGTCCGGTGAGCCCCAGGAGATCCGGCGGTCGGTCTCGGCGCCGTAGCCGCCCTGCCGGGAGGCGTCGGCCTGCCAGGAGGCCGCCGGTTCGGGGCCGGCGCCGTGCAGCCGGGCCGGGTCGTCCCAGCCGGCCGCGGGCCGGGCCTCGACCTCGCCGCTCTGGCGTACGGCCGGCACCGAGGAGCCGCCGGCCGGCCCCTCCTCGTCGAAGAACACCGGTCCGGTCTCCTCGACGGCGGGGGAAGCCGCCGGGGCCACACCGGGCGGCGGTGCGGGCATCGCCTCGCCCTCGGCGGGGGCGGGCCGGCTGGTGCCCGGCACCCATGCGGCACCGTTCCAGTACCGGATGTAGCCGGGGATGGACGGGTCCGGGTAGAAGCCTGGCGTGGGGCTACCGCCGGCGGATCCTGAGGTAGGGGCGCTCATGTCCGAAGTCCCGTATCTGTACTCGGCCTGGTGGGTGTGGGGTGCAGTCTGCCGCAAGGCGGCGTCCACATCTATCAGACCCCGGTCGCGCTCATCCCCGTGCCCGCCCACGACCACCTGGAAGAGGCGCGGGAAAAAAGTTGTACGAAGTCGTGTAATGGTCCGGCGCACGGCGCCTCTCTCCTGTGTGCGGGCCCGGTACCGGGTGCCCGCGGGCGCGAGGAGAGGCGGACGTCATGCACACCGTGGTGGAGCGAGAGCTGGAGCTGGGCCTGGTCCTGTCACCGGAGCGGAGTGTTCCGGTCCCGGCCCGGCTGACGTACCGGACGGACGACCCGTACGCCGTGCATGTGGCGTTCCATATCGGTTCCCACTCCCCGGTCCGGTGGACCTTCGCCCGCGAACTGCTCGTCGAGGGCGTGTTCCGGCCGTGCGGTGACGGCGACGTACGGGTGTGGCCGACCAAGCTCGACGGGCGCAGCCTGGTCTGCATCGAGCTGGACTCGCCGGACGGCCGGGCGCTGCTGGAGACACCGGCCCCCGCGGTCTCGGCATGGCTGGCGCGCACGTTGCGGGTGGTGCCGCCGGGGGCCGAGCAGGGGCATCTGGACCTCGACAAAGGACTGAGCGAACTGCTCGCCATGGCGCCGACGGAGGCGGCGGAGGAGCAGCGGCCGGGCGGCCCCCGGCCCTCGGAGGAGTCGCCCGAGCCCGGGGCGTAAGGGGTGGCGCGGCCGCTGCCACGTGGGCCAACGGGGGCGCGCCGGGGCCGGGTTGCGGACGGCGCCCGGCCGCCGCGGCCCGGCGCGGGCGCCGTGCTCAGCCGCGGTAGGCCTCCAGCAGCCGCAGCCAGACCTCGCTGATCGTCGGGTAGGAGGGCACCGCGTGCCACAGCCGTTCGAGGGGGACCTCGCCGGCCACCGCGACCGTCGCGGAGTGCAGCAGCTCCGCGATCCCGGAGCCGACGAAGGTGGCGCCGAGCAGCACCTCGCGGTCCAGGTCGACGACCATCCGGGCGCGGCCGCGGTAGCCGTCCGCGTACAGGGACGCCCCGGCGACGGCCGCCAGGTCCTGGTCGACCACCCGGATGCGGTATCCGGCCTGCTCCGCCGCGGCGGCGGTCAGGCCCACCGAGGCGGCTTCGGGGTCGGTGAAGATGACCTGGGGGACGGCGAGACGGTCGGCGGTGGCGGCGTGCGCGCCCCAGCGGTCGGACTCCAGGATCGGGACGCCCCGGGCGCGCGCGGAGATGGCGGCGCCGGCGATCCTGGCCTGGTATTTGCCCTGGTGGGTCAGGAGGGCGCGGTGGTTGACGTCGCCGACGCCGTAGAGCCAGCCGCCGGTCACGCCCGTCACCCGGAGGCTGTCGTCGACGTCCAGCCAGGAGCCGGGGGTCAGGCCGACCGTGTCCAGGCCGATGTCCTCGGTGCGCGGGGCCCGGCCGGTGGCGATCAGCAGCTCGTCGGCGACGATCTCGTCCCTGGGGGCACCTCCCGGGCCGCCAGGCCCAGGGGGAGAGTCCAGCAGCACGGTGACGGGGCCGCCCGGGGCTTCCCGGCGTACCTCGCGCACCTCGACGCCGGTCCGCAGGAAGACCCCGGCCTCGGCGAGCGATTCGGCGACCAGGTGGCCGGCGAACGGCTCCATACGGGGCAGCAGCCCGTCGCCGCGTACCAGCAGCGTCACGGAGGAGCCCAGGGCCCGCCAGGCGGTGGCCATCTCGACGCCCACCACGCCGCCGCCGACCACCACCAGACGGCCCGGTACGGCCTTGGCGCTGGTGGCCTCGCGGCTGGTCCAGGGCCGGGCCTCGGCGAGCCCGGGGACGGGGGGCAGCACCGCGCGGCTGCCGGTGCACACCGCGACCGCGTGCCGGGCGGTGAGCACCCGTCCGCCGTCGACGACCACCCGCCGGGGTCCGGCGAGCCGGCCGTGGCCGCGCACCAGGTCGATGCCGGACGAGTCCAGCCAGCGGACCTGTCCGTCGTCCTTCCAGTAGGAGACGAACTCGTCGCGGTGGGCGAGCACCGCCGGTACGTCCAGGGGCACGTCAGCGGCCTCCTTGAGGCCGGGGACCCGGCGGGCCTCGGCGCGGGCGGCGACCGGGCGCAGCAGGGCCTTGCTGGGCATACACGCCCAGTAGGAGCACTCGCCGCCGACGAGTTCGCTCTCCACGACCACCGCGCTCAGCCCGGCGGCGTGCGCCCGGTCGGCGACGTTCTCGCCGGTCGGCCCCGCCCCCAGCACGATGACGTCATACGCCTCATCAGCGGCTCGGTTCGCTTCGGTCGCTGCCATCGGCTCTCGCTTCCTGCGTGGGCATGAGGGGGCCCGGTGGACGTGAGGGCCCGGTGGGCCCGGCGGGTCCTTCTGGCCATCCTCTGCCCAACGGGCCGTCAGCGCATCCGGCGTTCGACCGCTTCCTTGGCCTCGGCGAGTCCGGAGCCGGTCACCTCGCGGTGCACCTTGATCGCCTGGATCTTCTTCCCCTGTGCCAGCAGGGCGTCCAGCTCGGCCATCCTGGGGTCCTCCGGCTCGACGATCCCGGCCTGTGCGAGCAGCAGGTCCACCTTGCGTTCCAGCCGCTGGAGCCGCAGGTCCTGCCGCTTGGCCCGCAGGTCACTCCCTCTGGCGAAGCCGGCGGCCCCGATGAGGAGGAAAACTGCTGCTACGAGGGGTGCGTAATCCATGCCGGAACTCTACGAGGCGGCGGCACGTGCCATGAACACGGCAGTCGCCGCGGGGCCGTGCACGCTGCCCCGGACGGCCGGTGCGCCGTCCGTGAGGATCTCGCATTCGGCGTAGGCGTCCGGTCCTTCGAGGGTGAGGGTGAGCATCGGCATCGCGCCCACGCCCCGTGCGTCGGTCACCACGAACCACGGCAACCCGGGCCGGACCACCTGCTGTTCGCCCCCGGAGTCACCCGGCGCCTGGACGGCGTAGGTGAGGTCGTCGACGCCCTTCCCGGTCACCCGGAAGGTGACCATGCCCTCGCCGGGTCGGTGCGGATCGTTGATCGTCATGGGTGAAGTCAACCGTCCCTCTCCCCGCCCTGTACATCCCGGTCCCGGCCGGGCCGGCGGGGCGCGGGTGCTTCAGAAGAGCTTTCCGGGGTTGAGGATTCCCAGCGGGTCGAAGACGCCCTTGATGCCGCGCTGCAACTCCAGGCCCACCGGCCCCAGTTCGCGCGCCAGCCACTCCTTCTTCAGGACGCCGACGCCGTGCTCACCGGTGATGGTGCCGCCCAGTTGCAGGCCGAGCGCCATGATGGCGTCGAAGGACTCCCGGGCCCGGCGGGACTCGTCGGCGTCCGCGGCGTCGAAGCAGACCGTGGGGTGGGTGTTGCCGTCCCCCGCGTGCGCGCAGACACCGATGGTCAGGTCGTACTTCTCGGCGATGGCGGCGGTGCCGTCGAGCAGTTCGGCGAGCCGGGAGCGCGGTACGCACACATCGTCGATCATCGTGGCGGATTTGACCCGCTCCAGCGCGGTCAGGGTCAGCCGGCGGGCCTGCAGCAGCAGGTCGGACTCGGCGGCGGTCTCGGCGGGCACCACCTCGGTGGCGCCGGCGGCGGTGCACAGCGCGCCGACGGCGGCGAGGTCGGCGGCCGGATCGGGGGTGTCGAAGGCGGCCAGCAGCAGCGCCTCGGTGCTGTCCGGGAGTCCCATCCGCGCCATGGCGTTGACCGCGCGGATGCTCGTACGGTCCATCAGCTCCAGCAGCGACGGGGCGTGGCCGCGGGCCATGATCTCGCAGACCGCCTCGCAGGCGGCCGCGGTGGAGGGGAACTCGGCGGCCAGCGCCAGCTGCGCGGGCGGCTCCGGCTTGAGGGCGAGCACGGCGCGTACGACGATGCCCAGGCTGCCCTCGGAGCCGACGAACAGCCGGGTGAGGTCGTAGCCCGCGACGCCCTTGGCGGTGCGCCGGCCGGTCGTCAGCAGCCGCCCGTCGGCGAGGACGACGTCCAGGCCGAGGACGTACTCGGCGGTGACGCCGTATTTGACGCAGCACAGGCCGCCGGAGGCGGTGCCGATGTTCCCGCCGATCGAGCACTGCTCCCAACTGGAGGGGTCGGGCGGGTAGTAGAGGCCGTGCTCGTTCACCGCGCGGGACAGCACGGCGTTGATGACCCCGGGTTCGACCACCGCGATCCGGTCGACGGGGTTGATCTCGAGGATCCGGTCCATCTTGACCAGCGAGAGCACCAGGCAGCCGTCGGAGGCGTTGGCGGCGCCCGAAAGCCCCGTGCGCGCGCCCTGCGGGACGACCGGGACCCGCAGCTCGGAGGCCGTCCGCATGATGTGCTGGACCTGCTCGACGGTGCGCGGCAGCACGACCACGGCGGGCGTCCCGGCCTCGCAGAAGCTCGCCATGTCGTTGGCGTAGGAGCCGGTCACCTCGGGGTCGGTGAGAATCGCTTCCCCCGGGAGCCCGGCGCGCAGACGTGCGATGAGGTCCATACCCTCAGCCTCGCATCGATGGGCCGTACACGGAAGATCACCGGACGGCCGGGCACCGGGCCACCGTACGGCCGGTGGCCCGTGCCCGCACCGGCCACCGGGCCGGGCGACGCCTCACGTGTCAGAGATTGCCGCGCCGCTCCTGCTCCCGCTCGATCGCCTCGAAGAGCGCCTTGAAGTTGCCCTTGCCGAAGCCCATGGAGCCGTGCCGCTCGATCATTTCGAAGAACACCGTCGGCCGGTCCTGGACCGGCTTGGTGAAGATCTGCAGCAGATAGCCGTCCTCGTCCCGGTCGACCAGGATCTTCAGCTCACGGAGCGTTTCCACGGGCACCCGGGTCTCGCCGGCCCACTCGCCGAGGGTGTCGTAGTAGGAATCGGGGGTGTTGAGGAATTCGACGCCGGCGGCGCGCATCGCCCGGACGCTGGCGACGATGTCATTGGTGGCCAGCGCGATGTGCTGGACGCCGGGGCCGCCGTAGAACTCCAGGTACTCGTCGATCTGCGACTTCTTCTTCGCGATCGCGGGCTCGTTGATCGGGAACTTGACCTTGAGCGTGCCGTCCGCGACGACCTTCGACATCAGGGCGCTGTATTCGGTGGCGATGTCGTCGCCCACGAACTCCTTCATGTTGGTGAAGCCCATGACGTCGTTGTAGAAGGCCACCCACTCGTTCATCCTGCCGAGTTCGACGTTGCCGACGCAGTGGTCGATGGCCTGGAAGCGGCGCGGGCCGGGCGCCACCAGCGGCTCGGCGGCGACGAAGCCGGGCAGGTAGGGGCCGTCGTAGCCGGAACGCTCGACGAGGGTGTGCCGGGTCTTGCCGTACGTGGCGATGGCCGCCAGGACGACGGTGCCGTGCTCGTCGCGGACCTCGTGCGGCTTCTCCAGGCCGGTGGCGCCGTGGGCGACCGCGTGCTCGTAGGCGGCGCGGGCGTCCGGGACCTCGATGGCGAGGTCGATGACGCCGTCGCCGTGCGCCGCGACATGGTCGGCGAGGAAGCGGCCCCACTCGGTCGTGGGCTTGACGACGGAGGTGAACACGAACCGGGCGCCGCCGGATTCGAGCACATAACTCGCGGTCTCGCGGCTGCCGTTCTCCGGGCCGGAGTAGGCGACGCGCTGCATCCCGAAGGCGGTCGAGTAGTAGTGCGCGGCCTGCTTGGCGTTCCCGACGGCGAAGACGACCGCGTCCATCCCCTTGACCGGGAAGGGGTCCGCCTGCCGGGCCGTGTCGGGGGCCGTGGTCTGGGTCCGGGTGTGCATCGTGGTGTCTGCCATGTTCGCAGAGTCCCCCCGATCCACAAGGTGCGCAATAGTTCGCGAATCTTCTGGGCATTATGCATAGCGAAAGGGCGAAGTCGCCCGGCTATCTGTACATGATGACCATCACCAAGGGCGGTACGAACGATGGCGATCGATCATTTGGACGGGGCGCTGCTGGAACTGCTCGCCGAGGAGCCGCGGATCGGCGTGCTGGAGGCGTCCCGGCGGCTGGGGGTGGCCCGCGGGACGGTCCAGGCCAGGCTCGACCGGCTTCAGTCGAATGGAGTGATCCGGGGCTTCGGGCCGGATGTGGACCCGGCGGCCCTCGGGTATCCGGTGACCGCATTCGCGACGCTGGAGATCAAACAAGGGCAAGGAAACGACGTACGTGCTCACTTGACGACCGTTCCCGAGGTGCTGGAGCTGCATACAACGACCGGACACGGGGACATGCTCTGCAGGCTCGTCGCTCGGTCCAACGCCGATCTACAGCGGGTGATCGACCGGGTTGTGGGCTTTGATGGGATCGTGCGGGCATCGACGGCAATCGTCATGGAAAATCCGGTTCCGTTGCGGATCGTCCCGCTGGTGAAACAGGCATCGGCAGACTGACCGAGGAGACCGAGTGAGCTTCTGGGAGTACGTCGGCACCCGGCACGCCCAGCTGCTGACGGACACGTATCAGCACGCCAGCGCCGTCTTCCAGTGCATGGTGCTGGCCACCCTGCTGGGCGTCTTCATCGGCGTGGTGACCTACCGCAGCGAATGGGCGGGCAACCTCGCCACCACGTCGACCGCCACCATCCTGACCATCCCGTCCCTGGCCCTGATCGGTCTGCTGATCCCGATCGTCGGCCTGGGCGTCCCCCCGACGGTGATCGCGCTGACCCTGTACGGGCTGCTGCCGGTGGTCCGCAACGCCATCGTCGGGCTGCGCGGGGTGGATCCGGACCTGGTCGACGCGGCCAACGGCATCGGGATGTCCCGCGCCGCCCGGCTCTTCCGCGTGGAACTGCCGCTGGCCTGGCCGCCCATCCTCACCGGCATCCGGGTCGCCACCCAGATGCTGATGGGCATCGCCGCCATCGCCGCGTTCGCCTCCGGCCCCGGCCTGGGCAACGAGATCTTCCGCGGGATCGCCTCGCTGGGCAGCGCCAACTCCCTCAACCAGGTGCTCTCCGGCACCCTCGGGATCGCCATCCTCGCCCTTCTCTTCGACGCCGCCTACGTCCTGATCGGACGCCTGACCATCTCCAGGGGGATCCGTGCCTGAGACGCCCGAGAACGCTGCCGCCTCCGGTGCGAGCATCCAGCTGGAGAACCTGACGAAGATCTACCAGGGGAACCCCGTCCCCGCGGTGGACAACGTCAACATGGAGATCAAGGCCGGCGAGATCGTGATCCTCGTGGGGCCCTCGGGCTGCGGCAAGTCCACCTGCCTGAAGATGATCAACAGGCTGATCGAACCGAGCTCCGGACGGATCCGGATCGGCGACGAGGACGTCACCGACATGGACCCGGTCAAGCTGCGCCGCAAGATCGGCTACGCCATCCAGGCGTCCGGCCTCTTCCCGCACATGACCGTCGCCCAGAACATCGCCCTGGTCCCGAAGATGATCGGCTGGTCCCAGGCGAAGACCAAGGACCGGGTCGAGGAGATGCTCGACCTGGTCGGCCTGGACCCGCGCGAGTTCCACGGCCGCTATCCGCGCCAGCTCTCCGGCGGCCAGCAGCAGCGCGTCGGGGTGGCCCGTGCCCTCGCCGCCGACCCGCCCGTCCTGCTGATGGACGAGCCGTTCGGCGCCGTCGACCCGATCACCCGCGACCACCTCCAGGACGAGCTGATCCGGCTCCAGCACGAGCTGCACAAGACCATCTGCTTCGTCACCCACGACTTCGACGAGGCCATCAAGATCGGCGACCGGATCGCGGTGCTCCGCGAGCGCTCGCACATCGCCCAGTTCGACACCCCCGAGGCCATCCTCACCAACCCGTCCGACGACTTCGTCTCCGGCTTCGTGGGCGCCGGGGCGGCGCTCAAGCGGCTCAACCTGACCCGGGTGCGGGACGTGGGCGTGGTCGACTTCCCCACCGCCCGGACCGACGACCCGCTGGAGTCCATCTTCGACCAGGTCCGCTCCGGCTCCCACAACGAACTGCTGCTGCTGGACCCCAACCGCCGCCCGTACAAATGGCTGCGCCGCGCCGATCTGGCCCTGGCCAAGGAGTCGCTGGCGCGGGCCGGGACGCCGGTACAGCACACCGTGACCCGGGACGCGACGCTGCGCGACGCGCTGGAGGCGGTGCTCACCGACAGCGCCGGCCGGGTCGCGGTCACCGGGCGGCGCGGCGAGTACATCGGCGTGGTCGACATGGAGACGCTGATGAACAACGTCCAGGAACTGCTGGAGGCGGACCGGATGGAGGCCCTGGAGCACCAGCACCAGCTCCGGGAGCTGCGCGCCCGCCAGACGCAGCTGGAACAGGAAGGCCTGGAGGCATGAGCCCGCGCGACGGGAGCAGTCCGCGGCACGGTGAGCACCCGAGCGACCACGAGGGCTTCGCGCTGCGGGACGACGTCGAGATGCGGGAGCGGGAGGGCGCGGCCGGTGAGGCGCCGGTCCCGTCCGCCGCCAAGGGGCGCCGTCGGATCAGCTGGCAGAAGTGGACCTTCATGCCGGCCTTCCTGGTCCTCGCACTGCTCGCCACCTGGCTGTGGTTCCGCGGCGCCCGCCTGGACTCCATCGCCCATCAGGCGGTCGACAACGGCAAGGTGTGGCTGGCGCTGAAGCAGCACATCTATCTCACCGCGATCTCCACCTTCTTCGTACTGATCATCGCGATCCCGCTGGGCATCGCGCTGACCCGGTCCAAGCTGCGCCGGGCCACCCCCGTCGCCATGGCCTTCGCCAACCTCGGGCAGGCCGTCCCGGCGCTGGGTCTGCTGATCCTGCTGGTCATCTGGCTGGGCATCGGGCCCCGTTCGGCGATCGTCGGCATGGTCATCTACGCCGTGCTGCCGGTCCTCGCCAACACCATCGCCGGGCTGCGCGGCATCGAGCCGACGCTGACCGAGGCCGCCCGCGGCATCGGGATGTCCCCCACGGGTGTGCTCACCAAGGTCGAACTCCCCCTCGCCGTACCGCTGATCCTGGCCGGTGTCCGTACCGCGCTGGTGCTGAACGTCGGCACCGCGACGCTGGCCACCTTCGGCGGCGGCGGCGGCCTCGGTGACCTGATCTCGGCGGGCATCGTCACCCAGCGCATGCCCGTACTGATCCTCGGTTCGGTGCTCACCGTGGCGCTGGCCCTGCTGGTCGAATGGCTGGCGTCGCTGGCCGAGCTGCTGCTGCGGCCGCGCGGACTGGAGGCGACGGCATGAGGACTCCCCCGCGTGAGGCCCCCCGCCGCCCCGGAAGACGCCGGGGCGCCCGCTTCCTCGTCGTCCTGCTCGCCACCGTGCTCAGCTCCTGCGGCCTGGTCAGCGGCAGTGCGATGAGCGACAACGTGCTGCCGGGGCCGAAGGCCGGCTACCCGGGCCGCCCGCTCAGCGGGGCCCAGCTGACCGTGACCTCGAAGGAGTTCACCGAGCAGATCATCCTCGGCCAGATGATGGGCATCGTCTTCGAGGCGGCCGGTGCCAAGGTCATCGACAAGACCAGCATCCAGGGCTCGATCGGCGCCCGGGAGGCCGTCAAGTCCGGCACGGCGGACGCCGCGTACGAGTACACCGGCACCGGCTGGATCACCTACCTCGGCCACACCAAACCGATCGTCAATCCGCGGGAGCAGTGGAAGGCGGTCCGCGACGAGGACCGGAAGAACGGCATCGTCTGGCTGCCGGCCTCCCGGCTGAACAACACCTACGCGCTGGCGCTGAACACCGCGAACTACAAGAAGCTGGCGGTGCGCGACCTCTCGGACGTCGCGGCGCTGTCCCACCGGAAGCCCGGCGCCGTGACGATGTGCGTGGAGAACGAGTTCGCCACCCGCAACGACGGGCTGCCGGGCATGGCGCGGGCGTACGGCATGAACGTGCCGTCGGCCAACGTCCGCAAGATGACCGGCGGCGTCGTCTACACCGAGACGCAGAAGGGCACCTGCGCGTTCGGCGAGGTGTTCACCACCGACGGCCGGATCAAGGCGATGCACCTGCACGTCCTCGCCGACGACAAGCACTTCTTCCCCAACTACAACGTGGCCCCCGAGATCAACGCCGAGGCCCTGAAGAAGTACCCGGCGATGGCCGAGGTCCTGGCCCCGGTCACCAAGGCCCTCAACAACACCGTCGCCCAGGAGCTCAACCGCAGGGTCGACGTGGACGGCGAGGACCCGCACGAGGTCGCGAAGGACTGGCTGATCCGGGAGGGGTTCATCAAGGAGGGGTGAGGTACGGGGCGCCCGGGGGGCAGGGGCCGCTCAGCAGCTGGGCAGCTTGCCGCCGGTCCGCAGGGCCTTCAGGGCGTCCACCGCGCCGTCGAGCGTCGTGACCGGGATCAGCCGCATCCCCTTCGGCAGCTCCGCCTGCGCGTCGGCGCACTCCTTGCGCGGGACCAGGAAGACCGAGGCGCCGTCGCGGTGCGCGGCCTGCGTCTTCAGCGGGACCCCGCCCACCGCGCCGACCTTCCCGCCGGCGGTGATGGTCCCCGTACCCGCGATGGTGCGCCCGCCGGTCAGGTCGTGGCCCGCGCCGTCGCCGTCCAGCCTGTCGACGATGCCGAGGGCGAACATCAGCCCGGCGCTGGGGCCGCCGACGTCCGCGAGGCTCAGTTTGACCTTGATGTCCTTGGCGGATTTGCCGAGCTGCCCGAGCGCGGCGCTGGTGGCGGTGTCCTGGGACTGCTCCATCTGCCGGGCGTTGTGCTCGGCGATCTCCTCGGTGTTGTTGCCCACCGGGTAGACCGCCTCCCGCGGCATCACGGCCTCGTCCGTACGGAACCAGCCCTCGATGATGTCCGGCAGGTGGACGGAGGCGTCCGGTCCGGTGGCGACGATCGAGGTCATCCGCAGCTGGCCGCTCGTCTTACGGGTCCCGGCGCCGGTGATGGTGATCACCGGTTTGCCCTTGTCGTTGCCGAGGACGTTCGCCGTCATACCGGGATAGGCGACAGCGAACGGCAGCGGGGCGAGGACCGCCGTGAGGACGAGGGCCAGGACAAGGGCGGAGCAGAGCGCCAGGGCACGGGTGCGTGAGGACACCCCGCCAGCCTAATTGACCCCCGCACCACCAGGGCCGTAAGGCGCTGCGGCCTCACCACACGGCCACCGCCCCTTCACACCCTGTGGTCCCGGCCGTCCCCCGGTCCGGTCTTCACCGTCCCGCCTGCCTCAGCGCAGCGCCTCCGACACCTCGCGGGCCGCGTCGACCACCCGCGGCCCGATCCGCTCGCACACGGTGTCCGCGAGCATCACCACGCCCACGCTGCCCTCGATGCCGCTCACCCCGAGCAGCGGTGCCGCCGCGCCGCTCGCCCCGGCCTCCAACTCCCCGTGGGTCAGGGTGAGTCCGGCGTCCTGCAGGCGGCCCTGCCGGGCCTTGAGGATCGCCCGCCCCGCGGCCCCCCGGTCCAGCGGATGACGGAAGCCCGCCCGGTAGGCCACGTGGTAATCGGTCCAGGTCGGCTCCACCACGGCGACGGCCAGCGCTTCCGTGCCGTCGACGAGGGTGAGGTGCGCGGTGGCCCCCACGTCCTCGGCGAGCGACCGCAGCGCGGGCAGCGCCGCCTCCCTGACCAGCGGATGCACCTGCCGGCCCAGGCGCAGCACGCCCAGGCCGACCCGGGCGCGGCCGCCGAGGTCGCGGCGGACCAGAGCGTGCTGCTCCAGCGTGGCCAGCAGACGGTAGACCACCGTGCGGTTGACGCCGAGCTTGTGGGAGAGCTCGGTGACGGTCAGCCCATGGTCGGTGTCGGCAAGCAGTTTGAGGACGCGCAGCCCTCGGTCGAGAGTCTGGGAGGTCTCTGCGGTCACGACGCCTCCTGGGTGAGTGGCGGCCCTCGGACGCGACGCGCTGCGAGTCCCGGAGCAGCGCGCGCTAGAGGCCGCCGGCCGCATGGCACCGGCTGCGCTCCGCGGCGGCGCTGCCACGGGGCGTGTGCGTGACCGGGACAGTAGCGAGCCGGTCCGGTAAGCGGAAGAGTCCGTCCAGAATCCGGGCTTTCCCGCCCTGAATATCCCTGTAGGTCCGTTCAGAACGTCCCGTGGTGTTTCAGGCAGGGCTACAGGGTCGTTCGGGCGACAGGGTCGTTCCGGCGGCAGGGGCGGAAACGACGGCGGGGGCGGTGCGCCGGACACATCCGGCACACCGCCCCCTGCGGTTCACCGACCACAGGCCCCGAGCGGACTCACTTCATCCGCGTGGCCCACTCCCGTACCTTCTTGATCCGCTCACCCAGCTGCCCGGCGGTGGCCTCCGCGCTCGGCGGCCCGCCGCACACCCGCCGCAGCTCGGTGTGGATCACGCCGTGCGGCTTCCCGCTCTGGTGGACATACGCCCCCACCAGCGTGTTCAGCTGCTTCCTGAGCTCCAGCAGCTCCTTGTGCGTGACCACGGGCCGCCGCTCGGCCGGCAGCTCCAGCAGGTCCGCCTCCGCGTCCGGCCGCTTCTTGCTGTGCGCGATCTGCCGGGCCTGCCGCTTCTGCAGCAGCATCTGCACCTGGTCCGGCTCCAGCAGCCCGGGGATGCCGAGGTAGTCCTGCTCCTCCTCGCTGCCCGCATGGGCCTGCATCCCGAACTCGGCACCGTCGTAGAGCACCCGGTCGAAGACCGCCTCCGACTCCAGCGCCTCGAACGAGAACTGCTCCTGCTCGCCGGTGTCCTCGTCCTGCTCCTTGTTCGCCTCCTCCATCTCCTTCTCGGATTCGGCGTACGGGTCCTCCTCCCCGTCCTTCTTCGGCTTGTCCAGGACGTGGTCGCGCTCGACCTCCATCTCGTTGGCGAAGCCGAGCAGCATCGGGACGGTGGGCAGGAAGACGGAGGCGGTCTCGCCGCGTTTGCGGGAGCGCACGAAACGCCCGACGGCCTGCGCGAAGAACAGCGGCGTCGAGATGGTGGTGGCGTACACCCCGACCGCCAGCCGCGGCACGTCGACGCCCTCGGACACCATCCGGACCGCGACCATCCAGCGGTCCTGTGACTGCGAGAAGTCGTCGATGCGCTGGGAGGCCCCGGTGTCGTCGGACAGCACCAGCGTGGCGCCCTCCCCGGTGATCTCCCGGATCAGCTTGGCGTACGCCCGCGCCTGCTCCTGGTCGGAGGCGATCACCAGCGCCCCGGCGTCCGGGATGGACTTGCGGACCTCGCTCAGCCGCTGGTCGGCGGCGCGCAGCACATTCGGCATCCACTCGCCGCGCGGGTCCAGCGCGGTACGCCAGGCCTGCGAGACCGCGTCCTTGGTCATCGGCTCGCCGAGCCGGGCCGCGATCTCGTCGCCCGCCTTGGTCCGCCAGCGCATGTTGCCGCTGTACGAGAGGAAGATGACCGGCCGGACCACGCCGTCGCCGAGCGCGTTGCCGTAGCCGTAGGTGTAGTCGGCCGAGGAGCGCCGGATGCCGTCGTTGCCCTCCTCGTACGTCACGAACGGGATCGGGTTGGTGTCCGACCGGAAGGGCGTACCGGTCAGCGCGAGCCGCCGGGTGGCGGGCTCGAAGGCCTCCAGGCACGCCTCGCCCCAGGACTTCGAGTCACCGGCGTGGTGGATCTCGTCGAGGATCACCAGCGTCTTGCGCTGCTCGATCCGGTTGCGGTGCAGCATGGGCCGTACGCCGACACCGGCGTAGGTGACCGCGACGCCGTGGTACTCGCGGCCCAGCGGCCCCGCGCTGTACTCCGGGTCGAGCTTGATCCCCAGCCGGGCCGCCGCCTCGGCCCACTGCTTCTTCAGATGCTCGGTCGGCGCGACGACCGTCACCTGCTGCACGACGTGGTGGTGCAGCATCCACGAGGCGAGCGTGAGCGCGAACGTCGTCTTGCCGGCTCCGGGCGTCGCGACGGCGAGGAAGTCTCTCGGCTGTGCCTGGATGTAGCGGTCCATGGCCGCCTGCTGCCAGGCACGCAGCTTGTTCGCGGTACCCCAAGGGGCCCGTCCCGGGAAGGCCGGGGACAGGTGATGGTTATTGGTGGCGCTGGTGGTGGTAGTCACGGTCTCCGTCGGCTGAACTCGGCGATCGGCAACCGCGTCAGCCTATCCGCTGCGCTTGGCCGGGTTCCCACGGTGTCGGCTTTCCCGTCGTTGCGCCTGGCGGCGGGCGGTGCCGCTGCGCGGGGCGGGTCCGCTGCGCGGGGCGCTGCGCTTTGCCTCGGCCCGTTTTTGGCTTTCTCGCCGTTGCCCCTTCGGCGGGCGGGTCCGCTGCGCGGGGCGGGGTCCGCTGCGCGGGGCTGTCGGGGTGCGGTGACGGGCCTGCGCGGGTGGGTGTCCGGACTGCTTCGCTTTACGTCCGGACACCCACCCGCTCCGGCCCGTCCCCTCCCGTGGAGGGGTGGGAAGAAGGCCGGTGGGGGTGGACGTGGCTGGTCCGGGGCGCCTCGTGAACGACGCAGAAACTGCCCACGGGCGGCCGGGAACGGCCAGAGGCCCGCACGGCTATGACCGTGGCCCGCCCCCACACACGTTCACTTTCTCCCCCACGGGAGGGGACGGGCCGGAGGGGCCGGGGTGTGGGGCTTTGCTTCCGAAGGCTCCGAGAAAGAGCAAAGGCGGAGCGCAGCGGAGCGTAAAGCGAAGCAGTCCCACACACCGGCCCCGCAGGCCCGTCACCGCACCCACAGCCCCGCGCAGCGGACCCGCCCCGCCCGCCGCCAGGCGCAGGCGAAACGGCGGGAAAGCCAAAAACGGGCCGAGGCAAAGCGCAGCGAACCGGCGGGAAAGCCAAAAACGTGGGGAAAACTTAGGCCTCCGGCCCGATCCGGCTGCGCACAGCCGTTTGTACCTCGGCCTCCTCCGCCGGATCGGCCGCGAGACGCCGCAGTTGTTCGACCACCCGGTCGTCCCCGGTGGCGGCATGCCGGGCGGCGAGCTCTCTGGTGGTCTCCTCGCAGTCCCACAGGCACTCGACCGCGAAACCGGCCGCGAAGCCGGGGTCGGTGACGGCGAGCGCGCCGGCGGCCCGGCCGCGCAGGTGTGAGGAGGACGTCTCGCGGTAGATGTGCCGCAGGACGGGGGCGGCGCAGGCGACACCGAGGCGGCCGGTGCCGTCGACCAGCTCCCACAGGCCGTCGGCGTCCGGCCCCTCCTCGCGGACGGTCCGGCGCAGGGCGGCCAGTACCGGCTCGGCGTCGCGCCGTCCGCCGCGGCGGGCGAGCATGGCGGCGGCGGACGCACCCAGCCGGTCCGCGCGCGGCGCCCAGACCCTGGCCCGTGCGACGGCGGCCACGCTGCGCATCCGCGCGAAGGCGGCGAGGGCGGCGGAGGCCAGCCGCTCGGAGGAGAAGGGGTCGGCGACCGCGTCCTCGATCAGGTCGAGGACGTCTCGGTCGCCGCGTTCGGCGAGGTGGTGCAGTACGGCGGCGCGGGCCGCGTCCGGTGCGCTGCGCGCGGCGCGCAGCAGCTCGGGGCGGTCCTCGGGGCCGGCGACGACGGCCAGGCAGCGGGCGGCGGCGAGGTGGCGGTGTTCCTCGCCCATCGGCTCCGGGCTCTCCTCTGCCCATCGGAGCACCTCGGTCACGCTCCAGCCGGGGCGCGGTCCACGGGGACGCATCTGCCGCTGCCAGCGGTCGAAGGAGCCCCGTTCCCCGGCGGCGGCCAGCCGGGGGCCGTAGCGGGGGTCCTCGGCCCACAGCCGCCAGGGCCGGGGCTCGAAGGCGTCGCGGACGGCGATGGCCAGGCCGGCGTCGCCCTCCTCGGTCTCCGGGAAGCGGGCGAGGACGGCGGGGGCGAGGGTCATCAGCCCGGCGTCGTCGTCACGCAGCGCAAGCTCGTCCAGGGCCCAGCGCCAGTTGCTGCCCGCCGCGGCATAGCTGCGCAGCAGCAGACGGGCGGCGTCCTTGCCGTAGGCGGCGAGGTGGCCGAGGACCGCGAGGGCGAGACCGGTGCGCTCCTCGCCCGTGTCGACGAGGTCGTCGGGGTGGAAGAGGTGGCGTTCGATCTCTTCGAGCGCGCCGTCGAGCTGCATGTAGAGGCGCGCGTAGTAGAGCGAGCGGTTCTCGACCTGCCAGTCGCGACGGGGATCGCGCAGCACGCTGTCGTTGAGTGCCGCGAGCGCCTCGGCCCGCGGCGCCGCGAGGGCATGCAGGGTCCCGTCGCCGCGGCCTCGCTGCAGGAGGCCGAGCAGGGTGCCACTGGGCGCTATGTCTGGATCGAACATGAGGTCAGCATCCGGTGCGGGGGACGGGCTGGCAACGGGATTTCCGCTGACCGGCATTCTTGCCGGTGACCGCGGGCCGTAAGCCTCGTTCCCACCATGGATCGGCGGGAACGCCTGCTGTACAGCGGCCGAAGCCTAGCTTGGAAGCTGTCATTCCGCCGATTCGCCCCGGGATTGCCCCGGAAAGCCGGGGGCATATGCCAGCTGCACCACCGTATCGGGTAGTGCCAAATCCCTTACGGACGGTCGCCGCCTGTGCAACAGTCGTTACCGGCCCTTCAGCCCGGCGCCGCCTGATCACGGAGTACGTCATGCCGTCCCCTCTCTTCGCGGATCACCCAGCAGACCGGCCCCCCGAGCGCGAGACGGTCGAGTCCCTCATCACGCAGGCCCGCCGCCTGCGCGGTGACCTCGATGCGGTGCGCAGGGAGTCCGGGTTGGACACCGGCCTCGCCGCCGACCCGCAGCTGCGCTGGCAGCGGGCGCTGTGCGATCTCGCCGTGCATCACCTCGACGACCTCGGGGGCCATCTCGACCAGCTGAGAGAGGGCCTGCCCGCCGAGAACGAGGACGGCGAGGAGGACGCTCCGGAGGCCGGGCTGCCGTTGGCCCCGCCGGAGCCCGCGCCCCATGAACGCGGCGCGCTGCTGCGCCGGGTCGGCAGCGCCGAGTGGAACCTCCTCACCGACGAGGTCAGCTGGTCCGACGAGCTGTTCGCGATGTTCGGCAGGGCCCCGTCCGACGGCCCGCTCACCCTCGACGAGCTGCCGTCCCTGGTGCACGCCGACGACCAGGAGGGGCTGGCCACGATGGTCACCGACTGCCTGGTGGACGGCCGCCCGATCGACGGCGAATTCCGCATCGTGCGCCCGGACGCAAGTCTGCGCACGGTGCACATGGTGGGCGAGCCGGTGCTCGACGCCGACGGCAGTACCGCCTGTATGTGGGCCGTGCTGCGGGACGTCAGCGAGCTGCGCCGCAGCCAGCAGGCGGTACGCGAGACCCGTGACTCGCTGCACCGTGAGCGGCATATCGCGCAGACCGAGCACCGGCTTGCGGTCGAGCTGCAGGAAGCCGTGCTCCCCCCGTGGCGCGGCTCCCTGCGGTTCCCGCAAGGCGGTCCCGTAGCCCTCGACCTCGCCGGGCGCTATCTGCCGTCCGGCACCCGTGCGCTGGTCGGCGGGGGCTGGTACGACGCGCTGCAACTCCCGGACGGGACCACTCTGTTGAGCGTCGGCGATCTCACCGGACACGGCGTCACCGCCACCTCAGGGATGGCGATGGTGCTGGGCGCGCTGCGCGGTATGGCCGTCGCCGGCCACCGGCCGGGGCCCCTGATGTGCTTCCTCAACCAACTGCTGGACACCGCCGCTCAGCCGGCGCTGGGCAGCACGGTGTGCGGCCGCTTCGACGCCGCTACGCGGACCCTGGAGTGGGCTCAGGCCGGGCACCCCGCGCCGCTGCTGTTCCGCGGCGGCACGGGGCGCGCGCTGGACCCGCCCGAGGGCGTCCTGCTCGGGGCGACCTCGGGTGCGGCCTACACCCAGCGCACCGAGCAACTGGAGCCCGGTGACCTGCTCGTCCTGCACACCGATGGCCTCGTCCCCCGCCATACGCACGGCGCACATGCCCTCCACGAAGGCACCGAACGGCTCCTCGCTCTGGCACCGCGGTTCGCCGCGGCCCGCAGCGCCCAGGACGGCGTCCGCATCGTCGTCGAGGAGTTCGGCACCGCCGACCGCGAGGACGACGCCTGTGTACTGGTCGCCAGGGTCGGCGACTGAGACACACCGCGGCGGGTGTCGGCGGCGGACCGGCGCATCCGGAGCCGGTCGCCCCGAACACGTCGGCGCACACGTCGGCCGTGTCGGCGGGCGATCCGCCGGCCCACGGGTGAGGCAGCGGAGCCGAGAAGGACGTCACCCTTACGGATGACACACCGTCACGCTCCGTGCATCCGCCCGCCTCAGGCCGAGAAGTTCTTCGCGACTCCCGATCCGATGCCGGGGCCGAGGCCCGACCCCTTGGTCTTGGGCTTCTCCTTCGGCAGGACATGCTGGATCTCCTCGCGCAGATCCTGGATCTTGGCGTAGTTCGCATACTGCCCCGTGAGCCGGAACATTTCGCGGAGCCGGTCCCAGGTGCGGTGCGAGGAGTTCTCGCCGATGGACACCAGCGCCAACCGGGCGTAGCGGTCGGCCTGTTCGGGGTCGTTTCCGATGAAGCAGGCCGAGGCCATCGAGATGTAGTCGAAGATCTGCGACCGCTGGCGGCCGTTCTCCCGCAGCTTCAGCGCCCGTTGGGCGTGATGCTGGGCGATCCTGGCGGCCGACGGATCGTGATCGGCGAGGGTACGGAATGCCAGCGCCTGCATGCCGTGCAGATCCGCCTCGTCGAACATCTGCATCCAGCTCGGTGGCGGCACATCGCCCTTGTCCGAGACGAAAAGGTCCTCCGCCTCGCCCAGGGTGCGGCGCATCGCCTGGCCATGGCCCTTGGACGCCTGCGCCCAGGCCTCGATGGTGTGCAGCATGGCGCGGGTGCGCGGCAGGGTTTCCGCGCCGGAGCCGGACTTGGCCAGTTTCATCAGATCCAGCGCGTCGTCGGGACGGCCCAGATGCACCATCTGACGGGCGGCACGGGAAAGCGCCTCGCCGGCGCGCGGGCGGTCGCCGCCCTCGCGCGCCGCATGGGCGGCGATGATGAAGTATTTCTGGGCGGTGGGCTCCAGGCCCACGTCATGGGACATCCAGCCCGCCAGCACCGCCAGGTTGGCGGCCACCCCCCACAGCCGGCGCTGCAGATGATCGGGGTGGCGGTAGGCGAGCATGCCGCCCACTTCGTTGAGCTGGCCCACCACGGCCTTGCGCTGCAGCCCGCCCCCGCGGGCCGCGTCCCAGGCGCGGAACACCTCGACCGAGCGCTCCAGCGCGTCGATCTCCTGCGATCCCACAGGGGCCGCCTCATAGCGGTCGAGGCCGATCTGGTCGAGTTCGTCGAGGGAGCCGGAGGCGAACATGGCGTCGTGGCGCGGGGCGCCGGCCGGGGCCGGTTCGGTGTGCAGCCAGTCGTACATGGCGCCGGTGAGTGCGGAGCCCGCGGCGAGTGCGGCGCCCGCACCCACCAAGCCGCGTCGGTTGAGCATGAGGTCCATTCCCGTGAATTCCGTGAGGACCGCGGCGGTCCGTTCGGGAGCCCACGGCAGACCGTCCAGGGCCTGCCGTTTCCCCGCGCGACCGGTTCTTGCGAACCCGAGGTCCTCGATGGTTACGACACGGCCGAGGCGCTCGGTGAACAGGGAAGCCAGGACCTTGGGCACCGGATCGCGCGGGGTCTCCCCCATGTCGATCCAGCGCCGCACTCGCGAGGTGTCGGTCGCCAGCTGCGGATGCCCCATGGCCGCCGCCTGCCGGTTGACCATTCTCGCCAGCTCTCCTTTGGACCAGCCGGCCAGGCCGAAAAGGTCCGCGAGACGGGTGTTCGGCTGCCTGTCCACGTCAAGCCCCCAGGTTCCTCGACTGAGTTGACAGTAACGGCCGCTGACATGGGCTGTGGGCATTCGCCAGGGTTCGCCAGGGTGCGCCAGATGGTCTGCCACCCGTAGGCACGTGTTCTGTAGATATGCCGCCCCCGGCCTGGTGGCGGGACCGCATTCCCCAGGGTGCGCGCCCCTCACGGGGACCCTGGATCGGCCTCCTGCACGGGGCCCGTTCACGGGTTCCCACCACCGGGCCGGGGAGCGCACGCAACTCGCCGGCGCACGAAGGGATCTGTTTCACCCATGTATGCAGCATCGTCCGCCGTGACCGCCCCCACCCGGCCGTACCGCCCGCATCCCACCGGAAGCGGGCCGTATCTCGACCCCGCGCCTTCCGCGGGTGCGGTCACCGGTCTGCCCGGCGGCCGCACCCGGCGCATGCAGGGGACAAGCTCCCAGCCGCTCAGCGGGAGAATCGACCTGTCCGGCCCGCAGGGCGCCCAGTTGCGCGCCGCCGTCGCTTCGGTGCACCGCATCTGCCCGGAGTTCAACCCGGTGCAGGTGCTGCGCCGCAGCGGCAGGTCCGTCCTCCTCGTCGGCACGACGGGCCGTATGACCGCGGTCGCCAAGTGTTTACTGGACCACTCCCCCGCGTGGGTGGACAGGTTCCGGCAGGAAATAAGTGCATACCGCGCATTCGTCCGGCATCGTCCGCCGGTACGGGTGCCGCGTCTGGTGGCGGCCGATCCCGACAACTGCACGCTGATCGTGGAGCGGATGCCCGGCCGCGTCGCGGCGCTGACCCGCCACCCGTCCGAGGCTCCGCCCCGGGCCGACGTACGGGCCGCGCTGGGCGCGATCTGCCGGATCAACCTCTGGCGTCCGCCGGCCGGGCTGTTCGACACCCCGCTGGACTACGCGGGCCGGATCGGCCGCTACCACGACCTGGGGCTGCTCACCGACCGTGACCTGGGCGATCTGCAGAAGCTGCTGCACGGTCTGTCGCACACCCAGGGCCAGTTCTGCCACGGTGACGCACTGCTGAACAATGTGCTGCTCTCCCCCGCGGGCCCGGTCCTCCTGGACTGGGACAGCGCGGGCTGGTATCTGCCGGGCTACGACCTGGCGACCCTGTGGTCGGTGCTCGGCGACGCGCCGGTCGCCCGCCGGCACATCAGCCAGCTCGCCCAGAACGCGGGCCCGGCCTCGCGGGACGCCTTCCTGGTGAATCTGATGCTGGTGCTCACCCGCGAGATCCGGCGTTATGAAACCGCGGTCCAACGGACCATGCGCGAACCCACGCCGACGGGGACACCGGGTCCGGGACTACCCGGCGTGCCCGCGGCGGGCGAGGAGCAGCGGCTGCTCCTCCGCCGGCTGCACGACGACTGCCAGATGGCGCGCCGTGCGGTACGGGCGGCGGTCGGCACCCGCTGACCGCCGACAGGTGCCGGACGTCACCCGGCACCGCAGGGGGGACCATGAGCGGCGCACCCGGGTACGGGGTGCGCCGCTCACCCATGTGCGCCAACTCGCCTCCCTTCCCCAGCCCCTCGGGCTTCCCTCCCCAGGCGGCCCGCCTGCGCGGCCCCCGTCCGCGTCAGGTCGAGTCCGGCCGGCCATTGGTCCATTCCACTGACGCCCCGCAGGCCGGACACCCGTCCGGGAAGGCTCCGGTGGAGACGCCCTGACATGCGGAATCCCGAGAGGGCGCGGTGATTGACGGACCCTCGGCAAACGTATAGCTCTAAGCCGATGGGGGCTCTAGTCTCGGGTCCCGCCCGTGCGGCCGTTTGCGCACCCACCGTCACACCGCCCCGGCTCGGGCCGGCTCGAGGAGGTTGCTTTGCGAGGATCCGCCCCGGAAGACGAGAAGAGATTCCACCGCCCCGCCCTGCGCAGGTCCGCCACCGCCGTTGCGGCGGCGGTGCTGTTGCTGCCCCTCGCGGGAACGCCGTCCGCGCACGCCGGCCAGCCCCGGACCGATGTTCTGCAGCGGGCCTTCACCGACGCCGCCGCCCGCTTCCAGGTGCCGCGCAGTGTGCTGCTCGGCGTCTCGTACCTGGAGTCGCGCTGGGACACCCATGGTGGCGCGCCCAGTGTCTCCGGGGGCTACGGTCCGATGCATCTGACCGATGCCCGCACCGCGCTGACGCGCACGCCGGAGTTCAGCGGAGGGGCCGAGGACGCCCGTGGCGACGGCGCACGGCCCCGTAAGCGGGTGCCGGCCGGTGCGGCGAAGCGGGCCGCGCTTCCGCCCGAACTCCCCGCCCGTTTGCGGACGTTGACGACAGCCGCCACGCTGGCCGGGCTGTCGGCCGAGCGGCTGCGTACCGACCCCGCGGCGAATGTGCTCGGCGGTGCGGCGCTGCTCGCCGCGGAGCAGCGCAAGCTGGGACACCGGACGGGCGGCGACCCGGCGCAGTGGTACGAGGCGGTGGCGCGCTACGGCGGTCAGGACAGTACACGCGGCGGCCGGGCCTTCGCGGACGAGGTCTACGAGGTCATGCGCCACGGCCAGACGCGGACCACCGACGCGGGACAGCGGGTCACGCTGGCCGCCACGCCGGGGCTGATCCCCGACGCCACGCAGCAGAAACGTCTCGGCGCACCGGCCGCGCCGACACGGGCGGGCCGCAAGCTGGAGTGCCCGCACAGCGTCGCCTGCGAGTCCGTCCCCGCGCCGTACGAGGAGTTCGGGGACGGCGACTACGGCAATCACGACAAGGCGGACCGGCCCGAGGACCTGCGGATCAGCACCATCGTCATCCACGACACCGAGGGTTCCTGGGAGACCACCCTCAAGCTGATCAAGGACCCGGCCTATGTGTCCTGGAACTACACCATCCGCTCCTCGGACGGCCTGATCGCCCAGCATGTGCCGGCCAAGGACGTCGCCTGGCATGCGGGCAACTGGTACATCAACTCGCACTCCGTGGGCATCGAGCACGAGGGCTTCCTCGCCGCGCCGGACGCCTGGTACACGGAGGCGATGTACCGCACGTCGGCCCGGCTGGTGAAGTACCTGAGCCGCAAGTACGAGGTGCCGCTCGACCGGCAGCACATCCTGGGCCACGACAATGTGCCCGGCACGACCACGGCCACCCTCCCCGGGATGCACACCGACCCCGGCCCGTACTGGGACTGGGCGCACTACTTCTCCCTGCTGGGCAAGCCGTTCAAGGCCGCCCCGGGCTCGCACGGCGGGCTGGTCACCATCCGCCCGGACTACGCCCGCAACAAGCCGGTCTACACGGGCTGCGAGAAGGCGGGCGACCCCTGCGCGCCGCACGGTTCCGCGGCGGTCCGGCTGCACACCGCGCCGGACGCCGACGCGCCGCTGGTCAAGGACATCGGTCTGCACCCGGACGGCAGTGACACGACCACGGGCGTGAACGACACCGGTGCCCGGGCCTCCACCGGCCAGCGGTTCGCGGTGGCGGGCCGGTCCGGCGACTGGACGGCGATCTGGTACCTCGGGCAGAAGGCATGGTTCCGCAATCCGCACCACGCGCCGACGGCGGTGAACGCCCAGGGCATGATCGCCACGCCGAAGGCGGAACGGGAGGAGATTCCGGTCTACGGCCGCGCGTACCCGGAGAAGGGGGCCTACCCGGCCGGGGTGCCCTACCAGGCGGTCTCCCCGCTGCCGTACAAGCTCGCCGCCGGCCAGAAGTACGCCGTCGGGGACCGGATGACGGGCGACTACTTCTACGCGCCGACCTTCGACCTCTCCCAGCACGCGATCGTGCGCGGCGAGGACGTCTACTACGAGATCCAGCTCGGGCACCGGGTCGGCTATGTGCGGGCGGCCGATGTCGATGTGCGGCGCTCGGATTCCTGAGCCCCCGCGCGCACCGATCGGGTGAGCGCGTACGCGCCCGGTGGACGGTCTGCCGTCCACCGGGCGCGCCGGTGTCCGTTCCGGTGCCTGCGTGCCGGGGCTCAGCCCTGCTGGAAGAGTTCCGCCGGCAGCGGCTTGAGCAGCGCGTAGAGATCGTCGGTGATCGGCCGGTCCCAGCTGGCGATGGTGACCAGCACGCCGTCGCTGCGGTCGAACTGGGCGCAGGAGATCCGGCTCTCGGAGCACTTGATGCGCTTGACGATCAGCAGGTTGTCCTCGTGCATCACGGGGGTGTCCTCGCTCTCGACGACCGTCACCGGCTCGTCGTTGCCGAGCGCGGCGAGCAGCTGGGCCACCTCGAAGGGCACCTGATCGTCCTCGAGCTCGCGGGCCGGGGACCCCTCCGGCAGATTGCCGATGATCATCGCGGGGCCGCGGCCGCCGAACAGGTCGTAGCGGAGGAAGACGCCCTGGCAGCTCCCGTCGGGCGCGGGCAGCAGCCCGGCTCCGAGATTGCCCGGCCAGTCCCCGGGGTCCATGGCGAGGACGTCGAAGTCAGGCCCGGCGGGCGTGGCTGCGCTGCGGCGGCGGAGGAAGGACATGCCGCCATCGTACGTGGCCCGGCCGGGCACGCGGCGCGGACGTCGGCGTGTGGGGCGCCCCGCGTACGGAGCCGCCGCCTCCTCTTGCCGGCGGTCGTTATGCCTGGTCGGCGAGTGCGCGCAGCCGGCGCAGCGCCTCGTCGGTCGCGGCATGTGGCACGAAGAGGTGATCGTGGTGGAAGCCGGCGACGACATTGCAGCTGAGGCCGGCCTGGGCGAGTGCGGTGGCCACGGCGGCGGTCAGTCCGACGGCGTCCAGCGCGGAGTGCACCCGCAGGGTGATCCAGCCGGCGACGTAGTCGTACGAGAGGCCCGCGCGGTCGGCCTCCTCCTGGTGGACGACGAGGGTGCGGCCCTCGGGTTCGGTGACGGTGACCACCGGCGTCAGCCCGTCGGGGACCGCGCCGGGCACGCTCACGAAGACGAAGCGCCCCTCGTTCCGCTCGGGACGCATCCCGCTCAGCAGGGCCCGGAGATCACGTTCACCCGTCATGCCACCACCCTACGGGGCCCCGTCCCGTCCTTCCCTGCGCCGCTCGTGGTGGCGGGCGACCCGGGCGCGGTTGCCGCAGGAGGGGGTGCACCACTCCTGGCGGGCGTGGTCCTTGACGAAGTAGCGCACACAGCGCGGGGCGGGGCAGGCCCGCAGCAGCAGCCGGTCGGGACCGGCCAGGAAGTCGAGGGCGGCGCGGGCCAGTGCGGCGAGGATCCGGTCGGCGGGCGGTGGGGAGCCGACAGGCTCATGCCGGACGACAGGCGGTGCGCCGGGTTCCCAGCTGAGCCGGGGGACCGTGGGGACCAGGGCCGCGGCGGCGTTGAGCCGGCGCACCGCCTCCTCCTCCGGGAGCAGCCGGTGGGCATCGGCGGAGCTGGGCGGCCCCGGCCGGACGGCTCGGGCGAACAGCGACCGGACCGCGGCCCGCAGCTCCCGGACGGCGGTGTGCAGCGCCTCGTCGGGGGTGGCCGGACCGGCCGCACGGTCCAGCAGCGCGGCCCGCTCGTGCACCCAGACCGCGAGCCCTTCCGGACCGGCCAGGTCATCGGTGACGCCGCCGTGCCCGTCGTGGCGGAGGGTGACGGCGAGTTCGAGTGCGAGCCGTGGTGCGGTCATGGAGCTAATGGTAGGTCGCCTCCAACCATTACATACCTGAGGGGGCGGTATGGCTGACGTGCGTCAACTACTGCGGGACCTCCCGGTGTTCGCGGGCGAACTGCCCGCGTTCGATCCGCTGGAGACGCCCGACGACCCGGTGGAACTCTTCACCGCCTGGCTGCTCGGCGCCATACGGGCCCAGGTCCCCGAGCCCCATGCGATGACGGTCGCGACCGCCGGCGCCGACGGCAATCCCTCGGCCCGCACCCTGATCCTCAAGGACATCGACGCGGACGGCTGGCGGTTCGCCGCACACCGCGACAGCGCCAAGGGACGTGAGCTGGCGGCCCGCCCGTACGCCGCGCTGACGTTCTACTGGCAGCCCCTGGCCCGCCAAGTGCGCGTCCGGGGACCGGTGGTGGAGGAGAGCGCGGAGCGCGCGGCCGCGGACTTCCTCGCCCGCAGCCCCGGCGCCCGTGCCGAGGCGCTGCTCGGGCGGCAGAGCCGCCCCCTGGGCGACCTGGCCGAACGGGACGCAGCGGTGGCGGAGTCGGCGGACCGCCTCGCCCGCGAGCCCGGTCTGGTCGCGCCCGGATGGACGCTGCACACGGTGCGGGCGGAGTCGGTGGAGTTCTGGCAGGGCGACAAGGAGCGCAAGCACACCCGGCTGGCCTACCACCGGGCCGACGACGGATGGCGGAAGGAGCTGCTGTGGCCGTGACGGAGGCGCACGCGCAACCGGCGGAAGCGGAGACGCATGCGCTGCCGGCCGAGGCCGTACGGGCGGCGACCGAGACGGGGCAGGAGCGACTGCGCGCCCTGCTGGCCGCCCTGACCGACGACGAGGTACGGGAGCCGGGCGAGCTGCCCGGCTGGACCCGCGCCCATGTCCTCTCGCACATCGAAGGCGTCGCGCTGGCCCTGGCCCGGCAGGCCCGTTATGCGCTGCGCGGTGAGCTGATCGAGCCGTACGACGGCGGGCGCCCGGCGCGCGCGGCCGCGATCGAGGCCGGTGCGGTGCGCGGGGCGGCTGCGCTCGGGGAGGCCGTACGGGCCGCCCTGGCCGAGGCGTCCGCGGCCTGGGCGGCGGTCGGTCCGGCCGACTGGCAGCGGCCGGTGAAGCATCGCAACGGCGATCTGCGCTCCGCACTGCTGGCATGGTGGCGGGAGCTGGAGATCCACACGGCGGACGCCCGGATCGGCCACGCTCCGCGCGACTGGCCACGGGAGCTGTGTCATCACCTGCTGGATCACCTGTCCCCCCGTGTGCCGGAGGATCTGCCTGTCGTCCTGACGTCCACGGACGACACCTTCTCCCGGCGGTACGGTGACGCCGGCGCCCCGGCGGTCACCGTCAGCGGCCCGCTCACCGACCTCGCGGCCTGGCTGGCCGGCCGCACACCGCATCAGCCGCTCGACTGTCACAGGTCGGGGAGGACCATCCGGCCGCCTGAACTGCTCGCCTGGCCGTAGCCGGCGCTCCCGTCACCGTTTTCCGGAAGGAGACCACTGCCCCATGCCCCGTCCCGGTTCCGCCGCGCCGCCCGTCCTCAACCTCTGGAAGGCGGGCCTGCGTTCGGTGCCCGCCGAGGTCTGGCGGCGCGCGGACTGGGAGGTGCTGGTCCTGGCCGACAACGCCCTGACCGAGGTGCCGGCGGCGCTCGGCCGACTGCACGCGCTGCACACTCTCGACCTCGGTCACAACGCGCTGACGACGGTCCCCGACGAGATCGGTGCGCTCGCCGGGCTGACCCGCTTCCTCTACCTGCACGACAACCGGCTCACCGCCCTGCCGGACACGCTGGGCGACCTGGACCGGCTCGGCTATCTCAACGTCGGCGAGAATCCGCTCGGCGCGCTGCCGGCATCGCTCGGCCGGATGGCCGGGCTGGTCGAACTCCGCGCTCAGCGGGCGGAGTTGACATCGCTGCCCGACACGCTGGGACGGCTCGCCGGCCTGCGGGAGCTGTGGCTGGGCGGCAATGCGCTGACCGAGCTGCCCGCGGGCGTCGCTGCGCTGCACGAGCTGAGGGTGCTGGAGCTCCGGGACAACGCGCTCCCCCGGATGCCCGACGCGCTGCGCGCGCTGCCGCTGCTGCGCCGGCTGGACCTGCGGGGGAACCGGATCGAGGTGCTGCCGCGGTGGCTCGCGCAGCTGCCGTCGCTGGAAAAGCTGGATCTGCGCTGGAACCGCGTGGACGATGCGGCCGAAGCGGTCCTGGCGTTGCGGCGGCGGGGGTGTGTGGTGCTCACCTGACGCTTGTGCCACGACCCGCGGCGTGAGTGAGGGGCGGCCTCCCCTCGCGAACCCGGCCGCGAGGGGGAGGCCGCCCGGCACCGGCGTCGTCCCGACCGGGCGCCGGCTCCCCAGGGCCTGTCTTCAAAGTCCCGTCGTTCGCCCGTAGGGCGGCCTCGCGGTGTCTGGTGCACTTCACTCGCTGCGCTCGCTCCGTCTCGGCTCCTCATAAAGCCGGTGGATGCCGAGCGCGATCGCAAGGCGGAGGGTCTGCCCGGTACTGGGTGTACCGGGCAGATCCGACAACGCGGATGGGGGTCCCCCCGCGCCGTTCAGGCGTGGGGGAGTGCGTGCCAGGCGCCGCGAGGCAGGCGGGACTTTGAAGACAGGCCCTAGGTCAGATCGAATTCGCCCTCGCGGGCGTCGAGGACGAAGGCGCGCCACTCGGCGGGGGTGAAGATCACCGCTGGGATCTCCGGGCTGCGGCGGTTTCGCATGGCGATATAGCCCTCGACGAAGGCGATCTGGACGCCGCCCACGCCCTGGGTGCTCGACTGCCACTCGGCCTGCGTCAGGTCGAGATCGGGCCTTGGCCCGCCCACGAGCCGCTGCTCGGTGATGCTGTCGGTCACGTGTCCCGCTCCTCCCGGATCGTCGTCCGCGGTCAGCCTAACCACTGTGTCCGGGGGCGGACAGGGGACGTGGCGAGGCGGTGGAGTGGTGGTGGGGTGTGGGTGGGGTGTGGGTCCGGGTGGGGGGCGTGCCCGTGACGCGCGGCCGCCCCCGGCGGGTGTCAGGTGGCCGGTGCGTCGGCGCCCACCAGCCACATCGAGAAGAACTGGGAGCCGCCGCCGTACGCATGTCCCAACGCCCGCCGTGCGCCGTCGATTTGGTGGGCGCCGGCCTGTCCGCGTACCTGGAGGGCGGCCTCCGCGAAGCGGATCATGCCGGAGGCACCGATGGGGTTGGTGGAGAGCACCCCGCCGGACGGGTTGACCGGGAGGTCGCCGTCCAGCTCGGTGACGCCCGACTCGGTGAGCTTCCAGCCCTCCCCCTCCTCGGCGAAGCCCAGGTTCTCCAGCCACATCGGCTCGTACCAGCTGAAGGGGACGTACATCTCCACCGCGTCGATCTGCCGGCGCGGGTCGGTGATGCCGGCCTGCCGGTAGACATCGGCGGCGCAGTCCTTGCCGGCCTGCGGGGAGACGAAGTCCTTGCCGGCGAAGAGGGTGGGTTCGCTGCGCATGGCCCCGCCGTGCACCCAGGCCGCCGGGTGCGGTGCGCGGGCGGCTCCGGCGCGGTCGGTGAGGATCATCGCGCAGGCGCCGTCGGAGGACGGGCAGGTCTCGGAGTAGCGGATCGGGTCCCAGAGCATCGGCGAGGCCCGGACCTTTTCCAGGGTGATGTCGTGTTCGTGGAGGTGGGCGTAGGGGTTCTTGAGGGCGTTGCGGCGGTCCTTGTAGGCCACGAGGGAGCCGACGGTGTCCGGGGCGCCGGTGCGCCGCATGTAGGCGCGGACGTGCGGGGCGAAGAAGCCGCCGGCGCCGGCCAGCAGGGGCTGCTGGAAGGGGACGGGCAGGGACAGGCCCCACATGGCGTTGGACTCGGACTGCTTCTCGAAGGCGACGGTGAGGACGGTGCGGTGGACCCGGGCGGCGACGAGGTTCGCGGCGACCAGGGCGGTGGAGCCGCCGACCGAGCCGGCGGTGTGCACCCGCAGCATCGGTTTGCCGACGGCGCCCAGGGCATCGGCGAGGTACAGCTCGGGCATCATCACCCCCTCGAAGAAGTCGGGGGCCTTGCCGATCACCACGGCGTCGATGTCCGCCCAGGCCAACTGGGCGTCGTCCAGGGCGCGCCGGGCCGCCTCACGGACGAGCCCGGCGAGCGAGACGTCGCGGCGCGCGGCGACGTGTGTGGTCTGTCCGATGCCGACGACGGCCACGGGCTCCTTGCTCATCACTCACCTTCCAGGACGGCGACCAGGTTGTGCTGCAGGCACGGACCCGAGGTGGCGTGGGCGAGGGCGCGGTCACAGGCGCCCCGCTGGATGCTGGCGGCGGCCTCGCCGAGGCGGATCAGGCCCGCGGCCATGACGGGGTTGGCGGCGAGCGCGCCGCCGGACGGGTTGATGCGTACGGTGCTGTCCGGCGCGTCGAGTTTCAGGGCGCGGCGCAGCACGACCTCCTGGGAGGTGAAGGGGGCGTGCAGTTCGACGGTGTCCACCACGGGGGCACCTCCCCTGCCCTTGCGGCCATGGGGGACCTCGAAGGCGCCGGCGCGCTCTGCGGCGAGCCGGGTGGACGGTGAGTCGGTGAGGTCGCGGACGCCCAGGCCGTGTGCCTCGATGCGGTGGTCGAGGCCGCGGATCCAGGCGGGGCGGTCGGTCAGCCGGCGGGCGGTGTCACCGGCGGCGAGGACGACGGCGGCCGCGCCGTCGCCGATCGGCGGGCAGTCGCCGGTGCGCAGGGGGGCGACGAGCGGTTCGCCCATGGGCACCTCGCCGCGCAGCTGGGCGTGCGGGTTGGCCCCGGCGGCGGCGCGGCGGCGGGCGGCGATGCCGGCCAGTTCCCGCTCGTCGGTCAGCTCCGCGTCGATCAGGGCCTGCGCCTGGAGGGCGGCGAGTGCGACGGAGTCGGGCCACAGCGGGGCGACGTAGTACGGGTCGAGCTGGCGGGTGAGGACGTCGCGGACGCTGCCCGGCGAGGACTTGCCGTAGGAGTAGACGAGTGCGGTCTCCGCCTCGCCGGTGAGGAGCTTCACCCAGGCCTCGTACAGCGCCCAGGCGCCGTCCATCTCGACATGGGATTCGGAGATCGGCGGCCAGGCACCGACGCCGTCCAGGGCCATGGTGAAGGAGAAGGCCCGGCCGGCGAGGTAGTCGGACGAGCCGGAGCAGGTGAAGCCGATGTCCCGGGCGGCCAGGCCGGTCTGCGCCAGCACGTCGTGGAGCACCGGCATCAGCATCTCGACCTCGGAGGTCTCCGCGCTGTCGCGGACGTGATCGCTCTGCCCGAAGGCGACGATGGCGACGTCGCGCATCAGATCAGCTCCTTGTAGCTGTCGTAGTCGGCATCGGGTTCGCCGGTGGGGCGGTAGTGGTCGGGAAAGCGGCTGTCCTCGGCCCAGACGGGTTCGACGCGCAGCCCCATGCGGACCCGGTCGTAGGGGATGCCCCCGATCCGGGCGTGCAGGGCCAGGTCGGCGCCGTCCAGGGCGATATGGGCGTAGACGTAGGGGACCTCGATGTCGAGGTTCTTGGCCTTGATGTTGACGATGCAGAAGGTGGTGACGGTGCCGCGGGGGCCGGCCTCGACCTGGGTGTCGGTGGCGACGCCGCAGGTGGGACAGGCCCCGCGGGGCGGGACGTAGACCTTGCGGCAGGAGGGGCAGCGCTCGCCCATGATCCGGTGCTCCGAGAGCGCCTGGAGGTAGCGGGACTGGGCGCGGCCGGGCGCATAGGTGTAGTCGAGCCGGGCGGGGGTGACGATCCCGGTGACGGGGTCCGCGAACTCCCCGTGGTGCGGTACCGGCCGGCGGGCGGCTCCGGCGCTGTCGCCCGGTGCCGGCAGGGCGTTCTCGGCGGCGCCGTCGTCCTGCTCGAAGCAGGCGATGTCGGTGATCGCGCCGGTGCGCTCCGCGGCCCAGCGGACCCGGACCCGCATGCCGGTGCGTACGGCCTCGGGGCCGGGTGCGTCCAGGACGTGCAGCAGGGCGGTGTCGGCGCCGTCGAGCCGGACCAGGACCCAGGCGAAGGGGGTGGTGAGGGGCTGACCGCGGCGGGGGGACGGGTTCCAGGCCCAGGTGGTGACGGTGCCGCTGGTGCCGACCTCGACCAGGTCGCGGATCTCCTCCGCGGTGACCGGGTCGTATTCGACGGGTGGGACGACCACCCGGCCGTCGCTCGCCGTGACGCCCAGGACGGTGCGCTCGCGCAGCCCGGTGAGGAAGGCGCTCTGGACGGGCCCGAGGGAGCGGGTGAAGGGGAATTCCACGACGAGGGGCGCCGTGAGGACCTCTGGCATGCGGGGCTCCTTGGGTCAGGCGCGCCGGTAGACGGGCGGGCGCTTCTCGGCGAAGGCCCGGGAGCCTTCTTTGGCGTCGGCGGTGTCGAAAACCGGCCAGCCGCGGGCGAGTTCGGCCGCCAGCCCGTCGGTCTCGGTCATCTCGGCGGTCTCGTAGACGGACGCCTTGACGGCTTCGACGGCGAGCGGTCCGCAGCCGTTGACCCGTTCCGCGATCTCCAGGGCCGCCTCCAGCGCGGTCCCCTCGGGCACGACATGGCCGATCAGGCCGATGCGTTCGGCCTCGCGCGCGGGGTAGGGCCGGCCGGTGAGCAGCATTTCCAGGGCATGGGTGCGGGGGATCTGGCGGGCGAGGCGGACGGTGGAGCCGCCGATGGGGAACAGCCCGTGCCGGACCTCGTAGAGCCCGAAGGTGGCGCTCTCGCCGGCGACGCGGATGTCGGTGCCCTGCAGGATTTCCGTCCCGCCCGCGACGCAGTGTCCCTCGACGGCGGCGATCACGGGTTTGCGGGGGCGGTGGTGCCGCAGCATCGCCTTCCAGTGCAGGTCGGGGTCGGCGCGCAGCCGGTCGCGGTGCTGCTCGCCGGCCATGCCGTCGCCCGCGAGGGCCTTGAGGTCCATGCCGGCACAGAAGGTGCCGCCGGCGCCGGTGAGGACGACGGAGCGGATCGTGTCGTCCTCGTCGGCGGAGATCCAGCCGTCGTACAGGCCCACCAGCATCGGCAGCGAGAGCGCGTTCTTCGCCTCCGGCCGGTTGAGGGTGAGCACCAGTGTCGCGCCGACGCGCTCCACCGACAGATGTTCCGTACCACCCATGTTCCGTCCTCCCGTCTCACGACGGAGAACAGGTTGCAGGAGCGGCACACCGACTTCAAGACCTTTCTGACAGGTAGTCAGATTTCTTCGCCACGGCCCTTCCCTGCTCCTTCCGGCGGCGCTCTAATGACCGCCAAGCCGACGCCCGCCCGGTCTGGAGGAGACGTGGAGTACAACCTTGCCGACCTCTTCGAGTCGATCGTCGACACGGTCCCGGACCGCGAGGCGCTGGTGTACGTCGACCATCCGGGGACCGGCAGCGAACGGCGGCTGACCTACGCCGAGCTGGACCGCGCCGCCAACCGTCTGGCCCACCACCTCGCCGACCGGGGCGTCCGCCCCGGTCAGCACGTCGGACTGCACCTCTACAACGGCATCGAATACCTCCAGGCCGTCTACGCCTGCCTGAAGATCCGCGCCGTCCCGGTGAACGTCAACTACCGCTACGTCGAGGAGGAGCTGATCTATCTCTACCGGGACGCCGACCTGGTGGCGCTGGTCTTCGACGCGGAGTTCACCGCGCGGGTGGCCGCCGCCCTCCCGCAGGCGCCCGGGCTGCGGCATCTCGTACGGGTCGGCACCCCGCCCGCCGGCGCCCCCGAACCGCCCGTCACGCCCGTCGCGCTCGCGGACGCCGAGGCCGCCGCCTCCCCCGCGCGCGGCTTCGGGCCGCGCTCGGCCGACGACCAGATCGTGATCTACACCGGCGGCACCACCGGCATGCCCAAGGGCGTGATGTGGCGCCACGAGGACCTCTTCTTCGCCGGAATGGGGGGCGGGGCACCGACCGGTGAGCCGGTCACGCGGCCGCAGGAGCTGGCCGAGCGGGTCGCGGCCGGCGGTGACGGCATCGTCTTCTTCCCCGCTCCCCCGCTGATGCACGGGACCTCCACCCTCACCGCGTTCATCGCCTTCCACTTCGGCCAGAAGGTCGTCATCCACCGCAAATACGTCCCCGAGGAGGTGCTGCGGACCATCGAACGGGAGCGGGTCACCAGCGTCTCGCTGGTCGGCGACGCGATGCTGCGTCCGCTCGTCGACGCCCTCGCCGGGCCGCTCAAGGGCACCGACTGCTCCTCGCTGTTCAGCGTCAGCAGCTCCGGCGCGATCCTCTCCGAGACCGTACGCGCCCAGTTCGCGGCGCTGCTCCCGCAGGTCATGCTGCTCAACAACTTCGGCTCGTCCGAGTCCGGCTTCAACGGCACCGCCACCGACGACTCGGGCCCCGGCAAGGGCTTCCGGCTGCACGTCAACTCCCGTACGGCGGTGGTGGACCTGGCGACCCATGAGCCGGTGCCGGCCGGTGAGGTCGGCCGTATCGCGCTGCGCGGGCATGTCCCGCTGGGCTACTACAACGACCCCAAGAAGACCGCCGAGACCTTCTTCGAGGCGCAGGGCGACCGCTGGGTGCTGCTGGGCGACATGGCGACCGTGGACGAGGCGGGCATCGTCACCGTCCTCGGCCGGGGCTCGCAGTGCATCAACTCCGGCGGCGAGAAGGTCTACCCGGAAGAGGTCGAGCAGGCGCTGAAGGCGCATCCGGACGTCTACGACGCCCTGGTCGCGGGCGTACCGGACGAACGGTGGGGCAGCCGCGTCGCGGCCGTGGTGCAGCTGCGCGCCGGTGCGGCGCCGCTGGACCTGGAAGGGCTGCAGCGCCACTGCCGGACCCGGCTGGCGGGGTACAAGATCCCGCGTGCCGCCGTCTTCACCGACCACATCCAGCGCTCACCCAGCGGCAAGGCGGATTACCGCTGGGCGCGGGCGGTGGCGGCGGGCGGAGGGACGGGGTGAGCCGGGCGGTTCGGCGGCGGGCCGGGCGGGCCGCCGTCGGTCAGGCTCCGGTGCAGACCGAGCGCAGCGAGCGGGCCAGGGCCGCAGTGTGCAGCGTGTCCAGGCGTCGCTGCTGGTGTACCCGCACGGTGGCCGCGGTCAGCAGCGGAGCGCAGTACGGCGCCGAACGGGCGCGCGGGGAGCCGGCCAGGGCCCGTACCAGCGCGCCATTGATGCGGTTGATCTCCTTGCGGACCTCCTGGAGGTCGGGCCGCTGAGTGGGGGCCTGCGCCGGGTCCGCGTCCCACCGGCGGTACAGCCCGCGCTGCACGACCTTGTTGGCCTCGATCTGGTCCCGGAAGACCCGCACCGTGGCGGCCGGGCCGGCGCCCAGCCGCCGGGCCTGGTCCGCCACCGTCTCCAGCACCTCCTGCTCACGCGCCGGATCGTCGATCGGGCTGCCGGTGCCCCACTTCGCCGCGGCCACCAGATCGCCGGTGGCCAGCCGCTCGGCGGACAGCTCGGCGAGCGGCCGGAGTTGGGCGTAGGGGGAGTGGGCGGTGGCGGCAGGTGGTGCGGATGCGGCGTGCGGTGCGGCAGCGGAAGGTGGTACGGGCGCGGCAGACCGTGCGGCTGCGGCTGCGGCAGGCGGTGCGGCCGGTGCCGCGGCAGCCGCGCCGGTTGCGGTGAACAGGACGGCCGCGGCCGCACCGACGGCCAGGGCGCTCCGTAACGAGGGGGTCGGGTGCACGGTCGGCGGCCTTTCTCGGACCCCGGGAATCCCCGGGGAGACGGCTACGGCTACGGCTACGGCTACGGCGCCAGGAACGAGGTGACCGCGGCGAGGAATTCTCCGGGGCGTTCCTCGTGGACGAGATGGCCGGCGCCCTCCACCGTCACCAGGCGGGCATCGGGGATCCGCTCGGCCAGGGCGGCGAGGTGGTCCTGCGGGATATGGCTGGACTCGCCGCCGCCGATGATCAGGGTCGGTGCGGTGACCTTGGCCGGTGCGTCCCACCACGCGGGGTCGGGCGCATTGCGCTCCGCCACCACCGCGGCCTTGGCGTGCCAGTCGAACGGCTGCGGGCCGGCCGGTTGCTCCGGCACCTCCTGCGGCGGCTCGGCGGGGAGCGGCACAGGTACCTCCTCCAGGACCAGCCGGTCCACGAGCTCGGGCCGGTCCGCGGCCAGCAGGAGTGCGGCCACCGCGCCCAGCGAGTGCCCGATCAGGGCCACCCGTTTCAGTCCGAGCGCCTGCAGGAAGCCGATCGCGTCGTCCCGCCACCGTTCGAAGCCGTACGCACCGGGCCAGTCGCTGCGGCCGTGACCCCGCTGATCGGGGGCGTAGACACGGTGGGTGCCGGCGAGCCGGCCGACCACACCGCGCCAGTCCTCGCCGTCCTCCCCGAGGCAGTGCAGCAGCACGGCCGGGGGCGCGTCCTCCTCCCCCCACACCCGGTATGCCAGCTGGACCTCACCGACCTGCACCTTCCGGACGTCACTCATGCGCTGGACGCTACCCGGGCGACGCCGGCGTCACGCCCCTTGACGTGTTCGCCGCGCGCTGATTACTTGGATCAGCAGATGGCTACCGAATGATCGGTAGGGAAGCGAGGCGGTGGACTCCATGCCGGAAGCGGCCACGGGCAGTGAGACGTTCGACGAGGCGGAGCGGCTTTCGGCGGACGCGCTGCACAGCCTGCAACTGACCCGGCTGCGCGCCTCATTGCAGCACGCCTATGACCACGTCCCGTTCTACCGGGAATCCTTCGACCGGGCCGGGGTGCATCCGGAGGACTGCCGCTCGCTCGGCGATCTCGCCCGCTTCCCGTTCACCGTCAAGGACGATCTGCGCGCCCAGTACCCCTTCGGGATGTTCGCCGTCCCGAAGGACAAGGTGCGCCGTATCCACGCCTCCAGCGGCACCACGGGCCGGCCGACGGTCGTCGGCTACACCGAGCGCGATCTGGCGCAGTGGGCGGACGTCGTGGCCCGCTCCCTCCATGCGGCCGGCGGACGGCCCGGGCACACCGTCCATATCGCCTACGGATACGGACTGTTCACCGGCGGTCTGGGTGCCCACTACGGCGCGGAGCGGCTCGGCTGCACGGTCGTACCGGCGTCCGGTGGGATGACCAGCCGCCAGGTGCAGATCATCCAGGACCTCCGGCCCGAGATCATCATGGTCACGCCGTCCTACATGCTCACGCTGCTGGACGAGTTCGAGCGGCAGGGCATCGATCCCCGCACGACCTCGCTCGAGGTGGGCGTCTTCGGCGCCGAGCCCTGGACGCAGGAGATGCGCCGCGAGATCGAGGAACGGTTCGCGATCGACGCCGTGGACATATACGGCCTGTCGGAAGTGATGGGCCCCGGTGTCGCCCAGGAGTGTGTGGAGACCAAGGACGGGCTCCACGTCTGGGAGGACCACTTCTACCCGGAGGTGGTCGATCCGATCACCGGCGAGGTGCTGCCGGACGGTGCGCACGGCGAGCTGGTCTTCACCTCGCTCACCAAGGAGGCGATGCCGGTCATCCGCTATCGCACCCGTGATCTGACCCGGCTTCTGCCCGGTACCGCACGCGCCGCCTTCCGCCGGATGGAGAAGATCACCGGACGCAGCGACGACATGATCATCCTGCGCGGCGTCAATCTCTTCCCCGCGCAGGTCGAGGAGATCGTGCTGCGGACACCCGGGGTCGCCCCGCACTTCCAGCTGAGGCTGACCCGGGAGGGCCGGATGGACCATCTGACCGTACGCGCCGAGGCCAGGCCGGACGCGGCCCCCGAGGCGCGCACCGCCGCCGCCGGGCTGATCGCGCGGGGCGTCAAGGACGGCATCGGGGTGTCGGTCGCGGTCGAGATCGTCGACCCGGAGACCCTGGAGCGCTCGGTCGGCAAGATCAAGCGCATCGTGGACGCCCGGCCGCGTGACAAGGCTGCGGAGACCCCATAGCGGGGTGCAGGACGTGCGGCCCGTCGGGCAGGCCACGGTGGGAACCGTCGCCGGGCAGATCGACCAGCCAGGCGGATCCGGGAACGCGGGCCGCCGGTCGGCTCAGCCCACGTCAGCTCAGCCCAGCCCAGATCGGCTCAGCTCAGCCCAGCCCCGGTTCCCAGGTCAGCTCAGCAGTCCAGGGCGGGCTCAACCCAGCGTCGGATCCCCCTTGATGAGGGCGAACGGGGCACCCGCCGGGTCCTTGACCATGGCCAGCCGGCCGACGCCCGGGGCGTCGGTGGGCGGGATCAGGACCGTGGCGCCACGCTCGGTGGCCGCGGCGAAGGTGGCGTCGCAGTCGGTCACGCCGAAATACGGGTGCCACTCCGAGCTCGAACCGGCCTGCAGATGCTCCTTCTGCAGCTGCATGATGCCGCCGTGCCCGGTGTCGTCGTCCTTGCCGCCGCCCGGCGCGGAGACGACGGAGTAGACGAGGTCACCGCCCATCGGCATGTCCTGGTGGCTCCAGGAGAAGACCGCGCGGTAGAAGTCCTTCGCGGCGGCCGCATCCGTGGTGTACAGCTCCGTCCAGCACAGGGAGTTCGGCTCCATGACCATCTCCAGGCCCTGGACGTCGCCCGGCTGCCATACGGCGAATTCGCCGCCCGTCGGGTCGGTGAAGGCGGCCAGCCGGCCCGCGGTGAAGACGTCCATCGGCGGGACGCGCACCGAGCCGCCGGCCTGCTCCACCGACTTGAGCGTGGCGTCCGCGTCCGGGGTGTGGAAGTACACCGTCCAGGCGGAGCGCGCGCCCTCGTCCATCAGCGGGCCGACGGCAGCGACCGTCTTGCCGTCGAGCTGGAAGAAGCCGTAGCCGCCGGCGTCCGGGCCGGCCGACTGGAAGCGCCAGCCGAACACGGCGCCGTAGAAGGAGACGGCGTCGTCGATATCGGGGGCGCCGAGGTCGAGCCAATTGGGTGTGCCCGGGACGTAGTGGGTCGTCAGCATGAAGGGTCCTCCGTTGAGCTCCGTCGCATCTCCGTTGACCTCCGTCGGTCTCGGTCGGTCAACGGCGCGCTTCCGTCGCACGGATCGTGGCGTTCGGGGCCGTTTCCCGCCGCTTCTCAGGATGGCAGGGGGCACTGACAACCGCCCTTCCGCGCGCCCGGCCGTCCCGGCTCAGGGCGCGCCGAACCGTGCGCGGAGCTCCCGCTTGAGGACCTTGCCGCTGGCGTTGCGCGGCAGTGCGTCCACGAACATCACCCGTTTGGGTGCCTTGAACGGCGCAAGGCGGGCGCGGGCCATCGCGATCAGCTCCTGCTCCCCCACGCCCGCGTCGCCCGGCTCGCCCCCGGCACCGCCCGTACCGCCCGTGCCTTGCGGCCCGCCCGTACCGCCCGTGCCTTGCGGCCCGTCCGTACGGAGCACGACCACCGCGGTCACCGCCTCGATCCAGCGCTCGTCCGGCAGCCCGATGACCGCGACCTCGGCCACCTGCGGATGCTCGTAGAGGACGTCCTCGACCTGGCGCGAGGCGACCAGTACGCCACCGGAGTTGATGACGTCCTTGACCCGGTCGACCACCGTGAAATAGCCCTCCGCGTCGCGCACGGCGAGATCGCCGGAGTGGAACCAGCCGTCCCGGAACGCCTCCGCGGTCTCCTCCGGCTTGTCCCAGTAGCCGGTGCACAGTTGCGGGGAGCGGTAGACGACCTCGCCCCGGGTGCCGTCGGGTACCTCCCGGCCCTCCTCGTCCACCACCCGTGCCTCGACGAACAGCACCGGGCGCCCGCAGGAGTCCATCCGGCCCTCGTGTTCGCCGGGGCCGAGCACGGTGGCCAGCGGCCCGATCTCGCTCTGCCCGAAGCAGTTGTAGAAGGCGAGCCCGGGCAGCCGGGCGCGGAGCCGTTCCAGTACCGGCACCGGCATGATCGAGGCACCGTAGTAAGCCTTGCGCAGGCCGCTCAGCTCGCGGGTGGCGAAGTCGGGGTGGTTCGACAGCGCGATCCACACGGTCGGCGGCGCGAACAGGCTGTCGGCCAGCCCCTTTTCCACCAGGTCGAAGATCCGTTCCGGGTCGGGGCCGTCCAGGATGGTGTTCTCCGCGCCGACCGCCAGATAGGGCAGCAGGAAGACGTGCAGCTGCGCGGAGTGGTAGAGCGGGAGCGAGTGCAGCGGCCGGTCCGTCTCCTTCAGGTCCAGGGCGACGACGGCGCTGGTGTACTCGTGCACCAGGGCACGGTGCGTCATCATCGCGCCCTTGGGCAGGGCGGTGGTCCCCGAGGTGTAGAGGAGCTGGACCAGATCCTCGTCGGACACCTCGGCCGACTCGGCCGCCTCGGTCAGCGGCTCGTCGGCGTCCGCGTCCCGCTCGTCGGCGTCCGCCACCGGCTCGCCGCGGGACGCAAGCCGCTCCAGCAGGCCGTCGGGCGTCCCGTACAGCGCCATGGTGCGTACGGAATCCGGCAGCCGAGGCGCGAGCGCGGCGTCGGTGAGCACCAGCGCACTGCCCGACTGCTCCAGGACATAACGCAGGTCCTCGCCGGTGAGGGCGTGGTTGACCGGCACATGCACCAGCCCGGCGCGGGCACAGGCCAGAAACCCGATCAGGTACGCATCCGAGTTGTGCCCGTAGGAGGCGACCCGGTCGCCGGGCCGCAGGCCGTCCGCCCGAAGCGCCCGGGCCGCGCCGGTCACCGCGTCGTCCAGCTCGCGATAGGTCCAGGCCCGGTCCGCGTACCGCACCGCAGTCCGTCCGGGCACCCGACGGGCGCTGCGCCGCAGGACCCCGTCGACCGTATTGCTCCGCGCTTGCGTCATGGCGCGATCCTCGACCGCCCCTCACCACCGGTCAAGCCACCCGACCGGAGCCCGGAGCCGGCAGCCGCCGGTGCGCGGCGCCCGGGCCGGGCGCCGCCGGCTACACGGAACGCTCCCGCCCCTCCCAGTACGGGGCGCGCAGTCGGCGCTTGTACAGCTTGCCGTTGGGGTCGCGTGGCATGGCGGTGAGGAAGTCGACCGACTTGGGGCGTTTGTAGGCTGCCAGTTGCCGTGCGCAGTGGGCCATGATGTCGGCGGCCAGCTCGGGCCCCGGCAGGTGGCCGTCGGCGGGCTCGATGACGGCCTTGACCTCCTCGCCCCAGTCGTCGTGGGGGATGCCGAAGGCGGCCGCGTCGGCGACCGCGGGGTGGGCGAGCAGGACGGATTCGATCTCGGCGGGGTAGATGTTCACCCCGCCCGAGATGATCATGTCGATCTTGCGGTCGCGGAGGAAGAGGTATCCGTCCGCGTCCAGGTACCCGAGGTCCCCGACGGTGAAGAAGTCTCCGATCCGGTTCTTCTTCGTCTTCCCCTCGTCCTTGTGGTACTGGAAGCCGCCGGTGCTCATCTTCATGTAGACGGTGCCGAGTTCGCCCGGGGGCAGCCGGTTTCCGTCGTCGTCGAAGACGGCCAGCTCGCTGATCGGCCAGGCCTTGCCGACCGTACCGGGCTTCTTGAGCCAGGCCTCGGCGGTCGCGAAGGCGCCGCCGCCCTCGCTGGCCGCGTAGTACTCCTCGACGCAGTCGCCCCACCAGTCGATCATCGCTCGTTTGACGTGGTCGGGGCAGGGCGCGGCGCCGTGCAGGGCGTGCCGCATCGAGCTCACGTCGTACGCCGCGCGGGTCTCCTCCGGCAGCGCGAGCAGCCGGTGGAACTGGGTGGGCACCATATGGGTGTGGGTGCAGCGGTGCGCCTCGATCAGGGCCAGCATGTCCTGCGGCGTCCACTTGTCCATCAGGACGAGGCGGTGGCCGATGTGCAGCGAGGCTCCGGCGAACTGCAGGACGGCGGTGTGGTAGAGCGGCGAGCAGACCAGATGGACGTGGTCGCCGAACGGCGTGATGCCGAAGATGGCGAGGAATCCGCCGAGGTGGGCGGCCTCGGGCTCGGTGCCGGGCAGCGGGCGGCGGATGCCGCGCGGGCGTCCGGTGGTGCCCGAGGTGTAGTTCATGACCCAGCCCAGTGTGCGGTCGCCGGGCGCGGATTCCGGCTGTCCGTCGAGGAGTTGGGCGTAGGGCCGGAAGCCGTCGGCCGCACCGACGGCGTAGCGGTGGGACGCGGGCAGCTTCGCCTCGTCCGCCGCCTGCCGGGCCGCCCCGGCGAAGCGCTCGTGGGCGATCAGCACCTTCGCCCCGGAGTCGGCGACGATCCAGGCGATCTCCGGACCGACCAGGTGGTGGTTGACGGGGACGAGATAGAAACCGGCCTGGGACGCGGCGAGGTAGGCGGTGAAGAACTCGACGCCGTTGGGGAGGACCACGGCGAAGGCGTCACCGCGTCGCAGGCCCGCCGCACGCAGCCCGTGGACGAGTTGGTTGCTCGCGGCATGCAGCCGGCCGGCGGTCCACTCCTCGCCGTCGGGGGCGATCAGGACCGTACGGTCCGGGTCGGCGGTTGCCTGCGCCCAGAAGCCGTTGGGCGGTGGGGAGTCGTGGGTCATTCCGCTGTCCTCCTCGGGGTCAGGCGCGTCCGGCGATGCGGTTGATGCGGTCGATGGCCCGCTCGAAGCCGCGGGTGAGGTCGTCGAAGACCTCCTGCACGCTGCGTTCGCTGTTCATCCGGCCGACGATCTGGCCGACCGGGGTGCCGAGCAGCGGCTCGACCTCGTAGCGCTGGATACGGGAATTGGCCTCGGCGACCAGCAGCCCCTGCAGCGGCATCGGGAGGGGGCCGGGGCCGCTCGGCTCGTCCCAGGCATCGGTCCATTCGGTGCGCAGCTGGCGGGCGGGTTTGCCGGTCAGGGCGCGGGAGCGGACGGTGTCGCCCGGCCCGGCGGCGAGCAGTTTCGCGGTCAGCCGCCGGGAGTGCAGGTCCGCCTCCTCACAGGTCAGCCAGAGCGAGCCCAGCCAGACGCCCTGGGCACCGAGGGCGAGACCGGCGGCGATCTGCTCACCGGTGCCGATGCCGCCCGCGGCGAGCACCGGCAGCGGGTCGACGGCCGCCACCACCTCCGGGGTCAGCACCATGGTGGCGATCTCACCGGTGTGGCCGCCCGCCTCGTACCCCTGGGCGACGACGATGTCGATGCCGGCGGCCTTGTGGTGCCGGGCGTGGCGCGGGCTGCCGGCCAGCGCGGCGACGAGGATGCCGTGGTCGTGGGCGCGCCGGACGATGTCGGGCGGGGGTGAGCCGAGGGCGTTGGCCAGCAGCTTGACCGGGTAGTCGAAGGCCACATCGAGCTGGGTGCGGGCGACCTGTTCCATCCACCCGGTGATCCGCCAGCCGGACGCCTCGCCCTGTGCGAGCTGCGGCACCTGGTGTTTGTCGAGGAGTGCGGTGACGAAGCGGCGGTGCTCCTCCGGGATCATCGCCTCGACCTCGGCCTCGGTGACGCCTTCCACCTTCTTGGCGGGCATCACCACATCGAGCCCGTACGGCAGCCCTCCGGTGTGGTCCTGCATCCAGTCCAGATCGCGGGCCAGCTCGTCCGGGGCGGTGTAGCGGACCGCGCCGAGCACCCCGAACCCGCCGGCCCGGGTGATCGCCGCGGCGACCGCGGGGAAGGGGGTGAACCCGAAGACGGCGTGCTCGACTCCCAGCGTGTTGCTCAGCTCCGTCTGCATGGGCGAAGGATGCCGCAGCGGGCCGTACGAGGGAAGAGAGTCTCTGATGCAGCGTCAGAAACTTGCCGGGGAGGGGCCGGCCGGGCGGCACTCGCCCCGTCGTCCGCCCGGCACCCGCCCCGTCACCCCTCCTCCAGCACCGCCATCGCCGCATTGTGTCCCGGGATGCCGCTCACGCCCCCGCCGCGTACCGCGCCCGCCCCGCACAGGAGGACGTTGGGGTGGGTGGTCGCCACGCCCCAGCGGGCCGGGGCGGACCGGGTGTCACCGAGCGCTTCGTCCGAGGGGTCCGCGTAGGGGAAGGCCAGGTCGCGGTGGAAGATGTTGCCGCCCGGCAGGCCCAGTTCACGGTCCAGGTCGAGGGGCGACCGGGCCTCGATGCAGGGGCGGCCGTCGGCGTCGTGGGCCAGGCAGTCGGCGAGCGGTTCGGCGAGATGGCCGTCCAGCTCGGCGAGGGTGGCCGCCAGGAGGCGGTCACGGGTGGCTGCGTGGTCGGCGGTATCGGCGGTGAAGAGACTCGCGGGGGCGTGCAGGCCGAACAGGGTGAGGGTCTGGTAGCCCTGCCGGACCAGGTCGGCGCCGAGGATCGAGGGGTCGGTGAGGGAGTGGCAGTAGATCTCGGAGGGCGGCGAAGCGGGCAGGGTGCCGGACGCGGCCTGTTGGTAGGCGCTCTCCAGCTGGCCGTAGCCCTCGGCGATGTGGAAGGTGCCGGAGAAGGCCTCCCGCGGGTCCACCCCGGTGTCGCGCAGCCGTGGCAGCCGGGTGAGCAGCATATTCACCTTGAGCTGGGCACCCTCGGCGGGTGGCGGCGGGGCCTCGCCCAGCAGGCGGGCCAGCTCGCGCGGGGCGGCGTTGACGAGGACCCGGCGGGCGCCGATGGTGCCCCGCTCGCAGGTCACCTCCGCACTGCGGCCGTCCGTCGCGATACCGGTCACCGCGCAGTCGGTGACGATCTCCGCGCCGGCCCGCCGGGCGGCGTCGGCCAGTGCGTCGGTGAGGGCGCCCATCCCGCCGATGGGGACGTCCCAGTCGCCGGTGCCGCCGCCGATGACGTGGTAGAGGAAACAGCGGTTCTGACGCAGCGACGGGTCATGGGCGGTGGCGAAGGTGCCGATGAGGGCGTCGGTGAGGACCACACCGCGGACCAGGTCGTCGGTGAAGGTCTCCTCGATCACCTCCCCGAGGGGGCGTTCGAACAGGGCGTGCCAGGTGGCGTCGTCGTCGACCGTGGCGCGTAGCGCGGCACGGGTGGGCAGGGGCTCGGTCAGGGTGGGGAAGACCCGCTCGGCCAGCCGGGCCGTGGTGCCGTAGAAGCCCTGCCAGGCGGTGAACTCCCGGTCGGAGCCGGTGAGTTCGGCGAAAGCGGTACGGGTCCGGGCCTCGCCGCCGCCGACCAGGAGACCGGTGGGCCGGCCGTCGCGCACGGTGGGGGTGTAGGAGGAGACCGTGCGTTTGCGGACCGCGAAGCGCAGACCGAGGTCCCGTACGATCTTCGGCGGCAACAGGCTGACGAGGTAGGAGTAACGGGACAGCCGGGCGTCGACCCCGGCGAACGCCCGGGTCGACACGGCGGCACCACCGGTGTGGTCCAGCCGCTCCAGCACCAGCACGCTGCGCCCGGCGCGTGCGAGATAGGCGGCGGCCACCAGTCCGTTGTGCCCGCCACCGACGATGACCGCGTCATACGAAGTCCGTTCCGGCATGCCCCTTGGTAGCACGCGGTGATCGCGGTCGCCAGGTGCAGGCGGCTGAAACCTTCACCCGGGGCGGTGCGGCTTCTTGACCGGGCAGGGGGCTGCTCCTAGCGTCCGGCCGTGCTCCGCCCCGGCACCACTCCCGCCGCGCTCCCGTCAGACCGTCCCGCCCACCCGTGAGGTGACCCGTGTCCCACTCGCCGGTACCCCGCATCGGCCGCACCGTCGCCGGACTGACCGCCGTCGCCGCCTGTTCGGCCGGGCTGCTCGCGGCCCCCGCTCCCGCCTCCGCGGCCCCCGGCCCGGCCCGTGCGTCCGGCGCCCGGCACCTCGCGGAGAGGTACCCGAACCTGGCGCCGAGACCCCCGATGGGCTGGAACGACTGGTCGTACTACATGTGCGACATCAACGAGAAGGTGATCCTCGACAATGCGCGGGCGCTGGTCCGTTCGGGGCTGGCCCGGCGCGGCTACCGCACCGTCACCGTCGACGACTGCTGGATGAGCAAACGGCGCGGCCCCGAGGGCGAACTGACGGCGGACCGGACGAAGTTCCCGCACGGCATGGCCTACCTCGGGCGGAAGCTGCACGAGCTGGGACTGAAGTTCGGGATCTATGAGGACGTCGGCACCCTGACTTGTGAGAAATATCCGGGCAGTCTCGGCCATTTCCGGGAAGATGCGGAGCTGTTCGCCCGCTGGAAGGTCGACTACGTCAAGGCGGACGGCTGCAATGTGCCCGTCGCCCCGGGGCGCACCAAGGAGGAGACCTACCGGGACCTGTACGGCCAGATGAGCCGTGCGCTGCGGGCCACCGGCCGCCCGATCACCTTCTCGGTGTCGGCGCCTGCCTACTTCCAGTACGACGGTGACAGCGTCTGGCACAAGGTCATCGGCTGGTCGGCCGCGCTCGGCAATCTGTGGCGGGGCGGGCGGGACATCGCGCTGGAGAAGCACGCACCGGCCGTGAAGTGGTCCTCCATCCTCTACAACTTCCGCTACAACGCGCGGCTGGCCGGCCTCCAGCGTCCCGGCCGCTGGAACGACCCGGACTTCCTGCTGGCCGGTGACACGGGCATGACGCAGCAGGAGATGCAGAGCCAGATGTCGCTGTGGGCGATGATGGCCGCTCCCCTGATCTCCAGCACGGATCTGAGCCGGCTGTCCCCGGCGGCACGCAAGGTGCTCGGGAACAAGAAGGTCATCGCCGTCGACCAGGATGCGCTCGGCGTCCAGGGGACCGTCGTGCAGGAGGACGACGGCTCGGCGGTGCTGGCCAAGCCGCTGAAGAACGGTGACTGGGCGGTCGCCCTGTTCAACTCGGGCGACGCGCCACGCACGCTGTCGGTCACCGCCGGGACGGCCGGACTGCCGGAGGCGGGCTCCTACCAGCTGCACGATCTGGTCAGCGGCCGCCGTGCGCACAGCGGTGACACGATCGTGGGACGCGAGGTGCCGCCCCACGGCACGGTGCTCTACCGGGTCACGCCGGACTGACCGGGGCTCTTGGTCCGTTCCCTACCGCCGTCGCGCGGCGCGCTCCCGGCGCAGTGCCGCGACCCGGCGGTGGAGGGCGGCCGCCTCATCCGTACGGCCCAGTTGCTCCAGGCACTGGGCCAAGTCGCCGTAGCTGGCCAGCGCGTCGAGATGACCGGCGCCCAGGACCCGTTCGCGGGCGTCCGCGACCTCGCGGTAGAGGTCCAGCGCCTCGTCCCAGCGGCCGAGCCAGCCGAGCGCCACGGCGGTCTCCCGGCGGCTGACCAGGGTGTCGGGGTGGTCGGGGCCGAGCACCCGGGCACGTGCCGCGGCGACCGCCCGCCCCTCCACCAGCGCCTCCTGCCAGCGGTTCTGCCGTCCGAGGCTGACGCCCAGGCCGTGCCGGGCGCGCAACGTCTCCGGATCGTCCGCGCCCTGGGCACGGGTACGGGCGGCGGTCAGGTCCCGGTAGAGCGCCAGGGCTTCGCCGCCGCGGCCGAGCCGGCCGAGGCCGATGCCGACCTCGTAGCGGGCGGCGAGGGTGTCGGGGTGGTCGGGGCCGAGCGAGGCGGTGCGCGCCGCCGCGATGTCCCGGTAGGTGTGCAGCGCCTCCGCCCACTGGCCCAGCCTGCCCAGGACATGGGCGAGTTCGCAGCGGGTGGCGAGGGTGTCGGCGTGGTCCGCGCCGAGGACCCGGGCACGGGCCTCGGCCACCTCCCGGGCCATGGCGCGGCAGTCCTCCAGCCGCCCCAGCCGGCCGAGGTTCAGCGCGACATGGTGGCGGCAGCTCAGCGAGTCGGGGTGGTCGGGGCCCAGCGCGCGTTCACGGCCCGTCAGCACCTCGGTGTAGATCTGGTGCGCCTCGAAGCTCCGGCCCAGGCGGCTCAGGGCATGACCGGCTTCCAGCCGGCTGGTGAGCGTGTCGGGGTGGTCGGGGCCGAGCAGCCGCTCGCGTTCCGCGGCGAGCGCACGGTGTGCCTCGCCCGCCTCCTCCCAGCGGCCCAGCCGGCCGAGGTTCAGCGCGGCGGTGTGCCGTCCGGCCAGCGCGGCGAGGGTGGCGCGGCGGTCGTCCGGCGGTGCCGGGCTGGCGATACCGGCGGCCGGGGACGCCTCACCGCACTGCGCGTCCTTCCCTCCGCCGGTCCAGGTGTCGGTCAGGACGGTGGCGGACCGTTCCGCCGGGTGCCCGTGCGTCCGCCGCCCGGGGGCCGCCAAGGAGCCAAGGGTGATGCCACGGGTCCAGGAGGGCAGCCGGCCGGCAGGAACCGTCGCGTCGCCGGAGCCGGCCGCGGCGCCCCGGCCGGAGTGCGGACGGCGGGCGTCGGCGAGGCGTTTGCCCAGCTCATCGGCGTCCCTGGGCCGGTCGTCGGGGTCCTTGGCGAGGAGTTCGAGGATGATGCGCTCGTAGGCCTCGGGAAGGTCGGGGCGCAGTGTGCGGGGCGGTTTCGGCGCCTGGTCACGGTGTCCGACGAGCACCGCCCAGGCATCCCCCAGGTCGAAGGGCGGCACACCGGTGGCGATCTCGTACAGCACACAGCCGAGGGAGTAGAGATCGCTGCGGTGGTCGACGCCGTGGGCGCCGATCTGTTCGGGCGACATGTAGTGCGGACTGCCCATGGCGATGCCGGTGCCGGTGAGGCGGGCGGTGAAGCCGATGTCGTGGCCGAGCCGGGCGATGCCGAAGTCGCAGATCTTGACCGTGCCGTCGGCGGTCCGGACGATGTTCGCCGGTTTCAGATCGCGGTGCACGACGTCTTCTTCGTGGGTGTAGGCGAGCGCGGCGGTGACCTGCTCGGCGATCTCGACGAGGTCCGGTACGGGCAGCGGCTGGCGGCGGTTGTCGTCCAGCAACTGGCTGAGGTTACGTCCGCTCAGCAGCTCCATGACGATGAAGAGGGTGCCCTCGTCCTCACCGAAGTCATGGACGACGGTGATGCCGCGGTGCTGCAGCGCCGCGGCGACCCGGGCCTCACGGCGGAAACGTTCGCGCAGTACCTGCAGGAACGAGGGTTCATGCCGCGGCCCCGTGGGCTTGAGGCATTTGACCGCGACCTGCCGGCCCAGCGACTCGTCACGGGCCCGCCACACCTCCCCCATGCCGCCGCGCCCGATGGTGTCGAGCAGCCGGTACCGCCGTTGGACCAGTCTCTCGTCCGCACCCATGTGTCGCCGCCCCCGTCCCCCGTGGTCAGCCGCGCAGTTCCCCCTGCGTGTCCTGCTGCCCGTCCAGTATGGCGGCGGAAGGACGGAGCTTGTAGGGCGCTGGGCGGGCGCCGGGGCCGAGTCGTGCGACGGCGCGCGGGATGTGCCGGGGCGGGAGCTGCCAGCGGACGCCGGGCGGAATGGCGCGAAGGAGGCGGCCGGTGGCGCGCAGCCGCCGGGTGACGGTTGCGGGCGGGGGTGCGGGGCGCCCGTAGAGCTCCTGGGCATACGCCGGGAGTGCGCCGTAGGCGAGCTGCGCCACCCGCTGCCAGAACAGGGCACGGGCCGGTACGAGCGGGGCCGGGGCCGGCGGCCGGCGCAGAAACGCGTCCACCTCACCGGCTTCGGGGGTCAGCGCCAACTCGGTCCGCACACGGGCGAAGTAGGCGGCGAGCGCGGCCCGGCTGCCGGGCACACCGGCCGGGTCGAGGCCGACGAGCCGGGCACTTTCGCGCTGCTCGTGGAGGTAGGCGTCGGCATGGGCGTCGCCGAGGGGGTAGCCGGAGCGGCGCAGGACGTGCAGGTAGGAATCCACCGCCGCGCAGTGCACCCACAACAGCAGCTCCGGCTCGTCGACGCCGTAGCGCTCACCGGTGGCGGGATCGGTGGCGGACAGCCGGCGGTGGATACCACGGACCGTGGCGCCGGCCTGTTCGGCGGCCTCGGCGGTGTCGTAGGTGAGGGTGCCGACGAACTGCGCGGTCCGCATCAGCCGGCCCCAGGCGTCACTCCTGAAGTCCGAGTTCTGGAGGACCCCGCGTACCGCGCGCGGGTGCAGCGCCTGGAGGTACAGCGCACGGATGCCCGCGATCCACATCATCGGATCACTGTGCATCTGCCAGGTCACGGAACGGGGCCCGAAAAGCCCCGGGTCGCCTGCCACGTGCTCCACCTCCCGCTGCCGGACCGCATTGCCTCCGGCGTATCTCCATTGTGGGTCGTGCCGTGGTTCCTGTGCATCATGCGCTCGGCGGGCCCGGTACGGCAGATGCGGTCCGGCCGCCGGGGCGTACGGGGGGGCCGAGCGCGCCGTGCCGGTCGTCGAGGTGCCCGGCGACGGAGGTCACGCCCCCGCACTCGGTCCGGAAGCCGTCGGGAGACGCCTTGAGCCGGAGCCGGCGGTGACCGGGTCCGGCACCCGGCCGCGTTCACCGCTGAGCGGCCAGCACTGCCGCGAGGCCTTCTTGCAGGTCCTTGACGAAATACCCGGGAACCTCCAGCGACGGGAAATGTCCCCCGCTTTCGGGCTCCTGCCACCGGACGATCTGCCGGTAGCGCTCCTGCGCCCAGGGGCGCGGACACTTCTCGACGTCGCGGGGGTACATAGTGATCGCTGACGGGACGTCGACCCGGAGCCCGGGGTCCAGCGAGTTGTGGCTCTCGTAGTAAATGCGGGCCGCCGAGGCGCCGGTCCGCGTCAGCCAATACAGGGTGACGTCATCAAGAATGCGGTCTTGGGAGATCGTCTCGAACGGGCTGTCCTCGGTGTCCGACCACTCGGCGAACTTGTCGAGGATCCAGGCAAGAAGCCCGACCGGCGAGTCGACGAGCGAGTAGCCGATGGTCTGCGGCCGGGTCGCCTGCTGCTTCGCGTACGCCGCGCGGTGCCGCCAGAAATCGCGGGTCTCCTCGCTCCACTCGCGCTCGACCGCCGTCAGCCCGTCCGTCGTCACACCGGGCGGTCCCTCCGCGAACGTGGTGTGGATGCCGAGAACGTGCGCCGGGAACCTGCCACCGAGCACCGTGGTGATATTGCCTCCCCAGTCGCCCCCGTGGGCTGCGAACCTGCGGTAGCCGAGCCGCCCCATCAGCTCCACCCATGCGGCCGCGATCTTTTCGGTTCCCCACCCGGTGGTGGCCGGCCGGTCGCTGTAACCGAAGCCGGGAAGCGACGGGACCACGACGTGGAACGCCGGCGCGTCCGCATCCTTCGGATCGGCCAGCTCGTCCACTACATCGATGAACCGGGCAATGCTGTCCGGCCAGCCGTGCGTCAAGATCAGCGGAGTGGCATCCGCGCGCGCGGACCGGCGGTGCAGGAAGTGGATTCCCAGATCGTCAATGGTCGTGCGGAACTGGCCGATCCGGTTGAGGCGGTCTTCGAACGACCGCCAGTCGTACCCGGTGCGCCAATAGTTCACGACCTCGACGAGGTCGGCGAGAGGAACGCCCTGTTCCCATCGGCGAGGGCCGGGCGCGGCGCGATGGACCGTCTCGGCCTCCGGCAGTCGTGCCGCGGCCAGTCGCGCGCGCAGATCGTCGAGGTCAGCGTCCGTCGCATGGGCTTCAAACGCTTGCACGTCGCTGGTCGGAAGGGGCATGAGGCCTCCTGGCCGTCGTGGAACCGGCTACGACCGATCGCGAACCGGCTAAGGCGGTTCTAGCAGCTCTCCGAGCCACGCCGCAACCAGCTAAGGTGGTTCCATGCATGCCGCGTTCCCTGACTTCCGCCTCGGTAAGGTGCTGGCGACCAGCTTCACGGGGACTCTGTCGGAGCGTTATGGCGACGCCGTGGAGCGCATTCCCACGCCGCAGCGGCTCGTCGACTGGCTGACGGTGAACGGCCTCGCCGTGGACTCCTGCAGCACTGCCCAGCTCGGCCTCGCCCGGGAACTGCGGGAGTCGATTCACGCCGCCGCGACAGCGGCCGCGATCCAGGACGCTCTGCCTGCGTCTGCCGTCCACGTCATCAATGACCGCAGCGCTCAGGGTCGGGCCGCAGCGATCCTGACGCCCGAGGGCAAGCGGCAATGGCGGCTCAGCCCGGCTTCCTGCGTGGAAGATGCCCTCAGCGTGATCGCCGCCGACGCGATCAGCATCATCGCAGGCGAACGAGACGGAAAATTGGCCCTGTGCGCCTCACCGACCTGCCAAGCCGCCTTCTTCGACACCAGCCGGAGCCGCACCCGCAAATGGTGCGACATGAACACGTGCGGGAATCGTCAGAAGAAGGCGCGCTTCCATGCCAACCAGCGCAAAAACCCCAGATCAACGGAGTGATCATTACCTCGGCACCGCCAAGCGGTCCCCACCCCTGCGCCCTCGTCAGCCCCGCTCAGCGCCGTACGCGGGGCATCCCCAGGCCGATCCACGAGATGATCTCGCGCTGGATCTCGTTGTTGCCGCCGCCGAAGGTGAAGATGACGGCGGAGCGGTAGCCGCGTTCCAGTTCGCCGTGGAGTACGGCGCCCGCCGAGCCCTCTTTGAGGGGACCCGCGGCGCCGACGACCTCCATCAGCCAGGCGTAGGCGTCCCGGCGGGCCTCGGAGCCGTAGACCTTGACGGCGGAGGCGTCCTGGGGGGTGAGGGTGTTCTGCTGGAGGGCGTCGACCATCTGCCAGTTCAGCAGCTTCATGGCGTCGAGTCTGGTGTGGGTGCGGGCCAGCCGTCCGCGTACCCAGCCCAGGTCGATGACCCGGCGGCCGTCGGTGAGCTTGGTGGCGGCGGCCCAGCGCTGGACGTCGTGCAGGGCGCGGATGGCCATGGTGCCGTGGGCGGCGAGGGTGACCCGCTCGTGGTTGAGCTGGTTGGTGATGATCCGCCAGCCCTTGTTCTCCTGGCCGACGCGGCGGGAGGCCGGGACGGTGATGTTCTCGTAGTAGCTGGCGGTGGTGTCGTGCGAGGCGAGGGTGTTGATCAGGGTGCAGGAGTAGCCGGGGTCGCTGGTGGGGACGAGGAGCATGGTGATGCCCTTGTGGGGCGGGGCTTGAGGGTCGGTGCGCACGGCGAGCCACACCCAGTCCGCGGTGTCGCCGTTGGTCGTCCAGATCTTCTGCCCGTTGACGATGTAGTGACCGCTCTTCTCGTCGCCCTCGCGGACGGCACGGGTCTTGAGGGCGGCCAGGTCGGTGCCGGCGTCCGGTTCGCTGTAGCCGATGGCGAAGTCGATCTCGCCGGAGAGGATACGGGGCAGGAAGTAGGCCTTCTGTTCGTCGGTGCCGAACTGCATGATCGTCGGGCCGACGGTGTTCAGCGCCATCAGCGGCAGTGGCACGCCCGCCTGGGCCGCCTCGTCGAAGAAGATGAACTGTTCCGTCGGGGACAGGCCGCGCCCGCCGAACTCCTTGGGCCAGCCGACGCCCAGCCAGCCGTCCGCGCCCAGCCGCCGTACGGTCTCACGGTAGAAACGCTTCCGGTCGGCGGCGCCGCCCGGGGAGCCGCCTGCGCCGGCCTCGGAACCGTGGGGGCCGGCGAGGGCACCGTCCGGCACCAGCTCGGTGAAGTAGGTGCGCAGCTCGGCGCGCAACTGCTGTTGCTCGGGGGTGTATTCGAGGTGCACGGCCCCTCCAGATCGTCCGGTCCGTTGTCGTCCGGTCCGAGGGGCGCGGGATGCTGACGCCCCGTCGGCTGCCGGACCGAGGGGCACAGTAGAACTTGTTTCAGTAATTCGGAAGGGTGCGGCGACGCTCCGCGCCACCCTCCCCCCCCTGGCTCCACGACGCCCCCTTGAACCCCGCGAACGGACGCCGCCCGACGCACACACGAAGGCCCGGTCCGGTACCTCCGCGGCACCGGACCGGGCCTTGCTGGGGTTCCATCAGCCCACGGCGTGCTTCGCCGCGTGGGGCGGCAGCAGCCGGCCGCGCTGGACGTCCTTGCAGAACCTGACGGGGCCGTTACTGGTCACGTACCTGGCCGCGACCCAGGTCGCGCGCTCCTCGCGGGTGAGGTACCAGACGGTGTTGCCGCCGACGCTCTGGGTGCGGACCTTGCACACCAGGCCGACCTGCGCACGGTGGTGGAGGTGCCCCCGCACCGAGGAGTCCGTGCTGGGGTACTGACGCTGGCTCAGGCCCGTCTTGGCGGTGACCACGCCGAACGGCTTGGCGGGTTCGGGAGCCGCCTGCGCCGGGGCCGCGGCCAGCAGCGTCGCACCGAGAGCGGCGGCCGCGGCCAGTGCGCCCGCGCCGGCTGCGAGCTTTTTGCCTCGGGCCACGAGGAGGTCGGTCGTGGGCATAGGGGTCTCCTGTTCTCGACGCGCAATGCCACCCATTGCCGCGAAGTGGACATTACGCGTAAACCACTCCTGGAATGGGGTGAAACGACGGGCAGGCCGCCGATCGTGTGACGGCGCAAGTGCGCCCGTGGCACGGGCAGTCGCCGCACCGCGGGGACACCGGAGCGCTGCCGGAGTCAGGCCCCCTCAGCCCTCCGTACCGGCGCGGTGGATCCCGAAGTGCCCTCCCTGCGGATCCCTGATCACCGCGATCCGCGGTCCCGCGGGCACATCGGTCGGAGGCACCAGCAGCATGCCGCCCGACTCGGCGGCCCGCGCGGCCGTCTCGTCGACGTCGGCGACCGCGAAGTACGGCAGCCAGTGCGCCCGCACGTCGTCCGGGTAGAACTCGTCCAGCGCGCTCATCCCGCCGAAATCGGCGCCATCAATCCCCCATTGCGGGTAGTCCTTGTGCGTGCCCACGGTCCAGCCGAAGATCCGCGTGTAGAAGGCCTTGGCGGCCTCCTCGTCCCGGGTCGCGAGCTCGACCCAGCCGAGCGAGCCCGGTGCGTTGAACACCGCGGCGCCGGCGAACGACCGGCCCTGCCACAGCGAGAAGACCGCGCCTTCCGGGTCGGCCAGTACGGCGAAGCGGCCCAGGTCGAAGACGTCCATCGGGCCCGACAGCCGGCGCCCGCCCGCCTCGGTGACCGCCGCGGCCTGCGCATCGGCGTCCCGCGTCGCGAACGACACGGTCCAGGCGGTCGGCTGCCCGGGGGTGTGGAGCGGGGTCAGCGCGGCGACCGGGGCGGCCCCGAGGTACAGCATGGTGTAGCCGCCCGCCTCGTCGCGCGGGTCGGTCTCGGCGCGCCAGCCGAAGACCTGGCGGTAGTACACCTTGGCGGCGTCCACGTCCGACGTGCCCAGCTCCACCCAGCAGGGCGCGCCGGGTGTGGGCTCAGTGATCTTCACGGTGCGTTCCGTCCCTCCGCGCCCGGCCGTGGCCGGACGGTGCCGCGCTCGCGGCCGCGCACCGCCGGTCGGCGTTCGTACGCTGCCGATCGTCCGACGGGGGCGGCGCGGCCGCAACCGGAGGGCGGCGGATCACCGCGGGCGGTCGCGCAGATGGCGCAGCGAGCCGCGCGGGGCGTCCGGGGCGAGGGCTTGCGCCAGGCCGCGGGCGGCACGCTCGGCGGCCTCGGTGGCGCGGGGCAGCAGGGCTGCCTCGTAAGCGCGTACCGCCTCGTCCGGGTCGCGGCGCCCGGTGAGGGCCCGGGCGAGTTCGGCGCCGTCGAGCATGGCGAGGCCGGCGCCCGGAACCGCGAACGGCGGCATCAGGTGCGCGGCGTCGCCGAGCAGGGTCAGGCCGGGGGTGTGCGTCCAGGTGTGCGGCACCGGCAGGGCGAACAGCGGCCGATGGGCGAAGCCGCCGTCGTTGTCCCGCAGCAGTGCCAGCAGCCGTTCGTCCCAGCCCGCGAACCGGTCGAGGAGTACGGCGCGGACGGCCTCGGTGTCCGTCATCCGCACCCCGGCCTCCAGTGCCCAGTCCTGGGAGCCGCGGAAGGCGGCATAGAGGCGGACGCGGCCGCGCCTGTCGCGCCGGGCGATCAGCGCCCGGCCGGCGGACTCCGCCCTCATGCGGCCGGCGCCGACCAGCCGGGCGACCTCGGGGTGACGGGTGTCGGCGTCCTCGAATCCGGACTCGACGAAGGTGACCCCGGTGTAGTGGGGGGTGGCGTCGGAGAGCATCGGCCGGACCCTGGACCAGCTGCCGTCGGCACCGATGACCAGATCGAAGGTCTCGGTGTGGCCGTCGTCGAACTCGGCCCGGTGGCGGCCGTCGCCGAGCGGATGAAGGGTGCGCAGATAGCTGCCCCAGCGCACGGTTTCGGGGGTGAGGGAGTCCAGCAGCAGCCGGCACAGCTCGCCCCGGTCGATCTCGGAGCGGTCGGCCGCGCCGGGGGCGGGAGTGGGGGCGTACTGGAAGAGGACCGTCGCGGTGTGGTCGAGCAGCCGGGTCTCCTGACCCGCGGGGCGGGCCACGGCGGCGAACTCCTCGTGCAGACCGGCGGCCCGCAGCGCTGCCTGACATGTCGTCATGTGCAGCTCCAGTGTACCCCTTTGCGGGCGGGCGCCGTCGGAGGCGTCGTGCTCGAAGACGGTGACCGGTACGTCGTTGCGCTGCAGAACGCGGGCGCAGGTCAGTCCGCCGGGGCCGGCGCCGATGATCGCGATACGGGGAGTGGTGGGGGTCATGGCGCTCCTCAGACGGGCAGGACGGCGGGGCCTCCCCCTCAGAAAAGCACATCGCCCCAAAAGCTCCATCGATGAGCTTTTCGCACAACTCACCACCACTCTCCCCCTGTACGCGAGGAGCGCGGCACGGGAATCGCGGTGGTTCACCGGAGTGAGCGGGGGCGGGGGTGGGTAGATCACCCCAGGTCGGGGCCTTACGAGGGCCCATCGGCGGATATCCGCCCGACAAAAAGGACAGTTGATCGGTTAACGCTTCCGCGGTTGCATGATTAGGTATGCCTAACCTAATGTAACGACGCGTGCCGACGTTCAAACCACCTGCCACTGCACCCCCTGTGCCCGATGCGCGTCCCGCCGCGAACCTCCTGCGGCGCGTCCCGCTGTTCGTGGCCGGGCTCTGCGCTCTGGCGGCCTGTGCCGCCCTGAGCCTCGCCCTCGGTGCCCGGTCCGTACCGCTGTCCACCGTGTGGGACGCGCTGTCCGGCGCCGTCCACGGGCGGGATGCCCTTGTGGTGACCGGACTTCGGCTGCCGCGGACCGTGGTGGCCCTCGCGGTCGGCGCGGCGCTCGGCGTCGCCGGTGCGGTCGTCCAGGGCGTCACCCGCAACCCGCTCGCGTCCCCGACGACGCTCGGCATCAACGCCGGCGCGGGCTTCGCGGTGGTCACCGCGATCTACGCACTGCATCTGACCCGTCCCGCCCAGTACGTCTGGTTCGCGTTCGCCGGAGCCGCGGCCGCCGCACTGTTCGCCCAGGCGCTGGCCCGGCGCGCCGGCGATCTCGACCCGGCGCGGCTCGCGCTGGGCGGCACCGTCCTCCAACTCGTCCTGGTCTCCTGGACCTCGACGGTCATGCTGGCCAGCAAGCGGTCACTGGACGAGGCGCGGTTCTGGATGGCCGGTTCGCTGGCCGAGCGCCCGCTGTCGGTGCTCTATCCGGTGCTGCCGACCCTGGTGCTCGGCCTGCTCCTCGCGCTGGTCCTCGCCCCCGCCCTCAACGCGCTGGCGCTGGGCGACGATGCGGCGCAGGCGCTGGGCGTGCGCGTGACCCGGATCCGGGTGGCCGGCGGCCTGACCGTCGTCCTGCTCGCCGCGTCGGCGGTGGCGGTGGCCGGTCCGCTCGCCTTCATCGGACTGGCCGCCCCGCACCTGGTCCGCCAGCTGCTGCGCACCTCCGACCACCGGATCGTGGTGCCCGGCTGTCTGATCGCCGGTCCCCTGCTGCTGCTCGCCGCCGACATTCTCGGACGGGTCGTCATCCGGCCGTCCGAGCTGCAGGTCGGCATCATCAGCGCGTTCCTCGGCGCGCCGCTGCTGGCCCTGCTGGCCCGGAAGGTGGCCCGATGACCGACCTCGCACGGGACGAGAAGCCGCTCGGCCCGCCGTCCCCCGCTCCCTCCCCCGCCCCCCGACGCCGGCGCACGGTCCGCCGGACCCTGCTGCTCGCCCTCGCCGGTCTTGTGGTGCTCGGCGCGCTGGTGACGGTGTCGGTGGCCAACGGCGATATGCCGCTGCCGCCCGCCGATGCGGTCCAGGGCCTGTTCGGGACCGGTGATTCCGCCACCGTGCTGGTGGTCCAGGAGTTCCGGGCCCCGCGGATGGTCGCGGCCATCGTGGCGGGCGCGGGCCTGGCGGTGGCCGGTGCCCTGCTGCAGCGGCTGTTCCGCAATCCGCTCGCCTCCCCCGATGTGATGGGGGTGACCGGCGGAGCCTCGTTCGGCGCGGTGGCGATGCTGGCCGCCGGGGCCTCACAGGCGCTGATGCCGCTGGCCGCCCTCGGCGGCGGGCTGCTGGCCGCGGTCCTGCTGGGGGTGTTCGGCTGGCGCGCCGGGGTCAGCGTGACCCGCCTGGTGCTGGTAGGTCTCGCCGTCCAGGCGGGGCTGTCCGCGGCGGTGAGCTTCATGGTGGTCCGCTTCCCCACCGAGCTGGCCGGTTCGGCCCTGCAGTGGACCACGGGGTCGGTGTACGGGCGGACCTGGACCGAGGTGTGGTCAGCGGGCGGGGCGATGGCCGTGGCGCTGCTCGCCGCCTTTGTGCTGCAGCGCCGGCTCGCGGTCCTCGACCTGGGCGACGACTCGGCGGGCGCGCTCGGTCTGCGCACCCACACCGCCCGCCTGCAGATCCTGGTCGTCGCCATCGTGCTGGCCTCGCTGGCCGCCGCGCTGACCGGGCCGGTCGCCTTCGTCGCGCTCGCCGTCCCGCACATGGTGCGCTTCCTCGCCGGACCGCCGACCGCCGGGACGCTGGCGCTGTCCGGCCTGGCCGGTGCGGTGCTGCTGCTCGCCTCCGACCTCGTGGCGCAGTACCTGCTGCCGGTCGGCGGGCTGCCGGTCGGCGTGGTCACCGCCACGCTGGGCGCACCGTGGCTGCTGGTGTTGATGATCCGTCAGAGCAGTTCCGTCAACAGGAGTGTCCGATGACCGCCAACCAGCTCTCCACCCAGGGACTCGATCTGCGCTACGGCGACCGGCTGATCGTCGGCGGCCTCGATCTGGTGCTGCCCGGCGGCGCCGTCACCGCGATCGTCGGCCCCAACGCCTGCGGCAAGTCGACGCTGTTGCGCGGGCTGACCCGGCTGCTGGCGCCGTCCGCCGGCACCGTCGCGCTGGACGGCTCCGACATCCACCGGATGCCGGCCAAGGCGCTGGCCCTGCGGATGGGGCTGCTCCCCCAGCAGCCGGTCACCCCCGACGCGATCACGGTCGAGGCGCTGGTCCGGCTGGGCCGCTACCCGCACCAGCGGCTGCTGAGCCCCTGGTCGACGGCGGACCAGCAGGCGGTGGAGGAGGCGCTGCGGCGCACCGGCACCCTGGAGCTGCGCGACCAGAGCGTCGACCGGCTCTCCGGCGGCCAGCGGCAGCGCGCCTGGATCGCGCTCGCGCTGGCCCAGGACACCGAACTGCTGCTGCTCGACGAGCCGACCACCTTCCTCGATCTGCGGCACCAGCTCGATGTCCTCGATCTGGTCGCCGCACTGCACTCCGAGGCGGGCCGCACCGTGGTGATGGTGCTGCACGACCTCGGCCAGGCGGCCCGGTACGCGGATCACCTCGTGGTCCTCAAGGACGGGCAGCTGGCGGCGGCCGGCGCACCGGCGGACGTCCTCGACGCGGAGCTGGTCAAGTCCGTGTTCGACGTGGACTGCCGGGTGATCCCCGACCCCGAGACCGGCACCCCGCTGGTCGTCCCCAAAGGCAGCGCGAAACGGCACACCGCCGTCTCCGCCTGACCCGGCCTCCCCCACGGCCTCTCCCCTTTCCGCTCCCCCTCAGGAAGTCGAACCCTCATGCTGACCAGATCCACCTTCCACGGCGCCGGCCGGCTGCCGGCCGCGCTGCTCTCCGTCGTCCTGGGCGCGGGCGCCCTCACCGCGTGCGGCGGCGGCACCTCCTCGGGCGGCGATGACGCGGCGAAGAGCGGCGCCGGCTTCCCGCGCACCGTCAAGAGCGCCATGGGCGGCGACGTGAAGATCCCCGCCAAGCCCAAGCGCGTGGTCGTGCTGGACACCGGTGAGCTCGACGACGTCGCCACGCTCGGCATCAAGCCCGTCGGCGCGGTCTCCCCGCACATGAAGACCGAGGGCGGCTTCCCCACCTACCTCAAGGACGAGATCGGGGGTGTCAAGGACGTCGGTCCGCTGCTGGAGCCGAACCTGGAGAAGATCATCGCCCTGAAGCCCGACCTGATCCTGTCCTCCAAGGTCCGGCACGAGAAGATCTACGACAAGCTCCGGCAGATCGCGCCGACCGTCTTCACCGAGACCACCGGCGGCCCCTGGAAGGCCAATCTCAAGGTCCACGCCAAGGCGCTGGGTCTGGAGAAGGAAGCCGACCGGAAGCTGAAGGAGTACGAGAGCCGGGCCAAGGCGCTGGGCGAGGCCATCAAGAAGAAGTACCACGGCAAGATGCCGTCGGCGTCCGTGGTGCGCTTCGTCGCCGGCCCGACCCGTCTCTACCAGAAGTCCTCCTACAGCGGTGTGGTCCTCGACGACATCGGCCTGGCCCGGCCGAAGTCGCAGAGCTCGACCGACCCGGCCAAGACGATGCTGGACGTCAGCCCCGAGCAGATCGACAAGGCCGACGCGGACCTGGTGTTCGTCACCACCGCGGACACGCCGAGCAAGACCCAGCAGAAAGACGTCACGTCCAACCCGGTCTGGAAGGACCTGCCGGCCGTCAAGAAGCACAAGGTCATCAACGTGCCCGACGAGACCTGGATGTCCGGCATCGGCATCCAGGCCGCCGAGCACATGCTCGCCGACGTGGCCAAGGCCACCGGCGTGCCGCTGCCCAAGGGCTGACCCGCCCGCAACGGGGGTGGGCCGCCGTCCCCACGGCCCGCCCCCGTCCTCGATGTCCCCCGCACCACCCTTGATCCTGAAGGGCCCCGCCACATGCGGATGTACCTGCTCGCTCTCAACCCCACCGACTCGGTCACCGAGGGATTCCTCCCCGCCGCCGCCCGCCTCGGTCTCGATGTCACGCTGCTGACGGACCAGCCCGAGGCCCACCGGCGCACCGGCTGCCGGGCAGAGGTCCTGGAGTGCGACGTCCGTGACTTCCGTGCCGTCATCACCCGCATCGCCACCCACCACCCGGCCGCCGCGGTCTTCACCAACAGCGACCACCTGCAGACCCAGGCGGCCCTGGCCGCCGAGTACTTCGGGCTGCCGGGCAAGGACTGGCGGGCCACACTGCGCGCCAAGAACAAGGCCGAGATGCGCCGCCACCTCGCCGCGTCCGGCGCCGACACCGTGCGGTCCGTGGAGCTCGCCCCCGGGCAGGACCCCTCGGCGCTCACCGCCGCCGGGCTCCCCTACCCCTGTGTCGTCAAACCCCGCGAGGGCGTGGCCAGCGAGGACGTGATGCTGGCCGACGGCCCCGGGGAACTGGTGGCGCGCGCCGAGGAGATACAGGCCCGGCGTCCAGAGGCTGCGCTGGTCGCCGAGGAGTTCCTGGCCGGCGAGCTGTACACGCTGGAAACCCTCGGTGACGGCCGGCGACGCCACGTCCTGGGCGGATTCCACACCACCCTCTCCGCCCCGCCGTCCTTCATCGAGGAGCGGCACGACTTCGTCGCCGCCCACCCGGAGCCGGTCCTCGCCCAGGTGCTGGCCCAACTCGACGCGCTGGGCGTCGGGTTCGGCGCCTGCCACACGGAGTTCGTGGTGCACGAGGGCCGGGCGCGGCTCATCGAGGTGAACTACCGCGTCATCGGCGACCAGTGCGATCTGCTGCTCGCCCGGGTCCTGGGCATCGAGCTGTTCGAGCACGTCCTGCGCACCCATCTCGGCGAGCCGCTGCCCGCCGATCTCGGTGCCCGGCGCGACGGCGCGGGCCGGGTGGAGTACGCCCTCGCCGACCGGGCCGGGACGCTCACCGCCGCGCCCGCCGCCACGGACCGCGAGACGGACGGCGTACGGCTGGCCTACCGGCCGCTGCGCGCGGTCGGCACCGAGCACCCGCACTACCGCACCAACCGCGACTACCTGGGCGTCCTGCGGGCCACCGGCACCGACCGCGGCGCCCTGGACCGAGCCGCGGAGGGCTTCTTCGCCGCGGAGCGCTGGGAGATCTCGTCATGACCGTCTCCCCCGATCTCACCGACGCGCCGGCCGGGCAGGAGACGGCCGGCCCGGACGAGGAGTCCGCGCTGCTGGTGCGGGTGCTGAGCGCGCTGCTGCGCGAGGACGTGGTCGGTCTGCGCACCCGCGGCACGCTGCTGGAGCGGCCGGACGGCCCCTGGCTGCGGCTGCCCGCCGGCCCGGACGCCGGCGCCCTGCTGCTGCCGCTGGGCGCGGACGGCTACCAGAGCACCCATGCGGCCCGGCTGCCGCTGCTCGTCCGCGAATCCGACGGTGCCCGGCTCACCTCACTCGACGCGGTCCTCACCGCGCTGCGCGCGCTCGCCGACCCGGCCGACCGCCCCGGCTTCGACGCCTTCGCCGAGGAGTGCCGGCAGACCCTGGCGACGATGCGGCTGCACACCCGCACCCGGGACGAGGTCGACCGGCTGCTGACGGAGCGCCATGGCTCCTCGGCCGGTACCTGGCGGGGAGTGGACGGCGGACTGGCCCACGACGCCCTCGCCGCGCGTATCGACCACCCCGTCTACCCGACCTCGCGGGGCCGCTCCGGCCTGGACGAGGACCACCTGCGGTCCTACGCCCCCGAGTTCCACCCGGAGTTCCCGCTGCGCTGGCTGGCCGTACCGCGCGCCGCGATGACCGTCGCGGGCGGCACCGCGGCGCTGCCCGGCTGCTGGCCGACGCCGGCGGAGCTGGATCTGCCGCACCTCGACGACAGTCATCTCGCCCTGCCCATCCACCCGCTGACGCTCGGCGGACCGCTGGACGAGGCGCTGCGCGAGAGGGGTCTGGAGGGCGAGGCGGTGCTGTCGGGGCGCGCCCTGCTCCGGGCGGTGCCGACCCTGTCGATGCGGACCGTGGCGCTGGACGCCGACCCCCGGCTGCATCTGAAGCTGCCGCTGGCCACCGCGACGCTGGGGCTGCGCAACCGGCGCACCATCAAGCCCCGTACGCTCATCGACGGCGCCGAGGGCCAGCGGCTGCTGGACCAGGTGATCGCCCGCGAACCGCGGTTCGCAGAATCGATTCTGCAGGCCGACGAGACGGTCTACGCGCACGCCGGGCACGAGCTGCTGGCCGTGCTGTGCCGGCGCTACCCGGCCGGGCTGGACGGCAGCGCAGTGGTGCCGATGGCCGCACTGCTGGGCCGGGCGCCCGGCGGACGGCTGGTGATCGACGAGCTCGCCGACCGCTTCTACGGCGGTGACCCGCTGGCCCTGCTGGACGCCGTGCTCACCCTGCTCTTCGACTGGCAGACCACCCTGTTCGGCTACGGCTTCGGCCTGGAGTCGCACCAGCAGAACATCTCGCTGGTCCTGGACGACGGCGCGCACGGCACCCGGCTGCGGCTGCTGTTCAAGGACAACGACGCGCCGCGCATCAACGCCGTACGGCTGCGGGAGACCCTGGGCGAGGACGCCCCGGACCCCGCGGACTTCGCCGATCCGCGGATCTTCGCGGACCACGACCGGCCGGTGCTCGACCTGTTCACCACCATCACCCTCCATCTGTGCGCGGGCTCCTACGCCTTCGGGCTGGCCCGGCACGGGCGGGCGCCGCTCGACCGGCTGCTGGGCCTGGTCCGCGACCGGCTCGCCGAGGCCGTCGCACGCCTGGGCACCGCGCCGGGCGGGCCGGGCGCCGCGCTGCGCGCACATGTCCTGGACGCCCCGGAGCTGCCGGTCAAGGCGATGGTCAGCGCCGGCACCCTGCTGTCCAAGGAGCGGTCCGGCGCGGCCGATATCAACAAGCACTACACCACCGGCCCCAACTATCTGCTGCCGACGGGGATTTCCCGATGAGCCCGATGAAAACCGCCACGGCCGCACGGGTCGAACCGAACGCCGTCGAGACCAAGGTCAGCCCCGGACTCGCCCGCCGCCAGGTGTTCGCCGTGGCCGGCTGCTACTTCGTGGCCTCGTTCGCCGCGCTGGGCCTGCCGCCGTACCTCACCGAGATCCTGCCCGAGCTGGGCGACGGCGCCGCCCGCTGGGCCGGTCTGCTCTATGTCGTGCCCACCATCTTCGGGGCCGTCGGCGCGCCGCTGTGGGGGCGGCTCGCGGACCGGTTCGGCCGCAAACGGCTGCTGCTGCGGGCGCAGTTGGGGCTGGCCGCGGCGTTCCTGCTGGCGGGCTGGGCCGACTCGATCGGCACCTTCGCCGCCGCGCTGGTGCTCCAGGGCGTGCTGGGCGGCACCTTCGCCGCGTCCAACGGCTACCTGGGGGCCGCACTGGAGGGCCATGCGCTGTCCCGGGCGCTGACGCTGATGCAGGCCAGCGCCCGCGCGGCGCTGGTGTGCGCCCCGATCGTGGTCGGCTCGCTGACGCCGTGGCTGTCGCCGCACCGTCAGTACGCACTGCTGGCCGTGCTGCCGCTGGCCGCCGCCGTGATGCTGGCCGCGCTCCCCGAGCCGCCGCGCACCCGGCCCGCACCGCCGCGGGCCACCACCGCGGAGACCGAGGCGGACGGAACGCCGGTGGTCGAGGCCGCGGCCGAGCCCTCGGGGCGCGCCCCGGCCGCTTCCCTGCGGGCCCTGTACGCCATCGAGTTCGCCTTCGTCTTCTCCACCGTCATCTCCTTCCCGTACCTGATCTCCCTCATCAAGGAGCGGATACCCGGCACCGGACCGATGGTGTCCGGTGTCCTGTTCGCCCTGCCGCACATGTGCTACCTGATCGCCGCGATCCCGGTGCACTCGCTCTTCCGCAGCCGCCCCCGGGCCGGCATAGCGCTCGGCTTCGGCTGTATCGCGCTGGGCCTGGCCGGGCACGGCATCGCCCACTCGCTGACCGCCTTCGTCGCGGTGCGTCTGGTGCTCGGCGCCGGCCTCACCCTGGGCCTGGTCTGTATGTCGGTGCTGGCCGCCGACTGTGCCAGGGGCCGCGCTCCCGGCGGGCTGTTCGGCTCGATCGAATTCTTCTCCAAGGCCGGCGCGGTCGCCGCCGGGGTGGCCGCCGCGGCCGGCAACGACTGGTTCGGCCCCACCGCGCCCGTCCTGACCGGCACCGCGATTGCGCTGGTCACCGTGGTGGCGACCGCCGTCCCCCGCCTTCCCCGTACCATCCGCACCCGCAGGAGCCTGTGATGCCCTCGCTGACCAATTCGCCCGCCCCCGCCACGGCCTGCGCCGCCCCCACCACACTGCCCACCGCGGACCAGGCCGTGGCGCACACCCTGCTCAACTGTCTGCTGCGGGAGGTGTCCGGACCCGAGCACCAGACCGCCGTCGACCACGGCCGGCTGCTGCTGCGGCTGCCGCGCCGCGGAGTGCTGCTGCGGGTCGCGCTGCGCCGTACCTCGCTGCTCGGCGCGCACCGGTTCACCGGCCCGGTGTCCGAGCAGACCGCCGACGGCTGGGCCGAGGTCGGCTGGCGCCGGCTGGCCGAATATGTGCACGCCGAGCTGTCCCTGCGCACCGGTGTCGACAACGAGGAGTTCCTGGACCAGATCGCCTCCAGCCACCAGGCCGTTTCGGCCGCGCTGGCGGCCCGTACGGGGCAGGACAGCGCCGCCGGCCCGGCCGACGGGGACGACTGGCAGGCCGCCTACGTCGCCTCCGAGCAGTCGCTGCTCCTGGGCCACCGCTTCCACCCGACCCCGAAGGCCCGCACCGGCGACCCCACCGCCTGGCAGTCCTACGCCCCCGAGACCGGGGCCGTCTTCCCGCTGCTGCTGCTCGCCGTGCGCGCGGAGCTGATCGCCGAGGAGGGGTCCGGCGACGGCGCCACCGCCCCGCTGGACGCGCTGCACGCCGATGTCCCGGAGGGCTACCGGCTGCTGCCCGTCCACCCCTGGCAGTACGAGCTGCTGCGCGACCACGCGGGCCTTTCACAGGCGCTGGAGCGCGACGACATCCGCGTCCTGGGCAGCAGCGAGACGCCGTTCGCCGCCACCGCGTCGGTGCGCACGCTCTACGACGGCGACGCCTTCCTGAAGTTCAGCCTGAACGTCCGCATCACCAACTGCCTCCGCAAGAACGCCAGTTACGAACTGTCCGGGGCGGTGGCCCTCACCCGGCTGCTGGCGCCCGCGCTCGCCGACCTCGCCACCCGGTTCCCCGGCGCCGCGGTGCTCCGGGAGCCCGCCTACCGCAGCCTCGCGCTGCCCGGCGCGGACGGCCGCCCGGACACCGAGCTGCTGGAGGGCTTCGGCGTCATCGTCCGCGAGGGCCTGTCCCAGCGGCTGCTGCCGGGCACCACCCCGCTGCTGGCGGGCGCGGTCGCCGACGAGTACCCCACCAGCCCCGCGCACATCTCCCGCCTCCTGGACGGCGCCGGGCCGCAGGCCGCGCTGGAGTGGTGGGCCGCCTACCTCAACCTGCTGGTGCCGCCGGTGCTCGCCGCCTACTTCGACCACGGGCTGGTGCTGGAGCCGCATCTGCAGAACGTGCTGGTCTGCGTCGACGGCGACGGGATGCCCGCACAGGTCCTCTTCCGCGACCTGGAGGGCACCAAGCTCGTCCCCGAGCACCACGCCGACCTGCTGGCCTCGCTGCCCGAGCAGGTCGCGGCGCCGATGACCTACGACGCCCAGCGCGGCTGGGACCGGGTGGTGTACTGCCTGCTGGTCAACCACGTCGCCGAAATGCTCGCCGCGCTCGCCGACCTGCACCCGGACACCGAGACGGAGCTGTGGGCGCAGGTCCGCCGCACCCTGCAGACCCACGCGGACCGCTACGGCTGCCCGCCGCGGCTGGCCGCCCTGCTGGCCGGCGTCCCGCTGCCCGCCAAGGCCAATCTGCTCACCCGCTGGGAGCGCAAGGCCGACCGTGAGGCCGGCTACGTCCTGCTGCCCTCGCCGCTGGCCGAAGCCGTTCTGTCCGGCGCCGTGCGTACCGACGACACCACCCCCTGGAGCGCCCGATGACCGCCCCCGCCCCCGCCCTCACCCCGGGCGTCCGCGCCCGCGCCCTGACCCTCGCGCCCGAGGAACTGCCCGCCTACCTCTACGACCTGACGGCGCTGCGCGCGCATCTGGCCGAGGTCCGGGCCGCGCTGCCCGAGCGCGTCGAGCTGTACTACGCGGCCAAGGCCAATCCGGAGCCGGAGATCCTGGCGGCGCTGCGCCCGTACGTGGACGGCTACGAGGTCTCCTCGGGCGGCGAGCTGGCGCACGTCGGCAAGGCCGTGCCCGACGCGCCGCTCGCCTTCGGCGGACCGGGCAAGACGCCCGCCGAGGTCACCCAGGCGCTGGAGCTGGGTGTGGCGCGCTTCCACGTGGAGAGCGTCTACGAGCTCCACATGCTCGCGAGCCTGGCCGCCCGCCTGGCCCCGCAGCGCCGGATCGCGGTGCTGGCCCGGTTCAACCTGCCGGTCGACGACGGCTCCCTGGACGGCAGTTCGCTCGCCATGGGCGGCCGCCCCACCCCCTTCGGCCTGGACCCCGGCCAGGCCGGTGAGGTCGTCGCCCTGCTCACCGACGGCACCTACCCGCAGCTCGAACTCCGCGGCATCCACGCCCACCTGGCCAGCGGCCTGGAGGCACCCGAACAGCTCGCGGTGTCCGAAGCCATCGTGCAGTGGGCCGCCGCCCTGGCCGCACACCACCGGATACCGCTCTCCGAGGTGACCATCGGCGGCGGCATGGCCGTCGACTACGCCGAGCCGGAGCGCCGGTTCGACTGGGCGGCGTACGGTGCGGGCCTGGCGCGGCTCGCCGACGCCCACCCCGGCTTCACCCTGCGCATCGAGCCCGGTCGCGCGCTGACCGCCTACTGCGGCTGGTACGCCACCGAGGTGCTGGATGTGAAGCACAGCCACGGCGAGGAGTTCGCCGTGGTCCGCGGCGGCACCCACCATCTGCGCACGCCCGCGACCAAGGGCCACGACCAGCCCTGCACGGTGCTGCCGTCCGAGGCGCCCTGGCCGCACCCCTGGCCGCGGTCGGCCGCGCGGGGCGACCGGGTCTCCGTCACCGGACAGCTGTGCACCCCCAAGGACGTCCTCGCCCGCAACGTCCCGGCGCCGGGGCTGCGGGCCGGTGACCGGGTGGTGTTCGGGGTGGCCGGGGCATACGCCTGGAACATCTCGCACCACGACTTCCTGATGCACCCGCGCCCCGGCTTCCACTTCCTCGGTGGCGGGGAGCCCGGCGCGGCCGGGGAGGCCTGAGTGCTGCGCCCCAACGAGGTCCGGCACAGGCTCGCCGCGGGCGAGGAGGCGTACGGGCTGTTCAGCACGCTGCCCGAGCCCAACATGGTCGAGATGATCGGCTGCGCCGGCTACGACTTCGTCATCCTGGACACCGAGCACACGCTCGTCGACCCGCAGCGGCTGGAAAACCTCATCAGGGCCGCCGAGACGACCGGGCTCACCCCGTTCGTCCGGGTCCCCGAGGCCGATCCCGGCGCCGTGCTGCGCGCCCTGGACGCCGGGGCGATGGGCATCGTCGTCCCGCACGTCCGGGAGCGCACGGACATCGACGCCACCATCCGCGCCGCCCGCTACGCGCCCGAGGGCATGCGCTCCCTCAACGGCGGCCGGGGCCCCGGCTTCGGCCTCATCGACCCGGCCGACTACCTCCGCCGGGCCAACGAGGAGATCATGATCGTGGCGCTCATCGAGGACGCCGAGGGGGTCGAGGCGATCGACGACATCCTCTCCCCCGGCGGCGTCGACCTGGTCCTGCGGGCCCCGGCGATCTCTCCCAGTCCTACGGGGTGCCCTGGCAGGTCCGCCACCCCCGCGTCCGGGAAGCGGTCCGGAGCCTCCGCGCCGCCTGCGCCCGCCACGAGGTGCCCTTCTGCGCCATGTCCACCACGCCGGAGCGCCGCGTCGAGTGGCGCGCCGACGGCGTCCGGGCCTTCGTCGTGGGCGAGGACCGCGATCTGACGGCGCGGGCGCTGCGGGGCCACCTGGAGCGGACCGCCGGGCGGGTCTGACGGCAACCCCTTCGGCGGTACCGGCCCGTGCCCAGGGCGGGTAACTGATGACCGGGAAACCGATCGTCCGAAGGAGCTGAGCGGGACATGGCCCAGAACACGGCATTCATCATCGCGGGAGCGGGGCTGGCCGGCGCGAAGGCCGCGGAGACACTGCGGGCGGAGGGCTTCGACGGCCCCGTGGTCCTGCTGGGTGACGAGCGCGAGCGCCCCTATGAGCGTCCGCCGCTGTCCAAAGGCTATCTCCTGGGCACCTCCGAGAAGGAGAAGGTGTACGTCCACCCGTCGCAGTGGTACGCCGAGCACGACATCGATCTGCGCCTGGGCAACGCCGTCACCGCGCTCGACCCGGCCGGCCAAACTGCTGCTGGCCACCGGCTCCACCCCGCGCCGGCTGCCGGTGCCCGGCGCCGACCTCGACGGGGTCCACACGCTGCGGCGCCTGGCGGACAGCGACCGCCTCAAGGACCTCTTCCGGTCCGCGTCCCGGATCGTGGTGATCGGCGGCGGCTGGATCGGGCTGGAGACCACGGCCGCCGCGCGTGCGGCCGGGGCCGAGGTCACCGTGCTGGAGTCGGCGCCGCTGCCCCTGCTGGGGGTGCTGGGCCCCGAGGTCGCCCAGATCTTCGCCGACCTGCACACCGGGCACGGCGTCGCGCTGCGCTGCGGCACCCAGGTCACGGAGATCACCGGCACGGACGGTGCGGTGGACGGGGTGCGGCTTGCCGACGGCACCCGGATCGCGGCCGACGCGGTCATCGTCGGCATCGGCATCACCCCCAACAGCGAGCCGGCCGCCGCGGCCGGGCTCAAGGTCGACAACGGGGTCGTCGTGGACGAGCGGCTGTGCTCCTCCCACCCGGACATCTACGCCGCCGGCGATGTCGCCAACGCCTACCACCCCCTCCTGGGCCGGCACCTCCGCGTCGAGCACTGGGCCAACGCCCTCCACCAGCCGAAGGCCGCCGCCCGGGCCATGCTCGGCCAGGAGGTCCGCTACGACCGGCTGCCGTACTTCTTCACCGACCAGTACGACCTGGGCATGGAGTACACGGGGTACGTCGGCCCGGAGGGCTGTGACCGGGTCGTCTTCCGCGGAGACACCGCCGCCCGTGAGTTCATCGCCTTCTGGCTGTCCGGCGGCCGGGTGCTGGCCGGGATGAATGTGAACGTCTGGGACGTCACCGATCCGATCCGGGCCCTGGTGGCGAGCGGGCGGGCCGTGGACGTGGAGCGGCTGGCCGACACGGACGTACCGCTGGACACGCTCGTCCCCTGAGCGGCGGCCGCCGGCCGTTCTCACGGGGCGCGGCCGGCGACTGTGTGGCCGCCGTAACGACGGGTGATCACCAGGCGTGACACCCGGTTAACGGGCGATTCCTACCGTGGGCGGAGCATCCGACCACGAAGGGGACCACCCGTGACCGCACCGGAACCGCCGGCCGAGAGCATCACGCAGGTGCGGACGGCATGCTCGTACTGCGGCGTCGGCTGCGGGATCGTGCTGGACGTGGCGACGGGCCCGGACGGGCGGCGGACGGTCCGCAAGGCGGCCGGTGACAAGGCCCACCCGGCGAACGGCGGGCGGCTGTGCACCAAGGGCGCGACCAGCGCCGAACTGCTCGCCGCGCCGGGGCGGCTGTCGAGTGCCCTGGTGCGCGCGGACCGCGGCGACGAGCCGGCGGCCGAGGCGATGGACACCGCGATCAAGCGGACCGCCGGGCGGCTGCGGGAGATCGTCGACGCACACGGCCCGGACGCCCTCGCGCTCTACGTCTCCGGGCAGATGACCCTGGAGGCGCAGTACCTGGCGAACAAGCTCGCCAAGGGCTTCGTCCGCACCCGGCACATCGAGTCCAACTCGCGGCTGTGCATGGCGAGCGCGGGCAGCGGTTACAAGCTGTCGCTGGGCGCGGACGGCCCGCCCGGCTCGTACCAGGACTTCGAGCACGCCGAGGTCTTCTTCGTCATCGGCTCGAACATGGCCGACTGCCATCCGATCCTCTTCCTGCGGATGCGGGAGAGGGTGAAGGCGGGCGCCAAACTGATCGTGGTCGATCCCCGGCGCACCGCCACCGCCGCCAAGGCCGATCTGTTCCTGCAGATCGCACCCGGTACGGACCTGGCGCTGCTCAACGGACTGCTGCATCTGCTGGTCGACAACGGCACCATCGACCAGGAGTTCATCGCCGAACACACCGAGGGCTGGGAGGCGATGGAGGACTTCCTGCGGGACTATCCGCCCTCGGTGGTCTCGGAGATCACCGGGATACCGGAGGCGGACCTCCGGCGGGCCGCCGAGTGGATCGGCGCGGCGGGCGACTGGATGAGCTGCTGGACCATGGGCCTGAACCAGAGCACCCACGGCACCTGGAACACCAACGCGCTGATCAACCTGCATCTGGCGACCGGTGCGATCTGCCGCCCGGGCAGCGGCCCCTTCTCGCTCACCGGCCAGCCCAATGCGATGGGTGGCCGCGAGATGGGCTACATGGGACCGGGCCTGCCCGGCCAGCGCTCGACGCTGGTGCCCGGCGACCGGGCCTTCGTCGAAGAGCTGTGGGGCCTGGAGGCGGGGACGCTGCGGGCCGACGAGGGGGGCCAGGGGACCGTCGAGATGTTCCGGCGGATGGCGGACGGGGACATCAAGGCGTGCTGGATCATCTGCACCAACCCCGTCGCCTCGGTCGCCAACCGCCGGACGGTCATCGAGGGGCTGGAGGCGGCCGAGTTCGTCGTCTCGCAGGACGTCTTCGCGGAGACCGAGACCCATGCGTACGCCGATGTGGTGCTGCCGGCCGCGATGTGGGCCGAGTCCGAGGGCGTGATGGTCAATTCGGAGCGCAATCTGACGCTGGTGCGGCAGGCCGCCGATCCTCCCGGCGAGGCCTGGCCGGACTGGCGGATCATCGCCCGGATCGCCTGCGAGATGGGCTACGAGGACGCGTTCGGGTACGAGAGCGCGGAGGAGATATTCGAGGAGATCACCCGCGCCTGGAACCCGCACACCGGCTACGACCTGCGCGGGGTGAGCTATGAGCGGCTGCGGCACACCCCCGTGCAGTGGCCCAGCGCATCGGCCGACGGCCCCGACCGCAACCCGGTGCGCTACCTCAACGACGGCACCAGCCAGACCCTCCGGGAGCGGCCGGACGGCACCCGCCCCCGGCTGTCCTTCCCCACCGCCAGTGGCCGGGCCGCCTTCTTCGCCCGTCCGCACCTCCCGGCGGCCGAGCTGCCCGACGACGACTTCCCGTATGTGCTGAACACCGGGCGGCTGCCGCACCAGTGGCACACCCTGACCAAGACCGGCAAGGTCGCCAAGCTGAACAAGCTCAACCCCGGCCCCTTCGTGGAGCTCCATCCGGACGATGCCCGGGCGCTGGGCATCGCGGAGGGTGACCCCGTCGAGGTCGCCTCGCGGCGCGGCCGGGCGGTGCTGCCCGCCGTACCGACCGACCGGGTGCGGCCCGGGAACTGCTTCGCCCCGTTCCACTGGAACGACCTGTTCGGCGAATACCTCAGCGTCAACGCGGTCACCCATGACGCGGTCGACCCGGTCTCCTTCCAGCCCGAGTTCAAGGCATGCGCGGTGTCGTTGGCCAAGGTGGCGGGCGAGGCGGGGCACGGGCCGGGAGGGGCGGGCACGGCGCATACGGACGACGCGCCCGCGGCCGGTGCCGGACGGGACTCGGACACGGGCCGGGGCTCCTCCATGGGCCAGGGCTCCGGCACCGAGGGGGCGGTGGCGGTGCTGGCCGACGTGTTCCAGCTCGGCGGCAGTGCCCCACCGGTACTGGCCGACCACGAACGCCGCTACCTGTCCGGCTTCCTCGCCGGGCTGGACTCCGGCACCACCGCCGGCACGCCCGTCCTGCCCTCCCACGCCCCCTTCGCACCGGAGAGCGCGCTCTGGGTCAACGGCGTGCTGGCCGGGATGTTCTCGCGGGCACCGGACACCCGGCCGGCGACGGCGGGCCCGGCGGACACCGCGGAAGGGGCCGGTGCCCCGCCCGCCCGTACGGTCCTGGTCCTGTGGGCCTCGCAGACCGGCAACGCGGAAGAGGCCGCCGCCGACACGGCCCGGCGGCTGCAGGGCAGCGGGCGGGAGGCGACGCTGCTGAGCATGGCCGACAGCGCACCGGCCACCCTGCCCCGCGGCGCCGACCTGCTCCTGGTCACCAGCACCTTCGGCGACGGCGACGCACCCGACAACGGGGCGGGCTTCTGGGAGACCCTGAACGCGCCGGACAGCCCGCGGCTGGACGGTGTGCGCTACTCCGTCCTCGCGCTGGGCGACTCCTCGTACGACGACTTCTGCGGCCACGGCCGCCGCCTCGACGCCCGGCTCGCCGAGCTGGGCGCGGAGCGGCTGGCACCGCGCACGGACTGCGAACCGGACTACGAGCAGCCGGCGGGGCAGTGGCTCGACCAGGTCCTCACGGCCCTGGAGTCCGGCACGGAGCCGGGCGAAGGGGCGGGCGGAGAGGCGGACACCGGCACCACCGGGGCGGCCCGGGCCCCCGCGGCTCTCGCCCCCGCGGCCACCCCGGCTCCCGCCGCCCCGGGCCCGGCCCGCCCCTCCAAGGCCGCGCCCGCCACCGTCCGCCTCGTCGGCAATCAGCTGCTCAGCCGCCCCGGGGCCACCAAGGAGGTACGGCAGTTCACCTTCGACACCCGCGACGGCGACGGCCCGCCCCTGGCCTACGAGGCCGGCGACGCGCTCGGCGTGCTGCCGCGGAACTGCCCGGACCTCGTCGCGGAGTGGCTGGCCGTCACCGGCCTCGATCCCGCCGCCGCCGTCGACCTCGCGGGCCTCGGCACGGTGCCGCTGGGCGAAGCCCTGCACCGCCATCTCGACATCGCCCGGATCACCCCCGGGCTCCTCCGGCTGATCGCCGAACGCACCGGTGACCGGGTCCTGAAGAAGCTGCTGCGGCCGGACAACAAGGGCGAGCTGGCCCAGTGGGCCTGGAGCCGGCAGGCCGTCGACGTCCTCGCCGAACACCCGGTGCGGGCCGGTGCGGCCGAGTGGGCGGACGTCCTCACCCGCCTGCAGCCACGGCTGTACTCCATCTCGTCGAGCCCGCTGACCGATCCCGCCCTGGTCCGGCTGACGGTTTCCGTGGTCCGCTACGAAAACCGTCAGGGCCGCCCGCGCAAGGGCGTCGCCTCCACCTTCCTGGCCGATGCCGAGCCCGGGTGCCCGGTGCCGGTGTTCGTCCAGCGCGCCGCCCACTTCCGGCCGCCGGCCGATCCGGCCACCCCGATGGTGATGGTGGGCCCCGGCACCGGCGTCGCGCCCTTCCTCGGCTTCCTCGACGAGCGGCGGGCCCGCGGCCACCGCGCCCCCAACTGGCTCTTCTTCGGCGAGCAGCGCCGGGCCACGGACTTCTACCACGAGGAGGCACTGGGCCGGCTGCGCCATGACGGGCTGCTCACCCGTCTGGACACCGCCTTCTCCCGCGACCAGCGCGCCAAGGTCTACGTCCAGGACCGGATGCGCGAACACGGCGCCCAGCTGTGGTCCTGGCTCCAGGACGGCGCCCATTTCTATGTGTGCGGCGATGCGTCCCGGATGGCCAAGGACGTCGACCGTGCGCTGCGCGACATCGCCGTCGCGCACGGCGGCCTGGCCCAGGAGGCGGCGGCCGGCTACGTCAAGCAGCTCGCGGCCGAGAAGCGCTATGTCCGCGACGTGTACTGAGGGAGGGGCCGTCCGGGCCCGGGGCGCACGCCTTCGCCGTCGGCAACTGCAGGAACCACTGCCTCATCGCGTGAACCGGGCGTTTCCCGAATGCACCCGGGGGATTTCCTGAACGGGCCGACCGGAGGCATTGGACGGACGATGGGGAGGAAGGAGAACTCCATGACCTTGACGACCGTCCATGCCATGACCACCGAGCCGACGCCCAAGGGGCCGGGGCCCGTGCCGAGTGACCCGCACCCGGTGCCGCACGACCCGGTGCCGGCCGAGCCGGAACCGGAGGAGCCCGGCCAGGAACCGGAGGAGCCACCCGGCGCGGAGCCGGGCGACCACCCGGCGCCCGAGCCGCCCGACTGAACGGGTACGGCACCGATTGCACGCCACCACAGGGAGATGAGCATGCACGGTACGGAGAACTCGGCAGGGGCGGGGACGAGCGGGGAACCGGCGGCGCCGGGGCCCCTCGACGCCGCCGAGCTGCACCGTCTCGACGCGCACTGGCGGGCCGCCAACTATCTGTCCGCCGGACAGATCTATCTGATGGCCAATCCGCTGCTGACGGCCCCGCTGCGGCCCGAGCACATCAAACCGCGGCTGCTGGGCCACTGGGGCACCTCGCCCGGCCTGAACCTGGTGCACACCCACCTCAACCGCGTCATCAAGGCCCGTGAGCTGGACGCCCTGTGCGTGTGGGGGCCGGGGCACGGCGGTCCGGCCGTGGTGGCCAACTCCTGGCTGGACGGCACGTACTCCGAGACCTATCCCGATGTCACCCGGGACGGCGAGGGGATGGCCCGGCTCTTCCGGCAGTTCTCGTTCCCCGGCGGGGTGCCGAGCCATGTCGCCCCGGAGACTCCGGGATCGATCCATGAGGGCGGTGAGCTGGGCTACTCCCTCACCCATGCCTACGGCGCCGCGTTCGACAACCCGGAGCTGTTCGTCGCCTGTGTGGTCGGTGACGGCGAGGCGGAGACCGGGCCGCTCGCGGCGTCCTGGCACGCCACGAAGTTCCTGGACCCGGTGCACGACGGCGCGGTGCTGCCCGTGCTGCACCTCAACGGCTACAAGATCGCCAACCCGGCGGTGCTCGCCCGGATCCCGCGGGACGAGCTGGACGCCCTGCTGCGCGGCTACGGTCACGAGCCGATCCACGTCGCCGGCGACGACCCGGCGACGGTCCATCAGGCGCTGGCCACCGCCATGGACGGCGCACTGGACCGGATCGCCGTCATCCAGCGCCGGGCCCGCACCGAAGGCGTGACGGAGCGCCCCCGCTGGCCCATGATCGTGCTCCGTACGCCCAAGGGCTGGACCGGTCCGCACGAGGTCGACGGGGAGCCCGTCGAAGGGACCTGGCGCGCCCACCAGGTACCGCTGCCCGGCGTACGCGACGACGCGGGGCATCTGCGGCAGCTGGAGGAGTGGCTGCGTTCGTACCGTCCGCGGGAGCTGTTCGACGACGAGGGCCGGCCGCGGCCCGATGTGCTCGCCTGTGTGCCCGAGGGGTCGCGCCGGCTGGGCGCCTCACCGCATGCCAACGGCGGTCTGCTGCTGCGCGATCTGCCCGTCCCGCCGCTGGAGCGGTATGCGGTGGAGGTCGGCAAGCGCGGCAGCACCCTGCACGAGCCGACCCGGGTGCTGGGCGGGCTGCTGGCAGCGGTCATGGAGGCCACCGCCGCGCGCCGCGATTTCCGTGTCGTGGGCCCCGACGAGACCGCGTCGAACCGCCTGGAAGCGCTCTACGACACCACCGGCAAGGCCTGGCAGGGCACCACGCTCGACACCGACGAGCACCTTGCGCACGACGGCCGGGTCATGGAGGTGCTCTCCGAGCATCTGTGCCAGGGCTGGCTGGAGGGCTATCTGCTCACCGGCCGGCACGGGCTCTTCTCCAGCTACGAGGCGTTCGCGCACATCGTCGACTCCATGGTCAACCAGCACATCAAATGGCTGCGGACCGCGCGCCGGCTGCCCTGGCGGCGTCCCATCGCCTCCCTGAACTACCTGCTGACCTCCCACGTCTGGCGGCAGGACCACAATGGCTTCTCGCACCAGGACCCCGGCTTCGTCGACCACATCCTCAACAAGAGCCCGGAGGTGGTACGGGTCTATCTGCCACCGGACGCCAACACCCTGCTGGCGGTGGCCGATCATGCGCTGCGCAGCCGCGACTACGTCAATGTGGTCGTGGCCGGCAAACAGCCGGGCTTCGACTGGCTCAGCCTGGACGAGGCCCGCGCCCACTGCGCGCGCGGCGCCGGCGCCTGGGAATGGGCGGGCACCGAGGACGGCAGCGGCGAGCCCGATGTGGTGCTGGCCTGTGCCGGGGACGTGCCCACGCAGGAGACCCTGGCGGCAGCCTCCCTGCTGCGCCGGCAGCTGCCGGAGCTGACGGTGCGGGTGGTCAATGTCGTCGACATGGCCCGGCTGCTGCCGTCCGGAGAGCACCCGCACGGCATGCCCGACCCCGAGTACGACGCCCTGTTCACCCGCGACAAGCCGGTCATCTTCGCCTACCACGGCTACCCGTGGCTGATCCACCGGCTCTGCTACCGCCGCGCCGGCCATGCGAACCTGCACGTCCGCGGCTATCGGGAGGAGGGCACCACGACCACGCCCTTCGACATGGTCGTGCGCAACGACCTCGACCGGTACCGGCTGGTGATGGATGTGATCGACCGGGTCCCGGGCCTCGGGGTGCGCGCCGTCGCGCTGCGGCAGGCGATGGCGGACGTCCGTACCCGCCACCACGCCTGGATCCGGGAATACGGCACCGATCTGCCGGAGGTCGCCGACTGGACCTGGGCGGACTGACGGCAACCGACGACGGGGAGGTCCCGCTTGTCCCGGCACGCTGAGAGCGCGCATCACTCCACCGGCCGACCGGACCAGGAGGAGGGCAAGGACCGGGAGGACGGCCGGACCGCGGTCACCGTTTTCGTGGCGCTCGGCGCCAATCTGGTGATCGCCCTCGCCAAGCTGCTCGGCGGGCTGTTCGCGGGCTCGCCCGCGCTGCTCTCCGAGGCCGCCCACTCGGTGGCCGACAGCCTCAACGAGATCTTTCTGCTGGCCTCACTCAAGCGCAGCACGCGCGCGCCCGACAGCAAACACCCCTTCGGCTACGGGAAGGAGCGGTACTTCTGGTCCCTGCTCGCCGCCGTCGGCATCTTCGTCATGGGCGGCTGCTTCTCCGTCTTCCAGGGCATCGAGGCACTGCGCTCGGGCAGCTCGGAGAGCCATACGGGCTATGTCGTGGGCCTCGTCGTGCTGGCGGTCGCGCTGGTCGCCGAGGGCTCCTCCCTGGTCCGCGCCCTGCTCCAGGTGGCCGGACAAGCACGGCAGACCGGCCGGAGCATCCGGGAGGCGATCCGCTCGGCCGACGACCCCGCGTTGCGGACGGTGCTGGCCGAGGACTCGACAGCCTGTTTCGGCGTGGTGCTCGCCATGGCCGGCCTGGGACTGCACATGATCACGGGCGACGTCCGGTGGGAGGCCTGGGCGTCCGTGCTCATCGGTGCGCTGCTGGTGTTCGTCGCCTACCAGCTCGCGAAGGAATCACGCGGCCAGATCATCGGTGAGGCCGCCGACCCGGCCCTGCGCCGGGCCCTAGTGACGTTCCTGGCGGAGCAGCCGGAGATCGACACCGTGGCCACTCTGCTGTCGATGCGGATGGGGACCCGGTCGACGCTGGTCGCGGCCCGTGTCGATCTCGTCGGCGGGCTGGACAGCGAGGAGGTCGAGGAGGTCCTGGTACGGCTGAAGAGGACCATCCGGGAGAAGTGGCCGCTCGCCGACCAGGTCTTCCTGGACGTCACGGACGCCTCGTCGGGGGACCGGGAACGCGCCCGGCAGGAGCGGCGGCGGCTGGACCGGGCGGTGGACGGCGAGCCCGGGCAGGACGGCGGGCCGGGGCAGGACAGCGAGTTCGGGCCCGGGCAGGACAGCGGGTTCGGGCCAGACGGGGCGGCGCGGGAGGGGTGAGGCGTACGGGGCCACCGCCCGGTGCGCGGCCCGGCGCTCCGGGCCCGCTCACCACCCGCCCCACCCCACCCCTCACCGCAAGGCGTTCAGCCGCCTCCGTGCCGGATGCAGCGAACGCCCACGGGCCGGCACCCCGGCCCACGGCCGCGACCCCGCCTGCTCCAGAACGCCGGCGACATCCCTCAACGACCAGCTCTGCGCCGTGAGTCGGGGGTCATCGAGCTGCTTCCGGCTGATCGGCGCGGCGACCGGAGCGCCCGGCCGGGGCCGCAGCGACCACGGGGCGACGGCCGTCTGCGCATAGGCGTTGCGCTGCACATCGAGGTAGAGCCGGTCGCCGCGGGACTTCTTGCGCACGGCGGTGGTCAGCCGGTCCGGATGACGCGCTGCCAGCACCTGCGCCACCTCTTGGGCGAAGCCGCGTACCGCGTCGAAGTCACCGGTGCCGTCCAGCGGGACGGTGACATGCAGTCCTTTCGACCCGGTGGTCATCAGGAAGGACGGCAAGCCGAGCTCATCGAGCAGTGCGCAGAGCTGCCGGGCCGCCTCCCGTACGGCCTCGAAGTCCGGGCCGGGCGGGTCCAGGTCGAACACCAGCCGGTCCGGGTGGCCGGGCCGGCCGGCTCGCGACAGCCAGCGGTGGAAGGTGAGACATGCCTGATCGGCGAGGAAGAGGAGGGTCGCCTTGTCGTCGCAGACGGTATGGGTGACGCTGCCGCCCTCCTTGGCGACCCGCGCCCGCCGGATCCAGTCGGGGTAGTGGTCCGGGGTGTCCTTCTGCATGAACTGCGGGCCGCCCAGGCCCTCCGGAAGCCGCTCCAGCATCAGCGGCCGCCCCCGCAGCTGCGGGAGCATCGAGGCGGCCACCCGGCGGTAGTAGCCGACGACATCGGCCTTGGTCAGACCGTCGTCAGGGAACAGCACCTTGTCCGCACGGTGGATCTCCACCGTGCGCTTGCCCGCACGCACCGTGTCCGTGTCCGTGGCCGTTTCCTCGGCCGGGTCCGCGTGCGTGCCGGAGTCCGTGGCGTTCATGCGGCGGGGTTACCCGCTCCCGGCCGTCGTACGCTCGCGCGTCCGGGTGACGGGGTACACGGCGCTGCGCCCGTTCGCTTCTCGTCTCGCCGAGCGCCCTCCGCCGTCGCAGAGTGGGGACGTACGCCGGGCAGCCGGGCCCGTGGGGAGCGCTTCGCGTGGTCGCGTCCGTGGGAAGCGCTTCGCGTGGTCGGCTTCGCATGGTCGGCGCAGGACCGGCAAGGAGAGCAGCATGCCGCGCGGAGCGAGCGTGCGGCGCCCGTCCGCCGAGGAGCGACGCGTGAGGAGCACATGACGGTGCGACAGCCACCAGGACCGCCAGGGCCCGGCCATCCGGACCCGGTACCGCCCACACCGGGACCGGGGCCGGGGCCGCCAGGACCCACGCCGGGCCCCGCGCCCGGCCCCGTCCCCGCCCCGGGGCCCGACCCGGTGCCCCCGCCGGTACCGGAGCCCGAACCGGACCCGGTCCCGCCGCACCCCGCGCCGCCGACACCGGGACCGGAGCCGGGCCCCGCGCCCGGTCCGGTTCCCGCCCCGGGCACCGGCACGAAGACCTGACGAGGAGCTACCGGCATTCCCGTACGGGATCGTTAGGCTCGGCAGGTGGGCCATTTCGAGGAGCGCGCCGAAGGCGCGGGACCGTTCACCACCCGGCTGACCTGGCGCCTCGCGGGAGGCGACACCGCCATCTGGGAGTCGCGGGCGGCCCGCAAGCGCGGGACGCTCGCGGTGCGGCCCGCCGGGGCCACTCGCACCGGTGCGCGGCGCGCCGACGCCCCGGCACTGGTCCGGCTGCGCAGGCTCAACAACATCACCGCGGTCTCCTTCCTTCTCGGCGGGGCGCTGTTCGCCCTCGGTGCGGCGCTCGCCCAGTTCAGTTCCGAGCGGCCGACCGTGACCGCCACGATCTACTTCGTCGGTGGCGCGTTCTTCACCCTCGGCGGCTATGCCTCACTCGTCCAGGCCATCAACGCGCCGCGCCGGGAGAGTACGGCGGGCGCGCTGACCACGCACCGTTTCCGCTGGTGGAGCTACGAACCGGGCCGGATCGACTGGCTGACCACCTTCCTGCTGTTCGCCGGGACGCTGGTGTTCGGCATCAATCTGCTGGATTCGTTTCTGCAGGGGCTCACGGCCCAGCAGATGAACCGGCTGGTCTGGGCGCCCGACATGATCGGCTGCCTGCTGTTCCTGATCTCCGGGCAGCTGGCGGTCGTCGAGGTCTGCCATCGCCTTGTGTGCCTCCACCGGCGCAGCCTCGGCTGGTGGATCGTCGCGGTCAATCAGCTCGGCTCCGTGCTCTTCATGGTGTCCGCGGTGGCCGCATTCACCCGGCCGGAGACCGACAGCCTGGTCAGCGTCGGTGTCGCCAATTGGGGGACCCTCACGGGAGCGCTGTGCTTTGCGGTGGCCGGGGCGCTCCAGGCCTTCGAACGCCCCTGACATGCGGCTGACCGGCACCTGTGTAAACGTGTATTTGCTGTATCGACGGTCGGCAGGTCCGTTTCGGACGGCCAGGTTTCTCAAGTGAGGAGTGACCCATGGCCACGCAGAAGCACAGCGTGAGCGGATGGACAGCGTTCGCCGCAGTACTGATGATCTTCGGTGGCGCCATGGCCTTCCTGGAGGGCATCTCCGCCATCGCGCAGGACCACCTCTTCGTCACCACGCGGAACTACGTGTTCTCCTTCAGCCTCACGGGCTGGGGCTGGATCCACCTCATCCTCGGCATCGTCATCCTCCTCGCGGGTGTCGCACTGCTCGCCACCGGGGCGATGTGGGCGCGGGTGATCGGTGTCATCCTGGCGGGCCTCGGCGCGCTGGCGAACTTCCTGTGGATCCCCCACTACCCGTTCTGGGCCATCGTGCTGGTCGCCATCAACATCTTCATCATCTGGGCGCTGTGCACGGACAACCATCAGGCCGCGGCCGTCCGGTGACCTGAACCACCGCAATCCGGCCCCGGCCATGGCCTCCGTACCCACCCCGCAGGAACGCGCGGAACAGGGCAGGGCACTTCGCTCCGAAGTGCCCCGCTCGTGTCATGCGGAGTTCAGCCCCCCGGCCTCCCGTGCCGATCCGGTGGACATCATCGAACGGCAGTCGGCCCTGCGGCTACCGGAGTTGGTGCCCCTGCGCTACGGACGGATGCTGGAGTCGCCCTTCCGCTTCTACCGCGGCGCCGCCGCCATCATGGCGGCGGACCTGGCCACGACGCCGTCCACGGGGCTGCGGACCCAGCTCTGCGGGGACGCCCATCTGCTGAATTTCCGGCTGCTGGCCTCCCCCGAACGCCATCTGATGTTCGACCTCAACGACTTCGACGAGACCCTGCCCGGTCCGTGGGAGTGGGACGTCAAACGGCTGGCGGCCAGCTTCGCCATCGCGGGACGCGGGAACGGCTTCCCCGAGAAGGTACGGAACGACATCGTCCGGGCCGCCGGCGCGTCCTACCGCGAACAGCTGCGCCGCTACGCGGAGATGCGCACCCTGGAGGTCTGGTACGCCCATGCCGATATGGCCGAGGTGGAGGCCGAGGAAGCGCATGAGCTGAGCAGCAGAGGCCCGGCGGGGCTGGCCCGCACCATCGCGGAGGCCCGTACGCACGACACCGTGCAGGCCTATCGCAAGCTGACCCGGAGGAGCGGCGGCCAGGTGCGGATCGCCGCCGATCCGCCGCTGATCGTGCCGCTGGACGATCTGCTGCCGGATACCGAACGCGACCAGCTGACGGACCAGATCCACGGGCTGGTCCAGGACTACGGCCGCACGCTGCGTTCGGATCACCGGCGGCTGCTGGAGCAGTACCGGGTCGTCGACGTGGCGCGCAAGGTCGTCGGTGTCGGCAGCGTGGGCACCCGTTGCTGGATCGTGCTGCTGCTCGGCAAGGACACGGACGACCCGCTGCTGCTGCAGGCGAAGGAGGCCGACGATTCCGTCCTCGCCGCCTACGCCGGGCCGAGCGTCTACTCCCATCAGGGCGAACGCGTGGCGGCCGGCCAGCGGCTGATGCAGGCCGCCGGCGACATCTTCCTCGGCTGGGCGCGGACCACCGGCATCGAGGGGAGCCAACGAGACTTCTACGTACGCCAGTTGCGTGACTGGAAGGGCATCATGCCGACGGATGCGATGGTGCCGAGAGGTATGCGGCGGTTCGCCGTACGCTGCGGGGCCACCCTGGCCCGCGCGCACGCCCGGTCCGGCGACCGGATCGCGATCGGTGCCTATCTCGGCAGCGGCACGGTCTTCGAGGAGGCGCTGGCGCGGTTCGCGGAGCGCTACGCGGACCGCAATGAACTCGATCACCAGGCGCTCGGGGAGGCGGTCCGGAGCGGGCGGGTCGCGGCCGCGTCCGCCTGAGCGGGTGAGAGGCAGCCGGGCGCGGAGGGGCCGGGGGACGGAGCGGGCCGCCACCGGATGGGCGCATCCGGATATACCCGGGATGTACCCTTCGTCCGCCCCGCCTAGCATGGTGCCGAATGGCTCCGATGAAGGCGGCCCCCATGCGCCCCACGGCGAAGTTCTCCATCAGCTTCGGCCTGGTCACGATCCCGGTCGCCGCGTACAACGCCACGGACAGCTCCACGTCGGTCAGCTTCGTGCGCCTCCATACGGCGGACGGCGGCCGGGTGCGCAATCAGCCCGTCTGCTCGCTGGAAGGCGTCGAGGTCACCCCGGACGAGATCGGCCGGGGCTACAAGCCCGAGGGCGGCGACACCGTCGTACCGCTGAGCGACGACGATCTGGACGCCCTGCCGCTGCCGACCGCGAAGACGCTGACGATCCTGGCCTTCGTCGCCGGCGGTGACATCGACCCGCTGCAGATGGGCAAGGGGTACTACCTGGGTATCGACAGCCCCGCCGCGGCCAAGCCCTACGCCCTGCTGCGCGAGGCGATGGAGCGGCATCAGCGCGTCGGGCTCGGCAAGATCGCCCTGCACGGGCGGGAGACGCTGGCCATGATCCGTCCGGTGGAGGGCGCGCTGGTCATGCAGGTGCTGCTGTGGCCGCACCAGATCCGCTCACTGGACGGGGTGCTGCCCGAGCGGCAGGCGGAGGTCGCCCCGGCCGAGGTGGCGGCCGCCGAGACGCTGATGGATTCCTTCGGCGAGCTGTCGGAGGACGATGTGCACGATCACTACCGTGAAGCGCTCGAAGAGATCGTGGCGGCGAAGCTGGCGCACCGCGAACCGGAGTTCCCAGCCGGCGAGGAGCCGCCGGCCGGGCAGGTGATGGACCTGATGGCGGCCCTCCAGGACAGCGTCCGCGCGGCCAGGAGATCCCGAGGCGAGGACGAGGACGAGGGTGCCGGGGGCTCGTCGGGCGGACGCGCCGGTTCGGGCCGCACCACGAAGAAGGCCACGACGAAGAAGGCAGCGGCGCAGAAGACGGCAGCGAAGAAGACAGCGGCGAAGAAGTCCGCCGCCACCAAGACCGCCGCCAAGAAGGCCCCTGCCAAGAAGGCGGCCCCCGCGAAGAAGAGCGCGAGCGGGGGCGGGCGGCGGGCCGGCTGATCCCCGCGCGCGGAGCGGACCACCGGCCGCCCCGCCCCGCAGCGCACATAAGGCGCCCGGCCCGGGGTACGCGCTCCCTCAACAGGCATTACCGGCCGGACAGTTAGGGAGGCTGACGCCATGGGTATCGGCGGGTGCATCGGTTTGCTCGCGGTGGGGGCCATCCTCACGTTCGCGGTGGACTGGCACATAGCGGGAATCAACGTCGACCTGGTGGGGATCATCATGATGATCGTCGGCATCATCGGCATCGCCACGTATGTGACCATCCTGAAGCGGCGGCGTACCCAGCCGCCGTCCCCCGGTGCGCCCGTCGTCGACGTCGAGGACAACCGCTACTACAGGTAGCGGCTGACGGAGGTCGCTTCACCGCCGCCGGTACGCTCCGTCACCGGTACACACCGGTACGGCCCTTCAGCGGTACAGCCCTTCACCGGTACGGCCCTTCACCGGTACGGCCCTCAGCCGCAGGAGATCTTCCCCTTCGGCAGCGTGCCGTCCAGCAGGAAGTCGTCCACATGGCGTTGCACGCAGGGGTCGCCGGTGGTGTAGGCGGCGTGCCCCTCCCCGCGGAAGGTCAGCACCGTGCTGGAGTTGCCCAGCTCACGGGCCATGTTGAAGGCACCCTGGTAGGGGGTCGCCGGATCGTTGGTGGTCGCGACGAGCAGAATCGGCGGCGCGTCGGGCGCCGCGACGTCCCGGGCGGCGTCGTCGCCCGCAACGGGCCAGGAGTAGCAGTCCAGCAGGGTCGGGGCGATGTCCGGGCCGAAGAGCGGGGAGGCCTTGGTGAGTTCGCGCTCCGCCCGGGGGTAATCGCGTTCGCCGTAGCGTTCCGAGGTGTCCCGGCAGGAGATCGCCCGCAGGGCCAGCTGGTCCTGTGACGGCAGGTCGTCCCGGCCGATCCGCCGTGCCGGGACGCCGGGGGCACGGGCGGCGCTGCTGCCCCCCGCGTCACTCAGGCGGAGGATCCCCGAGGCGTCCCCGGTCCGCAGCTGCGACAGGGCCTGCCGCAGCGCCGGCCAGTCGCTCCTGCTGTACAGGGCCTCACGCAAGGCGTACACATAGGTGGTCTCATCCACCGTCTCCCCCTTCGCCTTCATCGGCTGCTCGCTCAACTCCCGGTACCACGCGCGCAGTTGAACCTGTGCCTGGTGCTCATCGGTACCCAGTGCGCAGTCCGGCCGGTGGACGCAGTCGGCGGCGAAGTCGTCCAGCGCCCGCTGGAACCCCCGGGCCTGGGACAGCGCGGTCTGCCACTGGTTCTTGGTCGGGTCCTCGACGCTGTCCAGGACCATCCGGCCGACCTTGTGCGGGAACTCGTGGGCGTAGACCGCCCCGAGCCTGGTGCCGTACGAGAACCCCAGGTAGTTGAGCTTGTCGTCGCGGACCGCGGCGCGCAGGACGTCCATGTCCCGGGCGACATCAGGGGTGCCGACCCACCGCAGCAGCCCACCGGAGTAGCGGCCGCAGGCCTCGTTGATGCGCTTCTCCTTCGCGGCGAGGCTGTCGTCGGCGCCCTTGCCGGGTGGCGCGAGCTTGCTGCCGCAGGAGACCGGGTCGGTATGGCCGGTGCCGCGCGGATCGAAGCTCACGAGGTCATAGCGCTGCCCCAGCCGGGCGAAGGCGCTCCCGCTGTCGGTCAGGTAGTTGACGCCGGAAGCACCCGGTCCACCGGGGTTGAGCACCAGGGAGCCGATCCGTTTGCCGGGCCCGGTCGCCGTCAGCCGGATCAGCTGGACCTGCATCGTGTTCCGTCCGGGGTTGCGGTAGTCCTGTGGGACCTTCAGCCGGGCGCACTCCAGCCGCTTGCGGAAACCGGGCGGCTGACCGGTGCCGTCGCCCCGCGCACCGTTCTGCAGCTCTTTGCCGCAGGGTGCCCAGGACAGTTTCTGCTGGTAGAAGGACGTCAGGTCCGGATCATCGGCTGCCGCGGCGGCCGGGGTTCCCGCGAACCCGGCGAGCAGCGCCGCCACCGCGGCCACCGCCGGCAGACGCACCGAAGCCCGGCGCCGGCGAACACGCCGCGCTCCCCCTACTCCCATACGAGACGGCGCACGGCATGTTCCCGGCATAGTCCGAGCGTAGGTCGGTTGCCCGGCGCCCGCACACCTGCCGTGACGCCGCTGCCGCTGTGCGCCGCGCCTCGCCACGCAGCAGGACCGGACGCCTCCTCAGGGTGACCGCACGGAGCCTTTCGGACCTTTCGAGATGCGCCGGTCCGGACACCGATCACTCTGGAGACAGGGCAGAACCGTGCCGCACCGTGGCGGCGGCCCTTGCACGAACGCCGATCCGCCGCAAGTCCCGGAGAGGGTGTCGCACCCATGAATGACACGTCCAAGGTCCTGCTGGCCGCCGCACTTGCCGGCGGTTATGTGCTGGGCCGTACGAAGAAGGGCCGGTTCGCGCTCACCGTGGCGTCCTATATCGCCGGACGTCAATTCGGGCTTGAACCACGCCAGCTCGTGGTCCAGGGGATGCGCAAGCTCGGCGAGATCCCCCAGGTCGCGGAGCTGGGTGACCAACTGCGCGGGGAAGTGATGGACGCCGGCCGGAAGGCGTTGACGACGGCCGCCAACCGCCGCCTGACGACGCTCGCCGACACCCTCCACGACCGGTCCCTCAAGCTCGACGGCATCGGGCTGGAGCCGGAGGAGGAAGAGGAGGAGGGGGACGAGGGGGAGTACGCGTACGACGAGGAAGAAGAGGGCGAGGGACCCGAAGGCGAGGACGAGGAGGGCGAGTACGAGGAAGAGGAGGAGCCGGAGGAGGAGTACGAGGGCGAGGAAGAAGAGGAAGAAGAGGAGCCGGAGCCGGAGCCGCGGAGGCGTGCGCCGGAGGCGAAACGGGGAGCCCCGGCGAAGAAGGGCGCACAGCGGCCGCCGGCCAAGAAGTCCGCCGGGAAGACCGCGGCGAAGACGACGGCCGCGACGAAGGCTGCCGCGGGACGGACGGCCGCCAAGAAGACGGCACCCGCGAAAAAGACCGCCGCGAAGAAAACGGCGGCGAAGAAGACAGCAGCCAAGAAGACCGCCGCGAAGGCCCCGGCCAAGAAGGCGGCTCCGGCGAAGAAGGCCACGGCACAGAAGACCGCGGCGAAGAAGACAGCAGCCAAGAAGACCGCCGCGAAGAAAACGGCGCCCGCCAGGAAAGCCACTGCGAAGAAGACCGCCGCAGGAAAGAAGGCAGCCCCCGCTGCGAAGAAGACCGCCAAGAAGACATCATCGCGCACCGAGCGCCGGAGGTAACCGGTCATGGCCAAGACGGGACGGGACAACACGGACTCGGGAATCGACCGACTGCGCAGCGAACTCGGCGACTACGCCACGAAATGGGTGGGGAATCTGGCCGAGCGGGCCGGCGACAAACTGATGGATGTGACGGACCAGCTCACCGATGTCGCCGAGAACGGCGGATCGCTGTCCAAGATCGCGGGCAACCTGCTCGGCGGCGACTCCCCCGTCAAAGCCGCCGTGAAGGGGACCGCGGAGAACGTCAAGGACAGCGTGGTGGACAAGGCCAAGGGCCTCTTCGGCGGCAAGAAGCGCAAATCGGGGGACAAGAAGGTCACCAATATCATCGAAGTCCTGGATATCGGGGTGCCCCTGCGTTTCGCCTACGACCACTGGACGCAGTACGAGAAGTTCAGCGGCTTCACCAAGGGTGTCCGCAATGTGTCGCTGCACGACGAGACGACCAGTGACTGGAAGGCCAAGGTCGCCTTCTCGACCCGGGGCTGGAAAGCGACGGTCCAGGAGCAGGTGCCCGACGAACGCATCATCTGGACCTCGGAGGGCGCCAAGGGATCGACCCGGGGTGCCGTCAGTTTTCACGAACTGGGGCCCAGCCTGACCCGCATCGTGCTGGTCGTCGAGTACTACCCCTCCGGATTCTTCGAGAAGACCGCGAACATCTGGCGGGCCCAGGGACGCCGGCTGCGCCTGGACTTCAAGCACTTCCAGCGCTACGTCACCCTCACCGACGAGGAGCCCGAGGGCTGGCGCGGGGAAATCCGCGACGGCGAGGTCGTTCGGAGCCATGAAGAGGCCATCGAGGAAGAAGAGGCCGAGGGCGAAGAGGCCGAGGGCTACGAGGACGAGGACGGCGAGGAGGAGTACGAGGACGAGGAGGCCGAGGGCGAAGAGGGCGACGAGGAGGAAGAGGAAGAGCCCGAGGAGGAGTACGAGGAGGCCGAGGGCGAAGAGGGCGACGAGGAGGAAGAGGAAGAGCCCGAGGAGGAGTACGAGGAGGAGGAAGACGAAGGGGAGGAAGAGGAATGAGAGCGGCATCCTTCACGGCTCTCGCGCCGGGCGGCGCCACCGCCACAGGGGCCGCGGCAGCAGGGGCCGCCGCCCGGGCCGCGGAATCCTGTGTGGCGTCCCTGGACGCGCTGGGCCGCCTGGAGAAGCTGGATGCGCTGACCGGCCCGTTGCGGCGGGTGGTGCGCGGCCTGCCCCTGGGCCGCTACCGCGATGTGCTGCACGGCCTGCCGATCGGCCATCCGCTGCATCCCGCCCTGGTGCAGGTACCCATGGGCGCCTGGCTGTCCGCCGCGGTGCTGGACGCCGTCCCGGGGACCCGGCGCGGTGCCCGCCTCCTGGTGGGGGTGGGCATCCTCACGGCCGTACCGGCGGCGTGGGCCGGCTGGGTGGACTGGGCCGAGCAGCACGAGGAGCAGATGCGTACGGGACTGGTGCACGCGGCGTCGATCGCCGTGGCCGTCGGGCTGTACGCACGGTCCTGGGTGCATCGCGGCCGCGGCCGTACGGCACGGGGCAAGGTGCTCGGGTTCGCGGGGCTGTGCGCGGCCGGGACCGGCGGCATGCTCGGCGGGCACCTCGCCTACCGGCAGGCCGCGGGTGCCAACAAGGCGGAGCCGGTGCCGCATCTGCTGGACGAGGGCTGGCACCCGATCGGCAGGGTCGAGGACTTCCCGGTCGGCGAGGCGGTGCGCCGGGAGCTGGGCGAGGTCCCGTTGCTGGTGGTCCGCCTGGCGGGCGGGCACATCCATGTCCTCGCCGGACGGTGCAGCCACCTCTCGGGGCCCCTCACGGAGGGCACGGTCACCGATGGCTGCGTGGTGTGCCCGTGGCACGGCAGCGCCTTCCGGCTGTCGGACGGCGCCAATGTCCGTGGCCCGGCCACCGCTCCCCAGCCGTCCTTCCAGGTGAGCGTGGACGGGGAGGGCGCCGTCCGGGTACGGCTGCCCGGCGCGGGCTGAGTTGGCCGGCCCCCAAGGGAAGGAATCGTCATGGGTGTGCCTCCGGCCGCTCCCTCGATCGAAGGGCTCACCGCCGTCGTCACCGGCGGCTCGCGGGGGCTCGGGCTCCTCCTGGCCCGCCAACTGCTGCGGCGCGGCTGTGATGTCGTGCTGCTGGCCCGGGACGAGGCCGAACTCGGCCGGGCCGTCGGCAGGCTGGCCCAGTTCCGCGGCGGCACGGTGCGCGGGGTGGTGTGCGATGTGCGGGACCGGGCCGCGCTGCAGGACCGCCTCGCGGAGATCGCCAGGGCCCACGACGGGCTGGACATCGTCATCGCCAACGCCGGCATCATCCAGGTCGGCCCGGCCGACGCGCTCGGCCCCGACGGGTTCCAGGAGGCGATGGACTCGGTCTTCCACGGCGCCCTGAACACCGCCCTCGCCGCGCTCCCCCACCTCCGGCACAGCCCGGCCGGCGGCCGGCTGGCGCTCGTCGGGTCCGTCGGGGGGCTGCTGGCGGTGCCGCATCTGCTGCCGTACTCCTGCGCCAAGTCGGCGGTGGCCGCGCTGGCCGAGGGGCTGCGCGCCGAGGAGGGCGCGCACGGCGTCACGGTGACCGCGGTCCACCCCGGCCTGATGCGCACCGGGTCGCATCTCCATGCCCTCTTCGGCGGGGACCGGCGCCGGGAGTACGCCTGGTTCTCGGCGCTGGCCGGGGCCCCCGTGCTGTCCATGAACGCCGAACGGGCCGCGGAACGCATCGTCCGCGCGCTGCAACGGCGGCGCCCCCGCATCGTGCTGACACCGGCCGCCCGGCTCGGTGCCAGGGCACACGGGCTGGCGCCGGTGACGACCACCCGGCTGCTGTCGGCCGTCGCCCGGGTGCTGCCCCGCGACGGCGGCCGCGGCACCGTCGACGGCCGGGCGGTCGCGGCCGGGGAACAGCCGCCGGCCCGGCGGCTGCGCGGTGTGCTCGGCGCCCTCAACGAACGGGCGGCCGACCGCTACAACCAGCGCTGACCGCCTCCGGTGCGCCCGCACGGTCCGGGGCCCGCCCGCGGAGGCAGCGGCGGGCACGGGGAAAGGGATATCCCGGGGCGGGCGCGTGTTTTCGGGCGGAGTTGCCGGGCACGCGGATTTTCACCACAGGAAGACCCCACCTGTGGTGAAAGGAGACTTCACCGTGGCAGCGAGCAATTCCCCCGAGTACACCGTTCCCGGCATGACCGAGGCCGAAGGCGGAGAGGTCATCGGGCGGCTGCGGCTCCGGCTGCATGCGCTCAACGACCTGGCACTCACCCTCAAGCATGTGCACTGGAATGTCGTGGGGCCGCATTTCATCGCCGTCCACGAAATGCTCGATCCGCAGGTCGAGGCCGTCCGTTCGATGGTCGACGCCACCGCGGAGCGCATCGCCACGCTCGGCGGCTCCCCGACGGGTACGCCGGGCGCCCTGACCGCCGAGCGGACCTGGGAGGACTACTCCGTCGGACGGGCGCAGGCGATCGAGCACCTGGGCGCGCTGGACGTCGTCTACTCGGGGATCATCAAGGACCACCGCGAGGCGGTCGCCGCCACCGAGAAGACGGATCCGGTGACGCAGGACCTGCTGATCGAGCATCTGCGGTCGCTGGAGCTGTTCCAGTGGTTCGTCCGGGCACACCTGGAGAGCGCCGGCGGCAAGCTGAGCACCGGCGCCGCCGACGGGGAGTTCGCGGCCGGCCGCGCGGCCGTCGACCAGGCGCGGCGCCAGCCCTGAGCCGCACCGGGGCGGGCCCCGGCAACCGGGCCGGTCACCGGGCCCGGCCGGCCCCGCCGTCGCACCAGGTGTGACGGCGGGGCCGCAACCGTCAGGGCGTGCACCGTGCCTGCCTCAGCGCTTGAAGGTGTCCCTGCCCTTTTCCACTGCCTGCCGCATTTTCCCCACGGCCTGTTCCGTTTTTCCTCGCCGCTGCAGGCTTTTGTTGCCGAGGGCCCTTCCGGTCGTTTCCTTGGCTTTTCCCTCGACGATATGGCCGATGTTCCTGGCCTTCTTTCCGATACCCATGTCGTACTCCTTCGAGGTCATTCGGCGGGTGGCAGCAGGGTCCCGAGCGGACCGAGATCCAAATTCAGGTCCTGCATCGAAAGGTCGTACTGCGCGCAGAGTTCCACCATCCGGTCATGGAGGATCATCAGCGTCGCTCCCAGGCGTTCCTCCTGTTCCTCGGTGAGGTCTCCGGCGTCGACCCGTTGCAGGGCCTGGCGTTCCATGAGCTGGCGCAGCAACTCGACCAGCGTGAGGACGAGCTTGATCAGGTCCCGCTCGACCGTGTCGGGGTCGGCGCTTACCCGGCGCGCCGGCCTTCGTGGTCCCGGCCCGGCCGGGGGCCGGACGTCCTGCGGGGTCGAGGGCAGCAAATCGAAGGCACGGGCGGCCGCATCGGCGACGTCGTCGAAGCGGCTGCCGGGGCGGCGGTCACCGGCTGTCATCGTCGTCCCGTACCAGGGGCGCGGTGGAGCGCCACGGGGAGGGGTTCTGTTCGCTGATGGAGACGATCAGGGCGCGCAGCGAGACGCGTACGAGGTCGATGTCGGCGATGGACAGGACGATGTCTCCGGTGAGGACCACGCCTCCGCTGAGCAACCGGTCCAGCAGGTCGATCAGGGCGATCTGCCGGTCCGGCAGGGGCTCGTCCGCCCTGGCCGGCGGCCCGCCCGCCGGCCTCACGGGGCGGCTCGCTTCAGCGGTTCGGCTTCGGGGGGCGTGGCGAAGGAGTACGGGGCCCAGGGCCCGGTGACCTCGACGCGCACCCCGGAGCTTCCCTCCGCCGCCCGGGTGACCTCGGCCCGGAAGCTCTCGCCGTGCTCCAGCGGGACGAGGTAGGCGTCGTTGATGACGTTCTCCCCCGGGCCGCGGGCGAGTTCGCCCTGCTGCACCCGGTGCTGGACCCGGTCCACCGCATAGCCGCGGGCCGCGTCCTCGACGCGCCGGGCGACCTCTTCGGCGTCCCGGTAGGCGTCCTCGCGGGCGTGCCGCTGCGCCTTGCGGTGGCTGAGGTAGGCCCGTCCGGGGCTCAGGTCCGCGTCCGCGGGCGGCTCGGCGGGCCGGCCGGTGGCCGCGGGCGCCTCGACATAGATCTTGACGCCCCACTCCGTGTGCGCGGCCAGGTCGGACAGCCGCTCGGCGAACGCCTCCTGACGGGTGTCGAGCATCTGCCGCACCCGCGCGTCGTCGAGGTAGACCGTCGCCAGACGGAGCGGCAGGACGGTGGTGCGGGCGGCCAGCGCCTCGATCACCCGGTGGTGGGCACGGGCCACCGACTCCAGCCAGTCCAGGTCCTCCAGATGCGCACGCAGTGCGGACTCCTCGAAGTCCCGCTCGGGTACGGCGCCCACGGCCACCACCACCTCGCCGCGGTCTCCCGCGCGCACCAGGTGCACCGGCCCGTCCGCGACTCCCGGCAGTCCGGTCAGGGCCTCCTCCAGCGAGCCGTCGGGGTCCTGCGCGACGGCGTAGGCGTAGGTGACGGTCGTCTCGGTCGTCATGGCTCGTCCCGCCGCTTGCTACGGGGCGCGGCCCGTTTGGTGCGCGACGTGCGCGTGGGGCGTGCAGTGCGGGAGGGGCGACGGGTGGCGGCCGGGCGGTCTGCCTCCTCGTACTCCTCCGCCTCCTCGGCCTCCTCGGCGTCCTCCTCGTACGCCCCGGCTTCGTCCCCGGCGTCCTCCTCGGCTTCCTCGTACTCCTGCGCCGGGGACAGCTCGGCGCCCTCGCGCAGGGCCGCGATCTCGGCGCGCAGCCGCTTGTTCTCCTCCGCGAGCGAGTGGTGGCCGTCGGCGGCCCGGGAGGAGAGTGACGGGTCGTGCTCCCACCAGTCGATGCCCATCTCCTTCGCCTTGTCCACCGAGGCGATCAGCAGGCGCAGCTTGATGGTGAGCAGTTCGATGTCCAGCAGATTGATCTGGATGTCGCCCGCGATGACGATGCCCTTGTCCAGGACCCGCTCCAGGATGTCGGCGAGGTTGGCCGAGGAGCCCTGGCCGCTGTACGGGCCGGCCCTGGACGGGTAGTCACCCATCCTCCGGGCGACGGGTTCATTCACGGCCACTGCACCTCGATTCCCTCATGTCCCGGCGTGGCGACGGGTGCGCGTTCCCGCGTCCCGCCGCCGCGCCGGCCGCCGTGGTCAGGTGGTGTCGGTGCCCTGGGCATGGGCCCTGATCTCGTCCAGCCGGTCCAGGAGTTCGTCCTCGCGCCGGTCGAAGGCCTCCTCGGAGATCTCTCCCGCCAGCAGCGCCCGTTCCAGCTCGGCGAGTTCCCGCTCGATGGGTTCGGGGTCGTAGTACTCGTTCTCCGCGGCCTCCAGAGCGCGTTCCATGACCCATGCCACGCCGCGCACCGGCGCCAGCGGAAAGGTGGCGATCTGGCTCAACAGGCCCATGAGGCCTCCCTAGACGAAGCTGTAGGCGGGAAGCGGGCCGAGCAGCCGGAGGTCGAAGTCCTCCCCCAGCTCCTTGGCGAGATCCTGCTCAGCGGCGAGGAAACTCTTCTCGTTGTCCCGTTCCACGAGGAAGGACACGCTCAGGAAATCGTTCCCGGCCGGCGGGGACCCGCTTTCCTCCCGGGCGAACCCGCGCAGCGCATCGAGGACTTGGCCGGCCAGCCGGTCCTGCCGTGCCTGCACCTCCTTGGAGACCAGTTCGCCGAGGGCGAGCGGCAGGTCCGGGCTTCCGGTGCCGCTTCTGATCTCCTCGTTGAGCGCACGGGCTTCATCGGACTCCCGCAGGATCTGGCGCAGCATCGCCTCCTCCTCCTGGGCCGCCTTCAGGTGGTATTCGGCGCAGCCCGCCAGCGCCTCCAGCCGCTCGGTGAATTCGTCCACACGCTCCTCCAGCACGTCCCGCACGGCGTCGTCGTCGGTGGTCGTGAAGCCGAACTGCAGGGGCAGGACCGTGCCGTCGGCCATCAGCCGTTCCTGGACGGCCTGGTGGGCGGCGAGGTCGCGGCGTTTGGGACGCAGCTCCTCGGGAGCGTCGCTGACGACCGCGGAGAGCTGTTCGGTCTGCACCGTGCGCAGGGTGGACGGCGGTTTTCCCACCCCGTCCAGGCCCTCGAGCTGTTGTGGGTGGGTGGTCGCGACAATGGAGTACACGTAGACGGACATCGCTCATTCCTTTCGGCGCCGGGCCGGCCGGCGAGCCGTGCGCTCGCGCCGCTCGGCGGGCTCCTTGTGCCTCTCTTCGCGGTCCTCGTCCCCGCCGCCCCTGAGGGCGTCGGTCACCGCTTCCGCGGCCCCGGACAGCGCGCCCTTGGCCTTGCCGTGCGAACCGCCCTCGGTGACCTCGCCGACGATGTCGGTCAGCTGGGAGGGCGCCTTGCGCCCCTCCTCCAGGTCGAGGCGGTTGCAGGCCTCGGCGAAGCGCAGGTAGGTGTCGACGCTCGCCACGACGATGCGGGCATCGATCTTGAGGATTTCGATACCCACCAGCGAGACACGCACGAAGACGTCGATGACCAGCCCGCGGTCCAGAATCAGATCGAGGATGTCGTAGAGATTTCCGGAGCCCCCTCCGCCGCCGGTGGCGACGGGTCCTCCGCTTTGCGGCACCACAGTCACGGTGCCTCCTTTCACCGGCCCACCCCGTCTGGTGCGGAGTGGCCGTGTCATTCGCCTGGCGAACGCTCTGCCACGGCAACCGGGGCCTCAACGCCGGTCGATCTGGCCTCGGGTGTAGCGGCGGGTGCGTTCGTACGCCACCAGCTCGCCCTCCTTGTCCAGCACCACCCGGTAGGTCGCCATCACGCTGGTGGTCGCAGGGACACGTTCCAGCTCCAGGACTTCCACGTCCGCCTGCCAGCCGTCCTCCGTCGGCTTCACCGAGGAGACGGACTCCGGAGGCCGGCCCAGCAACTCTTCCAGCTGCTCGGCCGCGTACCGCATCGCACGTGGCGCGGAAACGCGGCGGGCCGTGCGCTCCGTTTCGCTCTCGCGGCTGCCGGCCCGAACGCTGCTGGTTTTCCTGGCGGTCTTCCTGGCGGTCTTCTTACCGGACGGACGCCGGGTTTCTCCGGCCTCGTCCTCTTCGTTTGCGGCCATGTTCCCTCTCCGGAATCGGAGGCGACATGCTGCCCGCGTCACTGCTACGCGACGCTATTACATGATATACGTGCTCAGCTCACCGCATCTTGGGCTGGTCAGGGCATTACCGGGAGGCATCGGACGGTTCGGTCACGAGTGCCGCGGCCCGCCCGGCGGCGTAACGTCGGGACTGTCCCGTAAGAGACGCCAGGACCAAGACGTCCTGACGGTCTCGGCACGGGGAGGACCGGCGCGCCGGAGTGAGCCTCGATGGCACGACAGCTGTGTGCGGGTGTGCGATGACCGGCGGCGCCGGAGCCGACCCGGTGGGCCGGGCGCTGCTGTGCGCGCTGCGGGAGACCGGGGCGTCGGCCGGCGCGCTGTATGTGCTGGCGGACGACGAGCCGGTGCTGCAGCTGACCGTCATGACCGGGCTCCCGGCGGCTTTCCTGGCGCCCTGGAGCCGGGTGGCGCTGGCAGCGCCGATCCCGGTCGCCGTCGCCTCGCGCGAACAGCGCCTGGTGTGGGCCGGCGGCCGGCGGCAGCTGTCCCGTGACTTCCTCCGTACCGCGGTGGCCGTGCCCTATGAGTTCTCGCTGGCGGCCGCGCCGGTCGGCGCCACCACCGGCCCCCGGGGCGCGCTGCTGTTGCTGTGGCCGGCCGGCCACGCCCCGCGGCTCGCGGCGGACGAGCGCACGGCGATGGAGGCCTCGTGCCGGCACCTGGCGGCGCTGCTGCGGCAACACCCCGGGCCCGGAGACCCCGGTCCCCGGCCCGCAGACTCCGCTCCCCCGTCCGCAGGCTCCGCTTCCCCGTCGGATGGGCCGCGGGTGCTGACCATCCCGCCGGTGCGGCCCGTGAGCCCCAACGAGGCGCTGGCGGCGGCCGACTGCCTGGAGCGGCTGCCCGGTGGCTGCTGCGCCCTCGACCTGGAAGGACGCATCACCCTGGTGACGACCGGCGCGGCGAGGCTGCTCGGTGAGCGGGACACCCGGCTGCTCGGCGCACGGCCCTGGGAGATCCTGCCGTGGCTGCGCGACCCGGCCTTCGAGGACCGCTACCGCGCCGCGGTGATCAGCCGTCGGCCGATGTCGTTCACCGCCTGCCGGCCACCGGACCAGTGGCTGACCTTCCGGCTGTTCCCGGACGGCAGGGGCCTGAGCGTGTGGATCAGCCCCTCGGACAAGGATTACCGCCCGGTGGAGCCGTATCCCACACCGGCCGACGCCATGCCCGCACGGGCCGGCCAGATCTACCACGTGCTGCATCTTTCGGCCGCCCTCACCGAGGCCGTGGGGGTCCAGGACGTCGTGGATCTCGTCGCCGACCAGATCGTGCCGGCGTTCGGGGCCCAAGGGATGATCATGTACTCCGCCGAGGCGGGCCGGCTGCGGACCATCGGCCACCGCGGCTACTCCGCCGAAGCCGTCGCCACCTTCGAAGGCGTCGCCCTCGGCGCCGCCGTCAGCCCCGCCGTCCACGCCCTCGCCACCGGCGAACCCAGCTTCTACACCACCCGCGAGGAGATGGAACGCGAGTACCCGGGGCTGCCGCAGCTGACCGGCAAGGCGGCCCGGGCGGTGCTGCCGCTGATCGTTTCCGGCCGCCCGGTGGGCTGCTGCATCCTCTCGTACACCCGGCCCCGCACGTTCAGCCAGGACGAGCGCCAGGTCCTCACCTCACTCGCGGGCCTGATCGCCCAGGCCCTCGACCGTGCCCGCCTGTACGACACCAAGCAGCAACTGGCGCACGATCTGCAGGCCGCCCTGCTGCCGCACGGCCTGCCCCGCGTACCGGGCTTCGCCGTCGCCGCCCGCTACCTGCCGGCGACCCGCGGTATGGACATCGGCGGCGACTTCTACGATCTGATCCGCCTCGACGACGACAGCATCGCTGCCGTCATCGGCGATGTGCAGGGCCACAACGCGGCCGCTGCCGCGTTCATGGGGCAGGCCCGCACCGCCGTCCGCGCCTATGCGACCGCCGGGGCCTCCCCCGCCGAGGTACTGGCGCGGACGAACCGGCTGCTGGCCGACCTGGACCCGGATCTGTTCACCAGCTGCCTGTACGTCCACATCGACCTGCGGACGCGGCGGGCGTGCCTGGCCGGCGCCGGCCATCCACCGCCGCTGCTTCGCCACCCCGACCGCCACACCACGGTGCTGCACATCCCTCCGGGGCTGCTCCTGGGCATCGAGCCCGGCGCCCGGTACACCGCCACGGAGATCACCCTGCCGCCGCAGTCCGTGCTGGCCCTGTACACCGACGGCCTGGTAGAAACGCCGGGAACGGACCCGGAGCACTCCGTCGCCGACCTCGCCCGGCGCCTCAACGACGCGCCGCCGGTGGGCCCGGAACGTCTCGCCGACACCCTCCTGGAGTACCGGCAGGACGATACGGACCGGCAGGACGACGTGGCCCTGATGCTGCTCGCCGCCTTGCCGGCCGGGCCGGTCACACCCGTCTGACCCGCCGGGTGCACCTGCCTGCCCCAGGGAAGCAGCTCATGACGTTGCGTCAGTTCAGGTGTGCGCAGGGGGCGTATCCGAGGAAGACGACGAAGAAGCACCACGCCGGGTAACGGCCAGGATGGCCATGTCGTCCTGGTGATGCCCCCCGGTCCAGCGGCCGACGTCCCTGGTCAGGGCCGCCACCAGCGCCTCCGGTTCGGTGAACCGCCTGCTCATGCGGCGCGAGGAGACCGGATCGTAGAAAGTGCCCGCCGCGTCCCGGGCCTCGGTGACCCCGTCGGTGACCAGCAGCAACGAGGCACCCAGGGGCAGCCGCACCATGTCGACGGGAGCGGAGCCGGCCGGCGCGGTGTCCCCCAGGCCCATGCCGAGGGGCAGCTGCGGGAGCGTCGGGTCGAGCCGTACGAGCTGCCCGCCGTGGACCAGGTACGGCGGCGGGTGCCCCCGGTTGACCAGGCTCAGCGCCCCGCCGTCGTCGGACACCTCGGCCAGCACGGCGGTGGTGAACCCTTCGGTGGAGGCCACCGAGCCGCTCCTGGCCGCGGCCCTGGCCATGGCCTCGTCCAGCCGCTGGACCAGTGTGGCCAGGGTGGGGGCGTACTCGGCCTCCTGGCGGAAGGCGCCGATGGCGACGGACACGGCGGCGACGGCCTCCATCCCTTTGCCCCGCACGTCCCCGATCATCATGCGCACCCCGAACGGCGTCTCCTGCACCGCATACAGATCACCGCCGATCCGCGCCTCGGCCTGCGCCGCGGTGTACCCGGCGGCCACCGCCAGCGGCCCGACCTCCCTGGGCGGATCGGGGAGCACCGCCCGCTGGACCGCCTCCGCGACGTCCCTGGCCAGCGCGAGATCGCGCCCCTGGCGCAGCAGGAGCCGGTTGACCGCGAGCCCCAGCACACCGATCAGACCGACCACGGCAAGATCGACATACCGTGGCGTCGCCGGACGCCCGCGCTCGAGATCCACCGCCACCGAGACCACACACACGACGCCCACGACGACGCACGCGGAACGGAAGGAGAGCATGGCGCCCGCGATCAGCGGCGCGGCCGCCAGCAGCGGGAGCCCCGTGTACGGCTGGGGCGCGAAGAGATCCAGCAGGATGCCGGCCAGGAGGGCCACTGCCACGAGCGTCCACGACCTCCTCGCCGGCGTGGGCTGCAAGCTCTTCACCGTGCCCCTCTCGCTGCCGGGCCGCGCGCGCCGCGGAGAATACGGGGACCTCCTGACGGGTTCACGCGGTCGGGACCTCCCGATGGATTCACATATACGCCCTGTGGGACGGATGCGCCCGCTGCTGCACCAGGGGTACCGGGCGGGGAACCGGGCTTCCCTTACCGGGGCGCCTCCCTTGCCCTGACACGTCCCTTGCCCTGAGCGGTCACCTCGCCGGGACGCGGCCTCTCACCGCGGGCCGCCGACCGCTGAAACCGGGACAAAGCAGGCGTAGGCTGACCTGAACCGCCGTAGTGCACCGCGAGTGAGCGAGGGAGGCGGGGCATGACCGATCCTCGCGGCTTCCTCAAGTTCCCCCGCCGGCCCGTCCCGCCGCGCCCCGTCGAGGAACGGCTGGACGACTGGGACGAGGTCTACGCCGGGCAGGCACTGCTCCCGCTGGTGTCCGAGCAGGCGGACCGCTGCATGGACTGCGGCATACCGTTCTGTCACAGCGGCTGCCCGCTGGGGAACCTCATCCCCGAGTGGAACGCGTACGCCGCGCGGGGCGACTGGCGGGCCGCGGCCGAGCGGCTGCACGCGACGAACAACTTCCCCGAGTTCACCGGCCGGCTGTGCCCCGCGCCGTGCGAGGCCGCCTGCGTGCTGGCCCTCAACGCCGATCCGGTGACGATCAAAAACGTCGAGGAGGCCATCGCCGACCAGATCTGGGAGCGCGGTTATGCGGCGCCGCATCCGCCGGAGCGGCTGAGCGGGAAGTCCGTCGCCGTCATCGGCTCCGGCCCCGCGGGGCTGGCGACGGCACAACAGCTCACCCGCATCGGCCATACCGTCGTGGTCTACGAGCGCGCCGACCGCGTCGGCGGACTGCTGCGCTACGGCATCCCCGCGTTCAAGATGGCCAAGCGGCATCTGGACCGCCGCATCGAACAGATGCGGGCGGAGGGCACCAAGTTCCGCACGGGCGTGGACGTCGGCAGCGATCTCGACGCCACCGAGCTCCGCAGGCGCCATGACGCGGTGGTCATCGCCGTGGGCGCCACCGAGCAGCGGGAGCTGCCCGTGCCCGGCCGCGAGCTGCACGGCATCCACCAGGCCATGGACTACCTGCCCCTCGCCAACCGGGTCGTGGAGGGCGACTACGCCATGCCGCCGGTCACCGCCGAGGGCAAGCATGTGGTGATCGTCGGAGGCGGGGACACCGGCTCGGACTGCCTGGGCACCGCCCTGCGCCAGGGCGCGGCCTCCGTCGTACAGCTGGACATCAACCCGGAGCCGGGCGATGCCCGGCCGGACCGCGAGCCCTGGCCCGTCTATCCGAAGGTCTACCGGATCTCCCACGCCCATGAAGAGGCCAGGGGCCGGGAAGGCACGGATCCGAGGGTCTTCTCCTCCGCCACCCTGCACTTCGAAGGGACAACAGCGGGCCAGGTGTGCGCGCTGTGCCTGACGGAGGTGGAGCCCACGGCCCGAAGGCCGCGGCCGGAGACCGAGCGGGTGATCCCGGCGGAGCTGGTGCTGCTCGCGCTGGGATTCTCCGGTCCCGAGCGCGACAGCGGTCTGATCCGGCAGCTGGGGCTCACGCTGGACGAACGGGGGAACTTCGCCCGGGACGGCGACTTCGCGGCCGAGGCGGTGTGGCCTGCCGGACGGACCGCCCCCACCGGTCCGGACGGGGTCTTCGTCGCGGGCGACGCGGGGCGCGGCCAGTCCCTGGTGGTGTGGGCCATCGCCGAGGGACGGGCCACCGCGGCTGCCGCGGACCGGTATCTGACCGGCTCCACCGCACTTCCCGCCCCGATCGGCCCTCGCGACCGGCCTCTGGTGGCGTAACGCCGGCGGAGCCCTCGCCACTCGCCTCGCCCGCGGGGCTTGACGAGTGGGCCCGTCTGCGGATCGATGGTTTTACCCGGCACCGGAGCAGGGAAGCAGCGCAGTCATCACGCCACACCGATCACAACGACACCAGCACGCAACAGTGCCACCAGCGGCCACCTCGCCCGATACTTGCACCACCGAGTCCCGGCACGTCGGAGGCCGAAGCGAACATGACTGACGGCCCGTCAGCAGGGTGTGAGGTCCGCCGGGCCCAGCCCCGGCCCTGCGGGCCCCGCCCCCCTTCACCCCTGTCGGAAAACGCCGGAGCATGTCAAGATCAGCACAGCTCGACACCCCACCTGACCTGGAAGAACGTCACTCAAAGCTCGCCTGCTCAAGTCACCGGGAGGTACCCATGAAGATGCTGATCAACGTCGCCGAGACCGTGGTCGCCGATGCGCTGCGCGGGATGGCCGCGGCGCACCCCGAATTGGTGGTGGATGCCGAGAACCGGGTGATCGTACGGCGGGACGCGCCGGTGGAGGGGAAGGTGGCACTGCTGTCCGGGGGCGGCAGCGGGCACGAGCCGCTGCACGGGGGGTTCGTCGGGCCCGGGATGCTGGACGCCGCCTGTCCGGGCGAGGTCTTCACCTCGCCGGTGCCCGATCAGATGGTGCGGGCCGCCGCGGCCGTGGACAGCGGCAACGGGGTGCTGTTCATCGTCAAGAACTACACCGGTGACGTACTCAACTTCCAGATGGCGGCGGAGCTGGCGGAGGACGAAGGGGTGCAGGTGGCCAGCGTGCTCGTCAACGACGATGTCGCGGTGACCGACTCGACGTTCACCGCGGGGCGGCGCGGCACCGGGGCGACGCTCTTCGTGGAGAAGATCGCCGGTGCCGCGGCGGACGAGGGCATGCCGCTGGAACGGGTGGAGGCGCTGGCCCGGCAGGTCGTGGCGTCGTCGCGCAGCTTCGGCGTGGCGCTGAGCGCCTGTACGACCCCGGCCAAGGCCACCCCGACGTTCGATCTCCCGGCGGGCGAGCTGGAGTTGGGGGTCGGGATCCATGGCGAGCCGGGGCGGGAGCGCCGCGCGATGATGACCTCGCGCGAGATCGCGGACTTCACCGTGGACGCGGTCCTGGAGGATCTGGATCCGAGGCTGCCGGTACTGGTGCTGGTCAACGGCATGGGGGCGACCCCGCTGCTGGAACTGTACGGATTCAACGCCGAGGTCCGCCGGGTGCTCGACGAGCGGGGCGTGGCCGTGGCCCGCACACTCGTGGGGAACTATGTGACCTCGCTGGACATGGCCGGCTGCTCGGTGACGCTGTGCCAGGTGGACGGGGAACTCCTGCGGCTGTGGGACGCGCCGGTACAGACGCCCGCCCTTCGGTGGGGGCGGTGACACCACCGCCGCACCCGCTCCGCAGGAGGCTGCGGCGGGGCGGCATCCGTCTCCGTATCTCTTCTGTCCGTGCGGGTCCGCAGGCCCGTATCCGCTGCCTGTGGCCGTACGGCTTCCGCTTTCTTCACTCCGTGCCCGAACAACCAAGGAGAGTAGTCCGTGTCCGAAACGGTGCTGGATGCCGCGTTCTTCGTACGCTGGATGACGGCGGCCGCCGCCGTCATCGACCGGGAGGCCGACCGGCTCACCGAGCTGGACTCGCCCATCGGTGACGCCGACCACGGAAGGAATATGCAGCGCGGCTTCACGGCCGTGGTCAAGACCTTGGAGGCGGAGCCGCCCGCGACGCCCGGCGCGGTGCTGACCACCGCCGGCCGGCAGCTGATCTCCAGTGTGGGCGGGGCGTCCGGGCCGCTGTACGGGACGCTGCTGCGGCGCGCCGGCAAGGCGCTGGGCGAGGCGGCGCGCGTGTCGGCCGAGGAGTTGCGGTCGGGGCTGGCCGCCGGGGTGGACGCGGTGGGGCAGCTCGGCGGATCGGCGCCGGGGGACAAGACGATGCTCGATGCTCTGGTGCCGGGGGTCGCCGCCCTGTCGGCCTCCTTCGACGCGGCCGCCGAGGCGGCCGAGGAGGGCGCACTGGCGACCGTACCGATGCAGGCCAGGAAGGGCAGGGCGAGCTACCTCGGGGAACGCAGCATCGGGCATCAGGACCCGGGGGCGGCCTCCTCGTCGCTGCTGTTCGCGGCGCTTGCGGAGGTGGCGAAGTGAGCGCGCGGACGGCAGGCGGTACGGCCGGCGGCGAGGGCGCTCCGGTCGGGGTGGTGCTGGTGTCGCACAGCGGGCCGGTCGCGGATTCCGTGGCGACGCTGGCCCTCGGACTGGCCGGCGACGGGGTCACGGTGCCGGTGGCCGGCGCGGGCGGTACACCGGACGGCGGGCTGGGGACGAGTGCGGAGCTGATCACCAAGGCGGCACGCACGGTGGACCGCGGAGCGGGCGTGGCGATCCTGGTCGACCTGGGCAGCGCCGTACTGACCGTCAAGGCCCTGATCGCCGAGGGCGACGAACTCCCCGAGGGCGCCCGGCTGGTGGACGCGCCGCTGGTCGAGGGCGCGGTGGCCGCCGTGGTCGCCGCGTCGGCCGGGGCGGACCTGGACGCGGTCGCGGCGGCGGCCGGGGAGGCGTACGGATACCGCAAGGAGTGAAGCGCCGGGTGCGTTGCTCCCGGAAGTCGGTAACAGGCGATATGCACGCTGGTGGTGCTTGAACGGGTGAGGGCCTTCTGAGATCGGTGGGGACTGCGACAATTCCCCCCGTTCTCAGAAGGCCCGGTTTTTACGCTCGACGCGGGCGTCTCTTGCTGGTCCCGCCGGGAGGCGCGGAGGCCGGGGAGCCGCACCACCACCTCCCGCCAACTCCCGCCGGCTTCTGGGAAGTTGACCCACCCGCCAGTACCATCCGGTCGGCCAGTAGCACGCCGCTCAAGCAGCCCTCCTCGAAAGGGGCTCCTGCATGCGCTTGACCTCCCGCGTCGCACCCGCCGCCCTCGCCGTGGCCGCTCTCCTGCTCGGCGTCCTCCCCGCGCAGGCCCGGGCCCACCCCGACCGCGCCCCCGACCGGGTCACGGTCGGTGGCCGCACCTTCATCGCCGACGGCCAAGGCCGCGCGCTCCAGTGGCGCGGCTTCAACCTCGCCGACAAGAGCAGCCGAGGCGCCCACGCGTTCGCCGGCATCCACGAGAGCGACCTCGAAGGCATGGCCGCCCGGGGCTTCAACCTCGCCCGCCTCGCGTTCTTCTGGGACGACCTCGAACCCACCCCCGGGCACTACGACCGCGGCTACCTCACCAAGATGCGCCGCATCCTCGACTGGGCCGACCGCTACCACATCAAGGTCGTCCTCGATGCCCACCAGGACGTGTACGGCCCCCACTTCGGCTCCCGCGGCGTCCCCGACTGGGCCACCCGCGACGAGGGGTTACCGTTCGAGCCCATACCCGACGACTGGTTCTCCGAGTACTTCGAACCCTCCGTACAGACCGCCTTTGACCACCTGTACAAGGACGCCGACCTCCGCGCCGCGCACGCTCGTATGTGGATGACGGTCGCCGCCGCCCTGGGCGGGCACCCGGCGCTGCTCGGCTACGACCTGATGAACGAGCCGTTCGCGAAGTTCCTGGAAGGCGAAGACCTCCCCGCCGCCGCGGCCCGCTTCGAGGCCACCGAGCTCACCGAGCTGTGGAACCGGCTTGCCCGCGCGATCCGCCTGGTCGACCACAGGTCGTGGGTGTTCGTCGAACCCACCGTCATCGTCGGTCTCGGCGTCCCCACCCGGATGGGCCGCATCGACGACCCGCACGCCGGCTACGCGCCGCACTTCTACGAGACCGGGATGGAAACGGGCGCCGACTACGACCCCAACGGCACCTTCATCCCCGCCTTCGAGGCCGCGATCAGCGACTACCCGACCCGTCACCGCATGCCGGTGATCGTGGGGGAATGGGGCGGCAACCCCTACGTTCCGCACGCACGCCAGTTCGTCACCGACATGACGGCCGCCCAGGACCGCTTCTCCAGTGGCTGGACATGGTGGCAGTGGTGCCGGGGCGGCGGCTACTGCTTCCTCGACCAGACCGGCGCCGTGAAGCCCAACGCCCAGCTGCTCGTCCAGCCGTACGCGCAGGCCGTCGCGGGCGATCCGCTGACGTTCGCGTACGACCCGGCCACCCGCACCTACACGCTCACCTTCCGCACCCGCGACGACGCGGCGGGACCCACCCGGATCACCGTGCCCAGGGACACGTACCCGGGCGGCTACCGCGTCGAGGTCCAAGGCGGCGGAGCCAGTTGGGACGACCACGGCCCGACCGTCCTCGTGCGCACCCACGGCAGGGCCAAATCCACCTACCGGGTCACGATCAGCCCCAGGTAGCCCGGTCGTGGTCCTCGCGCTGCGGATCTCACGCCTTGCACCGCGGCAATGCGTGCCGCGGTGCGCGGCCACCGTCCGGGCCGTGCACGTCACCGGGCCGCCCGCTCCCGCGGGTTCAGGGTTTGCGGGCGACGCCCGCGTAGCAGGCGGCCTCCGCGTCGGTGACATGGGTGGCGTCCTCGGGGCGGTCGGGGCGCCACTGGTGGGAGAGGGTGACGCCCGGTTCCAGCAGCTCCCAGCCGTCGAAGAAGCGCAGGAAGGCGGCGCGGGAGCGGAACTGGAGCCGGGTGCCCGCGGCACCGTAGATCTTGATGATCTTGCCCATCGCCCCGGGGTCGAAGTCCGCCGTCGCATGGCTCATGGCGAGGGTACTGCCGGACGGAAGCGCGGCCTTCAGCGTCTCGACGATGGTGTGGGCGTGGTCGCGGTCGTCGTCCGGGACGAAGTGCATCAGGGCGTTCAGGCTGAGCGCGACCGGGCGGTTCAGGTCGAGGGTGTCGAGGAGCTGGGGCGCCTTGAGGATGCCGGCCGGGTCGGTGACATCGGCCTGGACGTAGGCGGTGCGTCCCTCGGGGGTGCTGAGCAGGAGGGCCGCCGCATGCGCGAGGACGATCGGGTCGTTGTCGGTGTAGACGACCCGGGCGTCGGCGGCGACGCCCTGGGCGACCTCGTGGAGGTTCGGCGGGGTGGGGATGCCGGTGCCGATGTCGAGGAACTGCCGCAGGCCGGATTCGGCGAGGACGCGGGTGGCGCGGTGCATGAACTCACGGTTGATGCGGGCGGCGACCAGCGCGGCGGGGAAGGCACTCAGCACCTCCCCGGCGGCCATCCGGTCGGCCAGGAAGTTGGTCTTGCCGCCCAGGAAGTAGTCATAGATCCGGGACGAATGGGCCCGGTCCAGCTGAAGATCCACCACGGATCCGTGCTCGCTCATCGTCTGCTGCCTCCCCAGTACGGCACCTGCCCCGGCACGCCTCCTCGGCGTGCGGTGACACCCCCTTGCGCGCCGCGCACTCCGGCCGGTGCATCAACCGCCGCCGTGCGCCCGGCTGTTGGAGCACTGCCCCGTACGTGCCGGATCATGCCGGGGCACACCGGCGGCTTCCTGCCGGGCGGCCCGGCCGGTGCCGCCCGTGGTCACATGCCAGGGTCACGCGTAGTCATATGAATACGCAGCGGCAGATTTTTGCCCGGGCGATGCCACAAACGGCTGCCCTTTCCGGTTCATTGGAGGGTGAGGGCCAACCCCCCTCCCGCGGCCGGCGGCGCTTGGGCGCCCGGCTCGGTGCACGGCGAAACGGAACGAGGCTGCCCGTGAGCGCAGACCGGGACCGACTGCGACCGGCGTGCGCCCCCGCGCATGTCCATACGGCGGAGTTAGCTCCGCTCCCCCGCGGTTCGCTCCCGGACGTCGCGCAGGACCCGTTCGACCGCCAGCTCTCGATCACCTTCGAGGCCTTCCTGGCCACGCATGCACGTAAATGGCTGACGTACGCCTATCTGCACACCGGGAGCGAGGCCGCGGCCCGTGAGGTGACCCGGGCGGCGTACGGCCGGCTCGGCCGGCTGTGGCCGCATGCGCTGCGGCAGGCCTCGGTGGAGGCGTACGCCTGGTCGGTGCTCAAGGAACGGGTGGTGGAGTGGCTGTACGACCACCAGCAGCCCACCGCCCTCACCGAGACCGCCGCGTTCGCCGTCGTCACCCACGCCCTGCTGCGCGAGTGCCAGCAGCAGTTCGCCATGCTGGAGAGCCAGTTGGGGCTGTACGCGGCCATCGCCCGGCTGCCGGAGCGGCAGTGCGATGTGATCGTGCTGCGCCATGTCATCGGGTACAGCGACGCACAGATCGGCTCCTTGCTCGGCGTCGACGAAGTCACCGTCCGCTCCTACGCAAGCCGCGGCAAGCGGAAGCTCGCCGCCGCGCTCGGTATCGACCAGGGATATTCCAGGGGGAACTGACCATGTCGCACATCTGTCCCGCGGGCCGCCGGGAAACCGTCGAGACGCTGCTCGGCGCCGCCGCGGCGGTATCCGGTTTCGATGGTCCGGCACGGTTCGGCGACCTCGATGACGCGGGGGTGCCCGGCGGTCTCGGCGCCTGTCTGCGGACTGCGGCAGCGACGCCGGACGGGTCGCCGGCGACCGAGCGGCCGGTCCGGGCCGGCCAGGGCGCGCCCAGCACCTACGCCAGCGCCCGGGACGAGGCCACCCATGAGCTCCAGCTGGCCTGTGCGCTGGTCGTCAATGCTGCGGCGGCCGCGGCGAGCCTGGAGCGGCTGGTCAACGACCACCACATCGACCCCGAGGGCGCCCTGGTCTTCGCCTGTCTGCTGCACATCACCGGCCGCCAGGACGCGGCCCATTTCTGGTGGCACTTCGGCGCCGGCGCCGGGAGCCGGACCGCCGCCTACTGTCTGTACCTCTCCCACCGCCGCAACGGTGAGTACCGCGACGCCGCCTACTGGCGCGAACAGGCCGCGCACGCGCCCGACGAGGAGCGCCGGTCGGCGGCCGCGTTCGACGAGAAGCAGCTGCTGCCGGACGCGGCGCGCCACAACCTTCTCGTCCAGTGGCACAGCGGGCTCGCCCCGACCCTGCCGAGCGCCCTGGAGAACGTGATCAACCGGCTCGTGGTGGACAGCGACGACGAGGATTTCGGTGAGATCCCCCGCCCCTCCCCCACGCTCGTCCAGGACCTCGGCCGGGCCCAGTAGCGACGCCGGGTCACCGGGGCGCGACGTCACGCCACCGGTCTGCCGCCGGCCTCATGCGTCGGCCGGTCCCTCCTTCGGTTCCTCCGCCACCGGCGGCCACTCCGGGCGGCTGGCATCGGGAACCGTGGCCAGCGCATGGCCGACGGTGGGGAAGCACGAGAAGACGCTGAGGGACTGGGTGCCGACCAGCAGCCGCAGCATCCGCACCCCGAGCGAGGCCAGCAGCAGCCTGCCCTCCAGGCGCCGGCACAGCCATTCCAGGGCGAGCAGGCAGCTCAGCCCGCGCGAGTCGCAGAAGCGCAGCGCGGTCAGATCGAGCACCAGGAAGCGGTGCCCGGCCGATACCACCGACCGTGCCTCGGCGAGGAACGCCTGCTCGGTGCGGAGGTCAAGGTCTCCGCTGACGCGCAGGACCGCGCACTCCTCCGCCTGCACGATCGCAGTGACCGCCAACGACCGCATCTCCGAGCTCATGCCGTCCAGACTAAGCGCCATGGTCCGCGGCACCACCGCTGCGGCCCTCCGGCGCACAACGGGCGGCCCCGCACTCCCCGGCTCCATGGGCCCGTACGGACCCCCTGCCAGGGCGTTACGGGCACCCGTTCGTGCAGGTGACCAAGGTGACAGCGCCCGCAGGCGGACGGAAACGGTCAAGTTTTCCGCCGCCACGGGCAGCCTTTCGCGCCTCTCCGGTTGCTATAAACCTGATGCGGGCGGAAACGGGCAGTCCCGTGACCGAACGGAATCGGGAAACCGCCAGATCCGGAAGCAGTCAGAATTCGGGCAGGAGTGAGCCATGAGGGCCGAGGAACGCCAGCACCGCATCCTCGCGCTCGCCCGGCAGTCCGGCCGGGTCGAGGTCGCCGATGCCGCGGCGGAGTTCGGGGTCGCCCGCGAGACCGTACGGCGCGATCTGAGCGAGCTGGAGCGCCGGGGCCTGATCCGGCGGACGCACGGCGCGGCCTATCCGGTCGAGAGCGCCGGCTTCGAGACCACACTGGCCCGGCGGGAGACCCAGCAGGTGGAGGAGAAACGCCGAATCGCGGCGGCCGCCGCCGCGCTGGTGGGCGAGGCCGAGACGGTCTTCGTCGACGAGGGCTACACCCCCGAGCTGGTCGCCACGCTGCTGCCCGCCGACCGTCCGCTGACCGTGATCACCGCGTCGCTGCGCACCGCGTCGCTGGTCGCGGCGTCCGAGTCGACCACCGTTCTGCTGGCCGGCGGGCGGGTGCGCTCCGGGACCCAGGCGACGGTCGGGTCCTGGGCCCGGGACATGCTCGCCCGGTTCGTGATCGACCTGGCGTTCCTGGGGGCGAACGGCATCTCCCGGGAGCACGGTCTGACCACTCCGGACCCGGCGGTCGCGGAGGTGAAGGAGCAGGCCGTCCGCTCCTCCCGGCGGCGGGTGCTGGTCGGGGTGCACAGCAAGTTCGGCGCCAGCAGCTTCTGCCGGTTCGCCGAGGTGCGTGACTTTGACGCGATCGTCACCGACGTGGGGCTGTCCGCGCCGGAGGCACATCGCTATTCGCTCCTGGGGCCGCAGGTGCTCCGGGTCTGACCGGGGCGGGGCTCCGCACGCCGGTCCCCGCAGCCCGGCACACCACATCCCCCACAGCTGACCGCCGACGGCCACCCCGGCCGACGGACGGCTCCCCGGCGTACCCGCAGGACGGCGTCGTACGCCCCGGAGCCGCCGCGGGTGCGGCCCTCGCCGGACCTCCCCGTCCGGCCGCGGCACCGCCCCTCGTCCCCCGTCCCCTCCTCGTCCCCTCCCCTCCCCTCCTCCCCCGTCCCCCCAGAAAGGCACGAGCCGTGAGAGCACGATCCCCCGGACCAGGCCGCGGCGGCCGCTCCCCAGCGCTGACCGCCCTCGCCGTCGCCCTGGCGGTGTCCGCCACCGGCTGCTACCGCGGCGCCGGTGACGCGGGCAACGACAGCCGTCACACCATCAACGTCCTGATGGTCAACAACCCGCAGATGGTGGATCTGCAACGGCTCACCGCCGAGCACTTCACCAAGGAGACCGGCATCAAGGTCCACTTCACCGTGCTGCCCGAGGACGATCTGCGCGACAAGATGAGCCAGGACTTCTCCAGCCAGGCCGGGCAGTACGACGTGGCCAGCGTCAGCAACTACGAGACGCCCATCTACGCCCGCAACGGCTGGCTCGCCCCGCTCGGTGAACGGGCCGCCAAGGACCACAGCTTCGACCAGGGCGACATCCTGAAGCCGGTCCGCTCCTCCCTCACCGCTGCGGACGGCAAGGTCTACGCGGAGCCGTTCTACGGCGAGTCGTCCTTCCTGATGTACCGCAAGGACCTCCTCAAGGCCGCCGGGCTGAAAATGCCCGCCCGGCCCACCTGGCACCAGGTCGCCGCGCTCGCCGCCAAGCTGGACGGCTCCCGCAAGGGCCTGAAGGGCATCTGTCTGCGCGGCCAGCCCGGCTGGGGCCAGCTGGCGGCCCCGCTGACCACCGTCGTCAACACCTTCGGCGGGACCTGGTTCACCAAGGACTGGCAGCAGCGGGTCGACAGCCCCGAGTTCACCAAGGCCACCCGGTTCTACGTCGATCTGGTGCGCCGGCACGGCCAGGCGGGCGCCCCGCAGGCCGGCTACACCGAGTGCCTCAACGACATGCAGCAGGGCAAGGTCGCCATGTGGTACGACGCGACGGCCGGCGCCGGGTCGCTGGAGAGCGGCGAATCCAAGGTCGCGGGCAAGGTCGGCTACGCACCGGCGCCGGTGGAGCGGACCCGTGAGGCGGGCTGGCTCTTCACCTGGGCCTGGGGCGTGCAGAAGGCCAGTACGCACCAGGACGCGGCCTGGCGGTTCATCCGCTGGGCCTCGGGCAAGGGCTACGAGCGGCTGGTGGGCCGCGAACTGGGCTGGTCGAGGGTGCCCGGCGGCAAGCGGGCCTCCCTCTACCGCAACCCCGCATACGCCAAGGCGGCCGGGGCGTTCGCCGGCCCGACCGAGCGGGCGATCAGCTCGGCCCGGCCCGACGACCCCGGCGTACAGCCGCGGCCGGCCCCCGGCATCCAGTTCGTCGGCATCCCCGAGTTCGCCGACCTGGGGACCAAGGTCTCGACCGAGATCAGTGCGGCCATCGCCGGCAAGCAGAGCGTGCCGGAGGCCCTGAAGAAGAGCCGGCGACTGGCGCAGGAGGTGTCCGATGCCTACACGCACCACTGAGCCGGCCCCCGCGGCCGAAGCGGCCGACGCGCTCCGCGCCGGCGGTACGGACACCCGCGCCCGCCGCACCGAGCGGGCGAAGAACTGGGCCCGCCGCGCGCCCCTCCTCCCGGCGCTGGTCTTCCTCGTCGTGGTCACCCAACTCCCGTTCCTGGCCACGGTGGTGATCTCCTTCACCCGCTGGAACGCACTGGCCCCCGACAACCGCGGCTTCGCCGCCCTCGACAACTACCGCGCCGTGTTCACCGACCCGGCGATGCGGGCCTCGGTGGGCACGACGGTGCTGCTGACCGTGACCGTGGTGCTGGTCAGCCTGCTGCTCGGGCTCGGTCTGGCGCTGCTGCTCGACCGTGGTTTCCGTGGGCGCGGCATCGTCCGCACCCTGCTGATCACGCCGTTCCTCGTCGTGCCGGTCGCCTCCGCGCTGCTGTGGAAGCATGCGCTGTACAACGCCTCGTACGGGCTGCTCAACGGCTCGCTGACCTGGATATGGCGGCTGTTCGGCAGCGAGCATCCGCCGCAGCCGGACTGGATGACCGACTCGCCGCTGGCCGCGGTGGAGGCGTCGCTGATCTGGCAGTGGACGCCGTTCATGATGCTGATCCTGCTGGCCGGGCTGCAGAGCCGGGCGTCGGACGCCGTCGAGGCGGCCCGGATGGACGGCGCCTCGGCCTGGGACATCTTCCGCTACCTGACCCTGCCGCATCTGCGCCGCTACCTCGAACTGGCCGCGCTGCTGGGCACGGTGTACGTGGTGCAGAACTTCGACGCGGTCTTCACCATCACGTCCGGCGGCCTGGGCACCGCCAACCTGCCGTACACCATCTACCAGACCGTCTACCAGTCCCACGACTACGGACGGGCGTCCGCCCAGGGCGTGGTGGTGGTGCTGTGTTCGCTGCTGGTGGCGACCTTCGCGCTGCGCACCGTGTCGTCCCTGCTGCGCGAGGAGGTCACGTCATGACCACCCTGTCCACCCCGCCCCCGGCCCGTGGCCGCGCCGGGTCCCCCGCCGCGCGGCGCCGGCGGCGCACCGGCAGCCTGCTGGGCCTGGCGGCCTGGCTGTGCGGTATCGCCTTCTTCCTGCCCGTCGCCTGGATGGTGCTGACGTCGTTCCACAGCGAGACGGACGCGGCGACCAACCCGCCGAGCGTCGGCGCCGGGATCAGCCTGCACGGCTACCGCGAGTTCTTCGGGGCGACGGGGGGCGGCGTCAGCCCCTGGCCCCCGCTGGTCAACTCGCTGACCGCCTCCGTCGTCTCCACCCTGCTGGTGCTGCTGCTGGCGGTGCCCGCCGCCTACGCGCTGGCCATCAAACCGGTGCGCAAGTGGAGCGATGTCCTCTTCTTCTTCCTCTCCACCAAGATGCTGCCGCTGGTGGCCGGGCTGCTGCCGGTCTACCTCGTCGCGCAGAACACCGGGACGCTCGACAGCATCTGGCTGCTGGTCATCCTCTACACCTCGATGAACCTGCCGATCGCGGTGTGGATGATGCGCTCGTTCCTCGCCGAGGTCCCGGTGGAGATGCTGGAGGCCGCCTCGATCGACGGGGCGGGGCTGACCACCACCCTGACCCGGATCGTCGCACCGGTCGCGATGCCGGGGATCGCGGCAACGGCCCTGATCTCCTTCATCTTCAGCTGGAACGAGCTGTTGTTCGCCCGGGTCCTGACCGGCGTCGTGGCCGGTACCGCACCGGTGTTCCTGACCGGACTCGTGACCAGCCAGGGCCTGTTCCTGGCCAAGGTGTGCGCCGCCGCCACCGTCATCTCCCTCCCGGTGCTCATCGCCGGGTTCGCCGCCCAGGACAAACTGGTCCAGGGCCTGTCGCTTGGAGCCGTGAAATGAAAGCCGCAGTGATCAGCGCACCCGGCACGGTCGAGGTCACCACCGTCGCGGACCCCGCGCCCGGCCCCCGCGAGGTCGTGGTGTCCGTCGCCGCCTGCGGGCTGTGCGGTACCGATCTGCACATCCTCCAGGGGGAGTTCGCGCCCACGCTGCCCGTCGTGCCGGGCCACGAGTTCGCGGGTACGGTCGTGGCGACCGGCAGCGCGGTCGCCGAACTCGCCGAGGGCGACCGGGTGGCCGTCGACCCCTCCCTCTACTGCCACGAGTGCCACTACTGCCGCATCGGCCGCAACAACCTCTGTGAGCGATGGGCTGCCATCGGGGTGACCACGGCGGGCGGCGCCGCCGAGTTCGCCGTCGCCCCGGTCGCGAACTGCGTCAAGCTGCCCGACCACGTCCGTACCGAGGACGCGGCCCTGATCGAGCCGCTGTCCTGCGCCGTACGCGGCTACGACATCCTGCGCTCGGCGCAACTGGGCACCAGCGTCCTCATCTACGGCTCGGGCACGATGGGCCTGATGATGCTGGAGCTCGCCAAGCGCACCGGCGCGGCCGGAGTCGATGTCGTCGACATCAACCCCGCGCGCCTCGCCACCGCCCGCACGCTGGGCTGCAGCAACGCGGCGGGTTCCGCCGACGAGCTGGACCGCCCGCGCGGCTGGGACGTGGTCATCGACGCCACCGGCAACGCACACGCCATCCAGGACGCCCTGGGACGGGTCGGCAAGGGCGGCACCTTCCTCCAGTTCGGCGTCGCCGACTACGCGGCGCGCGCCACCATCGAGCCCTACCGCATCTACAACCAGGAGATCACCATCACCGGCTCGATGGCCGTGCTGCACAGCTATGAACGCGCCGCGGAGCTCTTCGCGGCCGGTGCCCTGGACCCGGAGGTCTTCATCAGCGACCGCCTCCCGCTGGACCGGTACGCCGAGGCGCTGGCCCGCTTCCGAGCCGGCGAGGGGAGGAAGATCCAGGTACGGCCGTGAGCGGCGCCCGGGGCGGTCCTCGGGGGCCGCCCCGGGGGCGGGGCGGGCGCCACCTGCTGAGAGGGACGCGGAAACGTGCAGCATGCCCGGCCGCACAGCTCTTGGTTGACAGTTCGCACACCCGCGCGACAGCATCCGGCCGGTGGAGATCACCGAGCTGACCCCAGCGGAGCGCCGTGTCTGGCAGGCGTTCCCCCTCGGCGAGGGCGTCGACTTCCGGGAGAACGCCGACGAAGACGCCGCCACCGGCGCCACCTGGGGCCCCGAGCGGACCGTGCGCGCCGCGGTGCTGCGCGTGTTGCTGCTCAACGGGCCGTCCCGGGACGGCGAGATAGCGGGGCTGAAGCTCTGGGGCGCCCGCATCACCGGGCAGCTGAACCTCAAGTACGGCAGGGTTGAGCACCCGGTACGACTGCGGTCCTGCTACTTCGGGGAGACCCCGGAGCTCTACGGCGCACGGCTGCGCATCCTGGCTCTGAACGACTCGGTCCTGCCGGGGCTCACCGCCGGACACCTCCATGTCGACGGAGTGCTGCGCCTCACCTGTTGCCGTATCACGGGGCCGGTGCGGCTGGCCGGGGCGCAGATATCCGGTGCGGTCTTCGCCAATGGGGCCCACTTCGGCGATCCGGCCGCCACGGAGCCGCCGGAGGAACCCGTTCTCCAGCTGAACCACGCCGACATCGGTACCGATCTCTGGGCACCCGGTCTGGTCACCCACGGCCGGACCCGGCTGAACGGCGCCACCGTCGGCGGACAGATCACGCTCGACGACGCACAGCTCAACGCCCCCGGTGGTCACGCGCTGGAGGCCGAAACCCTCGGCGTCGGCACCGACGTACACGCGATGCGGCTGCGTGCCCATGGCCGGGTCGACCTGCGCGGCGCCCGGATCGGTGGCCAGCTCAACCTCGCCTATGCCGCCCTCGCCAACCCGGGTGGGGTCGCGTTACGCGCCAGCAGCTGCGTCGCGGGCGAGATGTGGCTGCGCGAGGCGAAGCCCATGGTGGGCACGATCAATCTGCGCCGCGCCCAGTTCGACGTACTGTACGTCCCGCCGGAGGTCTGGCCGGACGAGGTCAAACTCGACCGGCTCACCTACGGCTCGCTGCTCCCGCACCTTCCCGCCGGGGAACGGCTGCCGGTGCTGGAGCGCGAACGCGCGGGTTATGTGTCGTACTCGTACGAGCAGCTCGCAGGCGCCTACCGCGCAGCCGGGGACGAGGCCGCCGCCCGCACCGTCCAGCTGGCCAAACTCCGCCGCCACCGCCGCACCCTGCCCTGGTACGCCAAGGTCTGGGGTCACCTTCAGGACGCCACGGTCGGCTACGGCTTCCGTCCGATGCGCGCCGCCGGCTGGTTGCTGGCCCTGTTGCTCACCGGCGCCCTCGCCTTCGCCCTGCACCCTCCACACCCGCTGAAGAGCGACGAGGCCCCCGACTTCAACCCCTTCTTCTACACCCTCGATCTGCTGATGCCGATCATCGGCTTCGGACAGGAGGGGGCCTTCGCGCCGCGGGGCTGGTACCAGTGGCTCTCCTATCTCCTGGTCGTCACCGGCTGGACGCTGGCCACGACGATCGCGACGGGCATCACCCGCTCCCTCGCCCGCCAGTAGCGGGGCGTCCCCACCCCCGCCGCCGTCTGCGACGCCACCCACAACTCCCGCCGCACGGGTGGGGACCAGCTCAATGCGGCAGGCGTACGGGGGCGAGGTCACCGTGCAGGAGCGCCGTGCCGAGCGGGGTGAGGGCGTGGATGACCGAGCCTCCGTCGCGCCGGCTGCGGGCCAGGTTCGCCTCGCGCAGTGCGCTGACGTGCTCGCTGGCCGAGGGGGCGGAGACCCGTAGGCGGCGGGCCAGTTCACCGGTGGTGGCCGGGGCGTCCAGGGCGGCGAGGACGCGGGCCCTGGTCCGGCCGAGGAGGGCGGACAGCGCCTGCGGCCGGCAGTCGCGGGTGGAGGCAGGCGCCCAGTCCGTGGCGTGCTGGACGGGATAGACCAGGACCGGCGGGAGGCCGGGGTCGGCGAGCGCGATGGGTCTGTGCCAGCAGAAGTGGGAGGGGATCAGCCGCAGTCCGCGGCCGCCCAGGCGCAGATCGCGGTCCCGGGGGTAGTCGACGTGCAGGACCGGCGGCTCCCAGCGGATCGCGGGCCGGAAGGTGCCCAGCATGCCGTCGACGCCGTCGCGGCAGAGTATGCGGGTGCGGCCGCCCCGGTCGCAGTCGACGGTGGCGGCCGCGCCCGTCCAGTCGGGGGCGATCACCGCGCGGTACACCTGCCCGAACGCGGCGGCCAGCTCGTCGAGCGGCTGCCGGTCTCCGCCGGCCAGCGCGGCGGTCCAGCGCGGGAGCCGGGCCGGCAGCCCCGCCCTGGCGCACTCCGCGGTCAGCCGGACCCGGGGGGTGTCGCACAGCGCCTGAAGCCCCGCGGCCAGTCCGTCCCGGGCGGCGTCGGGGGTGAGGAAGTCCGGGAAGTAGCGGGCGTCGGCCGGGGCCAGCATGCTGATCAGCCGCGCGGCGCGGGTCAGGCCCCGCTCGTCCAGCTCGCGGCGCGCACGGGCCCGCCAGGCACCGAACACCGGCACCCCGCGTCCCGGCGGCACCAGCTGGTGCAGGGCGAGCACCGTTTCCCACAGTGGATCGGGTTCGGCGGCGATCTGTACCCGCGCGATGTCCCGGTCGTCGAAGTGCAGACGCAACATGCGGCCCCCGCGGCATGCTCATGACCCCGTGGCCAGGGCCCCCGTGCGGGGCCTGTGGTACGGCCCCGCCGCAAGCCTGACCGGCGGCAACGGCGGTGTCCAGGGCGGGTGGTGGCCCGTGGGGTGCGCGGGTGGTGGAGGCCGGGAGCGCGGCGCGCCCGGCTCAGGCCCCGCCCCGTTCAGGCCCCGTCCCGCTCAGGCCCCGTCCCGCTCAGGCCTGGCCCGCTCAGGCCTGGCCCGCGAGCCGTTCCGTCAGCCGCTCCAGGAACACCCGCTGGCCCGCCACCAGGCGCCCGTGCGCCTCGTGCGGGGTGAACCAGGCGACCCGGTCGATCTCGGGGAAGGTGCCGGTCACTCCGGATCCGCGCGGCCATTCCATGGCGAAGGTGCCCGGCACGATCCGCTCCGGGTCGAGATCGCTCTCGACGGCCCACACCGTCACCACCTTGCCACTCGCCTGGCGGGCCTCGCCCAGCAGGACACCGGGCCCGTCGGGGGGCGGCAGGCCCAGCTCCTCCTCGAACTCCCGCCGGGCCGCGTCCCGCGCCTCCTCCGGCGGCAGGTACTCGCCCTTGGGCACCGACCACGCCGCGGCGTCCCGCCGTTCCCACAACGGCCCGCCCATGTGCGCCAGCAGCACCTCGACACCGCCGTCCGCGGTGCGCCGGTACAGCAGCAGCCCGGCGCTGCGCTTCCCCGGCACGGCTAGCCCTCCCCGCCGCCGTGCGCGGCGAGCACCGTCTCCACGGTGTCCGCCTCGGCCGCCGTCTTGTCCTCCCGGTAGCGCACCACCCGGGCGAAGCGCAGGGTCACGCCCGCCGGGTAGCGCGTGGACGTCTGCAGGCCGTCGTAGGCGATCTCGACGACGAGTTCCGGACGCACCGTCACCACCTGGCCGTCGTCCGCCACGGCGAGTTCCCGCAGCCGCTCGGTCTGCCAGCGCAGGGTGGCGTCGGTGAGCCCCTTGAAGGTCTTGCCCAGCATCACGAATCCGCCGTCCGGCCCGCGCGCGCCGAGGTGGAGGTTGGACAGCTTCCCGGTACGCCGGCCGTGGCCCCACTCCGCCGCGAGCACCACCAGGTCCAGGGTGTGCACGGGCTTCACCTTCAGCCAGGCGGCACCCCGGCGGCCCGCGCTGTAGGGGGCGTCCAACGCCTTGACCACGACGCCCTCGTGGCCCCGGCGCAGGGTCCGCGACCAGAACTCCTCGGCGGCCGCGCGGGCCGCGGCGTCGGACGGGTCGGCGACCACCTGGCGGCGCACCCGCAGATGCTCGGGCACCAGCCGGGCCAGTTCCGCGTGCCGCTGTGCGCCGGGCAGTTCCAGCAGGTCGCGGCCGTCGACCGAGAGGAGGTCGAAGAAGACCGGGGACAGTGGCAGCGCGGCCTGCGCCGCGGTGACGTCCACCCGCGAGCCGAAGCGTCCCGCGACCCGCTGGAAGGGCAGCGGGCGGCCCTCGCCGTCCAGCGCGATCACCTCGCCGTCGAGGATGAAGCGGTCGGCCGGCAGCTCCCGGGCGAGGGCGGTGACCTCGGGGAGCCGGTCGGTGACCTCGTCCAGGGTGCGGGTGTGGATCCGTACGTCCGGCCCCTGCCGGTGCACCTGGACGCGGATGCCGTCCAGCTTCTCCTCGACCGCGCAGGCGCCGAGCTTGTCCACCGCCTCGGCCACCGTCTTGGCGGTGTGCGCCAGCATCGGCCCCACGGGCCGCCCGACGGTGAGCCGGAACTCCGCGAGCGCCGGCCGCCCCTCGGCCAGCAGCGCCCGTGCCACGTCCTGCAGGGAGCCCGCCAGCATCACGGCCCGGCGGACATCGGCCGCGGGCACCTCGGTGGCGGCGGCCAGCCCTTCGACCGCGATGGCGTCCAGCGCGCCCTGCCGCACCTCGCCGGTGAGCAGGCCGACCAGGAAGCGCTGTTCCTCCCGGGTCGCCGCGGCCAGCAGCTCCCGGACCAGCCGGCGCCGCTCGTCCTGCGCTCCGGCGCCCGAGACCCGCGCCAGCCCGGTCAGCGCGGTATCCACCTCGCGCACGGTCAGCGTGGCGCGTTCCGCGGCCGCCACCGGCTCGCGCAGCACGCTCCAGCCGACCCCGATCCGCCCCTGGGGCAGCCGCCCGGCCAGATACGGGATGACCACCGGGACGTCCTGCGGCGCGGCGGCCCGGAACAGCCCGGCGAGCAGCGCGATCTTCCGCGAACGCGCCGATGTCGCCGCGACATCGGCGGAGACCTGTGCGAGAGCGGCCAGCAGCATAGGGCCATGGTGCCCCCGCGGCGCCGGGGCCGCTCCCCCGGGCGCCGCGCCGCACCGGCCGCGGCCCCGCGCCCGGGCCGGGCCGGCCCCGCGTCAGGGGGCGAGATACGAGTGGAAGAGGTTGTCCGGGTCCCACTGCGCCTTGATCTCCTGCAGGCGGTCCCAGGCGGCGGGGGTGTACGAGCGCCGGGCCCGTGCGGCGTCGGCTTCCAGGTCCGTTTCGGCGATGTAGCGGAAACCGTCGCCCTGCGGGTCAGCCGCGGCCATCGCCTCGCGCAGCCAGCGCACCTGGGCCTCGTCCTCGGCCGGGTCCTCCCAGATCGCGTAGCAGACGAGGTAGGACTCGCCGAGCGGGGAGAAGGCCATGTTCCGCAGCAGAGCGGGGTGCTCGGAGACCGGCAGCACCGGGGAGAGCACCAGGGACTTCCCGGAGGGGGCGTCGGCCACCGCATCGGCGATACGGGTCAGCTGGGTGGCGTAGCTCTCCGGTGACCACAGGGTGTCCGCCGCATACCGGTGGGCCGGCGGCCAGGCGGACATCGCGCCCTCGTGGAGTGCGGCGAAGGAGGTCGGCGCGGCCGGCTGCCGGTCTGTGGCGAGCTCGCCGAAGGGGCAGCCGGTGAACGGCTCCAGCGCCTGCAGGGCCTCGCTGCGTGCCGTGGCGAAGGCGGTCGCGGCGACCGTGATCCGGGGCCCGGCCGGCGCCGTGCCGGCCTGCGGACCGGAGGGCATCAGGACGAAGGCCGTCTCGACGTACGGCGGGAGCCCGCGCGCGGTCCGCTCCGCCCACCGGGCCACCCGGGCGACCTCGGTCAGCGGGAAGGTCAGGGAGGTCGTCATGATCGAGGCGGGGTGGGGGTGCAGGGCGAGGCGGAAGCGGGTGACGACCGCACAGAATCCCGGCCCGGCGCCCCGCGCGGCCCAGAAGAGGTCGGGGTTCTCGGTATCGCTGCAGGTGACCGTCCGGCCGTCGGCGGTGACGGCCCGGATCTCCAGGACGTCGGCGCAGGACGCGCCCCAGGCCCGGGAGTTCCAGCCCAGGCCGCCGCTGAGCAGGAACCCGCCGACCGCCACGGTGGGGCAGTGGCCGACGGGGAACGCCAGGTCCCGTGGGGTGAGCGCCGCGACGAGTTCGCGGCCGGTGACGGCGGGCCCCACCGTGGCCGTCGCCGGGGCGTCGCCGGCCGCGGGCGCGATATGGCACTCCCGGAGCGCGGAGAGGTCGAGCAGCAGTCCGCGGTCGCGCAGCGGCGAGCCGGACCAGTTGTGCCCGCCGGAGTACATCGAGATCCGCAGTTCCCGGGTGCGGGCGTAGGTGACGGCGTGTGCCACGTCCGCTTCCGTGGCGGTGCGCACGATGACCTCGGGGAACCGCTCGGGCCGGCGCTCGTTCCACACGGCGGCGGACCGGGCGGCTTCGTAGCCGGCCTCGCCCCGCGTCACCGGTGTGCCGGGGAAATCCTCCTCCGCCGCTGCCGGTTTCCGTGGGCACATCGTGGCCTCCTCACCAGATCTGGTGGGTGATCAGTCCGAAGACACCGATGGACACCAGGTAGCCGAGCAGCATCAGCCCCACACCCAGCACCTGTTCCTTGCGGCCGGTGGCCCGGGAGGGCACCAGCCAGAAGGCGAACGCCCGGTTGACGAGCGGCATCAGCAGCCAGGTCAGCGCGCTGACGCTCAGGACGTTGGACAGGAACAGGCCGATGTACTCACGGATGGTGAGCTTCTCCAGCCCCACTCCCACGGTCAGGTTGAGCACCATCACCGTCGGATAGAGCGCCAGGACGACGGACATCGCCTGTTTCCAGTTGGGCGGCGCACCGTCCCTGCGGTCGAACTGGAACCACCCGCTGAACGCCGAACCGACCTTGCGCACGTCGTACGAGGTGAAGTACTTCCGCCCCTCCGCCAGGAGTTTCGTGCGCACCTCGGAGTGGAGCCAGTCGTCGAGGTGTGCGCGGGAGTCGAACCGGAAGACGACGACCCAGTGGTCCTGTACGCCCTCCACGGGTTTGAACAGTTCGGATCCCATGAAGCCCGGCGCCTTCTCCTGCGCCACGAGCGTCTTCTCCTGCCAGCGCAGGAACTGCTGCTCCTGTCCCGGTCTGACCTCGTGGGAGATGACGGCCGTGACCACGTCGGTAGCCGGCCGTGCGGGACTGCCGCCCCGCAGCACCTCCTGCGTCGGTGGCCCTTGGAAGAGTCCGCTCGCCTCGTCGAGCAGTTCCCGGCGCCGCCCCGACTCCAGCCACGCGGTCAGACAGTCCATTCCGGAAAAGCGAAATACGGCCACCCATTCGTTTTCTTCGCCGGCGCCGGGAGGATACACCTCGGCGTCCACGAAACCCTCGAATTCACGCGCGGCCTGATTCGTTCTGTCCTGCCAACGCCGGTACTCCTCGGTGCGGCCTTCGCGCACCTTCTGCGAGGTCACCACGGTGGCGATGTCTGCCGTGGAATCACGGCTTGCACGGGCACTCACCTTGAGTAGCCTAGTACAGAAGAGATTTACCCGGCAAATGGGGCATTTGCCTAACCGTTCCGCAGAGGAATCGATGCCGATCGGAGACTCCGTAATGGAACACAAAGAACTTCTCGCAGAGGCTGTACGGCTCGCCACGGAATCCGTGGAGAACGGCTGGGGCGGCCCGTTCGGCGCGGTGCTCACGCGGGACGGGAACATCGTCGCCCGCGGGCAGAACCGTGTGCTGCTGACCGGCGACCCCACCGCGCACGCCGAGATGGAAACCATCCGGAAAGCCATACAGATCCTCAACCCGGAAGCTCCGAGCATCGCCGTGGCGCATCAGAACGAGAGCACGCTGGAGTACGTCCCGCGGCCGCCCGGGTCACCGGACCCGGTCCCGGAGCGGGCCCGGATGCTCCAGGGCACCTCGATCTACATCAGCGGCGCGCCCTGCCCCATGTGCATGAGCGCCATCTACTGGTCGCGTATCGACGCCGTCTACTACAGCTGCGACCTCGAGGACACCGCGAAGATCGGCTTCGACGACACGTTCCAGTACGAGGACTTCAAGAGGCCGCTCGACGAGCGCCGGATCAAGATCGAGCAGATCTACCCCGAGATGGGCGCCGAGTCGTACGCGGCCTGGATGAACCGGGCGGACAAGCACCCGTACTGACGGAGGGTCACCAGCCGGCACCGCACCGGCGGAACACGGCACGGCCGGTGGCGGCCGCCCGGAGCACCGGGCGGCCGCCACTTCGCGGGACGCGACCCGGGCCGGGCGTGTGCGG